>CACXPX010000014.1:0-68338 GCA_902769705.1 uncultured Prevotellaceae bacterium
CGCGACTGAATTTCTTGTTTCCCATTTTACTTAAATGAATTTAATAATTTAACATTTAAGGCTGCATGGGAGTCAACCTATTTCAGTACAAGACAATGTGTTTGATAGTGGAATCAAAAGAATCTAGCATTCTGAATAACAGAACGCAGCCACGCGCCTGTAATGTAAAGAATTATTACCAACGGATTTGGAGGTATGATAATTTTTCACTATCTTTGCTGTGCATTTGAAGATGCACAGCGATTGAAGGCTGCGGCTCAGCATAGCTCGAGCGAGCTCGGTTCTGCATGGATTCCCGCTGAAGCGCCTACCCGTATCCTTTCGTCTTGCACTTCAATTGCAAGTGGAAGATAGAGGAAGTAAAGGAAACTGAAGGAGCAGAAGAATCAGAAGCCAAATGCACGGGAAATGGAGGAACAGGCGGGCGAAGCCCTAAAGGTAAAAAGGTAAAAAAGTAAAAAGGTAAAGGGGTAAGGTGTGAAAAAGGTAAAAGAGGTTCGAGAGAGGAGGATTGCCAAGCGCGCAGGCAAAAACACTTTAACTATGAACTATGAACTATGAATTATGAACTCTGAACTAGTTTCGCTCCCCAACTCCCAGCCCCCCAACTCCTGAGAAGGAAATAGAGGATAAAGAGGGCTTCACCACCTGTCAAAAGCCACTTATGAGGGCCTTAAAGGCCGCTTCTTGTGAAAGAAAAGACCCAGTATCCTTTCCCTCCGCCCCCCGAAGAGGGTACCGCGCGCCAGGCCTCTGAGTAGAGAACCTGCGGCAAGACCAAGCGCTCTTTGAAACATCGAAAGACAATTTGTGGGGTTCTGCAAGCGCGGGCTAACTTTGCAACGTAAAAACAACTAAATCGGCAACATAGGTCAACTGCTATGTCAATGGGCACAAAAAAAGGCTCACACCCCCGATGTGCCGCAAAGGAATGTCGGCGCACCTGGGGATGCAAGTCTTCCCAGAAAACAGATTTAGTTATTGACGCTGCCTCCAACGATGTCGAGCAGCTCGCTTGTGATGGCTTGCTGACGCGACTTGTTGTACTGCAGATTGAGTTCGCGCAAGAGCTCATCAGCGTTGTCGGTGGCTGTCTGCATGGCTACCATGCGGGCGGCATGTTCCGAGGCGTTGCTGTCGAGCAGTGCAGTGTAGAGCATCAGGTGTGCGAGCTTGGGGATGAGGTGGCTGAGCACGGTTTGCATGTCGGGCTCCACGATGAAGTTGTCGTTCAGAGGCTTCACGTTCTCCTGTTCGCGTTGGGCATCGCGCTCGCGCTCGCGCCGCTTGAGGTATTCCTGAGCCTCTTTGGTGACGATGCTTGACGAGAGGTCGCGCTCTTTGTCGCGTGCCAGCTCGTCGCTGATGTCGATGGGCAGGAATGTCTTGCGGGTGAGCACTTGTGAGCCTGCGCTCTTGAAGTGATGGTAGAACATTTCAACGCGGTCGATTTCTCCATCTACAAACTTCTTCCCCAGTTCCATAGCTATCCGGATGCAGTCTTGCACGTTGGGCTTGTCGGCCAAGGCTGTGAAGTCGCCTGCTACGGGATATCCGAGCTTGGAGGCTTTTTCGGCCACTTTGCGCCCTATGGGATAGATTTCGATGTTGTCTTTTCCCAGGTGGGCGTATTCGTCCATAGCTTGCTGCATCATCTTGATGACATTGGAGTTGAAACCTCCGCAGAGTGAGCTGTTGGAGCTGTAGACGATGAGTGCCACGCGCTTCACGGGCCGCTCCTGGCTGAAGACGGTGGAGGCGTCGGCTTCGCTGGCAAGGAACGTCTTGAGGATGTGCTCGAGCATGGTCTCGTAGGGGAGCATGTTCTCGATCATCTGCTGGGCGTGGTGCAGCTTGGACGATGCCACCATCTTCATGGCACTCGTGATTTTACGGGTGCTGTTGACAGAAGCTATTCGGCCTTTGATTTCTTTCAGACTAGGCATAGTTTCATTTGACTATTTTACCATTTACTGTTTCACAACTGCCATCTGCACGAGGGCCTATAGGCAAAAATCGTGAAATCGTCAAATCGTCAATTAATTATATGTTCCTGCGATGTCTTCCATCACGGCCTCAATGGCTTTCGACGTATCGTCGTCGATTTTGCCGCTTCCCAGGGTCTCGATGATTTCGGGATGCGTGGTGCGCACTTTCTCGAGGAAGGCGTCCTGACACTCGCGAACCTTGTCGATGGGCACATTGCGCATGAGGCCGTGCACTCCGCAATAGAGGATGGCCACCTGCTCGCCTACGGGCATGGGGTTGTATTGAGGCTGGATGAGCAGCTGGTTGTTCTTGCGGCCTCGATCGAGTGTCATAGCTGTGACGGCGTCCATGTCGCTGGAGAACTTGGAGAATGCCTCGAGCTCACGATACTGCGCCTGGTCGATTTTCAGCGTTCCAGCCACTTTCTTCATCGACTTGATTTGTGCGGAGCCACCCACACGCGACACTGAGATACCGACGTTGATGGCGGGTCGGAATCCTTGGTTGAAGAGGTCGCTCTCGAGGTAGATCTGTCCGTCGGTGATGGAGATGACATTCGTGGGGATGTAGGCCGACACGTCGCCTGCCTGTGTCTCGATGATGGGCAGGGCTGTGAGCGAGCCACCTCCGCGCACATGTCCCTTCATGCACTCGGGCAGGTCGTTCATCTGTTCGGCCACTTCCTGCTGCTCGTTGATCTTGGCTGCACGCTCGAGCAGACGGGAGTGCAGATAGAACACGTCGCCAGGATAGGCTTCGCGGCCTGAAGGACGGCGCAGAATGAGCGACACCTCACGATAGGCCACAGCCTGCTTGGAAAGGTCGTCGTAGACCACGAGGGCGGCAAATCCACGGTCGCGGAAATATTCGCCGATGGCTGCTCCTGCGAATGGTGCATAGTATTGCATGGCGGCTGGATCGGCAGCTGTTGCAGAGACGATGATGGTGTATGGCAGGGCACCATGCTCCTTCAGGTTCTGCACGAGAGCGGCAACTGTGGACGCTTTTTGGCCGATGGCCACATAGATACAATAGACAGGCTTTCCTGCCTCATAGAAACTCTTCTGGTTGATGATGGTGTCAACGGCGATGGCAGTCTTACCCGTCTGACGGTCGCCGATAATGAGCTCACGCTGGCCGCGTCCGATAGGAATCATCGAGTCGACAGCTTTCAATCCCGTCTGCAGGGGCTCTTTCACCGGCTGGCGATAGATCACGCCCGGGGCCTTGCGGTCGAGTGGCATCTCGAAAGCACCTGTGAGGTCGATGTCGCCCTTGCCGTCGATGGCTTGTCCGAGAGGGTTGATGACACGTCCCAGCATGTTGTCGTTCACTCGGATTGACGCAATGCGGTGGGTGCGCTTCACAACTTGCCCTTCCTTGATACCAGACGTGGAACCCAGCAGCACACAACCCACGTTGTCTTCCTCCAGGTTCATCACAATAGCCATCGTGCCGTTTTCGAACTCAAGCAACTCGTTGGCCTCAGCATTGCGCAAACCATAGATGCGGGCCACACCGTCGCTCACCTGGAGCACAGTTCCCACCTCGTCGAACTTGGCGCTGTCGCTGATGCCTTGCAATTGCTGGAGCAACACTGCTGACACTTCGCTTGGTTTTATTTTGTCTGACATTGTTTTATTTTTTAATTGGGAATTAATGGGAGTTATCAGGAGGGTTAAGGAATCATTTTTCCGTTAACTTCCAAGCTGCCCTCCCCTCCCTACGGGGGAGGGGTCGGGGGAGAGGCTTCCCTATTCACTCCATTATAATCAATTATCTCTTTAGTTCCGTGAGAATGGAATTGAGTTTCGACTTGACACTCGCATCCATGCGATACGTATCGTACTCGAGGATGAAACCACCGATGATATCAGGGTCTACCTCGGTTTGAAACTCAACGGTTCCCTGAGTCTTCGTCTCCACCATCTGCTTCATCTTCGCCTCGGTTTCGGGCGAAACGGCAGTGGCAGTGATAAGGCGTCCACGGGTGATGTTCTTCTGTTGACGGTAGAGCGTAACAAACGAATTGGCCATCAATTGCAAGGTGCTTTCCCTATCCTCGTCGAGCACCAGAAGCAGAAAGCGCTTGGTAAGCTCCGAGGGATTGCCTCCGCAAGCTGTCTCCAGCAGGCTCTGCTTTTGTTCTTTCACGAGCATGGGATTGTCAATGGTGAAGCGCAATTGCGGCACTTCGATGTAAGATGCCGCCAATGTTTGCATATCGGCATACACCTGCGACTCGATGTGCATGGCAACAGCACTTTTCAAAAGTGCCCTCGCGTATCTTACTGAAACCACACCTAAATCCATATCACTCCTTGTTGTGCTTCTTCGTTATTGTCAATTCACGTTCTTCCTGTCACCAGTAACCTCATCCAGCAGCCGGTTGATCAAATCCATCTGCTTTTTGTCGTCGGAAAGATTCTCGCGCACCACCTTTTCGGCTATCAGCACGCTCAACTCGGCCACCTGTGCACGGATGTCGCGTATGGCGTTTTGCTTCTCCGCCTCTATCTCGGCCTTAGCCTCAGAGAGCAGACGCGCACCTTCCTCACGCGCTTTTCCTTGCGCCTTCTCTACGATGGCGTCTCGCGTCTCGGTAGCTTCTTTCAAGATCTGAGCTTGCTTTTCACGAGCCTCTTGCAGAATGGATTCACCTTCGCGTTGGATATTGGCCAGTCGCTCGTTAGCCTCATGCGCCTTGCGCAAGCTCTCGTCGATGAAAGCCTTACGCTCGTTGGTCATGTTCACAATGACGGGGAATCCCCATTTCCAAAGGATGAACAAGACAACGAGGAACACAAGTCCCATCCAGAACAACAAACCACTATCAGGAATTAATAAATCCATATACTATTGGTTAATGGTTTAAGATTCAACAGCTTGGAAACCAAGCCATTAAGAACTAAAGAACGATTGCCAGAACGGCGATAATCACACCGAAAAGAGCCACACCCTCAACCAGAGCGGCGGCAACAATCATACTTGAGCGAAGGTCGCCCATCTTCTCCGGCTGGCGGGCCATAGCGTCCATAGCCTGACCACCAATCTTACCAATTCCAATACCTGCGCCAATAGCGGCCAAACCAGCACCGATGGCAGCACCCATTTTTGCAATAGCAACATCTGCTAATAATAATGATAACATAATCTTAAAGTTTTAATTGTTTATAATTTTTTTAATCTTCATTCTTTTTATGGTTAAGCCTCGTGGGCTTCATGCTCTTTCACATGAGCAAGCGAGAGGAATATTGCACTCAGCATGGTGAACACCAACGCCTGAATGAAACACACAAGAACCTCGAGGAGCATCATGAAGACACTCATCGCAACACTGACAAACGTCATCGAGACGCCAGCAAAGGCATTGATGCCCCACATGATGAAAATGATGCAGGCAAACGAAAGGGCGATGGCGTGTCCGGCCATCATGTTTGCAAACAAACGAATCATCAATGCAAAGGGCTTGGTAAAGATACCAAAGAACTCTATGAACGGCATGATGGCTACAGGATAGGCCTTCAGCCAAGTGGGCACCTCGGGCCAGAAGATTTCCTTCCAATATTCCTTCGTTCCCGTGACATTCACCACGATGAACGTGCAGAGGGCAAGGAAGAACGTGCAGGCGATGTTTCCCGTCAGATTGCCTCCGAAAGGCGGGAATGGGATGATACCCAGCACATTGGCCGTCAGGATGAAGAAGAAGCACGTGAGGAGATAGGGAGCGTATTTGGGCGCCTCGTCTCCAAGAATGCTCTTGATGACATCATTGTATATATACATGATGAACATGTGCATAAAGCCCGTGAAGCCTTTGGGGGCAGGATCGTCCACCTTGTGCTTCTTACACCAGCGTGCAGGAAGCAATACGCACAGCAGAAGGACAATGGCCACAACAAAAAGGAACACAACCGTCTTCGTGATAGACAAATCGAACGGACGTCGCTCGGTTCCATCGGGCATCAGCTCCACAATCTTGTTCTCGTAAGGTCCGCTTGTGGCAATGCACAGATTGGTGCCCTCGGGGCCTTTCCGATAGACAGGAGCCGCTCCTTCAGCATGTGCCTCTCCCCCACCGTGATGACCCTCCTCGAAGTCGCTGGAACATCCGAAATACCAGCCGTTGGAGGTCTTCACGATAACAGGCAGATGGATGACAATGGGCTTGTCGCCTATGTTTGTCACATGCCACTCGTAAGAGTCTTTGATATGTCCCCACAAGATGCTCTTCACGTCGACTTGCGGCTTCTCTTCCTGCGCACTCATGGGGGCAGAAACAACAAGCAACAAGAGCAACAAGAGCAGATGTCTGAGATTTTTCATATCTGTCGTTTATTATAGTTTATTACGCTTTTCAACTTTTGCAAAATACACGCAATCCAACACCAGCAGAGCGATGTAGTATGCAAGAAAAATGAATGTGAACTTCAGCATCATGCCACGAATGGCGGGAGTTCCATCAACGTTTGTCGCTGAACGGTTCACGATGAAGTAAACCAACACCAACAATACGGCGGCCATCATCCGCAAGGCGGGAGCGGCAAGATAGAACTTCGTGAGCGAAGCAGGCGAACTCTTTGCAATCCCCTTCCAGGAAGCCTCGTAGGCAATGCTGGTGAGAAAAGAGAACGCAGCGCTGATGAGAATGGCATTAAGCACCGAAGAATTCCAATAGGGAGAACCTCCGAGAAGCAGAAGCATCAACAACGTGAGCCCCGCTATTATCCACAAACTCAGTTTGTAGTATTTGTGCCCGATTGCATCTATCTCTTTTGCTTCCATTCGTTAAGCACTCTCAAGGCAACACAGCCCTAACTTACTCGCCTTGCTCTTCTTTCACTTCCACACAAAGCGACACTTCATTCTTCTTCACCGTCACGAATCCGCCCAGAATCATCAATTGGGCTTTTCCTTCGTGGGTGGCGTATTCCACTTTCCCCTTGTCGAGCAACGAGATGATGGGAGCATGGTCGTTCAGAATCTCGAACTGGCCGAGACTTCCTGGAACCAACACGCTTTCAACATCACCTTCAAACTCCACCTTTTCCGGAGAAACGATTTTAAGTTTCAAGCTCATAACTTCAGTTTTTTTCTTCCAGACTAAAACATCTGAAAATTAGAGATTAACCTTTTGCAGCCTCCATCAGCCGTCTTCCCTTCTCTATTGCATCGTCGATGGTACCAACGTTGAGGAATGCCTGCTCGGGCAGGTTGTCAACCTCTCCGTCCAAGATGGCGTTGAAGCCCTTGATGGTGTCTTCGATGCTGACCATCACACCTGGCAGACCTGTGAACTGCTCTGCCACAGAGAATGGCTGTGAAAGGAAACGTTGCACTCGACGGGCACGATTCACTGTCAACTTATCCTCGTCGGACAACTCATCCATACCCAGGATGGCGATGATGTCCTGAAGCTCGTTGTATCGTTGCAGAATCTGAATCACGCGTTGGGCGCAATCGTAATGCTCTTTACCCACAATCAGCGGGTCGAGGATACGCGATGTTGAACCCAGCGGGTCGACTGCAGGATAGATACCCAACTCAGCAATCTTACGCGACAACACCGTTGTTGCATCCAAGTGGGTGAACGTTGTTGCAGGTGCAGGGTCGGTCAAGTCGTCGGCGGGCACATAAACGGCCTGCACAGAGGTGATAGAACCCTTCTTCGTTGAAGTGATGCGCTCCTGCATGACACCCATTTCAGATGCCAAAGTAGGCTGATAACCCACGGCAGACGGCATACGACCCAGCAGAGCCGACACCTCAGAACCTGCCTGAGTGAAACGGAAGATGTTGTCGATGAAGAACAAGATGTCGGCAGCTGCGCCATCCTTGCCACCATTGTCGCGGAAAGTCTCTGCGACGGTCAGTCCCGAGAGGGCAACCGAGGCACGAGCGCCTGGAGGCTCATTCATCTGTCCATACACCAGCGTGGCTTGGCTCTTCTTCAGTTCTTCAGGATCAACAAGCGAGAGGTCCCACTTGCCTTCATCCATTGCCTGTTTGAACTTCTCACCATAGCGCACAACACCACTCTCAATCATCTCACGAATGAGGTCGTTACCCTCACGGGTACGCTCTCCCACTCCAGCGAAGACCGAGAATCCGTTGTGTCCCTTGGCAATGTTGTTGATAAGCTCCATGATAAGCACCGTCTTACCCACACCAGCACCACCGAAAAGGCCAATTTTTCCGCCTTTCATGTAGGGTTCCAGCAAGTCAATCACCTTAATGCCCGTTGAAAGCACTTCCTTTCGTGTGGAAAGTTCTTCGAAACTGGGAGCATCGCGGTGGATGGGATAAGAGCCTTTCATATCGAGCTCATTCATACCGTCGATAGGTTGACCAATCACGTTCAACATTCGACCCTTGATTTGGTCACCTGCAGGCATCGTTATTGGCTGTCCCATAGGTATCACCTCCAGATCACGCTGCAAACCGTCAGTGTTGTCCATAGCCACACAGCGCACCGTGTCTTCACCGATGTGCTGCTGGACTTCAATAATCAAATTCTGACCATTGGGACGCTTCACTTTCAATGCATCGTAAATCCTGGGCAACACCTTTTCAGCATCCAATCCCTTCGTATCGAAATATACGTCGATAACAGGGCCGATAATCTGCGAGATGCGTCCATTGATTTGTGACATAAGCGTTAATTATTTAAAGTAGATATAATGAATTCCAAATATTCAGAAGGCAAAGATAATCAATTTTTTCATTACCGCCAAACAATTCATGCAATTATTTCACCTTCAGATTCACAACCATCGTAGCGGTATATCTGTGTCCTCCAACCATATATTGGATGGCTTGACGGACCACATATGTTTTCCCGCGCACAAGCCGGCCGGGATATTGGCCTACATAGCATCCATATTGGTCGGGATAGAACTCGGCATATATGCGGGCGCTGGAATCATATCCGCAAACATTGCCGTCATTGTTGAACCAATGTCCATAGCAGGTGTTCGAACTGGTTGAGGTTGTTGTTCCTGTGGTTATCGCTCCATTGGCGCTGATACCCACAAATCGCGGGTTAGACGACGCTGTACGCCCCACGCTCTTCATCTGTGCCGTGCTCAGTCCAAGTGCCTGGCTGACGGCAGCCATATCATATTGCACACGCACGCTGCTGTATGAATTGCTGCTATATTCCAGTTCGGCATTGATGTATACGGTAGTGTCTTTACGCTGATAGTCAGAGGGATACTCAGCAAAGTCGCCATACATTCCCGTCCCTTCGAACTGCACCTCATAGGGCCATTGCTCGTCGTTGGAACTGTTGTCATCCCAAGGATGGCGCCAATATTCGGTTGGTGCTCCCATCACCACGAAGAAAACCTTCTGGCAATCTACGGGCACTTCCAACTCGGCAGTTCCTTCCTTGTCGCGTCCCACAGGACCGTAGATGGTATTCCCATCCACCGTATAGGCCACAAATCCATATCGCCAACCAGCTTTGTCGACATTGATAGCACGATAGCCCTTTTCGCCAGCAATCCCTTTGAAATGGGCCTTGAGCGAGGTTCCAGCCGAAACGGGATTCAGGTTGATGATGTTGTAGCCATAGTTTTGCGGGCAATAAGCCGCATCCACACGCCATACGGAAGGTTGTTCCGAAATCTTTGTCAGATGGCTTTGATGTTGGCCTATGCGATGTTTGGCTGCCTCACGAACGCCATCGATGTCCCATGTGGCCATACGTGCGAAACCTTCATAGAACTCATCGTTTAGTTCCTCTTGCGACAGTTTGTTCAATCGCTTATAGGTCTGCACAGGATCTTCTGGCTTTATTGATTCACGCCACATGCGACCGATGAAATCCTTTCCGTGCTTCATGCACCAGTAGTCTTGCACGAAACAATTCTGATAGCGCCAATCCTCGTGCATCAAGTTCAAATGGCACAAAGGAAGATGACCTTCAAAATACTCGCCATCGGTGAATTGCCGTTCAGGATAGACTTTATAGGCTTGCCAATTGGCACAACTTTCCCACCATCCATTGCCTCCTGACGCATTTTCACCATAGCCGTAGTTGTAGCCGTGAGACTGTCCGAGGTCGGCAGAAACAAGATATTGGAATGTGTGTCCCACCTCATGCGCCACAGTATGACCGCCGCGAGCATTCAAGGCATCAGGGTTCATGTGGCCTATACCGGTCTTGTTATCCACGCCTGACGCATCAGCTCGCCATTCGGTTTGATATAACACATAGAGTTGAATCTTGTAAGTGTTTGTGGTTGACTTTCCCTTGATGAATCCCAACTCATCCACATACACGCGCCAGATGTTTTCTGCCTGACGCAGAACAGTTGCCGGATTGAAGCGATAATTACTTGGGGCTTTGGTTGGGTCGTCTCCAAAACCTTTTTCCCAAAACACCACGAAATGCTCACTCTCCATACTACGTTGGAAACTCCATCGAGAAATGTTCGACAAATAATTGTTTCCACTGTAGGTACTGGGCTTCCAAAGGATTCTTCCCGGGTCTTTCAACACAATGCTACCCGGGAAATTGTCGCCACCCATGACGACCGATAACGACAAGTCCATGTGGCCATTGTCGAGCGAAGGGCTATAAAGCCTCAGCACAGGCGTGTCACTATTGTCGCCCAACCTGAACTCCAAACTCTCATACGACTTTACACTCAACACGCGATTGGGCTTAAAACGGTCGGTGTATTTCACCCAAATGGTGTCTTGCGCCGAGACGGAAGCCGCGATGGCAAACATGGCCAACAACAACAAGAGTGTTCTTCTCATATTATTATCCTCCGTCATTTCACCACTATCTTCTTGCCATTTACCACATATATGCCCTTCGGAAGCATTGAATGGTTCAACAAAAGACCATCCGAAGCATCCCGCACACGTCTGCCTTGCAAGTCGAAAACACCTTCGGGTGTCTGCCTTTCATCGTTTGTCAACTGCACGTCTTCAATCCCGTCTACAATGCGTTTTTCAAACGTGATGGCTACCACATCGTCTGACGAGAATGCCTGTCCGTTCACTAAGATTTTGCGTTCGCCACGATTGATACTGGGGCCTATGAAATCAGCAGCATTGGAAAGCATTACCGATTCCACCGCCCCACTATTCATCTCAATATTAACGAACGTGGCGGTGACATCTTCCCCCCATGCACACACGGGAAAAGAAAACATCACCACGCCCAATAAGGTTAACACCTTGCTTATATTTTTCATTAAGCCGTTTTTTATATACAGTTGAGTATTAACAGCTTATCCGATCAAAGAGATAAGCCTGTTGCACCGATATCAGATGCTGAGTTCATCAAGAACCTTGATGAGTTTTCTATCGAATGGCTTGTCGCTTCGGATAGCCTCAGACAGCGGAACGTAAACCACTTCGTTGTTTCTCACTCCCACCATCACATTGCGTTGTCCTTGAAGGATAGCCTCGATGGCACCCACACCTGTGCGAGAAGCCAGGATACGGTCGTGAGCTGTCGGACGTCCACCACGTTGCAGATGACCAAGGATAGACACCCGCACATCATATTCGGGGAACTCTTTCTTCACGCGGTCGGCATAATAGAGGGCACCACACTTGGGACTCTCGGATACGATGACAATACACGACTTCTTAGACTTGCGGATACCACGTTCCATGAAACGTGCCAACTGGTCGACGTCGGTGGAGTCTTCGGGAATGATGGCTGCTTCTGCTCCGCTGGCAATAGCCGAGTTCTGAGCAAGGAATCCCGCATCACGTCCCATCACCTCAACAAAGAAGATGCGCTCGTGGCTTTGTGCGGTGTCACGGATGCGGTCCACACAATCCATGATGGTGTTCATCGTGGTGTCATAGCCAATGGTGGAGTCGGTGCCATAGAGGTCGTTATCGATGGTACCAGGCAAGCCAATGCAGCAGACGTCAAACTCACGGGCGAAATTCATGGCACCTGTCAGCGAGCCGTTTCCACCAATCACGATGAGTGCCTGCATGTCGTGCTTCTGCATGTTTTCGTAAGCTTTCTTCATTCCCTCCATCGTCATGAACTCTTTCGAGCGTGCCGTCTTCAGGATGGTACCTCCCGACATGATAATGCCACTCACATTCTCGGTGGTGAAATCCCTGATTTCTCCATTGATAAGGCCGTCGTAGCCACGATAGATTCCCTTGATGTTGAATCCGTTACAGATGCCTGCACGTGTAACGGCACGAATAGCTGCATTCATTCCCGGAGCATCACCTCCCGAGGTCAACACTCCTATCGTCTTTATCTTTGCCATATGTATTGAGTTTTAAGTTTTTTTGATTGAGTATCGAATTGATGAGTTTTTCTCTTTATTGCGAGTCTGTTACATGTTCATCACAAACATGGCGGCAAGTCCAATCAACATACCCACGAGCGACTTCCATCCCACATTGCGGAAATACCACCCCACATGCATGCGTTCAAGCTTCATCAAGGCAATGCCACTAAGCGAACCCACACACAGGATGTTGCCACCCACACCGGATGCAAAGGCTATAATCTTCCAGTAAATGCCGTTCAACTCCACATGGTCAGCCAACTCGAAGAAGGTAATAGCTGTGGCAAAATTGTCCAACACGGCACTCACGCAGCCTGCCACAAGTCCCATCAGCCACGTATCCTTGATATACACACCACTCTGCTGCACGAACCAATCCACAACTCCCGTCTCTCGCACAACTCCCATCAGCAGCATCATGCCCATCACAAAGAACATCATCTGCAACACACCATATTGCATGGCACCGGGAACCTTCCGCCGCAAGAGCTGGTCGGAATTGTAAAGCCGATGGTTGAATATCTCGTTCACAATCCACAACACTGCCAACACGCAGAGTGCTCCAATGAAGGGACTGAGTTTTGTGATGCTATGGAACGATGGAATGAACCACAAACCACCAATGCCAACAAAGAGCATCAGCAGACGTTGCCACACATTCAGGCGGGTGTCATCACCACGATAGGGCATCCTGATCCACTCGGTGTCACAACGCTCGGGCAACAGACGTCCAATCCACCATGTGGGCAACAGCCACGCAATGAGACACGGAACGAGCAAGGTCATCGAGAAATTGGTGGCTGTCACCGATTCTTGCGTCCACAGAAGAAGTCCCGCAGGGTCGCCAATAACCGTCAACGCTCCACCACAGTTGGCGGCAATCACGATGGCAGAGCCGTAAATCATGCGCTGCCTTCGGTTACCAATCACCTTGTGCATGATGGTGAGCATCATGACTGTTGTGGAAAGGTTATCAAGGTTGATGGAGATGAGGAATGTCACCAACGCCATCATCCACAACATTCTGCGACTGTTGCGTGTCTTGAGCAGATGCATCACGAAATCAAAGCATCCATTGTTGGCCAGCACTTCCACGATGGTCATGGTAGCCAGCAGGAAGGTCACAATCTCAGAAGCACGACCCACATACTTCAAGAAAACATTCTGTGCTATGAACTCTTTGACTGTTGCGCTGCTCGTTGCCGCTCCGTTCATATAGGCTGCATATTCGTCAGGATGGAACTGTGTGACATAGTCAGCACCATAGGCAATATACAATATCCACGCCAACGTTCCCGCAAAAACCGCCGTAGCAGCCTTGTTCACGTTTGTGACATTCTCTGTTGCAATCAACAGATAAGAAAAAAGCAGTATGGCAACAATTATCAAAGTCATAATCAGTCGAACGTTGTGGGTTTATTTCGCAAAATTACGAAATAATCTTTAAAAAACAACTTTCAAAAGCGATTTTTTATGCTTCGCAACGCAAAATACAATTCTTCTTGCCATCTGAAAAGCCTCCACGAGAAGCGAATGGGGCAATATCCGAACTTGTAACGATTGCGGAAGGTGAGTCTTTTCACCTCGATATCGGCCCACGCCTTCTTGATTTCAGCCAACCCAGTGGCAGCATCCTCACGGCCCAACGCCCGTCGGTTGTTGAAATAGAACATATACAAGTCGATGACATTCAGCCAACGCACATTTTCATAAATGTCCAGAATGCGGTTGTCCACCCCCAACTCCACCAACTGGCTTTTCATGCTCTTGTTGGCCCGCAGATAATCAAACCTCCGCACACTCACCTGATGTGTGGTCGACCCATCATGCTGGCGATAGTGATAAACTCCGTCACAACGCCCAACTCCACGCGAGGAGAGATAATGCAGACGAGTGGTGTTGTCGTCACTATACGAACGTGAGCTGTCATCATAAGGAAAGCGTTGGTGGATGGATGTGCGGGTCATGTAGACACCATGAATCTTCCACGTCAGCGAGGCTTCGAAAGCATCTGTACCCTTCATCGGGAAAGTGGTGTCCATCGGATAGTGACGGATGGCATTTCCTTGTTCGTCGGTGAATAGCACATCAAACAACACACAATCCAACTCTTCGTTAGCACGGAAAACATCCATAGCTGATTGCAAGGCATCAGGTGAAAGCCAGTCGTCGCTGTCAAGAAAACAAGTGTATTCACCCTTAGCCCTTTCAAGAGCAATGTTACGTGCCCGTGCCTGACCTACATTCTCTTCTAAGGAGATGACCTCAAACCGTGAATCTGTTGCGGCATAAGAGCGGAGTATGGACAAGGAGCCGTCGGTAGAAGCGTCGTCCACACAAATGGCTTGGAAGTCGTCAAAAGACTGTTCCTTCAACGAGTCCAGACATTGATGCAGAAACTGTTCGGCATTATAGACAGCAATGAGAATTGTTACCGTTGCCATCGCTCCCTCCATTTCTTTTTCAGCGAATCCCACAAACGGGCTTTCGTGTGGAGTACTTGCAACGATATGCACAGGCTCAACACAACAAGCAGCATTCCTGCCACCCAATACATCCAATTCACCTCCAGACAAGTGGCCAGATAGGCACCTGCCAGCAAAGGCAGATGCATGAGGGCATACTTGACCACAGTGCCCGACAACACATAATTATATTTATAGCGCATGTAGATGAGCACCATGCAGAGGTTCATCACACCTGCCACCACCAAGGCCACACCCGTTCCGGTGAGTCCCCACAGGCGGAAACAAGCTATCACCAAGCCCACCACCATGATGTCGTAGAGCGTCTCCATGAGCAGGAACGAACCTGAGTCACCCCTGGCAAGCGGCAGATACTCGATGGGAAGCGTGATGGCGCGGATAAACATGGCAAACACCAGCACCTGAGCCATTCCCACAACGCCCATGAAAGCCTTGCTGTAGAGCAGCGGCACAAGAATGGGAAGCCCCACCATGAACGCCATCAGCATGGGCGACAGCAACAGGATGGACACTTCTATCTGCTTGTTCACCGTCTCATTCAGACGCGCCCCTAGTTCGTTGACTGCCGAAAGGCGTGGGAAGTAGTCGGTTTCCATAGCCGAGAACACCAATCCACCATAGGTCATCGTCATCATGTATCCGGCGTTGAACATGCCCACAATATCCAGCGAACCGGCATTGTTCAGGTAGGAACGCACAATGAAGTCGACACCACTGCCGAAAATTCCTGCCACCACAAACGCCACACCCAGCTTCACCATGCTCACACCCTCGCCCAAGAGCGGACGGGCAAACGAGATGTGCAAGGGGAACTGGCGGTAAGAACAATAGATGGTGAGCAACATCTGCACCAAGGCGACGAAAAACAGTGAGGGGATGATGGCGCGCTCGCCCCACAGGTAAATCAGGGGAACGGTAATCACCAGCGAAGCCAGCATGTTGTAAACCGACAAGGCTGCCAAATGATGCAACTGGCGCACACCTTTCAGCACAGCCAGCTCTCCACCCGTAACAGCCATCAGGGCGATAATGGGCGAAAGCATGGCATAGTGGAGCGTGTGGTTTCCCCAGTCGAACGACCATCTGTCCAACCAAGGGCTCAGCAGCAGACACAGCAACATGCCCAGCAAAGCCGTGATGACACTCCACGAACGGATGAGCTTCACCGTGTGGTTGAGCCTTTCTTGGTCGCCATTCTCGTAAGCGTCCGAAATCTCACGCACAGCACTCACGGGCAATCCCAGATTGGTGGACTCGCTCACCAGCTTGATGGTGGAGTTGAACAAGGCCAAAAGTCCCATTCCCTCGGGGCCGAGCAACAGGGCAACAAACTTGGTGCGCACAATTCCCACCAAAATGTTGAGACCTTGCACGCCGCCAAAGAGTCCTGTATATTTCAGAATATGCGAATAGCTATCCTGTCGCTCTTCTTTTTTCATGTCCGTTTATACAACGAAAAATATTTAATAATATTATAAAAAATGCTACTTAAATGTGTTTTCGTTCACGCCATACACGCGTTTTCGGTTTTTATTTCTATCTTTGCCGTATGAAACTCTCGATTGTCATACCCGTCTATCGTGTGGAAAGGACTTTGGACCGGTGCGTGGAAAGCGTCATCAGCCAGTCTTTCCGCGACATTCAGGTCATCCTTGTCGATGACGGCTCACCTGACGACTGCCCTCAGATGTGCGACGAGTGGGCAGAGAGAGACCCGCGCATAGAGGTCATCCACAAAAGGAATGGCGGACTCAGCGATGCACGAAATTATGGCATCTACCAGGCAACAGGCGAGTACATCACCTTTGTCGACAGCGATGACAATTTGTCCTACGACCATACACTCGCCCAGCTGATGGACCTCCTTGACCAACATCCCGAATACGACATCCTTGAATATCCCATCATCGAACACAAAGGGCACCTTACCAAGCAACGCCATCTGGGCTTCTCTTTTCGCGAATATAAGGATATGAGGACTTATTGGTACAAAACGAAAGCCTACCAGCACACCTACGCCTGCAACAAAATCTATCGCCGGCAACTGTTCGACAAGGTTTCGTTCCCCTACGGCCGCAAGTTCGAGGATGTCTTCACGTTGCCTCGGCTGTTGGAGCATTGCCACGTGGTGGCGACCACCCCCTATGGGCTCTACATCTATCGCTACAACCCGCAGGGAATCACCGAGTGTGCCGATGGGAAAGCGTTGTCAGATCTGCTCGACGCCCACCTCTCCATCCTCTCCAACGGAGGCCGGCTGCTGCCCATAGACTACGAATACTATGCCCACATTCTGAACATTGCGCTCGACGTGTATGAAGCCACAGGCTCTGTCCCCTCGTTGCCCATGCCACGCAAGCCTCTTGTCGACACCACCACAGATGGCAAAAACATCAAAATACGACTGCTGGGCATCATCGGACTCAAGAACCTCTGCCGGCTGAACAAAGCACTTCATTCCCTCATGATATGGAGAAAATAAGTTTCATCATCACCGCCTACAACATTCAGCCCTCCATGCTGAAAGCGTGCATAGAGAGCGTGCTGGCCCTGAACCTCGACAACGAGCTGCGGGAAATCTTGCTCATCGACGATGGCAGCCACAGCAGTCCCCTGCCCCATCTCGGTTCCCTGGCCGATGAGATTGTCTACATCCGCCAGCAAAACCAAGGCATCAGCGAGGCACGAAACACAGGACTAAGGGCGGCAACAGGACAATACATACAGTTCATCGATGGCGACGACCATCTGATGCCTGCCGCATACAAGCATTGCCTGGACATCGTGGGAAAACATTCGCCCGATGCCATCGCCTTCGAACTGACCACCAACGACAACGACTCACCATCCGACATCACAGCCACAGGGCCCACCGAAGGCTGCCAATATCTGCTGAAGAACAATGTGCATGGCTCCATTTGCACCTACCTCTTCAAGAAGTCGGCAGCAGCCAACCTCACCTTCACCCGAGGCATCACCTATGGAGAAGATGAGGAGTTCACCCCACAGCTGATTCTGCGGGCCGACACCCTCTACACCACCGACGCCAAGGCCTACTTCTATCGCCAGCACCCCTCGTCGGCCACACACCAGAAAGATGAGGAGAACATCAGGAAACGACTCGACGACAACCTGACAGTCATCCTGCATCTCAACAAAATCTCCGACACCCTGCCCACGGCTGAACGCGAAGCCCTGAAACGCCGTGTTGCACAACTCACCATGGACTTCATCTACAACGCCATCACCATGACGCGAAACCCCGAGAAAGTGGAGCAATACATCGACCAACTCTATGCCGAAGGACTCTTCCCGTTGCCACAACGCGACTACACCAAGAAGTACAAATACTTCCGCATGATGACACAAACCAAAACAGGCAGAAAAATCCTCTGCCACACACTTCCACGACTGAAAGGATGAAAAATGAAAAATGAAAAATGAAAGATGAACCAATGGTCGCTGGCCGCAGGAAACCAACGGTCGCTGTCGCGTAGCGGGGAAAGTATAAGCAAAGATTAATTGTCAAATGAAAATATTGTTATTAGGCGAATACAGCAACGTGCATTGGACGCTCGCCGAAGGGCTCCGCAAGTTGGGACACCAGGTCACCGTGCTCTCCAATGGCGACTTCTGGAAAGACTACCCGCGCGACATCAACCTCGTGCGCACACCCGGCAAATGGGGTGGCATCCGCTACATGGCTCGCCTCTACAGCCTTCTGCCCCGCCTGCGAGGCTACGATGTTGTGCAACTCATCAACCCCATGTTCCTCGAGATCAAGGCTGAGCGCATCTTCCCCATCTACCGCTACCTGCGCCGCCACAACGGCAAGATGGTGATGGGAGGATTCGGCATGGACTACTATTGGGTGTCCACCTGCTGCAACGAAAAGCCTCTGCGATATAGCGACTTCAACATCGGCGACAAACTGCGCACCGACGAGGATGCACTACGTGAACGCCGCGATTGGCTGGGCACCAAGAAGGAAGAACTCAACCGCTTCATAGCCGAAGATTGCGATGCCATCGTCACAGGACTCTACGAATACCAGGTGTGCTACCAGCCCCACTTCCCTGAGAAAACCACGTTTATTCCGTATCCGATAAAACTAGAGGAGAAAAGCCTCTCCCCCGCCCCCTCCCCCGTAGGGAGGGGAGATTCGAGCAACGAGGATTCTCAAGCTGCCAGCAAATCTCATTCCACACTCCACATTCCACATTCCACAACTTCCCCCTCGGGGGATAAGAGGGGGGCCCTTTCCCTCTTCATCGGCATCAACCGCTCTCGCTCTGTATACAAGGGTACCGACATCATGCTGCGAGCAGCACAAGCCATCAAAGCGCAATATCCCGACCGTGTGGACCTCCAGATAGCCGAGAGTGTTCCTTTCGCCCAATACCAGCAGATGCTCAATGGAGCCGATGCCATCCTCGACCAGCTCTACAGCTACACGCCCTCCATGAACCCCCTGATGGCCATGTCGAAGGGCATCATCTGCATCGGAGGTGGCGAGCCTGAGAACTACGAGATTCTGGGCGAGACCGAGCTGCGTCCCATCATCAACGTGCAACCCACCTACGAGAGTGTCTACCATGAACTCGAACAACTCGTCCTTCACCCCGAACGCATCCCTGAACTCAAACGACAAAGCATCGAGTACATCCGCCGCCACCACGAATACCTGAAAGTGGCGCGGCAATACGAAAAAGTGTATAAGAGGTAAGAGGGGCTCTACGGCCACGAGTCGCTAAGCTTCTCGAACAACTCGGGCACATACACAGGATTGACATTCCTCATCCCCACTCTTACCATAATCAGGTTTTTGTACGGATTCACATAAAGCACCTGAGCACAGATGCCCACGGCATAGTAGCCGGGAGTCTCAGACTTGGCGCCCCCATAGTTGCTGGAGTTATACCAATTGAAGTGATAGCCTTTGTTGCTCGAGTCGTATTCCGTTGACCGTCGTATCCAGTCCTCGCTCACAATGCGTTTCCCGTTCCACATGCCACGATTCAAATACAGGCGGCCTATCTTGGCAAGGTCCTTCATCGTGAGGGTCATTCCCCCGAAGGTGTGAGCCACCCCATGCCTGCGGCTGTCGACATTAATGAGTGCCGGCGACTCCATCTGCAGAGGCTTCCACACCTTCTCGCTCAGGTAATCGGCAAAGCGCTTGTTCGAAGCCCTTTCTATCACCACGCCCAAAATCTGCGAAGTCATACTCTCGTAGCGATACTCCTTTCCCGGCTCACAACGGAATTTCAGCCCCCGTATCTGCCTCATCACGTTATGCCCGTAGTTCAGCTTGGCAATGGCCACTAGCCTGTTGAGACTCTTCAGACTCAGGTAATACGTGTCGTCGAAATCCAGTCCGCTTTGCATGTCCAGCAAATGCCGTATGGTGAGTTTCTGCCACATGGGGTCTTTCTTTTTCAGCTCCGGCAGATATTCCGTCACAGCATCATCAATGCTCCGTATATAGCCATCGTCGACAGCTATTCCACACATCAGAGAAGTGATGGACTTGGAAACGGAGAACACGGTCGCCAAGCGGTCTGAAGAGACATCGCCCCAATATTTCTCATAGACGATGCTGTCGTTTTCGATGATCAGCACGCCCTGGTTCCTGCAGGTTTTCAACGCCTCCGCGAGGGTGATGTTCCTGCAATAATCGCCCTGAGTGTAGAAGTGCAAAGTGTCAATCCAATCAGCCTTCTGCGTGGCCACAGGAAACTGGAACGTCTCGTTGCCGTTGGCAATGGCCACATGAGGGTGGCGCTCGAAACTATAGATGCCCGGTCCGTTCTTGCCGTCAGCCATATACCCCCTCACCACGGCACACGACACCGCGACCATGCTGAAAATCCCGATGGCAAGCACCCGAATGACACTCCTCATTCCCTCGCTCACCTTGCTCTTGTTGATAGTTCTGTCCATGTTAGTTAGAGAAATTGAACGCACGCATCGCCCTACCCTTTCCTGTTCACGATAGCGTGTCTAATTGGATGCAAAGATAATGAAAATCTCGAAAACCGCCACCTCTTTTTCAGAAAAACTACAAACTGAAACAAACGGCCACCAACTCTCCCGAGTCAGTGGCCCGTTTTTGTTGTTTGGGAGTTTATAAGGAGGTTAGTCCTACTCATTATTACCCAAGAAAGAAATACGCTTCAGGGGTAGCATATTCTTGTCTTCGTCAGACATCTTGTCGTAATACACCTGCCACATCTCGATGAACTCATCGCCATCAATCAGGCGGATGAATTTGTCACCACTCGATGCTGCATGTTTGGCATCTGCCGAATAAGTGCCACTGGTGACAAACAATGCGATATCACCAGCCTTCAGCACACCAGACAAAGCACGAACCTCCGCTGCTCCAATAGCCGTGTCTGGCTTATGTTTCACCTGAACCTTGATACGCGGAGTTTGAGCACCCAACGGGTCTAAATAAGCAATAATATCTACACCACCATCCTTGCCTTTGGGAGCAACAAAAGGTGTGTGATATTTCATAGCTCTCAGCAAAGCTGCCACCATGTCTTGAAATTCGTATGGACTTTTCGAAACAATGAAGCTCTTGATGCCTTCGCGTGCATCAGACTCTAATAGGTCAAGATTCATTGAGTTATCCTTCTCGGCTGTCTCATCGTTAGGTTCCTTTCCAGGAGTCTCCTCCTTGGGGTTCAGCAACCGCCATTCATTGTAGGCAGCGTTGGCAATGTTCATCACCTCTTCAGGGGATTTCTTCAAAGCCTTTTCTCCTTCAGGTGTAATATACCAAGTGCCTTTTTTCTTAATGATGAACCCTGCCTTCTGATAATCAATGGAATAGAACTGGAAACTATTTGTCCAACGGATATACTGCATCTTTCCAGCCTTCTCGCGTTCCCAATCTGTGAGTTTCACGTTTTCATTTACGAAGGGGTATAGTTCTTTGGCAGGCATACTGCCACCGCGACGACTCATTTCCGTCATCACCGCATACAACGTTTTCGTTGCACAGGCTTTTGTTCTGCTGAATTGTTCCTTTGCCATATCTTTTTGTTCTTTATCTGTTTCCTTTCGCCCTATTGTGCGTCTTGCAGAGCATCTGGCAGTTATCGATGTCCGTGCTGCCGCCCTTGCTCCAAGCCGTCACATGGTCTGCATCCATTTCGGTGAGTTTCCAAATGCGAGTGCGGTTGGCGTCGTGCCCTAATGCGCAATAAGGGCAGTTCGATTCGCCTTTCTTCTCAGCAACCTCTGTTTGCTGGGCATATACGGCTTTCTTGGTGGGTTCGTCGAAGACTCTCACATTCAGCAATCGAGGCTCCTGACAATCGCCAAGCACATATTCATAGATGCCTTTCTTGTCCTTCACGAAGAAACTCTCATACAATTCGCGAACCTTGGCAGCGACAGCCGTTGGGTCGTAGGCCTTGTTGTGATATCGTTCGTAGAGTTCGCCCCAACGCAGTCCGCACATCTCCTTCTCGGGTACAAAGTCAAAGACCGACGTTATCCAGTCGATGACGGACGTGAAATAGGCCTTCATCTCTTGGATATTATCTTCATAGCGGTGTGCAGCCATATAGTTCTCAATAGACTTGTTGTCGCCCGTGTCCTTCGAAATCCAAGCAAGGGCTGTATGCAAATAGTCCTGACGCTTCACGTTGCCGGGAATGAAGAACCGCCACTTGTTGATGTTCGGGTTGTTCGAATTCGAGAACTCCTCCTTGGCTTTCGTCACAAAGGGGCCGCTATAAACCGAGTTCAGTATCTCCTGTGGGTTGAGCGGTATGCCCACGATGTTGATGGTGCGGAACCAGTCTTTGATTTCCCTCTCCGTTCCCTCGCAGACGTAGATGAGCAGACGGGTATTCAGGAAACGCTCCTGCTCGTCTTTGTTCAGAGCCGTGAAATACCAAGGACGCCCGTCGGCATCAATCCAAGCAAACTTCTCGGTGATGAAACGTCCCAGCGAAGTGATGCGTTGCTGACCGTCGAGCACCTCATAACGGTCTTCACCCACCTTCGAGAAATAAATCAGACCCAACGGATAGCCGTTGCGAACGGACTGAATCACGTCCATCTCCTTTTTTCCGCCATTCTCGGCATAGAGGTAATGGCGCTGATATTCGGGCTGAATGGTCAGTCGGCCTGAAAGACCATACAGCCCTTTGCCTTCGTATTCGTTATACTGGAAACCCTTGCAGATGTCGCCTATCGTCCAGTCGGTGATAAGAGTTGGTGTCATATCGGTTATTGTTTTTTGCGGATGAGAATGCGTGCGTATGGTTTCTGAGGTATTCCGTCCTCGTCAATATAATAGAGTTGACCGTCTCTTAGGCTCTTGTTCAATTTCTTTAGTTCGCGAGGATAAGGTTTCAGACCAAGTTCTTTCCCAGAATCTCCTTCTGCAAAACCTATCAATTCAAATTGCTCAGGACAGTATTTGTCAAGAAATGTAGTTGGAACTCCCATTGCGCCATCATAATCAGATGGAATTGAATCAACATAAGGAATATCAATAGCATCGTAATTCTCATATTGGATATATCCACGCTCACGGATTTTCTTTCGTTTACTATAGCGTAAATTGTCCTTCATAGTCATTAAGTTGAGCGACTCATGACGTCGTCCATGTTCCATATTTGTAAACCAACAAGAATTTCCTAAACGTGTATAGTCACCAACATATCCCAGCTTTGCAGCCTTGGCCTTATCTTTGGGATCAACATCCGTTCCTTTGGGAACTGCGAATACCATGTCATTCATGAAACCAGTTGCACCAAGCCACAGCCGATTATCCTTTATGCAGGGGAAAATTTCTTTATATGTAATTGCATTTAGATTGCCTATTATCAATAGCGCTTTGTTTGCATTAAGACACCATGCTACAAACTCCCTAAATAAACTGAACGGTGGGTTCGTCACTATGATATCCGCCTCGTCTCTTAACTTGCAGACCTCACGGCTTCGGAAGTCGCCATCGCCTTCAAGGTAGTGCCACTCCAGGTCATCAATGTCGATACGACCGTTTTGGTTGGTGTCGTGTGTCAGTTCGAATATCTTTCCTTTGATGCGCGTCTTGTCGGCATCGAACAGTGGGCTCTCGGTCTCGAACAGCGAGGGCTGGTAGTTCTTATACTTCTTGCTCTCCACGGCATACGACGTACTGATGAGCCGCTTCAGTCCAAGCCGCTCGAAGTTCTGCGCGAAGAACCGAGTGAAGTTGCTCCACTCCGGATCGTCGCACGGCAGCAGCACCGTCTTGTCGCGAAACGTGTCGGGATTGTATTCCAGATAGGCGTTCACCTCTTTCTGAATATCGGCATACTGCGTATAGAACTCATCGTTCTTCGCCGCCTTCGCTGCACCAAGGTTAGTATTGTTGGCCATACTTGCAATTGATAGTTAGTAACAATTGCACTCTACTATCAATCACGCCACTGAACACAAAAAAGCGTGATGCACCTTTTGCGTTCAGCTATGAGGCAGCCTCGGATGGAAACCCCAGTCGTCTTAACAAGTATGCACCACGCCGAAGCGTGTGCATCGCTAATATATAGACGACAAGGCACTCCATACGAGCGTCTTATCACATATTATTTCTGTGCGTTGTTATTTCCAATAAGTTTCCGAGGCTTTTGGCTGAACGCGAAATAATAGCGAATGCTTTCATTAGTCCGGATTTCTCCCCGAACTGAGGGCAAAGGTATAAAAAACTTTGGAAAGTATGCTTCTTTTGGGTGAAAAACTTCAAATAAATAATGGCTCCAAAATAAAGAAAATAAGCTAACATGCTGTTCTGAGGAGTTTTTTTCGAGTTTTTCAATTGTCGTCTGATGAGCCGAAACGCCCTGTCAGACGGCTTTTCGCGAGGTTCCGTCGAGTTTTTTGCATAAAAAAGCCAAAAACTTTTATATTCTTTTCCTTCTTTATTTTTTTTTGAGAAAAAACACCCAAAAACTCGGTTCGGGTCACTTAAATCGTTGTGTAACAGATATTTACGTACATTTAGAACTTCGGCAAAAACTCGGAAAAAACTCTTTGCTGGTGGATGGAGTACGACAAAAAAACAAAAGGCCACCGAACTCACATTACCGAGTCAGGTGGTCTTTACTTAGTCTGCTTTTGTCATTAGCCCCTAATGGGCGTGTCATTAGCCACTAATGGGCGTGTCATTAACCCCTAATGAGGAGGTCATTAACCCCTAATGAGGAGACCCCTCTCGTTACAAAAACATTGTCATTAGGGCGGGAAACAGTGTTGTTTCACCATCCTTTTTGTAATCCTTAGTATATACAAGATAGCGGTTGCTGATGCGCTCTGAGTATTTCTTGCAGAACTCATCCAACGATTTGTGCGTTTTATAACCAGATGACTTGACTTCCAGAGGCCAAAGCTTTGCACCACGTGAAAGCAGGAAATCGACCTCGTAATTATGGTTAGAGGTTTCTGATGGCCATGTATGGTAGAACAGTTTATTACCAGTAGCCGTAAGCATTTGCGCAACGATGTTTTCATAAACATAGCCAAGATTTGCGGAGAGCTTGTCGGAAAGCAGTTTCTGGTAGATGACATTCTCCGTAATATCCTTATCCCAGAAAGCAAGAGTTACAAAAAGTCCCGTGTCACCGACATACATCTTATATTGGTTATAATCCGTATGCATAGGCATACCTACATGAGGGTCGTTTGCATGATGGGCGAAATTGACAGTCAGACTGTCCTCCAAATCCCTTAGTAGTTCGTCCATCGTGTGCTTATCTTCACTTCGTCCAAGTACACTTGTGACCTGATAACGTGAAGCATTCTTAGACAATTCTGAAGGTATTCCGCTAAACAAACGTGAAACTTTGCCTGACGGGTCTATTTTCAGGAAATCATCATAGTAGAGTTCTATTATCTCCCTCTTCACCGAATCAACAAGACTAAGATTATTGGTGTTAATATATTCATCGACAGCCTGAGGCATCCCTCCAACAAGCATATAGAGGCGGAAATCACGCATAGCTTTACGGAAGGATTGCTGAAGAGGATGTCCTTTCTCATAGAATTCATGAAGCAAGGGAATTGTCGCAGTGTCACCCATAGCCCATCGGAACTCTTCATAATCCATAGGGTACATGGTGAGTCGCGTTTCCTCACTGGGAATGACAATACCCTTAGTGTTTTTCTTGATGGAGAGCAGCGAACCCGTCTCGATATAATCATATCGATGGTCTTTCACTAAATATTTGATGGCTTGACGTACGGCTGGGCATTTCTGTATTTCATCGAAGATGATAACAGAGTGGCGTTCTATCAACCTTACATTATAAATGAACTGGAGTTGGGTGAAAAAGTAGTTGCGATCTGAAATATGGTCTACAGCCGCCCAAAGTTCATCGGGGGCATCAGCGAAATCCACGACTATGTAACTCTCATATTCATTGCGTGCAAACTCCTCAGCAATAGTAGATTTACCCACACGCCTTGCTCCTTTGATGAGTAGGGCTGTCTTACCATCCCGCTCTTGTTTCCATTTGAGCATCGCCTCGTAGATTTTGCGCTTGAAAACTTTTTTCTCTGATTCCATTTCGTATCTAATATGCTGCATAGTGAATGCAAAGATAAACGTTTTTGTTAGAATCCCCAAATTTATTTCCATAAAAATGTATGGAATCCCCAAATTTTACACGAAAGAACCGTTCAAAATCCCCAAATGTTTACCAAAAGTTTTATTATTTGGTTACAATCTATAAACAAAAAGCCCCGCTATGCACTGGTGGCATAACGGGGTTTTGGGGGTATCGCTAATCAACAGCTGAAAAGGAGCGTCAGGCTCCTGTGACGCTGCTGAGCCAGCCGTAGATGCAGGAGAAGACTCCGAAGGCTACGATGCCCAGGGTGCAGAGGGCGAGGGCCAGCTTGGTGGCACGGTCGCTCTGGAATGCGGGCAGAGGAGCGGTGGTCTTCTTGATGTACATCTCCTTGACGATGAGCAGATAGTAGTAGAGGCTGGGAACGGTGTTCACCAATGCCACGAACACTACGAAGTAGGCCCAGAAGGAACCTTGCTCGGCTGCTGCCATGAAGACGAAGAACTTGGAGAACATGCCTGCGAAGGGCGGGATGCCTGCCAGAGAGAACAGGGCGAGTGTCATGAGGAATGACAGACGCGGGTTGGTCTGGTAGAATCCGGCATAGCTGTCGCGCTGGGTGGTGCCTCCGTTGTTGTGCTCAACGACTGAGATGACGCTGAAGACGGCGAGGTTGGCTGCCACATAGATGAGCGTGTAGAACATCAGGGCGGTGAGTCCCATGGCTGAGTTTCCAATCACGGCGAGCATGATGTAGCCGGCCTGTGAAATGGAGCTGAAGGCCATGAATCGCTTGAGTTCCTTCTGTCGCATGGCGAAGAGGTTACCAATGGTGATGGTGAGCACGATGACGATGTAGAGCAATGTCTCCCAATACTCGACGATGGGGCTGAAGACCTTCATCAGGATGGTGCAGAGGGCGAAGGCTGCGGCTCCCTTGGAGATGACGCTGAGGTATCCCGTGACGGGTGTGGGCGCTCCCTGATAGGTGTCGGCTGTCCAGAAGTGGAAGGGCACGAGGGAGAGCTTGAAGCCAAGTCCTGCGAAGAAGAACACGAGTCCCACGATGAGGAACACGGGGGTGTAGTAGGCGGCGCTCACGAGGGCGCTCATCTTGGCGGCTGCATCGTCGAAGTAGAGTGTTCCGCATGCGCCATAGACGAAGGAGATGCCATAGAGCATGATGGCCGAGGAGAAGGTGGCGGTGAGGATGTACTTGGCGCCAGCCTCGGCAGAGACTTTCTTCCACTTGTCCATTGCCACGAGGCACGCCATGGGCACTGAGGCCATTTCGAGCCCGAGGAAGAACATGAGGAAGTGGCCGGAGGACATCATGACATACATGCCGAGCAGCGTGGAGACGATGAGCATGTAGAACTCGCCCTCGTAGCGGCGGGCCACGGGAGTGTTCTCAATCCACGTCTGTGCCATGATGCAGACCACGAGCGAACCGCCCGTGAGGATGAGCTTCATGGCGTTGGCGGCTGCCGTTGAGACATAGATGCCGCCAAACACTTCAGCAGGTGCTGCCAGGGCACAGGGAATGAGCTGCAGGAGCAGCAGCGTGTGGGCGAGGCAACGCAAGATGGAGTGTTTCTTCTCGCTCTTGTTGAGCGCGAAGTCGGCAAAGAACAATATTATCAGAATAGCTACCAGCGTAGCTTCTGGAATCATCTGTAAGAATTGTGAATAGTTCATATCGATTCCTCCTCCTTTTAAATTGTGGCCATAGCCGGATTAACTACTGAAAGAATGGGCACCAGAGCATTGTCGATGATGGGCTTGAAGAAGAACGGAGTGAGTCCGAGGCCAGCCACACAGAAGATGAGGCAGGCAACGGCTATACGCTCGTCCCAAGTGGCATCGGTGAGCAGCTCGTAGTGGGGGTCGGCAACCTTGCCCATCAGAATCTTACCGGCCACGCGCAGGATATAGACTGCTGTGACCACGATGGATGTGCAGGCAATGATGGTGCAGACACGATGGAAGGTGTCGGCATTCTGGAACGAACCCACGAAGATGGTCATCTCAGCCGTGAAGCCCGAGAAACCGGGAAGTCCGAGGTTGGCCAAACCGGCGATGAGATAGCCTACGGCAAGGAAGGGCATAATCTTCATCAGTCCGCCCAACTTGCGCACGTCACGGGTGTGGGTGCGGCCATAAATCATACCGATGAGGGCAAAGAAGAGGGCCGTCATCAAACCGTGGGAGAGCATCTGCAGGATGGCACCCGAGCAAGAGGTCTGCGTCATCATCAGCAGGGCAAAGAGCACCAGGCCGCAGTGGCTGACTGATGAATAGGCGTTGATGTACTTCAGGTCGGTCTGCACACAAGCCGAGAGGGCTCCATAGACCACGCTGATGGTGGTGAGGATGAGGAATATCCATGCCAGCTCCTGAGCAGCCTCAGGCAACAGGTACATGGCCACACGGAAACAGCCATAGCCTCCGAGCTTCATCAGCACTCCGGCATGGAGCATTGACACGGCTGTGGGGGCTGAAGCATGACCGTCGGGAGACCATGTGTGGAACGGGAACATGGCACCAAGCACGCCGAAGCCGATGAAGATGAACGGGAAGAACACCTTCTGGATGGCAACGGGGATGTTGTGCATGGTGGCAATCTCCACCACATTCATCGTTGAGGCTCCTGAGAAGAAATAGATGCCCAGGATGCCAATGATGAGCAGGGCGGAACCTCCCATGAGCATCAGGGTGAGCTTCATGGCAGAATACTCCTTGGCTCCACTACCCCACACGCCGATGAGCAGATACATGGGGATGAGGGCCACCTCGTAGAACATGAACATCGTGAAGAGGTCGATGGTGATGAAGAATCCGAACACACCCGTGGAAAGCAGCGTGAACCAAAGGAAATACTCCTTGGTGAGCGGCTTGAGCTGCCATGAGGCGAAGGTTCCGGTGAAGACGATGATGCTCGACAGAAGCAACATCACCACCGAGATGCCATCAACGCCCACAGCATAGGCGATGTTCAGAGGTTTGAACCAAGGTATGCTATCAGCAAGCAGCATCACATCGGTATTACCAGCTGCACGCTGCTGAACGAAATATACGGTCAGCCAAATGGACAGGGCCAGCAAGCACGATGCACCGGCCACCATCACACCACGCACCTGATTGAGATTCTTCGAGAGCCAAAGGCCCAGAAGCATCAGGACGGGGATTACTACGAATAGACTTAATATATTCATTTCGTGATATCGTTATTACGTTATATCGTTATGTCGTTATTACAAGGCAAGTAAAACGAGCGTTAGTGCAACTGCTCCGGTGAGGAACCACACCACATACTGGCGAACGTCACCACTCTGCCAAGGACGCAGAGACTCACCTGCCTCGTTGGTGCCCCATGCCATGAAGTTGAATGTGCCATCGATAACACGACGGTCGAACCAAGCAATGGGCATAGAGACGCAACGGAAGATGATTTTATGGGTGACAAACTGCCATATCTCGTCCTGATAGAAACGCTTGTAGGCAGCGCGCCAGAGGTTCGGGAATGTCTTGTAGAGACGGTCGGCAATGGGTTGCTTCTCGCCCTTGAAGATATAGGTGGCAAGGCAGATGCTCAAGATGGCGATGACAGTAGAAGTCAAAGCAATCTGATGGTCGAAGTGGATGGTGTAGTCCTGACCGTTGGCCGACACGAACGAACCGAACGAACCTCCCCAGCCGAGGAATCCGCCCAGCGTGGTGTAGATACCTACGCCGAGCGTGATGCAGCAAAGGATGATGAGAGGAACGGTCATGGTGAGCGGAGCCTCGTGCGGAGTGTGATGCTCGTGGGCCTCAACATTCTCGGTTCCCCAGAAGATGCCATAGTAAAGGCGGAACATGTAGAAGGCTGTCATGGCGGCAATGCCTGTCATAATCCAACCCACCACAGGGCTATACTGGAAGCAGGCGGTGATAATCTCATCCTTCGAGCTGAAGCCCGAGAAGAACGGAATGCCTGCAATGGCCAGACAAGAGATGAGGAATGTCCAATGGGTGACGGGCATGTACTTGCGCAGACCTCCCATCAGGGCCATCTCGTTGGAGTGGACAGCATGGATGATGCATCCGGCACAAAGGAACAAGCAAGCCTTGAACATGGCGTGGGTGAACAGATGGAACATACCAGCCATGTAACCCAACTGCATGTGGTTGTCGAGAACGGCTCCGTGGCCAGGCAAGCAAACACCCAGAGCCACCATCATGAAGGCAATCTGAGAGATGGTTGAGAAGGCCAGCACACGCTTGATATCGGTTTGGGCACAAGCCACAGCAGCGGCATAGAAAGCGGTAAACACGCCCACCCACACGATGACCGACATGGCCTGGGGCGCATATTCAATCCACAAGGGGAACATGCGGGCCACCTGGAACACACCAGCCACAACCATCGTGGCAGCATGGATGAGGGCAGAGACAGGCGTCGGGCCTTCCATGGCGTCGGGCAGCCAGATGTGCAACGGGAACATGGCACTCTTACCAGCTCCACCAATGAACATCAGCACCAAGGCTGTGGGCAGGATGAAGGAACCAGCGGCAACAGCCCGTGCAGCACTACCCTGGATGAAGGGAGTGGTTCCGGCACCCATCACGATGTCGGGCACAAAAGAGAAGCTGAACGAACGGGTGTAGTAGCCGAAGATGAGGATACCAATCAAGAAGAACATATCGGCGAAACGTGTCACGATGAATGCCTTCTTGGAAGCAGCCACAGCAGCACCCAGCGGATAGTAGAAGCCGATGAGCAGGTAGCTGCTCACACCCACGAGCTCCCAGAACATGTACATCTGGAAGATGTTGGTGGCCAACACAAGTCCGAGCATTGACATCGAGAACAGGCTCAGGAACGCATAGTAGCGCTGGAAGCCCTTCTCGCCATGCATGTAGCCGAAGGAGTAGATGTGTACCATGAGCGACACCGTGGAGATGACGATGAGCATCACCACAGAGATGGGGTCGAGCAAGATACCCATATCGAAATGCAGGTTGCCCAAAGGCAGCCATGTGAAGTTATAAGGCACAAAGGTCTGGAAGACTCCTTCAGCCGTACGCCCGTCGGTGAAGAAATACTGGAACGCAGTCAGATAGCTGATGAGCGTCACCAATCCGAGCGAGCATGTGCCAATGAGCCCTGCCGTCTTGTGCGACATCTTCATTCCCGCAAGTCCTAATACAACGAATGAGAGCAGGGGAAGAAGAAGTATCAAAAATGAATATTCGTACATAATCCTAATAATTTACCATTTCATATTTTCAATACTGTTCACCTGATCACTCTTGAAGTTGCGGTAAACGTTGATGATGATAGCGATAGCAACGGCACTCTCGGCAGCACTCACACCGATGGAGAACAGGGTGAAGAAGAAGCCTTCGAGCTGGCCGGGGAAGAGGATGCGATTGAACACGGCAAAGTTGATGTCTACAGCGTTCAACACCAGTTCAACCGAGATGAGCATCGCAATGAGGTTGCGACGGGTCACAAAGCCAAAGAAGCCTATGAAGAACAACAAGGCACTCAGCACGAAATAAAACTCAACAGGTATCATTGCTTATCCTCCTTTCTTGCTATCATGATTCCACCGATGATGCAGGCCAACAGGAAGATGGAGATGAACTCGAAGGGGAGCACCCATCCATATTTGTCGGCACCAACCATGCCCTGTCCGATTTGTTCCATAGGAACCTCAACGCCTTCGGTCATAGTGGCCATGCGGTCGAATAACTGGTTTTTGAAAAATACAATCATTACCGTTCCAAATCCGATGAGGGCTGCCAAAGCACCTGCGAGCACTCTCCCACCCTTCAGATTCTCTTGCATGCCTTGAAGCGTGCGTTTCGAAACCAATTGGATGGCGAAGATATACATCATCGTGATACCTCCGGCATAGATGCTGATTTGGGCAGCACCAAGGAACGTATAGTCGAGCAGGAAATAGATACCTGCCACACCAAAGAGAACAAAGAGCAGGAAAGTGGCAGCTCTCATAATCCTCTTGGTTGTTACGCACATAATGGCCGAACCCAATATGATGACGGCCAAAATGCAAAACATTACTAATCTTGCCATATCCTTTACTTTGTTTTGGTGTTAAACTTTCCGATAGTAAGGGGAGCGCCTCCATCGATGAGATTGGGAAGCGAACCACCCTCGTAAACCTCTTTGTCGAGGTGGAGCACTAATGAGTCGCGGTCGAATGTGGCATTCTCGAAATCATTAGTAAACTCGATGGCATCAAAGTTGCAAGCGTTCGTACAGAGTTGGCAGAACATGCAGTCGCCAAGGTCGTACTGATAATCGTCGAGCACTCTTTTCTTCTTGCCTGTTTCAGGGTCTTCGGCCATGTGAGACAGAATCTTGATGGTCCCATTAGGGCAAGATTTCTCACACAATGTACAAGCCGTGCACTTGTAGGTTCCGTCTTCATTGCGTTTGAAAACCAAACGGCCACGATGGCGGCTGGCTACATGCAGCGTTGTCTTGCGATTCTCGGGATATTGCTCTGTGGACTTGGGGGTGAAATACTCCTTCAGAGTGACTTTCATACCCGTTGCCAACGTTTTCACGCCGTCCACGAGTTCGCCAAAATATGATTTGTTCTGTTCCATATTTTCTATTATACCTTATTTAATATAAAGACCAAGTGCTACCACGACGGTCATCAGCACAAGGTTGATGAGCGACAGAGGCATCAAGTATTTCCACTCCAACTTCAGGATCTGGTCGATACGCAAACGGGGGAATGTCCACTTCACCCACATCAGCAACCAGACTACTGCGAAAGCCTTACCCAAGAACCAGACAAAGCCGGGAATATAGTTCATCACGTTGTCGAACACCTCCACACCAATGTTCAATGGTGCCCAGCCGCCCAAGAAGATGGTGGTGGCAATACCAGAGATGATGAAAAGGTTGAGGAACTCAGCCAGATAGAAGAAACCGAAGCCCATACCAGAATACTCGGTATGGTGGCCGGCGGTCAGCTCACTCTCAGCCTCAGCCATGTCGAACGGGCCACGGTTGGCCTCTGCATTACCGGCAATGAGGAACACGATGAAAGCGATGATGGCTGGGATGTGGCCCTTCACAATGAGCCAGCTCCACGGGCCGGTCTGATAGTCGACGATGGTGCTCACCTGCATCGAACCAATAAGGATAACTGCCGTAATGAGGCAAAGGCAGAGTGACATCTCATAGGAAATCATCTGAACGGCAGCACGCATAGCCGAAACCACCGAATACTTGTTGTTGGAACCCCAACCAGCGAGGAACACACCCAGCACACCTATCGAAGAGATGGCGGTGATGAGGAACACACCTACGTTGAAATCGAGGATGCCCGCACCCTTGTTCCACGGCAGGAACGAGAAGGTTCCCACAGATGCAATGATGACAAGCAAAGGAGCCACGGCATAAAGGAACTTGTCGGCCTTGTCGACGAAGAAAATCTCTTTGATGAGCATCTTCACCACATCGGCAAACACTTGGAATATTCCCCAAGGACCTACACGCATCGGGCCTAAACGGCACTGGAAATAGGCACAAACCTTGCGCTCCATGAAAATCAATGCGATGGCAAGCAGGGCATAAGCCGTCAGGATGATGACACCCACCACCACGCATTCAATAAGAATCGACCAGAAATCACCGAGACCCAAAGTGTTTCGGAGAAGACCGTCGAACCATTGTGTTACTATTGAAAAATCAAACATAATATCAGTTCTTTAGTTTATTAGTCTCTGAGTTCTTTCTTAAAACTTACAAACTCATCAACTTATTAACTTATCTGTCAATATCTGGAATCACCACATCGATGGCAGCTGTTGTTGCCACAAGGTCGGCAATCTTCTGTCCACGAAGCATTGTGTCGAGAGCACCTATCAGCGTGAGACCCATCGGGCGCATCTTCATACGATAAGGACTCTTGTCGCCCTTTGAATCGAGATAGACACCAAACTCGCCGCTGGCACCTTCCACAGAGAAATACCATTGTCCCTCAGGTACCTTGATGATAGGCTTCTGCTTCACATAGAAGTCGCCCTCAGGAATACCCTTGTCGATGAGTTGCTCGATGATGTCGAGACTCTGATACATCTCCTGGATGTGAACAAGGTAGCGGTCCATAGAGTCACAACCTGTAAGCGTGATTTGCTTCCACTCCACCTCGCCATACTTATCATATGGATGGTTCTTGCGGACATCGTTCTTCCAACCGGCAGCACGTCCGGCAGGACCTGTCACACCAAAGTTGATGCAATCCTCAAGATTCATCGAACCAACCTTCTCCAAACGATTGTGCGTGATGACATTATCGCCAAACACATCCATGTACTCCTGAATCATCGGACGCAGATAAGTACACAAATCCTTCACGTTCTTCTCAAAGTTAGGATCAACATCGTCCTGCAAGCCACCAATACGATAATAGTTCTGGATGAGGCGTCCACCTGTGGTCTCTTCCATGACATTGAGCACATGCTCACGGTCGCGCATGCAATAGAGGAATGCTGTCAGGGCACCAAGGTCCTGAGCGGTACATCCACAATAGAGCAAGTGGGAATCAAGACGCTGAAGTTCGTCCATGATGGTGCGGATAGTCTTGATACGGTCTGTCAGCTCAATACCCATAGCCTCCTCGATGACACCCACCAAAGCATGGCGGTGCATCATGGCTGAAAGGTAGTTCAGACGATCGGTCAGGGCGAGCGTTTGCGGGTAAGTCATACCTTCCCACATCTTCTCAATTCCACGATGAATATAACCCAGATGCGGATAGATACGCTTCACGGTCTCACCATCGAGTACCGTCTGCAGGCGGAGCACACCATGAGTAGAGGGGTGCTGCGGGCCAATGTTCACCACATAGGCATCATCAGCGAAGAGTGGATTCTGCTTGCATTGCAGACAGCCGTTCTTGTCGAAATAATATTCCAAACCATAATCGGGTTCCACATCATCTTCAAGCGTGTACTTGTCATCGGCTTTGAAATCCTTGCGCAAAGGATAGCCCTTGAAATCGCTACGCAAGAACAAACGACGCATATCAGGATGACCGATGAACACGATGCCCAAGAAGTCATAGACTTCGCGCTCCAACAAGTCAGCACTCTTCCACAAGTTGGAAACTGTGGGAATATAGGCTATCATCTGACCATCGGTGTCTCCTGTTCCATTCGAAGCCTGACCATCGCCACACACTTGAGTGCGAGCAATCATCTTCACAGAAGTGCGCTCATGGGTATCCGTATTCTCGAGAATGTAGATACAACCCAATCCTTCTTCGCCAAAATCTTCACCGATGATTGTCACCAGATAGTCAAAATGCTTCTGGTTCTTCAGGTTTGCCATTTCGGAGGCAAACTTATCGTAATCAAATACAAGATTATTCAGTTTCATTTGCTCTCCTCCTTCTCTGCTTTAAGTTCGTTCACAAACTCTTCAGGCACTTCTGTAACCACCATCGGCTTCTTGCCATAGATGAGTTCCTCGTTAGAGACACCGAGTTTGCGCTCTTCCTTGTTCTGCTTGTGGTTGATACCACCAAAGAACTTCTCAATCTTCACCTTGCGCTGCAACTGCATCATGCCATACATAATGGCTTCGGGACGCGGTGGACAACCAGGGATGAAGACATCAACAGGAACGATCTCCTCAATGCCCTTCACCACATGATAGCTCGACTTGAACGGTCCACCCGAGATGGCACATCCACCAACAGCAATCACATACTTCGGCTCGGCCATCTCATCATAAAGACGTTTCAATGCAGGAGCCATCTTGTGAGTGATGGTACCAGCACACATGATGAGGTCGGCCTGACGGGGAGAGTTACGTGTCACCTCAAAGCCGAATCGGGCAAAGTCATATCGGGCACAGCCAACAGCCATGAACTCGATACCACAACACGATGTGGCAAAGGTGAGCGACCAAAGTGAGTTAGAACGGCCCCAGTTGATGGCCTGATCCAATGAACCCACTACAACATTCACACCACCTTCATGAAGCTCGTCAACGATTTTCTCTAAAGCGGCGTTATCCTTAAACTCGTCATAAGGAATACTTTTGATACGCGGTTTTCTTACTTCCATTCCAGCGCTCCTTTCCGCCAAGCATAAGCAAGGCCAAATACAAGTACCAGCAGGAAGAAGCCGATGCTGACGAGTGCCATCGGACCAAACTGCTTAACGACTACTGCCCACGGATAGAGGAACACGGTCTCAATGTCGAACATCAGGAAAAGGATGGCGAAGAGATAGTAGCCAATGCTCACAGGCAACCACGAAGAGCCACGTGTGGGAATACCACTTTCATAGGGTTCACCCTTTACCGGATTATACGAACGCGGACCGATGAGCTTGGCGATGACGTATGCAGCAACCACCAAGACAACAGCCGTCAGTAAAACGGTAATTAACAAAGTGTAATTCATAATAATTTATAACGTTATAATATTAAATACGCTTTTAAGTGAGTGCAAAGGTAATAATAATTTTGCGAATATTTCACATTATTAATGGAAAAAAACAGTATAAATACAAAAAAAGCGCGACTTAAAAGTCACGCTCTATGATTTCCAGACACATACGGCTGTTATGATATGGACATTTCCAAAAGCCCGCCTTGTCATCACATGTGTTCAAATCACCATTCGCATACCGGCTCCAATACCACTCTCCCCCATCCCAATCAATGAGGTTTTGCTTGATATATTGCCAGCAATGGACAGCCTTTTGCAGAGCCTCATCATCACCAAAATACTGATAGATGTTCATAAAGCCCACAACAGTCTCGGCTTGCACCCACCAATGCAAATCATCATCCTTCTCACCTGTGTCAAGGTTTGCTTCATGAATCATCGAACCATCGGGGTTCAATCCCTTTTCCGAAGCTTTGGCTATCGAACTGACAATAGGTTCCACACGCTTCAGCAAGTCAGTATCGCCCAACACCAATGCTGCCTCGTGTATCAGCCAAGAGCATTCAATATCGTGTCCGTAGCTTTCAAGATGTCCTTCACCACGTGTCCAATCCATTTCGAAGAACAAATCCAAATGATGAGTGCCTGGATTCAAAATCTTATGGGTGAAGATACCTATTAAATTACGCAATGCTGCTTCCACACGAACAAACAACTCACGCGGAACCGTAATATCCAAAGGTAACACGGCACCAATGGAAGGAACATAATTACACGAACTGGTTGCCTGAAACTCCTTGAGACAACGGTAAAGGTTGGCATAGGGCTCGATGATGTGCAGATGCGTGTTCTGCGACTTGGGATAGTTGGCGTCAACCTCCGAGAGACGCATGTCGGCAATGGGTTGCCAATCGCGTGTCAAGGCCTCAATATAGCCGTTGTTCTCGCGGTCGAGGGCATGCTCTTCTATGCCATCAAAAAGTTGGAGCGCAAAATCAAGGGCCTCGCGGTCTCCTGTAGCACGCGCATACTCCGACAACCCATAAATAGCAAAGCCGATGGCATAGAACTGTTTCTTGGTATCCAGCGGATTCCCCATGTAGTCAAGACTCCAATAGACTCCGCCATACTCATAGTCAATAAAATGTTCTATAAAATAGTCTTTGGCACGTGTGGCAGCTTCAAGATACTCTTGTTTTCCCAACACGCGATATGCAGCCGAGAACGACCACATGATGCGAGCATTCAGAATGGCACCTTTCTCTGCCTCTGGATGCAACTGCCCATGACCGTCAATCCGACCATAAAAACCGCCGTTCTCATGGTCAATCATTTTTTCAAGCCAGAAACGCAAGATGTTGTTTTCCAATACATCCTGCATTTCCGACTTCAGTTTTTTCACAATATCGGTCATTTCTTGATAGGATACTTATAGATGAGGAAAATCATGATCAAGGCAATGACGGCGGGGAATATTGAGAACAACGACCACACCATTCCCTTGACAGATTCCAGGTCTGTGATGGTGATGACAGTCTCACCTGTTTCGGGATTGGTACCCGAAATGAAACCTGCCAAACCCAAGAATAAAGCTACAAGCGAACCAGAAATAGCTGTACCAAACTTCTGAGCCATCGTTCCCGATGAGAAAATAAGGCCTGTGGAGGACGTGCCGTTCTTTTCCGTAGCATAGTCAGCGACATCAGCATACATCGACCACAACAATGGCGAATAGAGGCCCACGCCTATAGAAGTGAGCACCACAACTGCCACCATCACCCAAATGTAGGCAGGGTCCATGGGAATGAAGAAGAAGGCAACAGAGAACACCACACAAATAAGGGCGGCAACGATAAATGCCTTGCGCTTCGAACCAATCCATTCTGTAAACTTCGGAGACACACCACCGAATATCATACAAGTGACCTCACCAAACGTCATGAACACCGTGTAGTTGATGATAAGACCACTAATCGTCACATCACCACCCAAGCAATAAGTAAGCAGATAGCCTGCCACCGCATAACGGAAGCCGTTGAAGAAGTTGGTGCAAATTCCAATAAGCGTCAGGTAAATCCAAGGTTTGTTCTTGAACAGGTCAGCAAACGGGCGGAACGAGAACTTTTCAGCACGAACGGGCTTCAGACGTTCCTTGGTCAGCAAGCCACAAGCCAACGTCATGATTGCGGCAAGCACACCGAAACAAGCACCCAACACGGCATACTGATGGCTCTCGGAACCACCCACCATCTTCTGAAGATATGGGAACGACAACAGGGTAATGAACCCCATGGCATAAGCGCCCACCATTCGGAAACTGGAGAACTGGTTCTTCTCGTTGTCATCATCGGTCATCACGCCCAGCAACGAACCATAAGGCACATTCACCGCCGTATAGACAGCCATCATCAGCAAATAGAGTGAATATGCATAGATGCGCTTGCCCACAGGGCCAAAGTCGGGTGTGTAGAGCAACAGGGCGAAGATGAGTCCGAAAGGAACTGCACCAAGGATGAGCCAAGGGCGATAGGTTCCCCAACGACTTTGTGTACGGTCAGCCAAACTACCCATGAGCGGGTCGGTGACAACGTCAAACATGCGTGCTATCAACATCAGAGTGGCCGTATCGGCAACTGTAAGGCCAAACACATTGGTGAAAAACAACGGAAAGGCGATAGACATGATTTTCCACGTAATACCACCAGCAGCTGCATCTCCAAGTGCATAGCCGATTTTTTCTTTTAAACTTGCCATAATATTTACATTTTACAATTTACAATTTCACTAATTTGTTTTTGGCGATGAGACGCTTGATGGTCTCCACGCTGGCAGCAGTATAGAGCCCGTCCTCAGGCGTATTCATGCAATAATCAATCAATCTGTCGATAGTAGAAGTCGCCACATGCATCCGAGTGTCGGCAGAAGCGTAATAGATGAACACACGCCCGTCTTCATCGGCTATCCAGCCATTGGCAAAAGCCACATTCATCACATCGCCCAAGTATTCGCCACCTTCAGGCACAAGGAAGTATCCTCCAGGTTGGGCAATCACCTTCGTGGGGTCTTCCAGCGAGGTCATATACATATAAAGAACATAGCGGAGGCCATCGGCTGTTGCACGAACACCATGAGCCAGATGCAGCCAGCCCTTGGGCGTCTTGATGGGATGAGGTCCCTCACCATTCTTCACTTCCGTGATGGTATGGTAATGGCGTGCGTTGATGATTTTCTCTTCCTTGATTTCGGCATGAGTGATATCATCCACCAAAGCCCAGCCGATGCCACCACCGCTACCCGTGTCGATGAAACCATCCTGAGGACGGGTATAGAAGGCATACTTGCCATCCACAAATTCGGGATGAAGCACCACGTTGCGCTGTTGGCTCTTAGCCTTCAGGTCGGGCAGCCGTTCCCAAGTCTTCAAGTCCTTGGTACGGGCTATGCCAGCCGTAGCCGTGGCGGCACTCAGGTTTCCAGGTTGCGAATCATCATGGCGCTCAGCACAGAATACACCGTAAATCCATCCGTCTTCGTGCCGGGTGATGCGCATGTCATAGATGTTGGTGGCTGGAATCACATCATCAGGCATCGTAATAGGCTCTTCCCAAAAGCGGAAATTGTCTATGCCATTCGGACTCTCTGCCACAGCAAAAAACGACTTGCGGTCGGCACCTTCCACACGCACCACCAACACATATTTCCCATTCCATTTGATGGCTCCGCTATTGAGAGTGGCATTCATCATAATGCGCTGCATCAGAAAGGGATTGTCGTTTTCGTTAAAGTCATACTTCCACTCCAGCGGCGTGTGTTCGGCGGTCAATATGGGATACTCATATTTCTCATAGATGCCATTCCCCCACTCTATGGGTTCATTCTTGCGATTCAGCAGCGCCTCATGGTGCGCACGCAGGGCTGCCACTTTCTGTTCGAACTCAGTCATATCATTATTTTATTTCATTCAGGAATAAGGTATTCTCTTTATCGTACATCTCCTTGAAATAAGGTGCATCGGGCTTTGCGGGCGAGGGGCCGAACCACTCTTCCTTGTAGTTGCGCCACACGAGGAAGTAACTGATGGGATATTTGTCGAGCACAGGTGTCAGTGTCGATGTCCACCACGTCGGATCGGTGAGGTTCTTCAATCCGCACTCCGTCAGGGCGGCAATCTTGCCACGCTTCTCAGCAAACTTCGTCAGCATGTCGAGGTTGGCATCCAACTGCGCCACAAAGTCCTCCTTCGTGCCCCACTGGTAACCGTCGATGCCTACCAACGAGATACGGTCATCACCAGGATAACGCTCCAAGTATTTCTCTTCCGTCAGATTGGCAGCCATACCGGGCGAATAGGCCCAAAGCAGGTTGTCAAATCCGTCGGCAGTGAGTTTGTCCTGTAACAGGTTCCACAGAGCCTTATAATCTTCAGCCGTACAGAGTTTCTCACCCCACCAGAACCAAGAACCCGAGTTCTCGTGCCAGGGACGGAAGATGATGGGAATCTTCTTTCCGTCGTCGGTCTTCAGGGTGGCGAGGAAATCCGAAACACGGTCCATCCATACCTTGAACAACTCTGCGTTCTGCCCGTCTGGCAATATGCTGTGTACGACGGTCGTATCCGACACGTCCCAGGCAGAACCCTCGGGGAATTTCTGAGCCCCCCTGCCACCATCAGGAGCCGTTGTAGCGGGGTTACGCGGATGCCAGCTGATGGTCACGATACCCCCACGCAGATGGTGCTTGATGATCTCTTCGGTCATACGGGTGAAAGGCACACTGTCGAGATTCTTTTCGTCGTTCATCTCGATACCGCCGAGTTCAAAGCCCATCACGGCGGGCCAGTCGCCGCAGACATTCAGTACATCACTGCTGTCAGTCTGGTATTCCCAAGTGAGACCATAGAACGGATCATCCTGATGACCGAACATATAACCCTTCTGGCGTAAAGTATCCAGACGCTCAAATAACTGCTGAGCCTGCGTCTTCTCCGGCTCTGTCTGCTTCTGTGTCGAGCATGCAACCACTGCCAAGGCAACGATTGCCATTACAAGAAACTTCTTCATACTATCTTAATTTCATTTGTTTCAACAGCCATTCTTCCCATTCATCCCATTGTTCCTGATACCAGAAATGGGCGGTCATTTGGTAAGGGCTCAGCACTTTCGGACCAGACACTATATTATAGGTGGCATAAGCAGTGGTGGGCGGCACCACGTCGTCGTTGTATCCAAACGAGAACCACCCATTTTGCTTATCTGTTATCTGGCGGGCAAAATTCACGCCGTCATAATAGCGCGATGTCTCAATCTGCTTCTCCTGCCCCTTGCCTTTGTTCCAATAGAAATAATGAGGCCATCCGCAAGCCACGCCTTTCAAAGAAGCCGTGTGGTCGCAAAGGGCTGAATGCACAGCGCCATAGAAGGTGATTCGTTTGTCGAGGCCGGCTGTGGCAAGAGTGAGGAATCCCCCCTGACTGCTACCCGTCACACCCATCTCTTTCCCGTTCCAAGGCGTGTATTGCTCGATATAGTCAAGGGCTCGAATGCAACCCAGCACCACGCGTTTGTAATAGCTCTTGTCACGATTGTCCATCCCGAACTCCCAATATCCGTTGAGCGCACCATTGTGCAAGTCATCATACACGCCCTGCTCCATCGTTACAGGTATGCCATGAATGCCGATTTCAAGCGTGATAGCGCCTTGTGAAGCCGTATAGACATCACCACCATAAGGGCGCACACCAGCACCAGGCACACGCAACAAAGCGGGATAGCGCCCTTCCTTGACTGGCACACAAAGAATGCCATACGTGCGGCTGTTCCAACGTGTGTTCTGGAACGAAACCTCATAAACGTTCACATCCTTCGTGCAACGCTCAGGCAACAGCCGTTTGGTGGGATTCAAATCGGTGAAACGGGCTTCTTTGATGGCATTCTGCCAATAATCCATGAAGTCGGCTGGCATGATGGTTGTAGGTTGAAGTTTCTCGGGTGAGAACGCAGCCGTACACATTCCCTTGTATTCCTTTCCTCCCACATGAGCGGTCACAGCCAACCTGTAGAAACCGGGAGTCTTCATCGAGGCTGTCCATTTCATCGTTCCGTCTTTCAGCACCATACCCTCCTTCTTCACATCGGGGTACATCTCGGGACCAGCCTCGTAATCCACTCTCACATCATCAATCAAAGTACCCGAACGCAAGACGTTGACTGTGAACACGGCCTTCTCACCCACCTTGTAGTTCCAATCCTTGTGATTGGGTTGCACGGTCACCACGATGTTATTACCACGAATCTGAGCCTGCACCTGGAGAAGTACAGCAAGAAAAGAAAGAAGGAAAAGCGTTTTCTTCATTGTCAGCTAAGAGGGTTTTGATATTAAACGATTGTTGGTAGTCGATTAAGACTTTGCAAAGATATAACTTATTTTTCAAAAACAACAATACTTTTTTGACCAATATCAACACTTTATCTGCTATTTCTTTGACAATGGCACTTACAACACCCTCTTTTTCTGCAATAGTTGCACTATAAATCCTTCCAATTCAACCTTTTCTATACGCGTACATTTTATAATTGAAAACTATCAGCAGAAAAGTCTTATTGACTTTCTTTGAGCATGTCACATGTGGCATCTGAGGGTGTCACTTATATCGTCTGACCCGCTCACATGTGGCATCTAAGCCCCTCACATGTGGCATCTGAGGACGTCATTTGTGGCCTTTGACAAAGCCAAATGCCCTTCTTTAGGAAACCCCAAGGCACCCGTTGCCATCCAACCAATAAAACAAGGAAATAAAAAAGGCAAAATAGTACAAGTATTCAACAAAAAAATATTATATTATTTACATTTTTATATATAACTTTGCAGCGGATAATGAAACACATGTCCATCAACCTAAGATAACTAAGTATAATACGTAACATAAAAACCTACTACATTATGAGCAAAAACAATTCGCCCTAACTTTAGGATCTTCGCGATTTCAAACGGATTACGAAAGATCATCCAACAAAAGAGAGAACAAACCTAAGCACTATACTACAGTAGTGCCATTAACCAAAACAACAAAAATGTATGAATCCTAAACACTGTAAAGTAACATTGCTTGCAGGGATATGCTCGCTTGTCATGCTGAGCTATTCGCCTGAGACATACGCTGCCAGCGGCGAGAACATGCCTATGGCCGTACAGCAAGCTAAGAAAATCACAGGTACCGTTTCGGACGCTATGGGGCCGATTGTTGGTGCCACAGTCAAAGTGAAGGGCACTCAGAACGCCACCGTCACCGACATGGACGGAAACTTCACGCTCAACGCCCCACAGGGCGCAACCCTCGAAATCTCTTATATCGGCTATGTCACACTCAACATGAAAGTGGGTGCTCAGTCGAATTATCGAATTGAACTTAAAGAAGACAACAACGACTTGCAAGAGGTTGTTGTGGTGGGATACGGTACGATGAAGAAGAGTGACCTCTCTGGTGCTTCTGCCTCCATCGGCGAGCAAACGCTGAAAGGTTCAGTCATCACCTCTCTCGACCAGTCGCTTCAAGGTCACGCCACGGGTGTGACAGCCGTCACCACATCTGGTGCTCCTGGCTCATCATCATCGATTCGTGTTCGTGGTATCGGTTCTATCAACGCCAATCAGGAACCTCTCTACGTCATCGATGGTGTAATTGTTCAGTCGGGCGGTCAGTCGGGTGCTGATTATGGTCTTGGCGACCGTTTGGGTAATGGTAAGGTTTCGACCATCTCCCCGTTGTCAACGCTGAACCCCAGCGACATCGTTTCTATGGAGATTCTGAAGGACGCCTCCGCTACCGCCATTTATGGTGCCCAGGGCGCCAACGGTGTGGTGCTCATCACCACCAAGCGCGGTAAAGCTGGCGAGGCAAAGTTCAGCTACGATGGTACGCTTTCAATAAACCGACAGATGAAGCGACTCGACATGATGAATCTGCGCGAGTATGCCGAATATTATAAAGACTTTGTAGACAACGGATGGATTGTTGCCAGTCAGGCTAACACCAACTACTCTGACCCCTCCATCCTCGGCAAGGGTACAAACTGGCAGGACGCCGTGTTCCAAACAGCACTTCAGCACTCGCATCAGGTGAGCGCCCAGGGCGGTACTGATAAGGTTCAGTACTTCGTGTCAGGCAACTACATGAACCAAGAAGGAACCATCATCGGTTCTGAGTTCACACGTTACTCTGTACGTGCCAACTTGGACGCCCAGCTGAAATCGTGGTTGAAACTCGGTATGTCGACCACCTTCTCCACTACCAACGATGACCTGAAGAAGGCTGATGGTACCGAGGGTATCATCACCTATTCTTTGACTACCCTACCCGACATCCCCATCTATGATGTTTTCGGCAGCTACTACGCTGAGGCTCGTCAGGGCTATACCAACCCCAACCCCGTGGCATTAGCCAACATGAACCAGTACACCCTGGAGCGCCGCAAACTGACGGGTAACATTTTCGCCGAGGTGACGCCCATCAAGAACTTGGTGTGGCACGCTGAGTTGGGTTACGACATCAGCGACAGCAACGCCGAGACATGGGAGCCTTCCGTTGATTTGGGTGGTTGGCAAAAGCCCGGCAACCAAGACCACTGGCAGAGCAACAACAACAAGTTCTGGCAACTGAAGAACTACCTGACCTACACCGGCAACATCGGCAAGCACAACTTCACCGCTATGCTTGGTCAAGAATGCTGGGAGTCGCAATGGAAATACCAAGGCATCACAGGCCAGAACCTGCCTCGCAACGACGTGCAGAACCCGAACCTCGTGGAGAAGGCCGACAAGGACTACAGCTCTGGTTTCGGAAGTGCTTCGATGGCTTCGTTCTTCACGCGCGAAACCTATAACTATGACAACCGCTACTATGGCACTTACACCTACCGTTATGACGGTTCATCCAACTTCGGTCCGAAGAACCGCTGGGCAGGTTTCCATTCTCTGGCTGCCAGCTGGCGATTCTCGAACGAAGAGTTCGTCAAGCAGTTTGCAGAGGGTTGGCTCAGCAATGGTAAACTTCGCGTAGGCTGGGGACAAACTGGTAATGCCAACATCGGTGGATACAAATGGGGTGTCGCCCTTGGCGTGATGCCTTCAGCCCTCGGACAGTCTTACCGCCCAAGCGGTCTGCCTAACGAAGCCATCCAATGGGAGACACAAGAGCAGATTGACTTAGGTCTCGACCTCGGTTTCTTCAACAACCGCCTGAACTTGATTATCGACTGGTATAAGAAGGAATCAAAAGACATGCTCATGCTGATGCAGTTGCCTTCTTATCTGGGTACACAGGGTAATGGCTCATCAGCCCTCAGCGCTCCCTATGGCAACTACGGCACAATGCGCAACACCGGTTTGGAAATTGAATTGAAGGCCACACCAGTGTTGACGAAGGACTTCTCATGGGACACCGACCTTCAGTTCTCGTTCAACAAGAACAAGCTGGTGGCTCTGCAGGGCACCACATCTGCCGCCATCATCGGCTATGGCCAATGGAGCGACGTGGTGGCAGTCTCGTCAGTAGGCCGTCCGATGTACGACTTCTACGGATATGAGGTGGAAGGTGTCTACACCAGCTTCGACGATATCCTGAACTCGCCCGTCAACACCCTCTATGCACAGTCGGCCGTACAGGCAGAAGACGGCACATGGCAACACGTTACTGACCCCACAAAGTACAGCAAGAACAACACCGTCTGGCCTGGGGACCTGAAATTCAAGGATGTCAACGGCGACGGCATCATCGACGAGAGCGATAAGACCACTATCGGCTCGCCACTGCCCAAATTCACATTTGGTTTCACCAACACATTCACCTATAAAGGCTTCGACCTGAGCATCTTCATCAACGGTTCGTATGGAAACAAGGTGATGAACTACACCTCTATCCCCCTGACCTCGATGACGAGCACATGGAACAACCAAATACAGGAGAAGATTGCTGACCGTGCACAGTTGGCTCCCATCGATGCCAACAAGGTTTATGCTGACGGAAGCGCCTGGTACAACGACATCACCAACGTGCATGTCACTAATCCCGGCACACAGACGCCACGCGTGGCTCTGGGCAACGGCTACAACCAGAACATTTCGAGCCGCTATATCGAAGACGGAAGCTATATCCGCCTGAAGAACATCTCTCTGGGTTACACCTTCCCAAAGAGCATCACGAACAAACTCTACTTGGAGAACCTGCGCGTCTATTGCAACCTGCAGAACGTGCTGACCATTACAGGATATGATGGATATGATCCTGAGATTGGTGCCTCCACCACAGATGCCCACGGCTATGTGTTCGGTTTGGATAACGGCCGCTATCCCTCGCCCTTTACTTGCACCTTTGGCTTAAACATTTCATTCTAACATAAAGGAGACAATTATTATGAAAACAAATAAGATAAAAGTATTCCTTACTGCCGCTCTTGTGGGTTTGAGTCTGACGTCGTGTGAGGACTTCCTCGACCGTCCCACAGAAGACGGATACGTCGCAGGCGGCTACTACAAGACCGACGCAGAATGCATAGCAGCCGTCGACTACCTGTACAATTCGCCTTGGTATGACTTCCAGCGCGGTTTCTTCGCCTTCGATGTCATGGCTGGCAACATCTACTTGTCAGATGGCGGCGACTATACGGGATTCCTGCGTTTCGGACTGACATCCAACAACCAGCATATCCGCAACATGTCTTACTCGCTGTGGGCTGTCAACGGTCACTCCAACGTCGTGCGCCACTATATTGAAAATGGCGGTGCCTCAGAGGCTGTGAAGAACCAGACCATGGGCGAATGCCTGTTGTGGAAGGCTATGGCTTATTTCTATCTGGTGCGCACGTTTGGCGATGTGCCCATCGTACACGATAACGCCAGCATGATAGAAGCCGGCACCTATAACGACCAACCAAAAGTGCAGAAGGCAGATGTCTACGAGTATATCGTCATGACTTTGGAGAAGGCCATCGAGCTGTTGCCCGAACAATGCGCCAAGGGACGCCTTGACAAATATTGCGCCAAGGGTCTGCTGGCCAAGGTCTATCTGACAAAGGCCGGCGTGAACGGACAACTCAACCAGGCTGACCTTCAGAAGGCCGCTGAGTTGGCAAAGGACGTGATAGACAACAGCGGACGTTCGTTGGAGAAAAACTATGCTGACTGCTTCACCCTTGAAGGCAACAATTCGCCTGAGAACATGATTGCATGGCGCTGGGTGGTCAGCTCGCAATGGACCTCACAGAACTCTTTCCAGTCCGACCTCGGCATGACGGGTATGGACGAATATGGCGACTGCTGGGGCGAATGGAGTGGTCCGTCGGTTGACCTTCAGGATGCTTTTGGCTTCAACGTGCTTGACGACCCTGCCACACGTCCCGACGTAGACACCCGTCGCAAGGCCACAATGATGACCGTTGGCGACGTCGTTCCCTATCTGTGGCGTGACCATGGCGGTTTCGACTACATGCGTTTCGAATTCGACAAGAGTTACAACCCCGCTGCATGGGGAGAGCATCGTTCGCCCACAGGTTGCAACATAGTGAAGTATATGTATGGAAACAACGCCGACCACGTGACCGCTCTCGGTACATCCGCAGCACGCATGGCCAGCTCGCTCTGCACCCCGATTCTCCGATTGGCCGATGTATATCTGGTGTTTGCCGAGGCCAAGGTGCTGCTGGGACAAGGCAATGACGCCGATGCACTTAGGGCTTACAACGCCGTTCATCAGCGTGCCATTCCCAATGCTGCTGCCGAAACGTCACTCACTTTTGACAAGGTATGGAAAGAGCGCCGTCTGGAGTTGGCTTGCGAGGGCGACCGTTGGTACGACTTCGTACGCCTGTCATACTACAACCCCGACCGCGCCATCAACGAGCTGAAGAGCCAGCGTCGCAACCAATATTGGAACCTTGGCCCGATGTTCAAGAACTACTATGAGACCGGTCAATGGCAACTGGTGAACAAAGACGATGATGGCAACGACCAAACGGCCATGTACGACGACCAGACTGCTGCCCCCAACGTTACTATCAACAGCTTTACCGTTCCCTTCCCCATGGAAGACCTCACCTTCAACCCGCATCTGAAGGAAGACGCCGTCCACGTGGATGTACGTGCTACTTACCAGTATTAACAAACATATACATTACTATATATTATGAAAAGATTATTCAACAGTCTGCTCATGCTCTCGGCCTTAGCTGCATCCTTGGCTTTCACCGCCTGCGAGGACGAGCCAGACAAATATGAGATCAGCGGGGGAACACCAACCATCCGCTACATACGTCCCGTGAATATTGAAAGTGCCGACTCCATCTTGACCGGCGCTTACATGGACAACAGCATCTGCATCGTGGGAGAGAACCTGCGTAGCATCACAAAGATGTTCTTCAACGACCAGGAAGCTAAGCTCATTCCGAGCCTGATGACAGACCACACCATGATTGTAACCGTCCCCGGACAAATCCCCGACGTGGTGTACAACAAGATTTTCATGGTGAACAACTCCAACGACACGACCACTTACGATTTCAAGGTGCTCGTACCTGGACCCAACATCAACAACATGAGCAACGAGTGGGCAAAAGCCGGAGAGCAGGCCACCATCTATGGCAACTACTTCGTAGACGACCCCAACACTCCGCTCACGCTGACCATCAACGGCAGGAAGGTGAATATTGACGACTTCACGATTAGCACTATCACGTTCACCGTGCCCGAAGGACTAAGCGAAGGTCCGATTGAAATCTCATCTGTCTATGGCAAGAAGAAAGCCCGCTTCAACTATCGCGACACACGTGGCATGCTGTTCGATGACTGGGATAACGGCTGGCCCGACGACTATGCCAACGGTCAGTTCAAGCACGGATGGCACGGCGCAAGAATCTCCAACGACGAATACTCCCTCGACGGCTACTACCTGCTGCTGGGTGACGTTGACTTCACCGACGGTGCTTGGGATGATTCAAACCTCTGCTTTGAATACTGGCCGGAAGCCACCGACCGTCTGTCAGACCGCGTCAGCTTTGCAAACTTCGCCAATATGGCCTTGAAGTTCGAGGTGAACATCCCGTCAAGCAATCCCTGGACCAACCTCTCCATGCAGTGTATCTTCACTGGCGACGCACAGGTGACAAATGCTACAGCCAACAACACTTTCTTCCATGATGTGGACTATCCTCGTGGACTGTGGACTCCTTGGTACCAGACCGGTTCCTACGACACCGGCGGCAAATGGGTGACCGTCACCCTGCCTCTCTCCACCTTCAAGTATCTGGAGGACGGAACGCCGGCAGGCACCCCGCTTACTGCTGAGAACTTCACCGGTTTGACGCTCTTCATCTGGAATGGTGTGCAGAACGGCACCACCTGCCATCCAATCATCCGTATCGACAACATCCGTGCGGTAGAGTTATAAAACATCTAAACACTTAAGACAATGAAACTATATCATAAAATATCAGCATTGGCCATGGCTGCTTTGGTAGTTGCGACTGGATTCACCAGTTGTAGCGAGGATGACCTCGACACCAACCAGTACAACAAAAGCGGCGTGAACATCCTTGGTTTCGGTCCCATGCCAATCACACGTGGCGAAACCATGCGCGTGACAGGCACAAAATTGAACAAAGTGAGAGAGGTGCTTTTCCCCGAAGGCAATCAGAAACTCGCACCAGCCACCACCTTCATTAAGGGTGATTTCACGGTCCAGAACTCCGAGGAGATGACCGTGACGATTCCCGACCTGTGCGTTCCTGGCAAGCTTCGTTTGCTGACCGATAGTGGCGACACCATCGTATCTGCCTCCAACATCACCTTCACCGAGGAGATAAAAGTTACTTCCTTCTCCCCCACTTCCATTCATCCGGGAGACATCCTGACCATCAAGGGAGAATATGTATGGAACATCGGCCAAATGGTCTTCTTCGACCATGTGGCTGTTAACGCCGAAGACTTCATCCGCAACACCCGCAACGAGATTCAGGTGCGTGTGCCGATGGAAGCCAAGAGCGGAGAGTTGGTTTATAACGACGGTTCTGACGGAGCCGAGAACATTGTGATTGGCAATCTCAACGTAGATGCAGCCAAGGCAACGGGTGTATCGAATGCCAATCCCGAGTTCAACGAGACCATCACCATCACAGGTGAGAACCTCGACCTTGTCACCGGCATCGACTTCCCCGCCGTGGCAGAAGTTCCCTTCACCATCGTCAATGGCAATTCCATTCAGGTGACAGTTCCCGCCAACACCGTTTCTGGTACCGTAACCTTACACACGGCTTCCGGACTGACCACATCGGTTGACATCACCGTGCCTCTGGCAAGCGTAAGCAGTACCGACCCCGTCGACGATGTGAAGGTTGGACAAACCATCACCATCAAGGGTGAGAAGCTCGACCGCATCACCCAGCTCAAGCTTCCCGGAATCAGCGAACCGCTTGAAAAGGGACAATTCACCCAGAGCGCCACACAAATCACCTTCGTCGTTCCCAAGGACATGGGCGATGGCAAGGTGACGCTCATCCAGCATGAGAACTGGAGCGTAGAGTCTGGCAAAATCACCATGCATAGCGACCTGCCCGAACAGGCTATCTGGAGCGGCGAGTTTGTCTGCTCTGGTTGGAATGGCAACCAGGATTTGGCATGGGGTAACTTCGACTGGACAACCATCGAGGCTGGCACCAAGGTGATGTTCTACTTTAAGAAGAACAATCCCGGGCAATGGGGTTGTATCAGCTTGCGCCACGGCAAGGATTGGGGCAATCTGCCCGCTCCGATACCCGGACAGTATGACCTCGACGAAGACGGAGGTGTGCTGAGCGTAGTCTTCCCGCAGAACGTGCTCGACGACATCATCGCCAACAACGGACTGGTTATCACGGGCGACAACTACACCCTGACCAAGGTGGCTGTGCCACTTCCTGTCACCGAGGTGACGATTTGGCAAGGCAACGAAGACTTGAGCGACGGCCACCAGCCCTTCATCGGTAGCGACGGTGGCGCAGAGTTTGCAACCAACAACGTCCACGCCGGACAGGTGGTGAAGTTCTATTTCACCACACCAAGCGACGCATGGTGGTTCCAGGTGTTCGAAGGTCATTGGGGACCCATGTATGGCGAATGGAAGGGCGAGAATCCCGATGACGCTGCACAAGTGGCTGCCGAAGGATGCATCAAACTGAAGCTCACCCAAGAGATGATTGACGCCGCACTTACACAAGGCTGGTGGGGAGGCATCTTCGTGGTGCAAGGTTCCGTGACGCTGACCAAGGTTACCGTAGCCGATGCATAAGCGAGACCTTTGTTAGCACTAACCATCAAGAGCGCTCCTCCCCACCGAGGGGCGCTCTTTTCCCCATTCTTATATCTTTTCAAACAACACCCTACGACTACATATCAATAAAAATGAAAAAACTCTACTCATTAGCTTTGTCCATCACGATGCTCATCGGACTGGTGGCGGGAATGACATCCTGTGGCGACGACGATGAGAATGAAGACCCCGTCGAGCCGAAGATAACCATCAGCTTGCGTTCGTGTAGCATCAGCGAAGGAACCGAATACAACGCCACCGACTTGAAGGAAGTCACCCTTTCCTACAATAACGTGGTGACCGTCAGCCCGTCGGCAAACATCACGCTTAACGGTACGAAGTGCACGGCCAAGTCGGGCAGCACAACCGCCATGGACGTGGTCATCAACTTGCCGGCGTTGGAAGATGGCACAAGCTACAAACTTGACATTCCAGCCGGAAGCATCGTCAGCAAGACCGACCCCACCGTTTCGGCACCAGCCCTTCAGGTGAACTTCACCACCAAAGCAAAAGCCTCGGTCAACATTCCCGCCCAACCCATCACTGCATCCACCGAAGCGGCCAAGAAACTATACACCTTTTTCCGCAACAACTATGGGAAGAAAGTGGTTTCGAGCGTCATGGCCGACGTGAATTGGAACACCAGAATAGCCGAGAAGGTGAAGACTCTCACGGGCAAGTATCCCGCCATGAACTGTTTCGACTTCATACATGTCTATGTGCCCAACCAAGGCAACAATGGATGGATTGACTATACCGATATCAAACCCGTGCGCGAGTGGGCAGAGGCAGATGGAATCGTTCAGCTGATGTGGCACTTCAACGTTCCCCTGAGCGAAACCACAGAGGTGAAAACCAATGGCTCTGGCGTCACCTGCACACCCTCGGAGACCACCTTCAAGGCTGCTAACGCGCTGAAGGAAGGCACGTGGGAGTACAAGTGGTTCTATCAGGAGATGGACAAGGTCATAGACGTGGTGCTGAAGCTACAGGATGCCGGCATCGCCGCTACCTGGCGCCCATTCCATGAGGCAGCCGGCAACGCCACCCTTCGTTCGGGCGAGCCTTGGGGCAAAGCATGGTTCTGGTGGGGTTACGATGGAGCCGGTACGTTCAAGCAGCTCTGGACCGCCATGTACGACTACTTCCATCAGAAAGGCGTGAACAACCTTATCTGGATATGGACCACACAAAACTATAACGGCAGTTCCACGACCTATGCACAAGACACCGACTGGTATCCTGGTGACCGCTATTGCGACATGGTGGCCCGCGACCTCTATGGTTGCAATGCCGACGTCAACGCTCAGGAATTCGACGAAATACAAGCCCGATACCCCACGAAGATGGTTGTCTTGGGCGAATGCGGGAAAAGTGGTGCCAACGAGCCGGGGCTCATCGGCGACTGCTGGGCAAAAGGCGCACGCTGGGGCCATTTCATGGTTTGGTATCAAGGCGGACAAGGCAGCACCGACAGCATGTGTGGCGACGCTTGGTGGAAAGATGCCATGCAAAGTGATGTAGTCCTCACGCGCGACGAAGTAACTTTCTGAAGTTATTTTTTGGCCGTTTCTTCCTTTTTGTGTATCTTTGCACGCACAACCTAAGGACTACATATTACTAACGAACATGAAGAAACTAAGCTTTATTGCGTGGCTCACCATGAAGGCCATCTGTACATGCGCCTTTTGTATCACACCACTGGTTTCGTGCAACACGAAGAACGCCAACACATTTGCCGATTCCGGCCGTACACAACCCACCGAGAACCTGCTGGCCAACCTGAAGGCATTGGGCGACTCCGTAGGCTACATGTTCGGTCATCACGACGACGTGCTCTACGGCATCGGATGGGTGGGCGACTCCGCCCGTAGCGACGTGAAGAGCGTCTGTGGCGACTACCCTGCCCTGCTCTCCTTCGACCTCGGACACCTGGAGCTGGGCGACACCGTCAGCCTCGATGGCGTGTCGTTCAACCGCATGCGCGAAGAAATCGTACGCCACTTCGAACGTGGGGGCATGGTCACTCTTTCGTGGCATCTCAACAACCCGCTCACAGGCGGCACGGCATGGATAAACGACAGCACAGGCGAACGCCAACTCAACACCGTTGAAGCCGTGCTCGAGGGGGGAAAGCAGCACGAGAGGTTCCTCACGTGGCTCGACCGCGTAGCCGACTTCCTTAACTCGCTCCAAACTGCCGACGGCGTGCGCGTTCCCGTGCTCTTCCGCCCTTGGCACGAACACACCGGGTCGTGGTTCTGGTGGGGACAGGAGCTCTGCTCAGCCGAACAATACAAGGCGCTCTGGAAACTCACCGTAGACAGACTCAAAGAGCAAGGTGTGGTGAACGCCCTCTACGCCTATTCGCCCGGAACCGAGAACGGAGGCAACCCGCAGAAATACATGGAGCGCTATCCGGGTGACAACATCATCGACCTGCTTGGGCTCGACTGCTATTGCTTCGCTCCATCGGGCGATGCCGATGCCGTAGCCAAATATGCACAAATGCTCGACACCCAACTGGGCATGGTCTGCAAGCTGGCAAAACAACACTCTAAAGCCGTAGCTCTGACCGAGACAGGATACGAAGGCATCAAGACCACCAAATGGTGGACCCACACTTTGATGCCCGTGCTCGACAAGCATCCCATCAGCTACGTCCTTGTGTGGCGTAATGCCCACGACAAGCCTGGCCACTTCTTTGCGCCCTACCCCGGCCACTCATCGGCCCCTGACTTCGTGGAGTTCTACAACCATCCGAAGTCCCTCTTCCTCCACAATGTGAACGGCCTCTATCAAGAGAAATAACTCCCCTTACCCCCTAGGGAACTGAACAAACAAATCCGCACCATCCCGAATGCCGTCGAGTTGGTGCGGATATTTTATTATCACATATGGCATCTGAGGCGCTTAGGTGATACACCTGAGGGGCTTACATGCCACACCTGACAGGCTCAGAAGGGGCAAGTGACAAAAATTCTGGGAAAAAGAACTTTATGTCTGAAATTTTTATTATATTTGCAACAGCTATTTAACCATTAAGCATTTTAAGATGAAGAAACTGTTGATTTTCGCCATTGGTGCCATTGTGCTGATGGCTGGTTGTAAGAACTCGGGGCCGGGGAATACCACGAGCCCGGAGGGTGCTGACTCTATAACGGCGGGCGACAGCACCCAGGTAGCCGTGAACGACACCACTCCCATGCCCGTATTCCTGTGCTATTTTGACAAAGAGCACATGCAGGTGCCCTTCTGGAGTGAATTTGAAGAACCTCAGAAAGGTGGCGACGACGACGAATCGTTCGAAGGATACCATCAGGCGTGGAAACTGCAAACCGACTTCCGCCGCCGTGCCACGCTCTACACTAAGCTGCTTGTGGGCCCAGAGACAATGGTGGATGTAAAATATGTGGACGACCTGTTGAAGAATCCCGACGGCGGTGATGCCAGCCTCGGTGTCATCCATAGCCGCGCAAGCATTCCCACCCAGGGTGCACGATATGCCTTCGCCAATCCTAAAGACGAGATGGAGAAGCAGGACGGAAGCTTCTATCTGCTGGTGACCGAGAGCTATCTGAAGAGCCGCAAGCAGTTGGAATGCAAATACGACAATCAGGAGAAGGCGTTCCCGACATCGGTGGTGCAACAGCTGGAGAAGCAATACGACATGAAAGCGAGCCGCTCGCTGATGTACACTCACATCGCCGACCGCTATACCTATGGCATCGTGCAGTTCAAGCCCAAGAACAAGAGTGTGTGGGCCGTGGAGGTGGTGACCGACGGCGACAAGGTATACTCCTTCCCCGTGAAGGGCTGGTATGATTCGGACACCAGCTTCGGATGGAACGTTGACGACGAAGGCGAATACAACATCAGCTACATCGATGCCGCCTTCGAAGGTCCCAACGGACTGGAGCTCTGCTACACGCGCGGATGTGTGGAGAGCATGAGCGTGGGCATGCTGCTCTTGCGCGACGGCAAGCTCATCAGACAGCAGTATGCTGTTTTCCAAGCCAACATCCCCGACGAGATGACGCCCCTGTGGAAGACCTATGCCAAGCAGATGCAGAAGCTCTATGTGGAGCAAGATCCTCATGAGAACAAGGACTATGAGCTGACCCAATTTTTTGCCGCTGACCTCGACGGCGACGGATACGACGAGTATTGGGTGCGCGACAAGGACGAGAAGCATGGTGCGCTCTTCACCTGCAAGAAGGGAAAGATAGAACTCATCGGCGTGGAGGACGGACAGCGTCAGGCTCAGCTGCACAAGATGAAGAACGGCAACGGTTTTGTAAGCATATCTGGTCCGGCAGGCGGTCCTTCCTACTATTACGAAATCTATGAGCTACACGACAGCCACGTGGTGCACAGATTCCATGCCCTTCAAGTCTATGGAGAAATGGACGATTGCACGATGGACGGCAAGCCCTACAATAAAGAGAAAGGTGACGCATACCTGAAGGCGCTGCCCAAAGAAAGTGACTACTACATTTATTTCCAGGGTATCGGAGAAGATTGACAAATATTCTTTTTTATCGTCAAGTTACTATGTTAGCGCTTGCAAGCATAGTAACTTGACCATATTTCTAACCACGTAGCCACTAACAAAATTGCGATTGATGGCAATTAAATTTGAAATCTTCTGAAAACATTCGTTGATTTCGCAATTAATCATTAACTTTGTAGCTTAATACGAAACCAACAGCTATGAGCGAATATATAGAAGTGAAAGGTGCTCGGGTGAACAACCTGAAGAACGTGAACGTGAAGATTCCGCGCAACGAGTTTGTTGTTGTGGCTGGCGTATCGGGGTCGGGCAAGTCGTCGCTGGCCTTTGACACGCTCTATGCCGAGGGACAACGCCGTTACGTGGAGTCGCTTTCTTCTTATGCGCGCCAGTTCCTGGGTCGCCTGAGCAAACCCGAATGCGACTTCATCAAGGGTCTGCCACCTGCCATTGCCATCGAGCAGAAGACCATCGCGCGCAACCCACGCTCCACGGTGGGCACGTCGACAGAGATTTACGAGTATATGCGACTGCTCTTCGCACGCATCGGCAAGACCTATTCGCCCATTTCCGGACAGGAGGTGAAAAAACACTCCACAGACGATATCGTGAAGTGCGTAGGACAATTCTCCACCGGCACGCGTTTCGTGGTTCTGGCGCCCTTGCACGTGGTAGAGGGACGCACGCTTCAGCAACAACTCGAGACGGAAATCAAGCAAGGCTATTCGCGCCTGTGGATGAACGGCGAGGCCATTAAGATTGAAGACTATCTGAACGACAACTTAGCATCTAATCAAACAGCTCAAAGTCCTGACCTTTGGTTGCTCATCGACCGCATGTCGGTTGACAACAGCAAAGACTCCATTTCGCGCCTGATAGACTCTGCCGAGACCGCCATGTATGAAGGCAACGGCATGTGCCGCCTGGAGTTCCCTCCGTCGGGCATCGCATACGACTTTTCCACACGCTTCGAAGCCGACGGCATCACCTTCGAAGAACCCAACGACAACATGTTCTCGTTCAACTCGCCTTTGGGCGCTTGTCCCGAGTGTGAGGGTTTCGGACGCGTGATTGGCATCGACGAGCGGATGGTGGTTCCCAACTCCACGCTGAGCGTCTACGACGGATGCGTGCAATGCTGGCACGGCGAGAAGATGGGCATGTGGAAAGACGAGTTCTGCCGGCGCGCCGCGAAGGACAACTTCCCCATTTTCAAGCCCTACTACGAGCTCTCGCTTCAAGAGAAGGACATGCTGTGGCACGGTCTGCCCTCCGAACGTCATCGCGACATTCACGACCAAGTGAGCATAGATGCCTTCTTCCAGATGGTGAGGGAGAACCAATACAAGATTCAATACCGTGTGATGCTGAGCAGATATCGCGGTAAGACCACCTGTCCCACTTGTCACGGAACACGTCTGAAGAAGGAGGCCACATGGGTGACCGTGGGTGGAAAAAGCATCACCGACTTGGTGGAGATGCCGGTGGTGAATCTGCATGAATGGTTCACCAACCTGCAACTCGACGAACACGATGCCGAGATAGCGAAACGCCTATTAGTTGAAATCAAGAACCGACTGCAATTCCTTGTGGATGTGGGACTTGGATACTTGACATTAAACCGTCAGTCGAACACGCTGAGCGGTGGGGAAAGCCAACGCATCAACCTCACAACATCGTTGGGAAGCTCGCTCGTGGGCTCGCTCTACATCCTCGACGAGCCGAGTATAGGCCTCCACAGCCGTGACACGGGCCGCCTGATTCATGTGCTGAAAGAGTTGCAATCGTTGGGCAACACGGTCATCGTTGTGGAGCACGACGAAGAAATCATGCGGGCAGCCGACTACCTGATTGACGTGGGCCCCGATGCCGGACGTTTGGGTGGCGAGATTGTCTTTGAAGGCGACGAGTCAACCATCAACAAGGCCACCGTGGAGGCTTATCCGCGGTCGTACACCGTGAAATATCTGACGGGAACAGAAACCATCGACGTGCCCTCGTCGCGCCGTCCGTGGAACATGTATATCGAACTGAAAGGGTGCCGCATGAACAACCTGAAGGGCATCGACGTGCGTTTCCCGTTGAATGTGTTCAGCGTGGTCACGGGTGTGAGCGGCTCGGGTAAGTCATCGCTGGTGAAGGGTATCCTCTACCCTGCCATGAAACGCCATCTGGACGAGGTGGCCGACGCTCCGGGCGAATACATCGCGCTGGAAGGCGACTGGCAACAGGTGAAGCATGTGGAGTTTGTAGACCAGAACCCCATCGGAAAGAGCACGCGCTCGAACCCTGCCACATACGTGAAAGCCTACGACGCCATCCGCCAGCTCTTTGCCGAGCAGGCACTCTCGAAGCAGATGGGATTCTCGCCCCAATACTTCTCGTTCAACGCCGACGGAGGACGATGCGAGGAATGCAAGGGCGCAGGCGTGATCACGGTGGAGATGCAATTCATGGCCGACCTGGAACTGGAGTGCGAGGCCTGCCACGGGCAACGTTTCAAGCGCGACATCCTCGACGTGAAATACAACGGCAAGAACATCAACGACGTGCTGAATATGACCGTCTCGGAAGCCATCGAGTTCTTTGGCGAGGGCGGACAAAAGCAGATTGTCGACAAGCTGAAGCCTCTGGAAGACGTGGGATTGGGCTACATCAAGATGGGACAGAGTTCGTCGACGCTCTCGGGTGGTGAGAACCAACGCGTGAAGTTGGCCTATTTCATCGGACTGGAACGCCAAGACCCCACCCTCTTCATTTTCGACGAACCCACCACAGGTCTTCATTTCCACGACATCAAACGCCTGCTGGCTGCCTTCTCAGCCCTCATCGAGCGAGGACACAGCGTGATTGTCATCGAGCACAACCTGGACGTTATCAAGTGTGCCGACCACATCATCGACCTTGGCCCAGAGGGTGGCAATCATGGCGGAAACATCGTTTGTACGGGAACGCCCGAGGAGGTGGCCCAATGCAAGGAAAGCCTCACGGGAAAATACCTGAAAGAGAAACTGACGTGACATGATGAAAAGCCTTTCAATACTCATCCCGACGTTTAACGACGTGTGCCTCGAGTTGGCAAGCCAGCTCAGCACACAAGCCGTCGCCATCAATGAATTGGAATACGAGATTCTGGTGGCCGACGACGGTTCTACGGACGCGGATGTGGTGAAGGCCAATTCTGCCATCGACGCCCTACTCCGTTGCCGCTACATACGCAGGGAAGAGAATGTGGGGCGTTCGGCCATTCGCAACTTTTTGGCACAAACAGCGCAATACGAAAGGCTGCTGTTCGTTGATGGCGACATGAAGATGACGAGAGCTGACTTTGTGAGGAAGTACGTCGAAACCGAAGGACCTTTGCTCTATGGAGGATACGTCGTGGAAGGCAATGAAGCACAGTTGAAGGACAACCTGAGATTCATCTACGAAAAGAAGTCTGAAGCCGACCACACGGCTGAAAAGCGCCAGCTGAAACCCTACGCTGACTTCCACACGTCGAACTTCCTTATCGAGCGCGATTTGTATCTTCAGCATCCGTTGGACACACGCTTCAGACACTATGGATACGAAGACGTGCTGTTGGGAAAAGAACTCAAAAAAGCAGGCGTTCCCATCCGTCACATCGACAATCCACTGGCCTTTGCCACGTTCGAAGACAACCGCCATTTCGTGGAGAAGACCGAGGAAGGAATCCGCACGCTGGTTACGTTCAAAGAGGACTTGGAAGGCTATTCGCGCCTGTTGGCTCTTGCGGAGAAACTGAAGCATATGGGAGTCAGCGGAATCGTTCGTGCCGTATATAACAAAAGAAGCGACAAATGGCGCAACAACCTTTGCGGAAGCCATCCGTCGCTCAGTCTTTTCAAATGGTATAAACTGGGTTATCTGCTCCAACAGCTTGCGGAAAGGCAAGCATAAGCATCATTCCAATTCGTAAACGCCGGAAGGCGTCTTGCGCTTCAAGACGTCGAGTTCGAAATCCTTACCGGCAATAAGGCCATAACTCCTTAATATCTGCTCCACCGACTTGCGTGCCAGCTCAGGATGATTGTTCTCCTCGCTCAGGTGGCACAACCATACATGCTTCAACCGCGTGGTGGCATTCTCGGCAATAGCCTTGGCGCACTCCTCGTTGGCCAGATGCCCCTCAGGACTCTTGATGCGGTCTTTCAAATGAGCGGGATAAGGCCCGGCTTTCAACATCTCGGCATCATAATTGGCCTCCAGCACCAGATAGTCGCACTCGCCAATCATCTGCTTCATCTCGTCGGTCACATGCCCCACATCTGTCATGATGCAAAACACAATCCCGTCGTAACAAATGCGGTAGCCCACGTTGTCGGTACTGTCGTGAGGCACGTGGAACGGAGTAATCTCGAAATCGTCGAGTTGGAAAGTCCTGCCCACTTCAATGATTTTCACACACGAGGGCTGGATTTTGTGGCGCACACAATAATTCTTGCTTATCCCCACATGCACCTTGTGTGTGGAATAAACAGGCAAGTTGTAATCTCTACTGACGCTTCCCACCGATTTCACGTGGTCGGCATGGTCGTGTGTGACAAGTATGTTCTTTACCGATGACAGCGACAAACCATATTCGCGGAAATACTTCTTCAACATGCGCGTTCCTATGCCCACATCTATGATGAACCCTCCGTTATCGTTGTAGATGAAATAGCAATTCCCGCTACTGCCGCTGCCGAATGATATAAATTTCAGCATTTTGGTTGTTATTTTGCACAAAAGTAAACAAAAGGCTTGAATTAACCAAAGTTTTTGCCTACCTTTGTCCAAATTTAATGATTTTAATATGAAATTTAATATTAGAATAGCGATTTTCAACACACTCCTCGTGTTGGCGGGTATTGTGGTATCGGCTTGCAACAAACAAAAAGAAGGCCCCGAGACGACGCTTGAGGAGCGTGTGGACTCGTTTGCCAACGCCTACTTCAACTGGCAATTCTTCAAAGCCATCAATCACGTGACACCTGAGTCGGAGAAATGGATGAGGTACGCTGCCAGCCAGGTGCACCCTGCCGACTTGAAGCTCATCAACGAGCAAGAGATGAAGGCAAGTGTGGAGATTGACGACATCGAACTCACCAACGACACATCGGCAAAGGTGAAAATCAGCGTGTCCAACTACATGCGCATGGACACCATAGGGAATGCGGGAAGAATGATTGACGAGGCAAAATTCATCCTGTATGCCCGATACAGAACAGACAAGAAGAAGTGGATGATTCACCTGACCGACCTTCCACGACACGAAAAATGACACACCGGCATGAATTTTTTGCCCTGATGTCTTGCTTGTTTGATTCTTTTGAATTATATTTGCACCATATTTAACAAGCAATACCAAGAAATGAAAGCAACCGAACAAACCACCCAGCAGATTGAACGCGCCATCAGAAAGATAGCACAGAAATATCCCGCCAACGAAGAAACGTCTGTGCTCACCGACATCCATCTGAGAGTGACGCAGGAAAGTGGCGAAATGGTGGCATTCGACGATGACGAGAACGAAATCAACCGTTGCGTGATTGAGCAATGGATTGACAACAAAGACGAGAACTTCTATGAGGATGTCACGGAAATCTTGCGCAACTCGCTCAAGAACCTTCACGACATCGTGGACAACATGGGCATCATGAAGCCTTATGGATTCGTGTTGGAAGACGACGACACAGAGACCATTGCCGAGCTCTATCTTGCCGACGACGACACCGTCATCATCGGTGGCGACTTGATGGAGAACCTGGACGAAGACCTCGACTCATTCCTCGACAACCTGCTGAAGGATTAGCAAGGGCGTGCATCAAGCACACTCCCCTTACACCATAAAAAATGCAAGAAGAGCAGTTTGCCTTTCTTGCATTTCTTTTTATCCCCTTTCATCATACATTCGAGTTTCCTAAAGCTTCACTTTCTGCTTGACGGCCTTGCTCTCGTTGCTCATTCTGTCGAGTGCCGTGACCACATAAGTGTAGGGCGTCTTGCCGTTCTCGTAGGGCAGCTTGTATTGCGTCTGAGTGGTGATGGCCACAATCTTCGAAGAATTGCCAATGTCCACACGCTCGCCTGGAGCAAAACGATAGACCACATAGCGCACCACCTCGTCGCTCCACTTGTTGCCTGCCGGCTGCTTCCACATCAGCCAATAGCCATCAGGGCCCCATTGGTCGCGAACAGACAAAGGTTTCTTGGGCGACGAGCCGTCGATGAACGGCATCTGGGGAGGCAACGCTGGCGACTTCCAATACGACTTGCGGAGCACCGTTCCGTAGTTGCCCACGTTGTCGGCAACGGCTTTCGAATACCACAACACCGTTCCCTTCACGTTCCGCATCTGCGAATGTAACTTGAATTTCGCGGGCATCTGGTTCACCTTCGGATTCTTCAGGTCGGCAAACTTCACCGTGCGCTCCACGTCTTCGCCAATATAGAGATGACGCTTCCCAGCATGCTTGTCCCACCAGTTGATGAGCGTCTGGTAGTCGGCGGCCTTGTTGCCAATCTCCCAATAGATCTGTGGCACACAATAGTCAATCCAACCATTGTTCACCCACATCAGCACGTCGGCATAGAGGTCGTCATAGTTCTGCGTTCCATTGGTCTCGCTTCCCACCTCGGGGGCGCTCTTCTTGTTGCGGTAGATGCCAAACGGCGACACACCGAACTTCACCCAAGGCTTCACCTTCTTGATGCGCTCGCCCATCTGCTTGATGAACATGTTCACGTTGTCGCGGCGCCAGTCGCCCTTGTTCTTGAATCCGTTGCTGTGGGCGGCAAACTCCTTGTCGTCGGGAATCTGGAGGCCAGCTACGGGATAAGGATAGAAATAGTCATCGATATGAATTCCGTCGACATCATAGCGGCGCACGATATCCTCAACCACCTGGCAGATATAATCGCGATTGGCGTCGATGCCTGGATTCAGGATGCGCAAGCCGTCGTACATAAACACGCGCTCGGGATGGGTCACGGCAATATGATTGTTGGCAAAAACCGTTGTGCCCTTGGTGCTGGCACGATAGGGATTGAGCCAAGCGTGCAACTCCATTCCGCGCTGGTGGCATTGCTTCACCATCCACTCCAACGGGTCCCAATAAGGCGACGGAGCCTGACCCTGCACACCTGTCAGGAAACGGCTCCACGGCTCGATTTTGCTGGCGTAGAGCGCGTCACACTCGGGGCGCACCTGGAAGATGATGGCATTCACACCATCCTTCTGCAACTCGTCGAGCTGGCGGATGAGTTCCTGCTGCATCCCAGCAGTACCCTTCCCCTGGAACTGTCCGTTCACACATTGAATCCACGCCCCACGAAACTCGCGCTTCGAAGAAGAGTCGGCAATGTTGTCGGGACCTTTCGAAGCACACGCTGCAAGCAGGACTGTCAGCACTAATGCAAAAAGCGATTTCAGTTTCATATCTCTTTGTGATGGTTTACAGTAGAATTAAAAAAGGGAATCTGTCTCACGACACATTCCCCTCCAATACTTACTAAAACTAAATTAACCACTAAAAAAACTAATCTTATTTAAAGTTACTATGTTTCTATTTCAATTGCAAAGATAAGGAAAATAATCAATACATGCAAGAGTTTTGACTTTTTTTTATTGCAGATACTTGCATATTTTTGTAATTTTCACACATCTGTGGCAAAATGGAACACTTTATTAGAATTTATAACCAATTGTGAACAACAGCTGATGGCGCTTGTTGCTGACGTTGACAGCGTCGCACACATTGTCCTCGCTCTTGTCGTTGTTGTCGAAATAGTTCATGAACGGAGAGAACTCACCATTCGTGGAGCTGTACTGGTAGGCTACGTCGAGGTTCATGTTACCCACGTTGTATCCTATACCGCAAGTGATGCGGTTGGTGGACTTCCAGTTGGTGTAGTCGGTGGCCGAGCTGTAGTACGAACCGTCAGAGTTGAGCGTTCCGTCCTTGAAGCCTTCCTCCTTGTACATGGGCGACACATAGTTGTAACCGAAGCGTACGGCAATCTCGGGAGCTGGCTTGTACTCCAAGCCCAGCTTCAGCGTCGAGACACCCTTCAGCGTCCTGTCGGTATGGTCGTTCATGGCGTCGTCGCTCTCGCTCTCCGAGTAGTATCCGCCATACCAATAGTCGTAGTACTCGCCTGTCACATAGCGCGAATCCAGGTGGGCATAGTCGGCAAACTCGTAGCTGGCGCCCAAGGCGAGATAGTTGCCGATGGTGTGACCGGCACTCAGACCGAACTTCCAAGGCGTGTAGAGCTTGTAGTCGTAGCTCTCGCCATTGCTCTGGCTGGCACCCATATTGTCGCTCACTACGGTGCTGTTGCGTGTCGTCAGGTCATACCATGTGGGCGTGGCTATCGAGATACCCAGACGGAAGGGAGATGTCTCCACAGGGCGGAAAATCACACCTGCCTTCACATCCACACCGCTACCGTCAATCTTGCGCTCGTCCGACACCATCATGCTGTAAGGGCCGCTGGGGCCTTGCAGCTGCTCCACATACTCGCTGTAGTGGCGGTAGTTCACATCGTGAAGGCCCATCGTGAAGCCCAGGTAGACGCGGTCGTTGAGGTTGCCACTGATGTTGAAGTCGTACTCACCCACATATCCCTTATGGGCACGATCCATCGTATACGACGTTGCGGGGTCATAGAACCAAGTGTTCAAATCAGGGTCGTAGTTCAGGTTACGGGCGTAGATGTCGTCCAGCTGGTTGCATTGCACGTAGGGATGGCCGATATCGGGCACTCCGTCTGCGTTAGACGGGAACAGCAGTCCGTTCTTCTGCTTCGCATAGGTCAGCTTGTTCTGCGAGGCATTGTTCAACTTGTCGGCAGCCGAAAGGATATAGTCGAAGTTGCGGCTCTTGTGATAGTTGAATCCGAAGTTCAGGAACGAACCACCCGAACGCGACGAATAGACGAAGCCGATCTGGTCGAAGCTCATGTTGGTCTTGTTGCCAGCCGAGAAATCGGCAGCATCCTGCTGAGAGACAAGTCCGAACGAGAGCCCCATCGTCGAGCGACGGAAGAGACCGATGCCGGCAGGGTTGGTTCCAATGGTGGAAATATCGGCTCCCAGAGCCTCCATCGCGCCACCCATGCCCACGTAGCGAGCTGTTCCGTTCAGGTCTTCAGCTGCCACCTTGGCGTTCTCGTAAGTCTCTTGAGCCAGCACAGGCATTGCTGCGAACGCCATAGCGGCCACGAAAATATATTTCTTCATCATTGCTTTTATACTTTATATAAATGATTACCTAAATTATTATCACTCTCAATTTCATAACATGTGGGATTATCTGCGACCGCCGAAGCCACCGCCACCAGAGCGTCCGCCACCGCCGCCACCGCCTGAGCGGCTGCCGCCAAACGAACCTCCGCCACCACCGCCTCCGCTATACGAACTCGACGACGAGCTGCTGGAGGGAGTATAGGTGCTGCGTGCCGGAGCGCTGGAAGAAGGCGTATACGACTGCGTGGGCTGGGTGTAGGTCGAGCGGTTGCCTCCGAAGTTGCCGTTAGCGTTGCTGTAGACGCGCGTTCCACTGCTTGTTGTCACACGAGTGGCACGAGTGCTGTTGCTTGCTGTGCTCGCAGAACGAGAGCCGAACGAGCCTGCACGGCTGCCGCCAAACGTTCCGTTGGCATAGGTGTGCGAACTGCCGTTGAACGAACCGCGCGGACCGCCATAGGATGCACGTCCGTGATTCCGAGTGCCGCTCACGCCCGTAGAACTATAATAGGTGGTGCCACCATAGTAGGGCCAGCCGTAGTAGCCATAATAGTCATAGTATGGCCATCCGTAGCCATAATAGCCGTAATAAGGCCATCCATAGCCATAGTACCAGGGGTCGTACCATCCATAATACCAGGGGTCATACAGCCAGGGGTCGTACCAGCCGTAATAGCCGTAGCCCATGTATCCCCAATGGCGATAGTAGAACGGGTCGTACCAGCCATACCAGTCGTCCCAGCGGTTCATGCGACGGGTGTAGACATACTCGTCGTCACCGCTGTAGAAATCCTGCTGACGGGGCGATACCCAAGCCGTGTCCACATACGTCGTGTCGGGATAGAGTCCCGAACCCACTTGGAACTCAATGATGTCGTTGCCAAGAGAGTCGGTGCCAATCTTCTGATAAGAGCTGCGGAAACGTCCCCTACGGTTATACTCGTCAACATTGCGGTTGCTGCCCACATAGTAGGCAGGTCTATCATTGTAGGAGATACTCTTCTCAACCTTCTTCGCCTCCTTCTTCGAGGGAACGAAATAAAGGTCATCGTCCTGTGCCATCATCGACAAAGGCAGTGCTCCCAAGAGGAGCATCAAGATTAATTGCTTTTTCATTTTTTCACTCCTTTTTTTGGTTATTCATTATTTCACAATGCAAAAATACTACCTATTTTCATGCAAATTTAAGGAAAAACCCTAAACAATGATAGGTTTTTCCCTATTTTTTATAATTTTGTAGCGAATTTTAATTATAATAGGAACAGAAGGAGTAGAAGAATAGTAAGAATTAGAAGCCATTAGCTCTGCTAAATGCATAGGTTTCGACCTTTGATTCTTTTGATTCGTTTCATTCCTCTGATTCCTTAAAAAGGTTACCATCATGAAATACTACGCAGTAGACTTCACCATCCAGTGCAGCGACGAACTGCTGCAGACGAGCCGCGAGCTGCTGGCCGACAGCGCCGGAGAGGCTGGATTCGAGTCGTTTGAAGACAACGAGCACGGCATCACTGGATACATCCAAACCGACCTGTTCCACCGCGAGAGCCTCCAGCAAGCCATCGACGACTTCCCCATCGACGGTGTCAACATCACCTACGAGGTGAGCCAAGCCGAAGACCGCGACTGGAACAGCGAATGGGAAGAGGCTGGATTCGACCCCATCATCGTCAACGGAAAGTGCATCATCTACGACGCACGCCAGCAAGGCACCACCCCACTCTCCCCGCTCCTCGCACCCCTGCGCATCGCCATCGCCGCACGCATGGCCTTCGGAACAGGAACCCACGAGACTACACGCATGGTGGTGTCGCAACTGCTCGACTTGGAAATCGAAGGCAAACAGGTGCTCGACTGCGGATGTGGAACGGGAATCCTCGCCATCGCAGCAGCAAAACTGGGAGCCAACCACGTGGTGGCCTACGACATCGACGAATGGAGCGTTGAGAACACACGCCACAATGCCGAGCTCAACGGCGTGGAAAGCAAAATAGAGGTGCTGCACGGCGACTCGTCGGTGCTCTCTCATGTGAGCGGCGTCTTCCAGCTCGTGGTGGCCAACATCAACCGCAACATCCTCCTTGCCGACATGCACGCCTTCTGCGACGTGATGGCGCACGGTGGCACGCTCATCCTCAGCGGATTCTACACCGAAGACACGCCCTTGCTCGAAGCCGAGGCCCGCAAAAACGGTCTCACGCTCGTCAGTCAGTCGTCAGAGAACAACTGGGCATGTCTGGTGATGAAACACAATTGACAATTGGACGATATCACGATATCACGTCATAACGTCATAACGATAAAACGTCACAACAATTAACGACTGAAAAAAGGTCACCGAACGAATTCGATGACCTTATTTTTATTTTTTTAGGCAATAATATCGCAGTTGACCCTTTCGGATAAAGAGCGGCCTGAAAGGCCAACCCGCTCATAGCCCAGGGCATCGCCCTGGGTGAGAGGGATACAGC
>CACXPX010000014.1:68368-75206 GCA_902769705.1 uncultured Prevotellaceae bacterium
TCAGCGCGTCTTTCTCACATGCCCCTTACCCAAGGCGCTGCCTTGGGCTGGTTGCTGCTGCCCCGTTGGGGCGTTTGGGTCAACTGCAATATTATTGCCTTTTTTTAATTGTGAAATCTTTTAATCTTTAATCTTTAATCTTTAATCTTCTCCGAAGCTGATGCCGTCGGCACCTTCCACCACCACGTTCTTCAGCACGGTGTTGTTGCCGCTGAGGATGATGTCCACCAGCACCGTCACATCGGTGATGTCGATGTTTTCGTCGCCGTTCACGTCGGCATTGTCGATGATGAACCCTGCAGGCTCCTTGCCCAGTATATAGTCCACCGTCATGGTCACGTCGGCCACGTTGATTTCACCGTCTCCGTTCACGTCACCAAAGAGGTCGCCCACCGATGCCAACTGGAAGATAGCGCGTTGTGCGTTGATGGTCATCTCCGTGGTGGGAGTGCAGAGTTTGTTGCCGTTGTCGAGGTAGAGCATCTTCTTGCTCGCGCCGCCAATATGGTAGGGAGCGTAGATGCCCACGAAGCTGACGGCGTCGGTCTCCACGGGATTAGGCGTGTTGTTGATGGTCACGCCCTCGAACACGGGGTTCACCACATTCCCGGATGTCTGTCCCGCCCACTTCACGATATAGGGCTTTCCTGCAACAATCTCCGAGGCATCCTCAAAGGTCAGCGTCAGCGTGCCGTCTTCGAATGCTGCCGAAGCGAGGGTCTTCACCGTGGCACCCTCGAGCGGAGTCCCTGCGAAGCTGTCAAGGTTGAACGGCAGGCAGAGTGTGTTCCACGTTCCGTCCTTCGCCAGTGTGCGACCTTCGAGGGTGACGCTGGCGTTCTTCTTCCCGTTGTAGGTGTAGAGCGTCTCAGCGTTGTCGCCGTCGTCGGCAAGGATGATGTCAAGATGCTTGTAGCGGGCGAAAATGCTGAAAGACGCATTAACGATGATATTTTCGCCGGCTGGTAACAAAGTCTCATACGCGGTGGGCAGTATTCCATCATGGTAAACGGGGCTGGCAGACCATCCAGCGAAGTCGTAGCCCTCGGGGATACTGGAGCACACGGATTTGCCATTACGCCGACACCTTCATAGTCGGTGCCATTGCTGCTGGTGGCCAACGTGATGGTGTAATAGTCTCCGCCATCCTCGTAGCCGCAGACGCACGTGCCTGTGCCGTCGCTGTTGAAGTGTGCTGCCGTTTCCGCCAAAGAGCAATGCTTGCAATGAGAGGTGTGGGTGCCGTCTTCGTTAATGGTATAGGTGAATCCCGAAGGATGCGTGCAGGGCGAAATCTCGGCGTAAGTGCGGAACCAGCAACCGTCCACGCGCTCGGCGGCATCTAAGATGCTTTCGACGCTGCCGTTGTTGCCTGCTCCCACCATCATCGCGTCACCAATGTACAACTCGCCCATGCCTTTGTAAGAATCAGCACCTTCGCCAATAGCACTGCCAGGCCCATAAGCTCCGTCGGTAGTCTGGGCAATGACGGTACCGCCTGTGATGTTCACATCGCCTCCTTTGCCTTTGTAGCCGCCACCAATGCCGGAGGCATCCTCTCCACCTGTGGCTGACACTGTGCCACCGCTAATGGTCACGACGCCGCCGAAGCCATATAAGCCTCCGCCGATGCCGGCGCCATATATGCCGCCAGAGGCCATCACCCTGCCACCAGATATATTCACCTCTGCACCACCACAGAGTTTACCTCCGCCGATGCCGGCTGCCCTTTTGCCGCCAATGGCTGTCACCGTACCACCAAAGATTGTGCACGTACCGCCACATTGTGTACCATACATTCCACCATGATAGTCGGAGCCACTGCCTATGCCGGCACCATCTTCGCCACCAAGGGCTGTGAGCGAACCACCATAAACAGTCACGTTGATGCCGGGACATCTGCCACCACCGCCGACACCGGAAGCACTTTCTCCACCTAAGGCTAACACCGTGCCATCATATAAGTAAAAATCGCCACCGGCGGAATGAAAATAATTATTGTAACGGCCAACACCGATGCCAGCACCTTCTTTGCCGCCAGTAGCCTTGACATAACCGCCATAGACGGTGATACTTTTGCATAGCTCGAGACTTTCATCTTTAGTTCTTTTGCAAGAACCTATGCCTGCGGCATATTTTCCTCCAGTGGCCTCAATGTGTCCGCCATGGATGACCAGTTCGCCGACAGTATTCTCATTGCCTTCTTCATCCACCGCGCTGCCGATACCGGCTGCGTTCTCATATTTGTTGGCGACCATCAAACGGCCCATGTTGTCGCCATACGACTGGCAGTGGATGTAGAGTTTGTTATCCTCTTCCAGCCTCAGTCCGCCAGTGAGGGTAAGCGTGGCATCATCGCAGAGGATGAGGTGCACGTTCTTGCCCTGCACGACGATGGTTTCGCGGTTCACGTTTCCACGCACCACGTAGAATTCAGGGACATTGTCGCTATATCCGCCCATGCCGAACCATTCGTTGGGGGAAATCTCAGGGGCATTTGTCACTTCCTTGTACTGCCCCTCGACGGGAGTGGCGTCATAGCCTATCATAACGCCCTTGAGGTTCTTTTCTATGCTGGCCACTTTCTCGTGCGTGCTATCCCACGACCGCTCGATGTAATTGACAAAAAGATTTCCGAACAGCCCTGCCTCTCCGTTGTCGTCAAGCCCCAGGCTCACGACATTAAGGCGGTCGGAACTGAAGAAGTTAGCGGGGTCAACTCCGTTATGATGGGTGTTGTAGCCGCTGGTGAACCTTCCCGAAACATTTTCCATTTCCACACCGATATTGGAACCTGTGATGTCACCGGTCAGGGTGATAACCTTCTCATCCTTCAGGTACACGTTGCTGACCGCGTTGTCATTATTCTTATTGCCGGTCACCTTCACCTCACCCTTCACGTTCAGCGTGCCGCCATTCCAGATGCCGGCGCCGTACTCATAAGCGGTGTTGTTCTCTATGGTGCAGTCCTCGATGGTCATCACCGTTGCGCCCAAGGCATTGGCCAAGGCGCCCGCACCTGCGATACCCCTGTTACGCGTGAAGGTGCAGCCCGTCAGGGTGGCATTGCCCGCAGTGGTTCCATCCGTAGCATTATAGATGCCGCCCACGTCGTTGGCGATGTTGTTCTCAAAGGTACAGTCCGTAGCCGAGAGCGTGCCGCCGTTCCAGATGCCGCCGCCATGGCCGCTGGCGATGTTGTCCTTAATGGTGCAGCCGCTGATGGTCATCACCGTATTGCCCAAGGCATTGGCCAAAGCGCCCGCACCTGTGGTACCCTCGTTCTCCGTAAAGGTGCAGCCCGTCAGGATGGCACGACCAGCACCATCTGCAGTCACAGAGTTGTAGATGGCACCAACGTCACTGGCGGTGTTGCCCGTAAAAGTGCAATCGATGGCTGTGAGCTTGTCGTTGTTCCAGATGGCACCGGCATGGCCATTGGCCGAGTTATTGATGAATTGGGCATTGCTGAAATAGACGTTAGTACCGCTTTGCACAAAGATGGCACCACCGTCTTCGCTCGCACTGTTGTTCGTGAATTTGACGCCGTCGACGCTGAGCGAACCACCGGTCAACACCTTGATGCCTCCTCCTAAAGTAGCCTTGCCGCCCTCGATGCTGCCGCCCTCGGTGCTACTCTTCAGTATAAGGGTGCCAACGGGCATCACCTGGATCACGCTGCCGTTAATGGAGTAGTCACTCAGACTACGGCTGAGCTTGTGGCCGTTCAGGTCGATGGTCACTCTCCCTTGTGTGATGCGAAGGTAGCTGCTGAGCTGGATGTCCGCAGTAAGTTGGATGTTTGCACCGTCGGCGATGGCGCCGGTCAGTTGTTCCTCCGTACTGACGGAGGTCTGTGCCAAAACTCCCTGTGCAATCGTGCACAGCAAAGAAAGCATAAAGATCAGTTTCTTTTTCATCTTTTATTGTTTTGCTATTGTAGATTCTATTGTCCTAAATTACAGTATTTTAGGCTTGAGAGCAGAGCCAAACTTGGTTGAGTTACGACAAATTCAGCCCGTTTTTTCCAAATTCGGGTGCAAAGGTACAAATAAGTGAGCACAATACAAAATAAATTAATTTATTTTTATTGTCGAGCGAAAGTACCTTCGGCCTAAGTCAAAGATAGTGAAAACCGAGTGAAATGCCAAATATATTTATTTGTTTTTTCCTTTGCTCCCACCTGAAGCTTGCTTTAAAGGTTGGGAGCGTAAGGGAAAATATTGGAAAGAATTTTCCGCACTTCCGAGGTGCATCCTATTTTCAACGCAGTTAAAGGTACAAAAAATCTGAGTAAGTGAGTGCAATGAAAGCTTGTTTTCTTTGCCGAACGTGAAGATTTTATACAATAAGTGAGCACAATACATTTGAGTTTCCTTGTGAAGGAAACGGCGTAAGCAAAGGTTTTCATTGTTTTTTTTATGGCAATAATACAGCAGTTGACCCCAACGCCCCTGAAGGGGGCAGCAGCAACCAGCCCAGGGCAACGCCCTGGGAGAGAATTGGGAGCAAACCAGCGCCCTACAGGGGCAAAAGCATAAACCGGGGAAGGGCTTTTGCACTTACAGCGCGTCCTTCTCATGCTCCATGCCAACCCAGGGCGCTGCCCTGGGCTATGAGCGGGTTGGCCTTTCAGGCCGCTCTTTATCTGAAAGGGTCAACTGCGATATTATTGCCTATTTTTATTGTCGGGCGAAAACAAAAAAAAAGCCACCAAACTCTTTCGAGCTCGATGGCCTCTTGAATCTTATAATTTTTGAGTTCTTGAATTTTTTAATTTTTAATTTTTAATTTTTCATTTCCCAAGTATCACATTCACCAGCGAAGTGACGTCGGTGACAGACACCTCTCCGTCGCCATCCATGTCGCCCATCTGGTTGAGGTCGAAGGTCTTCGAGGCCACTTGCGAATCACGATAGCCCTCCTTCGTGGCAACGACGCTGATGTCGTAGGTGCCTCCAAGCTCCAATTCGTTTCCGTTCTGCGTTTGCTTGGGCAGGCACTTCGCCGTCGGTACAAACTTCACGCCCTCGGTCTCACAGGCGAAACGCACCTTTCCATTTGCATAGCTGATGGTGGGCGTGGCGCATTTTTTGACAGGATACTCTTCGATTGCCTCGAACCTGCTCCAAGGCTGTGCAGCCTGATAAAGAGCCTTGCTGCCCTCCGGCACGTAGAGTGTGGCGTTGTAAAAGATGAAAACATTATCGGAGATGGAAATCGGCGTGTCAATATCCACTCTAAAAGAGTTTATGTTCATGCACCATGAGAATGCAAAGTCTCCTATCGTGGTCACCGAGTTGGGGATGCTGACCGAATTCAGAGCTTCGCAATTATCGAACGCATGATTTCCGATGCTCGTCACACCGTTGGAGATTTTCACCGATTTCAGTTTGGAGCAACAATCGAAAGTGTAGTTTCCTATGCGCGGCACGCTGCCAGGGATTTCGATGGAAGTCAGGCCCGAGCTGCGGAATGCATAGCTATCGATGTTCGTCACGCTGCTGGGAATGGTGATGGAGGAAAGATTAGTACAATTAAAGAACGCCTCAGTTCCGATGCTTGTCACGCTCGAGGGGATGACGACCGAGGTCAGACTGGTGCAACTCATGAACACGTGAGGTTCCAGGCTCTTCAAGGAGTTGGGGATGCTGACCGAAGTCAGGCCGGAGCAACTCTTGAAAGCACCGTCTCCCATGCTCGTCACGGTGTTAGGGATGTTAAGTGAGGTCAGCTTTGAGCAATTGTAGAAAGCGCTCTCTCCGATGGTCTCCACGCCTCTGCCAATGGTCAGCGAAGTCAGCCCCGAGCAGTCGGAGAATGCTTCGTTTCCTATGCTCTTCACGCCACCAGGGATGCTGACCTCGGTCAGTTTATTACAACCACGGAACGCAGCCAATCCGATGCTTGCCACGCTCGAGGGGATGTTGGCCGAAGCCAGGTTGCTGCAATATCGGAACGCAGCCTCTCCGATGCTTGTCACGCTGCTGGGAATGCTGACCGAGGTCAGTCCGCTGCAATAATCGAACGCATAGTTTCCGATCCTCGTCACGCTGCATACCGTCCCATCGTAATCGTAGGTAACACTTGGACGAATGACAACATCGCCAGTGTAAGAATTTGACACCACCGCCGCCTTTTTGGTAGTGGTGTTGATGTTGTACCTGACGCCGTCGACCTCGACATCCGTTTCATAAGCGCCCGCAGCCATAGGCATGCTCATCAGGCCGACAAGCACGAGCAAAATCGTTTTCATACTTTTCATACTTTAATTAATTCCTTTATTTTTTTAGTTGATAATCGCCAGATGTGGTTAGTGATTTCGAGGCGCAAAGATACAAAAAACTCAATGAAATCTGGTAAAAAATCTTGACTTTATTCTGTCAAACTTGAAAATTTATGCAATAAAAGGAAAGAAATTGCATATTTATTGAATCTTTAACCCCACCACCCTCATCATCATTAATTTTTGTTAATGTCACAATTACATTCTGACGTTGTCAGGTGTTAAGAGTAAGCCGCTCAGATGATATACCTGAGCGGCTTAGGTGTCATGTGTGACAGGGTCAGAGGGCATGAGTGACGGGGCCCCCACCAACCTCCCCCCGTAGGGGAGGCTTCTGAAGTTACTCCATTTCCTAGAGTGTTTTGTTCTCCCCTCCCTACGGGGGAGGGGGCGGGGGAGAGGCCTTAAGGCTCTTGCTCCTCCTTCTTCTTCTTTCCGTTGAGCACCTCTTCCGCGCTCTTCACGGTCACACCGTCGAGGAAGGCCTTGATGCGGCGTCCCTCCTTGTTGACGTGCCACTCGGGGCAGAAGTTCAGACGCGAGCCCACGATG
>CACXPX010000015.1 GCA_902769705.1 uncultured Prevotellaceae bacterium
CAGCTTCTCGGCACGTTCCTTGTTGAAAAAAAGGTGCAATTTCCCCGTTTTCTTAACAAATTTTTGCACGCCAGCGGGGGGTGGAATTTGGTGGTTTCAGAAAAATTTATTATCTTTGCATTGTGGTAATAAGTGAGATTTTCAGCCAAGTCGTTTGGCGTCCCTGGGTGATGCTCCGTGGAGTTGTGGGTTCGTTCTTTTTGTCCGTCAGGCCGATGCACCAACCGGTGGACTTCGTGGTGACATGGGTGGATGGAAACGACGAGGCGTGGCGCGAGGAGAAGCGGCGGTGCGAGGCGCGGGTGTCGGCTGTGGAGAGCCTTGACAAGGGGAGCGAGCGCTATCGCAATTGGGACCTGTTCTTCTATTGGTTCCGGGCTGTGGAGCAATATGCGCCCTGGGTGAACAAGGTGTATCTCGTCACATGCGGGCATGTTCCCGCGTGGCTGGAGAGGGGTAACCCCAAGCTGGTGGTCGTGAAGCATAGCGACTTCATCCCACCAGAGTATCTGCCCACGTTCAACAGCCTGGCCATCGAGCTCAATCTGCATCGCATCAAGGGGCTGAGCGAGCATTTCGTGTATTTCAACGACGACACGATTCTCACCAACCACGTATCGCCCGAGGACTTCTTCCAGGACGGGAAGCCGCTGGTTTGCTCGTCGGCGGCTTATGTGCTCAACAGCCCCGACAACGGCGTGTTCAACCATCAGCTGTTCAGTGCCGTGGGCTTGATGAATGCCTACGATTGGCAGAAGGTCATTGAGAAGGCACCTTCGAAATGGTTCTATTATCGCTATGGGGCGAAGCTGAGATACAGTTGGAATGCCTACAAACACAAGTATCTCACGGGCGTCTATTACACCCACATGCCCCAGGCGTTCAGGAAGTCGACCTTTGAGAAGGTTTGGGCGAACCACGCTGAGCAGTTGTCGGCTACGTGCAGCCATCAGTTCCGCACGCCGATGGACGTGAGCCATCAGGTGTTCAGCCTGCAGGAGATTGCCGATGGCAGCTATGTGCCGATGGCCCGCCACCATTATGGCCGCATCTGGACAGACATCGGGGCCGACAAGGACCTGTTTGCCGCCGACATTCGCCGCCACAGGGACAAAATCGTCTGCGTGCACGACAATCACAACATCACGGCCGAAGGGTTCGAGGAGGTGAGGAGTACCGTTGCACAGGCTTTTGAAGACATCCTCCCCGATGCCTGCTCGTTTGAGAATCGAAAATGAACTATTATACTTGATGCCATGACACAAATCACCGATATTCAAGAGTTGCGCGACATTCAGATGGGTATCCTCGACGAGATTCACCGGTTCTGCACCAGTCGCGACATCCGCTATTTCCTGTCGAGCGGCTCATTGCTGGGCGCCGTGAGGCATGGGGGCTACATTCCTTGGGACGACGACCTCGACATCTATATGCCCCGCACCGACTACGAGCGCTTTCTTGACGAGTGGGACTGCGGTGTGCGCAATGGTGATGACGATGAAGCCTACGAGGTGATCAACCCGGCTACGGCCGAGCACTATTTCTACACGTTTGCAAAGGTGGTGGACGTGCGCACGCTGATGGTGGAGAAGGCCACCGAGGGGTATGAGATTGGCGTGTATGTGGATGTCTTCCCAGTGGACTATGTGCCCGATGACGAGGCGGAACGGGAGCGTGTTTTCAAGCGCAAGAAGCTGCTCTACAAGATTCGGCAATGCAAGTTGTCGAGGCATTGCTGCCTGAAGTCGCGTGTGGCTTACTGGTGCTACAAGCATTTGCCGCTCTCGCTCTCGCGGCTCAACAAGATGATTGAGGAGCTGGTGGTGAGGCGCGAGCCCACGGGATGGATGTGCAACATGACGGAAGCAGGGCCGGGCGTGAAGAGTTGCCTGCCGGCTGAACTGCTCTCCGACTGGGTGGACATCTGCTTCGAGGACCGCACTTACAAGACGATGGTGGGCTTCAAGGAGTATCTGACGCTGACGTATGGCGATTATATGACGCTGCCACCCGTGGAGCAACGGCAGACGCATCAGTTTGAGGCCTACAAGCTCTGACCCCAAGCCATCACGCGGTCGATTTGGGGTGTGGCAACGCTGTAGCGGCGAGCCAACTGTTGAACGAACGACAGTCCGTAGGCAAAATCTTCGGTGAAATAGCGGCTTTTCAAGTCGGGAATATATCCGCCCTCCACTGCTTTCATCGGGGCCTCAATGCCTTTGAAAGCCTCAATGCTGCGCAATTTGCGGGCAAGTGAGGGGATGCCGGTGCTTTCATAATAGTCGAGCACGGTGGGAATGCTCCCGGGTGTGACGGGCAGATGCTTCAGCAATTCATGAAGCTCTTGGTCCATATCGATGTAAAGCTGGGCAGCCTCCTCGGTCCATTCTTCATAGAACAGCGGAACGCGTGGATAAACAATGCCTTCGTGCCAGTCGCTCCAAAGGTTGTAGAGGCGTGCAGGGTGGAGCAATGGGTTGCTATTGGACAGGCTGGCTTCGTAGTGGTTCTTCAGTAGGGTGGTGGGAGTTGAGAGCATGTCTTCAAGCGTTTTTCGTAGCACTTCTTCATTGTTTCCATGTTCTACAGCTACATACAACCGTTCTTTGAAGCCCATCAGCCTCGCACGCTGGCCATATTCCACGATGCGCGAGATGTAAGGAACACGTTGGAAACCGAAGAGCGTTTGCGTTTCAGGCAGCAGCTCCAAGGCTTGGAAAAAGAACCCCGTGCTGCTCACAACGCTTCCCACGGCGGTGTGTGGTTGCAGATGGGGCTTGATGTCTGAGAGCATGGGGCGGATGGCGTATCCAGGAAGGCACAGCAGCACGATGTCGGCTCTTCCGATAATTTTTCTTGCTTCGGCGGAAATCTGTGAGATGTTGCTCTTCAGCATGCTTCCATCGGGCATCTCGATGTGAAGTTCGTGGCTCCATCGCTCGGGACTTCGAGTCAGGATGCTCACTTCGTGGTGTCCTCCAGCGGCAATGTAGCCAGCCGTTACGTGCCCTAAGTTTCCTCCTCCGCAGATACAGATATTCATCTCTCGCAAGTCGTTTAAATCATCTTTAAGAGTCCTTCCACAAGCCGTCGGTTGTCGTCGCTGTTTCTGATGGCTATGCGCATGTATTGCTTCTCGGGGTCAAGGCCGGGCTTGCCGCTGCAGTCGCGCGTGAGGATGTTGTGGTGCTTCAGCATGTGGATGACAATGTCGTGGGCTTGACGGGGTGGCAACACCTCGCAAAGGAAGTAGTTGGCCTGTGAAGGCATCACGCGAAGGAAGGGCACACGTTGCAGGTCGCTGAGGAAACGGGCTCTTTCGGCAACGAACTTCTTGCAGGCTTTCTTGTAGTCGTCTTCGTGCTTGTTGTAGATTTGCATGAAGAACTCGGCAAACGAGTTGATGTTCCAGATGGATACTTCTTTCTTCATCCTCGCTATGCGCTCTTTGTCGGCAGAAGCCAATATTCCGAGACGCAAGCCAGGCACGCCGTAGCTTTTTGATATGCTCTTCATGACAACGAGTCGGGGGTGGGCCTCGAGGATGGCATCGCTCAGCAGGCTGTTCTGTTCGAAATCGTCGCTGAAGTCAACAAAACTCTCATCCACAACGAGTTGTATGCCTTTCTCGTCGCACCAGGTGGCGAGCCGCAACACATCTTTTTTCTCAATGAAGTTGCCCGAAGGGTTGTCAGGATTCACAATAACGAGGTTGCTGATGTCTTTGTCTTCGAAGAAGCACATCAGGTCGTCGGCTGTATAGCGATAATCGCTGTTCTGAGGGACAAAGGCCACTTGCTGGTGAGGCTGAAGGCGGTTGGGATATTCTTCGAAGGTGGGTCTCACCACACCCGTTTTCCCTTGCATGTCTTCCATCAGCAGCTTGATGAGCTCGGCGGCTCCGTTTCCGGGGATGATGTAAGGCTCGCTGACGCCGAAGCATTTGCTGGCGATGAGGGTGTTCACCTTCATGCCCGAGGGATATTCGGTCAGCAGGGTGCGGAAGTTGGCTTGCATCTCGTCTACCAGCCGCTGGGATGGGAAATAGGGATTAACCAGATAGCAGAAGTCGAGCATCTGGGGGAAGCGCCAGAATCCGCCATAGCGCCCGTAGTATTTCCTCAGGAGGTCTTCCTCGCTGGCGAAGAGGGCCTCTGCGATGTCCAGGTCTTGCTTGTCGTCAATCTCATACCACCTCTCGTTCCCGATGGGCAGGGCTTTCAGGTCGTGCTGGTTCAGCAGCGAGATGATGCGCAGCACGTTCTCGTAGTATTCGTTGTTGCCTATGGCTTTGGTGTAAGCGGTGAGGAAGGGCACATACTTGCTTTGCGAGAACTCCTTGCTGAACTTGTAGATGTTCACGGTCTTGTAATAATCATTGGCGTCGTCGTAGTTGAAGGCGTTTTTCCCCACGAAGTTTACGATGTTCTGCTCTTTGTCCAGGCAAACCATCGTGCCGTCCATCCACGTCTCGTATTTCGCCACAAGGGCAAGGTTCTTGCGCTCGTCGCTGACAATCATCTGAAGCAGACGGTCGCTGAAGATGAGGTCGCTCTCAATGAGCAGCGTGTCATCAGCCTGCAATTGCTCTTTTGCCAACGATAGCGAGTAGATGTTGTTGGTCTTGTCGTAGATGGGATTCTCCACGTATTCGATGTTCAATCCTTCGTAACGGTCGCCAATATGGCGGATGAGGTGCTGAGCCTGATAGCCCACCACGATGACCACACGCTTCAACTGAAGCGCCGAGAGCTGAGTGAGCAGGCGGTCAATCAACGGTGTGCCGTTTACTGGCACCATGCACTTCGTGTTGTTGCGGGTGTATTCTCCTAGTCTGCGGCCCATTCCAGCCGCTAAGATGATGGCTTGCATGCTATATCGTAAATGACAATTGTTTCGTTGTTAATGGTTTTGCTATTATTGTTTTTGCCTCTAATGATGCCGGTCGCGCCCAGTCCATTTCTTGATGCGGCGCGTCAGAGCTTTCCCGATGCTGCTGAACTTTCCGTGCCTCAGGTTCAGCCAAAGTTCCTCTATCGACCTCCACAGCTTCACCCAGGGATGTCCCCAACCGTTGATGCGGTAGAGGGCGTGTTTGTATTCCATGTGTTCGATAACGTGGGCGGGATGTCGCAGAGGGAATTTCAGTTCGTGGCGTTTCATCGTGAAGATGCGCCGCAGTCCGCTCGGCATTGTCTGCAGGGCAGAGTAGTGAGTTGATTCGGCAGTTGCTCCCACGTTGTTGATGAGGTTGCGTGTGGGCATGACAGCCAAGCCGTTGTTCAGCAGCATGTGCGACCAGAAGATGCTTTCAAAGAAAGGCTTGCCTGCCGCACGATGGTCGTGCAGCATCTTCATGAAATCGCTGCGGTAGTGGCGCTCTTTCACCACTGCCTCCAGCTGGCGCATTGTGAACGGGTCGTCCATGAACGAATAGTTGCCGTCCCATTGCCCCACAACTCTTCTCCACGAGGCCCATCCCCAAATGGCGAAGACGGATGTGAAGAAATAGTCATCGGGAACGTTGGGCGACTCTTCTTGCTCGTTGAATCCTGATATCATCGTCACTCGAGGGTCGTTCTCGTAGCGGTCGAGCAATTCCTTGCAGAAGGGGAAAAACGACTGCGAGGGCACTACATCGTCTTCGAGTACGATGCATTTGTCAGCTAACGAGAATGCCCATTGGTGCGACATGAACCCTGAAGGGTCGCATCCGTAGTTTCGATCCTGATATCGCCGATGCACATCGCATTGCCAGTCGATGTCTTCAGCGATTTTCCGACAAGCCTTTATGCCTGGCATATCGCGCTCTGAGCGCGGTCCGTCCTGATAGAGGAAAAGCCTCGCAGGACGTGCTTTCTTCACTTCGTTGAAGACCAGTTGGAACGACTCTGGCCGGTTGAAGAACAACATCAGCACGGCAACGTCAACGTTCGGGGGTGGTAGATTCATGTTTGATAGATTTGTTTAAAACGGTAATCTGTTCATGAGCGGTGGCGCCAAGCACGGATGAAACGCCAGTATGTCCTTATCAAGACGCCAGCTGTGCCCGTAGGAAGCCACCAAGTCAGCCTGTTGGAGAGTGAGAACGAGCTGTTGAGCCGCCCTTTGAACTGCTCTTTGTAATAGGGTCTCACGTTGTTTCCTTCGCCCATAGCCACAAAGCGCTGGTAGTCTTTCAGCTGATGGAGGATGAAGTGATGTTCGAAGAAATCCCACCGATAGGCGAGTGTCTCGCGCAGCATGCTGTCGTAGGCGGAAACTCTTTCCAGCGTCTGCCGGCGATCGTTGGGCAGACCCATGTTGTACATGTATACGCAATCATCAATAAAACGCACTCGTGGCTGCTTGGCCAGCAGTTTGATTTGCATCAGTTTGTCCTCGCCTTCGATGATTTTTTCGGGAATATCGAGGCAGTTTTCCAATATCTCTTTCTTGAAGATGATGCCCCAGAGCACGCAAAAGCGCTGTTCGTTGGCCAGAATCTCGTGTATCAGCAAATCGCAGGGCGGCTCGCCAATGTGTTCTGAAATCGCATAGCGGCCGTATTGGTCGACGTAGGTGGCTATTACCTCATCTGCATTGGAGCTCTCGATGGCTTTATAGAGTATGGAGAGTGCGTCAGGCAGATAATAGTCGTCGGCATCTGAGAACATGATGTATTGCCCCTTAGCCTCTTCCAAACCTTTCTTTCTGGCGGCGGTCACACCAACGTTGGGGATATGAAGGACCTTCAGCCGGCTGTCTTTCTCAGCAATCTCATCGCAGATTTGCCCCGAACGGTCGGTACTTCCATCATCAACAGCAATCACCTCGAAGTCTTCGAAGTTCTGTTGGAGCGTCTTGTTCAGGCACGTTCCCACATATTCCTCTTTGTTGTAGATGGGTATGATTACAGATATCTTCATTTATTTTGTTTTTTGAATTTACTGGATACAAACGCCAGACATTCCTCTAAAATGACGGCGCCGGCAATTTTCATGATGCCGAAATAGAGTGCGGCAGCCAGTACGATGCGCACAGGCAGCAGCACGTATATGTTCTTGATGGGCAATGTACAGAACCACGTCAGCACCATCACGCCCAATGCCGCAAGCATGAACGGGCAGATGTCGCGTAAGGTGTCGATGAAACGCACTCCAATGAGGCGTCGGGCGTAATAGTGCCAGGCAATGAGCCACAAGATGTTGAATGCTGACCACGCGGCCACCATTGCGATGAAGCCCGCACGGCGGAACGCCACGATGACCAGCAGTTGCAGCACCACTTGCCCAATGTTGAGCCAAAGGTTGATATCGGAGCGCCTTTGGCTGATGATGAGGTTCTTGTAGAGCGAGTAGAGTGGCATGAACGCCCCGCTCACGCACAACAGCTGAAGCGGCAAGACGCTGTCTATCCATTTGTCGGTAAGGGCGATGACGATGAACTCTTTTGCCACCAGCGCCAATCCGAACATAGCCGGGAAGGCCAGAAATGCCGCAAATCGCGTCAGCTTGCGGAAGATGCGAATTTCGCGTTGAGGGTCGTTGTCATCGCGAGCGCTCACCATCACGGGTTGAGCCACCTGATCCAACATACCGCCCACGGTGCTGAAAGCCATCGAGTCCCACTTGTAGGCTTGGAAGAAATTACCCGTTACGTTTCGGCCGTAGATTTTTCCGAAGACAAAAGTCAGCAGGTTGGCGTTCAGGGTGTTGATAATCATCGTTCCCAATATGTTCATGCTGAAGCGGAACGTGCGGCGTATGGGCGAAAAATCGAACGCCAGACGCGGCTTCCATTCCACAAACCAGAAGCGTCCGAGCACCAGCACCAAGCTGTTCACTATCTGTTGCCACGCAATGCTCCAATATTCCTTGCCCAATGCAGCCAACGTAACAGCCACTCCTCCGCTGACCACCAGCGCCACAAAATTCACGATGGTGATTTCGCGGTTCATCATGTTCTTGGTCATATAGGCGTTGGTGGAGATGCCGAACGAAGAGATGAGGAACGACAGGAACATCAATCGGGCCAGCGAAGTCAGTTTCGGCTCGTTGAAGAACCAAGCAATGAGTGGAGCCGCCGCAAACAGAAGGGCATAGATGGCCATACTCATCAAAATGTTGAACCAGAACACCGCGTTGTAATCGGTGGCGCGTGGCTGCTTCATGTTGACGATGGCGGTGGAGAATCCGCTGCTTTGCAAGTTGCCGGCGATGGCCGAGAAGATGGCCAACATGCCCACCAAACCCCAATCGCCGGGCGACAGAAGTCGTCCCAGCAGGATTCCAATGGCCAAGTTGAGCAGCTGCGTGGCGCCGCTGTTCATTGCCCCCCAAAACAGTCCTTTGGTGGTCTTCTCTTTAAGGTTCTCCATTTCTCGGATGGTATTTATGGCTACAAAGATAAGAAATTATTTTGAAAGTTGGTTCTCAGTTGGATGAAAAAAGGCGAAAAAGGGGGTTCTTGAGTATTTTATTTTTACCAATTATCCTTACAAATTGCTTCTGCCAACTCTCTTCTTCCAGCTTTTTTATCGCGCGTTTTTGTCTTTTTCGAAGTCGGTTTTCGCTTTTTTGAAGTCCTATTTTCCTCTTTTGCGAGGTGAAAGCATAGCTTTAGCACTCCCAGATGTGGCATTTGGGCGTCTCATTTGTGGCTTTTAATCGCCTCATTTGTGGCTTCTTGGCCGGTCAAAGCTATGCTTTAACCTTCGTTCTCCGTTCACAGATTTGCGAGCAAACGGCTTGCTATTTAGTAACCCGTTGATTTTCAGCGGTTTGTAAAAATCTTGCTTTTTCGTGCATTTTTTCGTACTATTGTGCGGTTTGTAGCATCAGGATGTAAAAAAATGGCGTTAAAATTACGAATTATTTTTACAATCCAACAACCAGCGTGCACCTGTATTCCACTATAGTGGTTCCTTTTTTGTGGGTGGCAGTGCTCTGCGTTTCAGAACCAAGCGTGCAGAACGAGATGAAAAACAGTCTCTCAACGTCATTTTTTTGTCTTTTTTTATAAAAAAAACATGATTGAATTCTTTCGCGTATGCGTTTTTTTTCCTAACTTTGCAAACGGCAACCGTAAAATGAGGGCGATTGCTATACCATCAATTCATGGATGTAACTGGAAATCAGTGCAAAAATGAAGCAGAAAAACAAACCACTAAACCACCAAAAAAACATGGCATGAAGACATGCGATGTCCCCCTCGTTTTGTCCGCACGTCAAATGCCTCTCTCTAATATAAATTATGTTCGCAAAGGACGAAGTCTGTTGGTTTCCCATGCGTGTGACCTACAATCGTGAGATGTCAGTGAAAAGAGAACTCGATGCTCTGGGCATTGAGAACTTTGTTCCTATGCATTATGAGTTGCGCGAGAATAATGGCGCCCGCAAAAGGGTGCTCGTTCCGGCAATCCATAACCTGATTTTCGTCAGGTCCACGCAAGACACGTTGACGGAGTTGAAGAACACGCGTCGTGAGCTGATGCCGTTGCGCTATATTGTGCGGCATACGCTCGAAGACGGCCGCGTGGAAATCATTGTTGTCCCCGACCGCCAGATGGAGAACTTCATGCGTGTAGCCGGTGTGGAGACCGATGATGTGATGTTCCTCGACTGCAACGAGTATATCTGCCGCGTGGGTCGGAGGGTGCGCATCGTTCAAGGTCCTTTTGCCGGAGTCGAAGGCGTCATCAAGCGCATCAAGAACAACAAGCACGTGGTGGTGCAGGTGGAAGGTTTGGCGGCTGTTGCCATCACATTCGTTCCGCCAAGTTTGTTGGAGGCTGTTGACTGACGTTTCAAATAAAGTCTATTCTAAACTAAATCAATACACATAAAAAAATCGTTTATGGACAAGTACGCTAAAATCCTAGAGAATCTTCCGTCCGGCTATTTGCACATTGCACAGTCGTTCGCAACCGACAACAAGTCGCCGAAGATTGAACCTGCCCATCTGTTGCGCGCTTTGCTGCACAAGAGCATGGGGCTTGTGAATTTCATCGAAGACACCCTCGATGAAGACTATTACTACCTGATTGATTGGGCCGACATGCGGATGAAGCAATGCGACAAGTCGCCTTATGGAATGAAAGACGCCGAACTGTCGCACGATGCGCAGAACGTGGTGAAAGAGGCTGTTGACCTTGCAGAGAAGTGCGGACTGCCCGAACTGAACCTCGTTTGCCTGCTCGCTGCTTTGGCAAAGCCTGGTGTAGGCTTCAGCTATGAGCAACTGAAGACGATGCCCCTGCAGGCCGATAAGATTATCAAGGTCATCGAATCGGACCCCGCCGCTAAGAAACCCACTCCGGCAAAGGCTTCTGGAGGAGGCGTTTCTGCCGCTTCAACGGCTGGTGTGGCCGACACATCGGAGTATTGTCTGGCGATGCTCGATGAAGTGCCTGAGAGCAACATCATCGGTTTCGACAAGGAAATCCTTTCCATCATCGAGGTGCTGGCTCGCAAAGACCGCGCCAACATCCTGATTGTAGGTGAGACGGGCGTGGGAAAAACTAGTCTGATTAACGGCATCGTTCAGCGTGTGCGCGACAAGAAGGTTCCTGCTTCGCTCGAAGCCTTGCAACCCTATGAGCTCGACTTGATTGCCCTGAGCCAGGGAGTGAGCTACAAAGGCGAGATTGAAGACCGCTTCAAGAAAGTTTCGGAGGCTTTGCTGGGACAGACACAACCTGTGCTCGTGATTGAAAACTTCCATCGTGTGGAAGACAAGCAGTCGACGTTGAACGGCATTCTGCCCGGATTGAAGAAACTGCTCTCGAAGAACGAGCTGCAGGTGGTTTGCACGTCTACCATCGACGGCTATACAAAAGACATCGAGAAGGACAAGGAGTTCACGGCATTCTTCGAGAAGATTACCGTTGAGGAACCCAACGAGGAGCAAGCCATCGAAATCATCAATAGCAAGCGCGAAAGCTATGAGCAGTTCCACCATCTGCCCATCGAGGACGAGGTGCCTGCTGAAATCGTGCGACTGGCTAAGCGTTATATGCCCGACCGCCGTCTGCCTTCATCGGCTCTCGATTTGCTCGACCGTGCTATGTCATCGGTGAAGATTGCCACAGAGATGGCCGCTCTTGCCGAAGACAAGAAGGATGTGCCGCAGGAGGTGAAACTGGAGAAAGACGCCGTTCGCGACGTGGTGGCCAAGATGACGGGTATTCCTATGGGTAATATCCAGAGCGAGGAGCGCGAGAAACTGGGCAATGCCGAAGAGATTCTGCACAAGCGTGTGGTTGGTCAGAACCACGCCATCAAGAGCATTCTCGACGCTATTTTCGAAAGCCGTTCAGGCTTGAACAAGAAAGGTCAGCCTATGGGCTCGTTCTTCTTTCTCGGCCCGACTGGAACAGGAAAGACGGAGTTGGCAAAATCGTTGGCAAACTTCCTCTTCGACGACGAGACAGCAATGCTGCGCTTCGATATGTCTGAGTACAAGGAGGAGCACTCGGTGGCTCTGCTCTATGGTGCGCCTCCGGGATATGTGGGATACGAAGAAGGCGGCTTGCTGGTCAACCAGATTCGTCAGCATCCTTATAGCGTGGTGTTGTTCGATGAGATCGAGAAGGCTCACAAGTCGGTGTTCGACCTCTTCTTGCAGATTCTCGATGAAGGTAAGTTGCACGACCGTCTGGGCCGTGTGGGCGACTTCTCGAATTCGCTCATCATCTTCACCTCAAACATCGGTAGCGATTACATCTTCAAGTCGTTCGGCGAGGGTGTTGTTCCCACGCACGACAAGTTGCTGGAGGTGATGCAAGGCAACTTCCGTCCGGAGTTCTTGGCTCGTTTGACCGAGATTGTTCCCTTCTCACCCATCACGGAGGAGATGATCGACCGTATCTTCGACATTCACATTAAGAACCTGTTGAAGACGCTCAACGAGCAGAATATCAAACTCGTCATCGACGAGTCGGCCCGCAAGTATGTCACCAAGGTGGGATTCAACGCTCACTATGGCGCTCGTCCTATCCTCGGTATCATCCGCAAGGAAATCCGCCGTCCGCTCTCGAAACTCATCATTGCCGGCGACATTGCTCCAGGCGACACAGTTACGATGAAGTACGATGAGGAGAATAAGCAGATCATGTGGGATATCGACACTCCTGACGACCCTGATGCACCTGCTGCTCCCGCTGAGGAGCCAAAGGCTGAAGCGCCAACGGAAGCTCCCGCTGAATAAGAATCCAAAGTGAAAGAATAAACCTAGTTATTAACAATAAAAATCATTAACATTATGGCAAGAAAGACTGTTATCAGTAAGGTGCTCGACGTAGAAGCACAAGATGGCATCATCGAGTTCCCGCAAAACCGAATCCTGTATGCCGACCAATTCACTGACGAGGCACCCACCACTGACGAAGACCGTGAAGGCTTTAAGCCGAAGAACATGAATGATGTCTTTGAACACTATCAGCCCAGCAAGAACGGTGTGACGATGGAAACCGAAGATGGTGGCGCTGTTTACGAGGACTTCGACTTCAAGAGCATCAAAGACTTCGAAGACGAGCAATTGATCGCACATAGCGAATTGATGAGTGGAGCCAAGAACAAAATCGACGCTTACAACTCTGTCATCCGTCAGTTGGAGAAGAATAAGACTCTGCGCAACGCCCTCAAGGACGAGGCTGCTCGCGGCAATCTGAAGAATGCTTTGAAGGCTCTGTTGGCAGAGCTTGACGAGGCTGAGTGATTTTAATTTATTATTAATGTGGAAATTAACAATCTGAAATTATTATGGCAGCAGAAGAACTGAAACAAGAAACTCAAGGTGAAGGCGTACAGCTTCGTGAGAGAGAAAAGATAGAAAACCCGCAGGGTTTGCTACAAGAGAGCCTCGATGGACTGAACAAGTTCGGAGGATTCCAGATGGTGAAAGGCCTTATCAAAGGCGTTGAGAATATGGACCCACGCCGCAAGGCTGTGAAGAATATTTTCTTGTCGGATGCAGCTTACTCTGACAATCGTAAGAAACTGAAGAACGAGTTGGAACTTTGGGTGAGCATTCTCGAAGCTGGTGGAACTGATCCCATGCAGATTATCGAACAGTGCCAAGCTAAGCGCGACAAAGCTGAGCAGAACTTGAAGGCTAACCTTTTCAATGTTCATGAAGAATTGAGAAACATGGAAACGACTTATCGTTCGCTTGACTCTTTCTTCGCTAATGCAGGACAGGGAAAGATTGACTGCATCACTTTGATGAACGTCAACAAAGGCGAGTTGGAGTATCATGATTCAGAAGATACTGTGGCTCTTCGCGACGAAATGGAGAAATACTACGACCGCCTGAGCCTGAAGAACAACTATTCACTGATGGTGATTCCCGGCTATCTGGGCGATGCCAACACTGTGCGTATGTGGGCCGACACTGCTTATCGCAACAAGGTGATGTTGATTACAGACTTCAAGGACAGCCAGAACTTCAGCATGCTGAAGGATGAACTCGATGATGCAAACTTGCAGGGTCAAGAGGCAAAAATGGCTAATGTGGTGATGACTTGCAACTACCTGTTAGGCCGCAAGAAGAGCGAGTTGGCCGACGAGGACGATGACCTCTACATCCCCGCATCGGCAGCTTTGGCAGGTCGCATGACCAATACCGAAGAGACCGTGATTGCACAAGGTTGCGCAGGTAAGAAGTATGGCACTCTGAGCAATGTGAAGGGTGCACGTCTCGATTTGCGTAAGAGTGAGATTGCTGCTCTCATCGACCAAGGTGTGATTCCTATGGTGGAAGAAGATGGTCGCACGATGGCCTTCTCTAACCGCTCGCTCTACAACGGTGCAACTCTTGGATTGCAAGAGTATCCTATCGTTCGTACTTTCGACTGGATTGGAAAAGTGTTCCAGAACTTCTTCAACGATGAGGCTTTCATCAATTGGAACTCGTCTGTGAAGGCTGAGTTGCAGCAGGCTGTTCATGACTTCCTGAGCGACTATAAAGGCCCAGGCAAACTCATCGAGAACTACAACTTGAAGGGTATCAACCAGGATCCTAAGACCAAGGACATCCACATTGAGGTGGAACTGAAGCCTTTCTTCGCAGCTAAGAACTTCTTCATCGAACTGACCGGACACAACGGACAGGCTGGTGTTGAGTGGGATCAGAACGTCCAGTAATCCTATTCTGGTAATTCGCAACCGTCAAGAGGCGGCTGTGGATTGCCGGTTATCAAAAAGAGACTATTCATTTTTTAATTAACAATTTATTCATTAAACAATTTAAAAAGCTAGAAAAACTATGGCAACAAGAACAACAACCCTGGATGCTGATGGCATCAAGCAGCGTGAAGTACTTTATGTACGTTATGAACTCAATCAGCAGACCGATGTGGAAGGACAGCCCACTGGTACAACCCGTGGAGGTAAAATCCGCATCCGTGTTAAGTCAATGGACGACGGTAGCTCTGATTTGATGGAGTGGATGTGCGATACATATATGAGTAAGAGCGGAACCATCTCGTTCCCCAACCGTCAGGGTGGTGAGATGAAGGCTCTGAAATTCAAGGAGGGATACATGGTTGAATATGCTGAGACCTACGATTCCACCAACAGCCTCTTGCAGTATGAGGAGTTCACCATCTCTGCCAAGGAAATCGAGGTGGGCAACGCCAAGCACAACAACCGTTGGACTATTGACAACTAATCCATCAACAAATGAGGGGGAGGGGCTCATAGCTTTCCCTCCTCCTCACTTTTACTAATTGACCACCTAAAAAACATTTTTTGAAGATTTAAATCATCTTCCCCTTAAAACCTAACCTAATCATTATGGCTTTACAAGGACACTTGAAAATAGGACAGAAAACCTATGGAATCATACAATGCCAATATGAGTTCAACCAGGCATGCGACGGTTCCAGCAAGCCAACTTCGCGTCCCCATGGAGGAAACATTACCTTCGTGATGCCTGCAACAAGCGATGACGACCTCTTCTTTTACAAGTGGATGTTCAATAAGACGGAGGTAAAAAATGGCACATTCACTTTCACGGTGTGGTCGAAGCAGAACAAGCAGAGTTACAAGACGGTTTCGTTTGAGAATGCTTATTGCATCAACCTATCCGATTATTTCAACGATAGTGACAGCCGACTGATGTATACAACCATAACACTGGCTGCTGAAATCATAAACATCGGATCGAGCGACACCGCTGATTTCGACAACGAATGGACATAGACTTTCACCTATTAACTGCACAACTATGGATTTTAATTCTATTTTAGCCCCGCTCAATAAAAGTGCTGAAACCATAACGGGTGCGATAGGAAAAATGCAAGCCCTGCCTCAGGTTCCCGGCTTGCAACTACCTGGCGAATTGACAGCACCACTGCAACAATTGCAGAAGAGTTCGGCTATGCTGCAAAGTGCGCAGCAGAAAATGGCTACGCTTGCGCAGACTTTCCAAAATCTTCCAGCCGAAAGTCAGCAATCCGTGATGCAGGCCTTGAGTTCTTCGAATATCACGGGTAACATCCAAAGTGCCACCTCTGCATTGGAAAGCAAGTTGCCCAATCCTGAAAATCTGGCTAATCAATTCAATGATGCTTTCTCAGCTGCTCAATCGAAGGCTGCTGATGCTGTAGGACAAATACAAAGCAAGGCCACCGAAGCCTTCAGTGCTGCACAACAAAAAGCCACTGGAGCCCTCGGAGAAATTCAGGGGAAAGCCTCAGAAGCATTCGGAGCAGTTCAAGATAAAATGTCGGGTGCCGTCAACCAATTGCAAAGTCAGGCTGGTAGTGCCCTTAACAATATCCAAGGTCAGGCCAATCAGGCTCTAAATACGGCACAAGGTCAGTTGAACAATGCTGTGGGCCAAATCAAAAACACAGCCGATCAGGCATATAGTGCTGCACAGCAACAAGTAACGGATGCACTTAATGAGGTGCAACAGCAGGCATCTAGTGCTTATGAAGAGGTCCAGAATCAGGTTAATGGAGCCATCAACAAAGTTGAACAAACCGCTGAAGATATCCAGAACCAAGCCAATCAGGCTTTCGATACTGTACAAAGTAAAAATAGCGAATTATATAACAACGCTGGAACGAAATTAGAGGAAATACAAGGAAAGGCTGAAAATTTCATTGACAATACTGGAAATCAAATTGATAGTATTGGAAATCGAATTGAGAATGGCGTTGACAATCTCAGCAACAAGGTGGACAACCTTGGTGACAAGGCTTCTCAGTTCGGAGAAAACCTTGAGCAAAAGGCCACCCAGTTCGGTGAGAACTTGGAGGGCAAGGTCAACGAGTTCGGAGACAAGGCAACTCAATTTGGAGAAAATCTCGAGCAGAAAACCACTCAGTTTGGCGAGAATCTGGAAGGCAAGGTCAACGAGTTCGGTGACAAAGCCACTCAATTTGGCGAGAACCTTGAGCAGAAAGCCACCCAGTTCGGAGAGAATTTGGAAGGAAAGGTCAATGAACTTGGCGACAAAGCTGCTCAATTCGGAGAGAATCTCGAGCAGAAGGCCACCCAGTTCGGTGAGAATTTGGAGGGAAAGGTCAACGAGTTCGGCGACAAGGCTACACAATTCGGTGAAAATCTGGAAGGTAAAGTCAACGAGTTCGGGGACAAAGCCACTCAATTTGGAGAGAATCTCGAGCAGAAGGCAACTCAATTCGGTGAAAATCTGGAGGGCAAGGTCAACGAGTTCGGAGACAAGGCAACTCAATTTGGAGAGAACCTCGAGCAGAAGGCCACCCAGTTCGGTGAGAACTTGGAGGGTAAGGTCAACGAGTTCGGAGACAAGGCAACTCAATTTGGAGAAAATCTCGAGCAGAAAGCCACCCAGTTCGGTGAGAATCTCGAGCAGAAGGCAACTCAATTCGGTGAAAATCTGGAAGGCAAGGTCAACGAGTTCGGCGACAAGGCCACTCAATTTGGAGAAAACCTCGAGCAGAAGGCCACCCAGTTTGGCGAGAATTTGGAGGGCAAGGTTAATGAGTTCGGTGACAAGGCAACTCAATTTGGAGAAAACCTTGAGCAGAAGGCTACTCAATTCGGTGAAAATCTGGAAGGCAAGGTCAATGAGCTCGGTGACAAGGCAACTCAATTTGGAGAAAACCTTGAGCAGAAAGCCACCCAGTTCGGTGAGAATCTGGAAGGCAAGGTCAACGAACTTGGCGACAAAGCTTCTCAATTCGGAGAGACCATCGAAAACAAAGCTGGCGAAGTTCAGGAAAAGTTGGAGCAAGGCATTGCCAATGCTGAGAAGAAAGTTGGTGATGCGGTTACCAAGGTGCAGGACACCATGGAGAATGCCTACAACGCAGCTGAGAAGAAGGTCAACGATGCAGTTGAAAAGGTGGAAGGTGCTATCGATGATGTTACGGAAAAGGTGGAAAGTGCCATCGATAATGCCAAAGAGCAAATAGGCGAAGCTTATGAGAACGCTAAAGAGAAGATTAGCGACACCTATAACAATGCAAAGGAAACGGTCAGCAATGCTTATAACGATGCAAAGGAAACGGTCAGTAATGCTTACAATGATGCAAAGGAAACAGTCAGCAATGCGTATAACGAAGCTTCGGAGGCTGTTGACAATGCAGTCAATGAGGTAACCGATGCTATCAATCAGGCTTATGACGAAGCCCAACAGGCTGTTGACCAGGTGGTTGATGATGTGAACAAGGCTATCGATGAGGTCAACAACGCTATTGATCAATTCGAGAATGCCGTCGCTGAAATCGAAAACAAGATTCAGGAGACTGTCGAAAAGGTCGAAGAGACTGTCGAGAAAGTCAAGGACACCATCGACACCATCCGCGACCGCGTTGGCACAGTTGCCGACCGCATTGGTAATCTTGGCAGTTCCATCGGTAGTGGTGACTTGGAAAAGGCTCTTCGCTTGCGCAATCTCCCCATTGCCCAAGATCACACAGCTTTCCACGGCAAACTGGAAATTGGCCAGCGCAAATTCGGCATTGTGCAATGCTCCTATAGTTTCAGTCAATCAGTAGACAGCACTGGCAAACCCGTGTCGCGTCCTCGTGGCGGAAAGATTACCTTTGTGCTGCCATCGCGCAGCGATGAAGACCTTTTCTTCTACCGTTGGATGTTCAGCAAGACAGAGGTGGAATCTGGATACTTCCGTTTCGTTGTCTGGGCACAGCAGAATCGTCAGAGTTTCAAAACAGTCTCGTTCCAGAACGCCTATTGCGTGGGGTTGAAAGATTTCTTCAACAATAGCGATAGTCGCCTGATGCACCTTACGGTCACCATTATGGCCGAATCGATTACCATCGGTTCCAACGACACCGCAGAATTCAATAATGAATGGGAGTAGGACATTAATGCATGCCCTTCTCCCACCTTAATTTATATATTTGCACGTACGTGCGTACATTAATAATATTACAACTTACTTACAAAATACATAATCCCGTTTCACAAGATGTCTATATCAATAAAAAACATTCAAGTGACCATCGGCAGCACACAATCGAACATGTTCAAGATCCAACTCGACGGTGCTAAGTATTGGCTCGATAGTTTTACACTGTCGCAGAACCTGTTACAGCCTAATGTGCTGTCGTTTGTGATGTACAAAGACCCTGAAGAGGATGTTAACGAACCACAGTTCGGCGTCTGCAAGGCAATTATTGGTAAGACAATTAGCGTCTTCTTGCAGACTGACCCGATGGAGCAAGAAATCCCATCGTTCTCCGATGAAGGGAAAATGGCAGACATCGAATTTGAGGGCATAATCTTCTCTGCATCGGGCAGTCGCGATGGGAGCCAGTACACAATCAGCGTCGAAGCCCGCTCGTGGGATGCCATCCTGATAGACAGCCCTAATTGTAAATCTTGGGAGAAACAAACTTTGAACGACATCGTGCAAGACGTTTTGGACCCATATAGTAGCGCTTGGACAGCAAAAGTCGATGCGCGGTTCCAAGACGAGATAGAATATACTGTACAGTATAATGAGAATAATTACCAATTTATGCGGCGTTTGGCATTGCGTTTTGGCGAATGGTTCTATAACGATGGCAAACAATTTGTCTTTGGCAACATGCCTGAGGGGAATTCCGTTACGCTTTCCTATCCTAGTAAGGATATTCCTTCGTATAGCGTACGATTAGAGATGAAAAACATTTATTTCGATCATACCACTTCTTCATATCAAGAGGCTAGCGAAGGGAGAGCCCAGTGTGTAGACCAAATGTCTCGCGAATACAATGAATTAAACGAGTCCGTTTTCACGGCGGCTGTCAGCAATTATGACAAAAATCCTGTCCGCAATCTGCATTCGGGTGGCTGGCACGATGATCCAAGCAATGAAAAACGTGTTGACATCTCATCTAAAACAGAGGCTCGTGGCATCAAGGCTAGCATGCTTGTATACAATGGCACCACCTATTGCTCCAACTTGAAGTTGGGTGGCAAACTCGTTATCAAGGACAACTTCATCTCCGACAAAGATTCGAATAATAAGAGCGATGTTCAGCAGGATGAAATCATCATCATTGGAATCACCCACCGTTTCTCTGCCGATGAACGTTACAGCAATACGTTCCAGGGCATTCCTGCTGCTTGCGACTATCCACCTTATACAGGGGGGGAGACCTATCCTTATGCACAGCCTTGTCGTGGTTGGGTTAAGGATAACGAAGACCCGCAAAAGTTGGGACGAGTTCGTGTAGAGCTTGAATGGTCGGATGGGGAAATGATTACTCCTTGGATTCGCATTGCTCAACCTTATGCTGGTGGAGAAAAAGGTGTGCATATTCTGCCCGAGATAGATGAGGAAGTAATGGTGGACTTTGAGCATGGCAATGCCGAGCGTCCATTTGTCTGTGGAGCGATGTTTGATGGAGTCATTTTTGTTCCAGACGAGAAATGGTACCCTGGAGATAATGAGGTAAAGGCTATTCGTACCAATAATGGTCATACCATTGAGATTCACGACAAGAATAAGGGTGGATATATAAAAATATATGACAACAAGAAGGACAACTACGTGGTGACACTTTCCACCGACGATGATGCGAAAGTGAAAATCGAGTCGTCGAAGAACATTTCCATCCATGGCAAGAACGATATTAGCATCACGGCCGACCACGACCTCAAGTTGACAGCCTACCACGACATCAAGATGACGGCGAAGAACAATATGTCTGTTGATGTGACCAAAGAACTCAAAGTGGGTGCTGATACGTTGAATTCCAACACAGTCACCTTGAAAGTTGAGACGTCTACGCTCACAGAGAAGGCTGCAACAGCAACAACCAACATCAACAATCACACTATTGATATTAAAGGCGCTTTGAAATATACAGCTGCTACGATGACCTTTACAGCCAATAGTGCCTATTCGGTCTCGGCTACAGCGTCGATGTCGCTTTCTTCACAAGGCCCGGTTTCCATCCAAGGCGGTATTATCAAGATGAATTAGTGCTGCGGCTGGCCAGTTGCAAACGTTTTAAGAGACATACCCATGACACAGGAAGAGAGAGAAGAGCAGCAAATGCAGCAGGCAGGCAAGATCATCGCTGATTTGTCCGATCAGATGGATGCGGCAAATGCGGCGACAGACGCTGCTTTTTCTGAAAAGATAAAGGCGGCGGCTAGCATGGCGGGGGAAGTTGCGCTGAACATACCCCTTTCTATGGGTAACGCTGCGAAGGGAATTGGCGAAGACTATCTGGATTCCATAAAAGGTGTGGCAGACTATGGTGACCGCTTTGGCTTGAAAGAACCTTCGGAAGAGGAGGCTGAATCAATGAGGCGATTCAGCCTTAATGTCAGCAAGGTAGACCAACTTGCAGCACCTGTCGGCAAAACCGGCTTTCACATGGGTGCCGCTGCGCCTATTTGCACGGCCAATGCTGTGGTGAGATGCTCGTTTGGGGCCACTTTTGGCCAACTTAAAGTCCTGCCTATCAATCGTTACTGCATGGGACCGATGAATGCACCTGTGGCAACCATCACCGACTTTGCCCCTATCATCAACATGCCCAGTTTCTTTTTGTGTTTCAACATTCTCAACCCCGCCGTAGCACTCGAAACCGCTCTGGCCACTGCGGCGAAAGGCGGTGTGTTCACGCTTGTTCCCATGCCATGCGCGTCGACGATGGTGTCAACACCTTGGAAACCTGGCCATCCCACGATGCTTAGTGGTGGACGGCCTGTGCTTACGCAGACTTGTAGCAGTTCTTGTTGGGGGATAGGAACCATCAACATCATCCACTGTGGGCAGGGGCTGATGCCCAATTCGTACAATTGGTTCATGGGGCCAGACTGGATATCCACCCTAAAAGGGAATGCCGAACTTCTTGCCAATGCTGTGGGCAGCATTGGGGCTTTGGCTGGCATGGCCACCAAGGGTGGGAAACTTGCCCAGATTGTGGCAAACAACAAGGCTTTGAGTTTCATGAAGAATTATGGAGTGGATGTTCTCGAAGGTGTCGGAAACAGTCTTGCATCGTTTGCTTCTTTTATGGATAGTAATCCTGGAGATGGTTTTGCTAGTGCAACGGATGCGGGATTGAACCTTCTTGGTGCTCTCCTGACTAAGCGGAAAGGTATGAAGAGGAATGCGGCCGGCCAAAACTATACTGATGCTCACTATAGTACGCAGTCAGCCAGAGATAATCTGAATACCAGACAGATGGATAGTTTTGATAGGGAAATTGAATTAAGCAATGCACAAAGAAATCAAACGGTCGCTCAAAACAACTTGACTGATGCAAGAAGAACACAGACACAAGCAAATACGGATTTGTCGAATGCAAAAGGCGCACAAACCCACGCAAATGAGAATTTGTCAGATGCAAAAAGAAATCAGGCAAAGGCAGAGCAGAATGTGACGGATGCAAAGAGTAGTCAAACCAAGGCAAATAAAGACTTGGATGACGCAAGAGGTGCTCAGGCTGATGCTGAAACGAAAGTGAATCAAGCGAAAGAGAAACAAAAGGCTGCGGAGCAGGATGTCGTGGCGAAGGAGCAGCAACAGACAAAAGCGAGAGAAGATCTCGACAATGCTAAAACGGAGCGTGATAAAGTATACTCCGACCCCAAAAGCACTCCCGACCAAAAGAAGGCCGCTGATGCTGCGGTGGCAGATGCCGAGAATGCCAAATTCCACGCCGATGTCGATCTGGGCACGGCAAGGCACGAGAAAGTCAAGGCCGACAACGGAGTTGAATACGCCCAATCGAGAAAGGCCGAGGCCGATGGTGCCGTGGCTAATGCCCAGACGAATAAGACGAGGGCCGACAATGCCGTGACGAACGCCGAAACTAACAAGATGAAGGCCGATATTGACGTGGATTCTGCGGAACTTAATAAAGCCAAGGCAGACATGGATGTGAATAATGCAAAAGCCAATAAGGCGAATGCAGATAGCAAAGTGGACAATGCCCAAAGTAAGAAGAAACAAGCGGATAAACAAGTAAATGCAGCGCAAAAGAATTCGGACGATGCAAAGAGACAGGTGAATGACGCAGAGAAAGACTTACGGAGGGCTCAACGAGAGGAAGGCGACGCATTCGATGAAGCAGTGGAGGCGTCGACCCCCCAAAAACGTGATAGTGGCATTGTGGATGGCTATGGCAGGGACTTCGTCCTGAAGGTGGAAGAAAACTACGCACAAGATGCCGCAGGCTCTTATTTTGAAAAAGACTGGGGCAAGTATGTCGACTACTCGAAGGAGAAAGATGACGATTGAGCGCTGCGATAAATGATAAATGAAAAAGGGAAGTTGGCAAAAAGAAAGCAAAACGAGCGTTTTGCTGACACTTTGCTCGCAAATTCGAGAATTAATTATACAACTTTGTTGAGATTCTTTACTTTTGCTCCGTTTTCTCTAAAGTAGCACTTTAGATGAACAAAAGCGGCCCTTACGTTTTGTCATTTGCGCGTGACAGACGAAACAAGACAAATCGAACATATATAATAACAAACAAAAAACCATAATAACTATGACAGAACAGGATTATTATCAAGACGAGTTTATCGTTCTGTTGACGATAGACGGCACTTCGTATGACGAGATTGAAGTGAAGGTGACTGACCCGAACAAGACGATTCGCGATCAGATTAACAGCATCGTGCAGGTGTTTGAACTGCCGAAGATGGACAACGGTGGCAACCCCATCCAGTATCTGCTGGGCAAGTTGATGGACGATGACGAGGAGCCCGTGATCTTGGAGTTTGAAGACGAGAACGGCCGTGAGATGGCGCTCATCGACTACGAGATCATGCCTATGGACCGCCTGCACCTGATTTCTGTTCCCATTGCGGGATAATGCGCTATTAACAATTTGCAATTGATAATGAAAGATTGAAAAACCATGAATCCAGCCATCAATAATTTCAACCTGAAGGAACTGAAAGGCCGTGATGCCCGTCTGTTCCAAGAATGGAAGGAATTGGACGCTCTGTGCGAAAAACGCAAGAAACAGGGACCTAATCCTTTCAAACCGTCGCTCTCGTATATCATCCGTCGCAAGAATGCTGTGGGGCTGCCCACGGAGTTCGAGATATGGTATCGTTGCAAAAGCATCGTTGGTGTTGAGGACACCGAGCCTCCGCGTAAGCCTATCTTTGGCAATCTGCACAAGATGAGCATTGTGTTACCGAACAACTACCCATCGGCCGATGGCAATCCTGTGTTTACGTTCATCAGTGATGTGTGGCATCCGAATATCCGCTATTCGGGTTCGTTTAAGGGGCATGTGTGTCTGACTATCAAGGAGATGGGTGTGCTTGCCTCAATCAAGGACTTGGTGTTGCGTGTGGAACGCTATTTGAAATACCAGATGTATCACGCCCAGAACACTTATCCTTATCCTGAGGATCAAGGCGTAGCAGAGTGGGTGCGTGAAGAAGGTGAGCCCAATGGATGGGTGAAATTCGCACAAGACCAGCCAGAAGTTCCTGAGCCTCCGAAGGCTCCAGAAGGTGGTGATGATGACAAACCAAAGAAACCTAAAATTTCGTTGAGTATATGAAAAAGATATCGTTATTGTTCGCATTGCTCTTTACAACCACGCTTTCCACGATGGCTGATGAGCAAAAGAGTGTCAACTTGAGCGGCGACCATACACAGCAGACAGTTGCCCTGTCATATATGAACATCTTCGTCACGCTGGAGGATAACGATGGTGAGACGGGCAAGGTAAAACTGGAACTCGAGAACCTAGACGAGTCGAAGGCTCTGCTACTCTTCGATCGTGCTTATGACGAGAAGACTGTGAAGAAGATGCCCGTTTCGATGACGTTTGACAAGACGTTTGGCGGCACGAAGAATAAACGTGTGATTGATCCTTACGAACAGGCTAATCAGCCCATGATGCTGAAGCCGTCGGACAAGTTCACGTTGCCGTTGGTGGAGGTGCAAGGTGGTACGCCCACAGTTTGTCGTCTGCCTATCTATATTGCCAAGTTTAAGGGCAAGAAAATGAATAAACTGATTCTGATGGAGAAAGAGGTGATTGAACTGAGCATCGAAGTGGAGTTGAAACCTAGCGCCGAATACTTGGGGCTGAAGGACGAAGTTGATGCCTTATCGCGTAGCATCTCTATCTGTCCAAACTCGAAACACAAACCTACAGAGGCCAAACAGCGCGAGGACTATCAGGACAAGATCAATAGTTTGAAACAGAAGATTGATGCTGCAATTCAAAGTCACGGTTGGCCAACCAACAGTCGTGCTTATGCCCGCTATAACGAGCTGAAGTCGAAACTCGATGCCATTGACCTCGATTCGCATGTGCGCGACTGTGGCCGCCATAAGACTGCTGCACCAAGAAAAGGTCACTCGTGCAGCTATTGCTCGCTCTCGCTGCAGCAGATATACCATCAGCTCGACGACATCTACAAGAAAATCTATAGCAGTTCGGACCGTAAGGCTGCTAAGGCAAAGGTAATGGGCCAAGTGAATGCCCTCTATCGTTGCTGTACTGACGGAAGTTGCAGCAAACACGCCTCTTCATGGAAGAGCGGTGGAGGCGGCTATAAGGCAAAGATTACGGAGCGTTACAATCGTATCAATGGAATATGATGAATAGCCTGAGAAACTTCATCTTGTTTTTGGTGCTCGGCTTCTGCACCCAAGGCATAGCTAAGGATGTGAAAGACACGCTTTTCTCGCCTTCGGGTGACCGCATTATCGTGAGTTATTCTATTCAACATAGTGGAGGACAGGTGACGTTACGGTTTCAAGGTGTGCAGAAGAAGTTGGGCTCGAAGAATCTAGAGAAATACAAGAAACTGGACGAGGTGGCGGTGGTGATGTTCGACCGTTCGGGCAACTACAAAGACATGAAGTTCGATGGCATGGCACCCGATGCCTTCATGGTGCCTTCGAATTTGAACTACTCGCGCTCGTCTGATGGATATTTTCTATTGCAGGATGAACCTTCGATGCAGTTCAGTGTGACCTCGGGTAACAAGGCTCAATTGTCTATTCCGCTATATCTGGCTCACTATGAGGGTAAACGCCATTATAAGGTGTTTGCCAAGTGTGGCAATCTCCAACTTTCATCAACGTCTGGTGCCCAACGTAAAGGCGGTAGCGTTGCTAATGGCGGAGGTGCTATGATGAGCGGTGGCGATGATGGTGGAGGCTATGAGACTGTGGCCACGACCACGGAAGAGGTAATTAGCGATGAGGGAATCTCTCCTGCTGAAGAGGCTTCCATCCGTATCAACTCGATTAACTCGATGCTGGAACGTTCCACAAAATACCCCTTCTCAGATGACCTAACAAATGAGGTTAGAATGTTACGCGAGCTACGGTTCAAGGTGTCAGATCCCGAGATTACCTCGAAAATCAACCAGACACTTGAAGCATTTGAGACGAAGAAGCAGGAAATGGAGGAGAAGGCCGATGCCGCTGCAGGTGCTGCTGCCGCTGCCGATAAGGCTGCCGCACAAGCCCAACAGGCCCGTGCCGACTCGCTTCAGGCTGCACAAGCTGCACAATCGTCGAAAGACAAGAAGGACATGATGTGGCTCATTGGTGGAATTGCTGGATTGGGCGGTCTACTGATGGTGGGCAAGCAAGTATTCCAATCAATCAAGCAAAGCAAACAGCAGAAGCAAATGATGGAAAGCATTTCGAAAGCACAACAGGCTTCGCAGCAGATGATGAACGGATTGGGCGGTAACAATCCATTAGGTCAGGCAGCAGGACAGATGAACCAGATGGCTAACCAAGCCAAACAAGTGATGAGTCAAGCTCATCAAATGGATCAAAATGCCAAACACCTGAGTAAGGAAGCCGAGGCTGCAAAACAACGACTAATGCAACTGCGTCAGGGAAAGAATCCTTCTGCTGATGTTGCCGATGCCACTACTAGCATTGCCACTGGAGCCATTGGTACTTCCACTTCTGCCAAACCCATGAGTAAGGAAGCTGAAGCTGCCAAGCAACGACTTATGGAGCTGAGGAAAGGTAAGGCTACTGGTACAGCTGCCAACACAGGGACGGCAACCAACAGCGGTATTACCATTACTCCCAGGAAGCAGTCGCTCAACGACGTGATACCAGCTAAATATAAGCGGTGGCGCAAACCAGGTCAAGACAAAAACGAAAAAAACAGCTAATAATTTAAGCACAATGAATAAACTAAAAGTATTAACAGTTGTCATAGTATCGCTTCTGGCGGCAAGTATGCAGACCTTCGCGGCACCTTCGCGGCAGAAACCCGTTGAGGCTGCTGTGGTGATTGACGAGTTTAGGAAGCATGTGGAGAAGGTCCCTTTCTTTTCCGACTCGGCTGTGACAGCAGCGAAGAACGAGATAGAAGAACACATCAAGTGCCTTCGAAACTGGTCGGACAGGAAGGCTTATGTGGAAGAACATCACCTGAACACATATTTGAGCACAAACCTCGACTCTTTGCAGTATTACAAAGGATTGGCTTCGGTGGAGATTGACAATTTCATGAAGCAATATACCTTAGTGGAACCCGAAGACGAACCCGAATGCCGTAATGGCATGATGGCGCTGTTGAACGATAAACTGAGTGTTCGCGAGACAAACTTGAACTTGCTCGACAAAGAACTCAACAGCCAAGAAGGTGGTTCGTCGCTCAACTGGAAATTGATAGGTACTATTGTGGGGGCATTGTTGCTGTTGGGCATTCTTATTGCCTTGCTCCGTAGGAACAAGCAACCAGTTGTGCCACAGCCTTCGAACGTGCAACATAGTAACAGACCTAGTAGTGGGCAGCAGGGAGGAAATGAACCTGGTATTATTGTGCGCCGCAAAACGGCTACAATCTTGAAGAAGCAGAGTTTGGAGGATGTTATCGGCAATCCCAATTATCTGCAAGTTGACGCTGTGGATTTCTGCTACGAGTCGGCTGTGCGTCGCATGTATATCAAGAATACGTGCATCATCGACATCTATAACATGTATGCCGAGGATTTGCGTAATTCGAATCATCCGAGTGAGAACGGTTGCATGGTGTTGGGCCGTTGGGTTCACGATGACGAGAGTAAAGAATACTATGTATCTCTTGAGCAGATTGTGTTGCCTGGCGATGATGCCGTGTTCGACGAATACGAATTGAACTTCGGTGGAAAGATCAAACTGCGAGTACTTGAGCAGTTGCGCAAATTGCGTCGTGAAACCAACTTCCAGTATGACTTGACATGCTGGGTGCACTCTCATCCCGGACTGAGCGTGTTTTTCAGCAATAGCGATGTCAGCGTGCAGGAGCAGTTGAAGCATCCGCAGCATCCCAATTTCCTAACAGCCCTTGTGGTAGACATCCTCACTCCTACGCAGGAGGTGGGCATCTTCACTTATCGCCGTGATGCAATTATCAATTCGAAGAATGACTTGAAACGGATGTATTCATTGAAGGAATGGTATGATTGGGCGGTGAGATCGCTGGAGACAAAACCTGAAGAACATCCACAACCAATGTCAGAGGTTCCGCAAGTGGAGTCGGTTCAAGGTCCAGTAGACGAAAAGGTAGAGGATGTTTCTTTCAACCATGCCGAATTTTTCAATATGTTGTCAAACGCTAAAGTCCGTACAGATACTTGCAACGGCATTCATCTGAATCGTGAGATGATTGTGGACATGTGCATGTCTATAGGAACGGCGCAGGGCAGCGCTCTTTTAGGTTATGTGCACGGACGTTCGCTACAGCATGAGCAGAAGGTTGAGCATCTGGCTGAACAACTTTCGAACAACGAACAAGCGGATGACAAGGATTTGCTAGGCTGCTTTGTCGTGGACGCACACCGCAGTATTCCGTCGATTCGTAAGGCGGTGGAGGATTGCTTGGACAAGATCATGTTCGTATTGGTCTACCAACCCACAACTGGCATGCTCACTTCCATTCCCGTGGTGAATTCGGAATTGAGTACCGAAGAGAGTAACTATGGAGAACAAAAACTTGAAGATTTAAAGATATGGACAAGAAAAAAATGACCATCCAGCGACTTCTGAGCGTGCTGGTGTTTGCGGTTTCCGCATTTTCACTTCAGGCACAAGACGTGTCGAACATTCAGTTCTGCGATAAGAAATACGAATATGGGCAAGGAAAAGACAGCATCACATTGTTCTTGAAGGTGCTCGATGGCAAAGGTGCATCATCGAAAGACGTGACTGTTGCCGACTTGGAGAAATACCTTGTTGTGACTGAGGACGGCAACATCATCTCTCCCGACCGCAGGAAAATTACTGCTGTGAGTTCTGGACAACGTATTCCCAGTGACTTCACCTTCTCGGTGCTCGTTGACTTGAGCATTCCCGAGTCAGGAAAGAGCCAGATTTACGAAACCATCGGCAAATTGGTGGAGAGTGCCCCCGACAGTTGCGTCTATCTGTCGTTCTTTGGCGATGAGGTGACAAAGAGTGAGATGGTCACGAAGGCTAACTACAAAAGTTTTCAACCTCGTTTTGCCGCCAATGCCGAGACGAAGCATTTCTATGGTGCCCTCTACTCGAAACTGACTGAGTTCAGCAAGACTGCTGGTGAGTTTGACGGTGAAGTGAAGGCTGTGGAAGGCTATGTGAAGAATGCAGATATCCAGCGTCGAGCCCAATTGGCGAAAGACAAGAACGTCCTGTTCGTATTCACGGATGGTGGAAAGCGTTCGGAAGACGAAACCATCAGCTTCGTTGAGGTGACTGACTATCAATCAAATCCCGCTCATAATGTGCCGCGCGTCTATGCCATGTATTATACAGGTAATGGTGTCGACGAGAATGTGAAGCTTACGCTTGAAGGAGTTTCGGTGCCACGTGACAGTGCTGGTATAATTATGAAAGAGCGGCAAGGTTCATACAAACCTTCTGATGACATGCACGCTGTACTACGCAACTTTGAGGAGGTGGTGAACGATGCAATGTACGACTTCGCATTTGCTTACAGAGCCACCGATGAGAAGGCTTACACGGGTCGTGTGGCCTATGCAGCAGAGTGGAAGGGGGCTGAGGCTGGCAAGGGCGACTACTCTATTGGTACAGCTGAGACTCCTTGGCCATTGAAGCCTGAGAGCACTGCTGACGCTATTGTGAAGTTCCTCATTGCTTTGTTGGTCGCATTCCTCACAGCATTGGTATTCTTCCTTGTCACAAAGGTCATCATTCCGATGATCAATTCAAAGAAGTTCGCTTCAAAATACTACAAGAGCTATGTTCCAGAGGAAAACGTGAAACGTCGAATCTGTATGTATTGCCGTCAAGACATCGAGCCTGGACAGAAGGTTGTAACACGTTGTAAGCATATTATCCACGTGAGCTGCTGGCAACAGAATGGATACAAGTGCGTGGAATACGGACAAAACTGTAAGGAAGGCATTCAGGACCATGTGGATTGGAAGGATATGTTCAGCAAGGCTTCGATGCGCGAGAGTTATCAGGTGATTTCTGGTATTTTGGCTGGCTTGGTCAGCTGGATTATTTTCGAACTCATTGGACGAGGAATCCTTAAGGGTGTCGCAACGGGTATAGCCAAGACATTCTTCCGCAATCAAGAGCAGATGGGCAACCTCTTCGACGACTGTGTGCAGAAAGTTTCAGCATTCCTCGCCGTGGGCCTCTTGCTTGGTTTCTTCTTGTCATTGGTCTTCCGCTGGAACGATGAATACCGAAAGAAAGACGGCAAAGTCTATCTGAAGATATTCGGTCTCTCGTTATTATCGGGCATTATTGGTATGATGGCGTTTGCAGTAGGTGGTATCATCTTCTGCTTGCTGTTATCAGCTGTCGGTACCACCTACATTCCTTGGTATTGCTCGCTACCCGCCTACATTCTGTTCTCCATTTGTGTGGCGTTGAGTCTTACCATTAAGTCATCCATCCCATTGAAGAGTGCCTTGATAGGTGGTCTTTGTTCAGCTGTGATTGGTTTCATTGTGCTGGTATTTAGCAACGTGATAGGTGCCAAATATGGTTGGATGTCAATGCTTATCGACTTCATTATCTATGGTGGCGGTCTAGGTGCTTCGCTCGTTACAGTCCGTATGTTGGCAGAACGCTACTTCCTTGTCATCAAGAATGGCGTGAAGGCAGGACAGCGCATCCCTATCCACAAGTGGATGAATGCTACGGGTGGTGGCAAGAAGGTGTCGATTGGTATGACAGGCGAGTGCGAAATCCAGATGAACTGGGAGAAGAGCAACAAGGTTGCCAAGGAACATGCAAAACTCTATATCGACCAAGCCAAAACGTTGCCTATGCTGAAGCCGATGGCTGCCGGCGTATTCTTCAATGTGCGCACGGAGTTACCCATCAACCGTCCTGTTGTGCTCTCCAATGGTGATACGTTCAAGATTGGTGACACCATCTTTGAGTATGTTGAGTCTTGATGCCAATGTCATCATTCAATCGAAAACTTAATCATTCCAGAAAATGCCAACCGAATTGAAATACGAATGGGGTGACGGTGTGTTCACGTTGCTCTCCTGGTTCAAGAAAGAAAAAGTGCGCGACGCACGTGTGCTGGTTGCCGGAGCTGGGGCTTTGGGCAATGAGGTGGTGAAGAATTTGGCACTGTTCGGAGTTGGCCACATTTATGTGGTCGACTTCGACCAGATAGAGATAACCAACCTCACGCGCTCAGTGCTCTTTCGTGAGGAGGATGCAGTCAACCACGCCTATAAAGCTGAGATTGTGGCCAAGCGGGCAATGGAGATTAATCCACAAATCAAGGTGACACCCATAGTGGGTAACTTGTTCTCTGAGGTGGGCTTAGGCCTTTATCGTTCGGTCGATGTTGTCATCGGTTGCCTCGACAGCCGCATCGCCCGCTACTTGCTTAACCGACTGTCGTTCCGTGCAGGAAAGACTTGGATTGATGGTAGCATCGAGAACTTGACTGGTACTGTGCGGGTTTACTCACCAGGTGTCAGTTGCTATGAATGTGGTTTGTCGCGCGAGGAGTTCACCAACATCATGTTGCGTACGGGATGTGCAGACGTGGTGCGCAATCAGGGTTCCGCTGGCCGCGTGGCTACAACACCCATCAGCGCCTCCATCGTGGGCGCTTTGCAGGTTCAAGAGGCTATGAAGGTGATTCATCTCGACACCGATGCGACCAAGCAGTTCCAGACGCTGCAAGGCAAGATGTTGCGCTATGAGGGTATGACTCTCACCACTAACATATATCGCTTTGCATCGTGGAAGAACACTTGCCCTGCACACGATCAGTGGGATAACGTCATTCCTTGTGAAGGGTTGTCTGCAGAACTCACTGTAGCAGATGCATTGGCATTGCTCCACAAGACATTAGACACGAAGACTGTGGAAATCAACATGCTCAATAACAAATTCATCGACTGCATCATCTCAGACCAGCCAGAGAAGGAGTTTCGTGTGATGATTCCCGAGTCGAAACTCGATGATCATATCAAGCGCGATGCCGAACTTCGCCAATTGAGCTATCGTACGTTGTTCCATAAGCACTTCTTTGAGAACATCGATGAGTCATTCCCTTATCAGGAACTTACGCTCCGCCAGATAGGCATCCCCGCCTTCGACGTTGTCCAAGTGTCTACTGAAAAAGGCGTGTTCTATGTGGAATTAACAGCCGACAAACCTCTTTATGAATAAGGAGCATTGATTTGACAAAATGTAAGCTATGCTTTGACACGATGAAAGCATAGCTTTGAGGCAATGAAAGAATAGCTTTGAGCCGATTAAAGCATAGCTTAAGGAAAATTAGACACAAAGTAAACAATCTTTACAAATCCATTATTTAAAACCCGATTTCACTTTACATTTTGTCAAGTCGTATGCCCGTTTTGCTTACACTTTGAAAATCGATGAGAAAGAACCAACAGACTCCCATTCCCGACGATTTCCCTTCCGACATCAATGCTGAGGTCTTTTTGGGATGTTTCCCTCGTGGGACATGTCGTGTGGCGTTTCAGGGACTTCACAAGCGCAACTCATACAACGACATTGTAGAGTTGGAGCCTATCGATGAAGACCATTTCAAGATGTATATTGGTCGGCAGAGTCTCTATAACTCGTTGCCCGAATATATGTTCCATCCCATTGACCGTTTCGACAATCTACCTCAATACGAGGAGAAGGAGCGTTTCGAGGAGGAACTCTATGCTCAACAAGAAGAGGTTGAGAACGCCTTTCGTTTCTTCGCCCCCATTGACATCCTTTTGTTGCAGCAGCGTATGCATGCCCGGGAGGAGCTGGAGCCTTTTGCCCGCGAGAATATCGTTATGCAGCAGATTATAGGCGATGATCTTACTAAGGCACAACGCCGCAACCGATTCATCAAAGGGTTCGTGAAGTTCATGCCTCAGTTCAAGTATATCCGAGGCAATAAGACTCTGCTCACACTTCTGTTGCGTAAGGTGTTTTTCGATGAAGGACTTCGTGTCCGAGTCACTCATGAGATGTTGCACCTTCATGACGATGTCCCGCGCTATGCTGACCGCCTTGATATGGACTTGGGTGATGGCTATGTGGGTAACGAGTGGGACGAACTGATTACCGTCTATCAATTGCACTATTGGAGCGAAGATGAGTGTGGAGGTAAATTCTTGGACTTCCTTGATGAAGTTGAAGAGTTGCGTATTTTCATACAAGACTATTTGCTAGCCGTGGGTGAGGAACTGCGGTTCGACATCACGCAAGACGAGAAACCATTACGATTGGGTGACGAACTGTTCTATAATTATCTGGGTTATAACACAAACATTTGAATAATAAAAGGAAAGTGTGGAAAAAGAGAAGTGGAAATAAGTGAAAGCCAATTGTACCGTTATTTAAAGAAATATTTGTTTTTGCCCTTGTTCCTCTCTTTATTTCCTTTACGCCTTTAAAAAATCTATTGCTATGCCAAAAAGAATTAGTTGGAAAAAAGGTATGCGCCTGACTGACGAGGTGCTCATTCAAGCCGACCGGTGCACCAGCGAGTCGTTTGCACAAGCTTTTACGCTAGCTGCAGAAGGCCGTTTTGGTTTGTTCCCATCGGTGCGTCCTTTTCAGTTGGCGCTGAATGTTGAACAGAATTCTGTCAACGTAGAGTCGCTCGACTGCTTGGGCATCACTCGTGCGGGTGACATCATCGATGTGCGCTTCGACACCAAGTTCACAAACACTTTCAATACTCGGGTATCGATTCCCCAGCAGGAAGGTACCAAAGAGTTCATCCTTGTCATCAACACTGATCCCGACACATGGAAAGACACTAGCGAGGGACTGCTAGTGCCTGATTATTCGTTCTCATTCGTGGGAGCGAAGCAGGCTGTGCCCGACCATGCATTACCGATAGCCCGAATAGTTGATAACGATGGTTGGACCGAGGACAATGTCTATTTCGTGCCACCTTGCCTCACCATTTCCTCGCATGCCAAGTATCTTGAATTATGCCAGCAGTTCATAGGAGTGCTTCAATCCATTGATGAGAAGTCACGTCAGCAGGCTGACACGCTTGCCAAGACCGCCATTTCTGTCTATTGGCCCGTAGTCATCCAGACGCTCATCGAAGTGAACAACGAGCGTGAGACCCTCACACCTATGCGGCTGATGTCATGTGTACAGCGGATCATCGGAACGTTCACCTGCGCTTGCGATGTTGATGAAGTGCTCACACTTGAGGAGGCAGAGCCCTTCCGCAATTTCGCTCGTGTTCCTTATAACTATCGTATGGCTTTCCTGCGTATCAAGCAGGGCGTCGGTATGTGCTCGGCTATTAGCGATAAGATTGACAAGTTCAGCCAACTGCGTGTGGCAGCTCCGCCCCCTCCACCACGTCAGGAACCTCCTAAAGAAGACCGCCGCCGTTGGAACGGCCCTAATATATGATGAAATTTATCAGCACCCCTGTGGAGTTCATAAACGAGGGACATTCGCTCAAACGCGATATCGAGCAGCGCATTCAGATGCTCGATAACCTTGTAGAACTCATCGTCTTCACACCCCGAGGTAACTTTGAGGCCGACCCCGACTTTGGATTCGAATACTGGAACCATGAGTACTCAAACGTTCACCATCGGGAGTTCAATAACAGCCAGTCAGGGCGTCTGGCTGGTGGACTGACCAACGAGGTCACCAAAAAGGAATGCGAGGAAAGTATACGCCAAAGCCTTGCCACCTATGAGCCCATGCTGAAGAACGTGGCGGTCTACATTGAGCTCGATTCGGCCTATGACCTTCAGTTACGTAAACTGAAGATGCCGTCTAAATACAAAGTTAACGTCATTGTTGAAGGCAACCTCGACGACGGACTTGGTACAAAGTCACCCTACCGCAAGCAGGTAACCTTCCTCATCGAGCCTACCGTGAAACGTTATAGGTAATACCCACATCATCCACTACTCATCATCCAAAATGGACATTGAATTAGAGAAAAGAATCAACGATGCGATGGCGAGTCTGCAGCAGATGGCTGTCGACGACTTCGACTATCAAAACCTCGACCCTGTGGCCAAGATGATGCTTGTCGCCTTGGTGGCCGAAGCACAAAAAATACAAGACTACATAGATGGAACCACAGAGCGCATCGTGGAGCGCTATTGTGCTGACTTTATTCCCCGTCAGAAGGTAGAGGCTACACCAGCCGTCTGTCTGCTCAAACCCGAGTTGAAACCTATGCGTGATGCAGCCACCATCAATGTCGGTGCAGGCACATCATTCGCTTTCAAGATTGAGGGATTGAAGCAAGCCATCAATTATATTCCCATCTTCAAGACAGCACTGTTGCCTCATAAGGGTCTCTTCTTGCTCACCAGCCGTGCCATGCGTAATGGTGAGCGGCAGTTCGACATCCACTTCGGTAAGCCCAACCACTTGTGGGTGGGCATACAGACCGAAACAGAACTCGATAACTTGCAGGGTTTGTCGCTGTTCATTCGAGGCACACAGGGCGTAGTGCCTGAGCACATATGCACCATTGACGACAAGGAATTGGAGTTCGCTTCGATGCGTGAGCTTGAGAACATTGAGATGGCTGAGCCTTTCGACGCACAACAGGCTTCGGGACAGTTGTTCTCGTTTGTGGAGTCGTGGAAAGAAAATCTGTTGAATATCGACAATGCCGCATTGCTCTACATCACTGATGAGATTGAAGACCGCGACATGTTCAAGCCGCGTGCCTATCCACGCTCGTTCCAGCAGTGGTTAGAAAACGAGGTACTTGACTGCTTTGACCCAGAAACCGTATGGCTTCGTTTGGAGTTCCCAGAGGGATACACGGTTCCCGATGACTGTGAGGTGGTACTCAACGCATTACCAGTTACCAACATCGACATCAACTCGCTGATGCTAACACAGTCGCAACCTTTGCAGAAACTGCAGAAACTTGAAAACTCGTTTTTCCTGCGCATATTGGAGACTAGTACAGCCTCCAACCGGCAAGGATTCGGCATGATGGGTGATGAGATTATCGTGCGCGATTTTGAAGCTGCTTGTTACGATAACGGTGCACTCTATCGCGATGTGCGCAATCTCTATAATCACTTCATCGATGACTATTATGCCTTTGTTGAGTACAATGGCATTAAGGATGGTGAAACACTCAAGCAGTTGCGTGAGACTATCAACAAAATAGGTAAGAGTGTGGGTGCACAAAATCCGAAGTATAGTTTTGAAAGCGGAACCTATGTGATGAAAAATATGAACCAGTCGCAGCTCTCGACATCTACGAAAGTCACTTACATCACCACACAGGGACGTATCGGTAACGCTCCGCGTGCTGGTGAGATGATGGACAACCGTCGTCTTCCTGGTGTGGAACAGAAGGTGGAAGTGCTCGTCTCTGGTATGGGTGGCAGTGACAAGGCTACGCCCGATGAGCGTTACGAGCAGTTGCGCTATTTCTCATTAACTAACGATCGTCTCTACACTCGAATGGATGTAGATGCCTTTTTGCGCAAAGAGATTATCAGTGAGTTTGGTAAGGAGGAGTTCCGTCGCATCTTCATCAAGACGAGCATTGGCGGAGCTGGTACCAAAAGTGGTCTATGTCGTGGCCTTTATGTGGACATCGAGTTCAAAGACCGCAAAAACTATCAGCATGCTGAAAGCATCGGATACGACAACCTGATTAGACAGAAAATCATCAATAAATCATGTATTGCCTTACCGATTGTCGTGACATTGAAAAATCTGGAGGACGAATAAGATATGGGAGATTTTAGCGAAAAGTATTCTTCGTGGGGTGGAACCAACAATGTGTTGGTTAGTTCAAGTCAAGAATCAGAAGAATCATCTAGTAAGTATAATTTCGCTGATTCTAATGATAATTCTTCAATGAACGAGAATGTTCAGGAGAATCCATATAAGTATACTTCTCCCGATGCCAATAGTAAGATTTATGTAACAAATGAGTATAGTCAATATGTAACTAAGCAATGGAGTCAAAGTCAAGCCGCAAAGCGTTATAGTATACAGACTCCGAAAGTACAAAATCCAAGGTATAATATACAACCTCCGCCAACTCAAATGACAGAGGAGGTATTTAAAGAACAATACAAATCTACATTTGAAAAGTTTTTAGAAATATTTGATACAGCAACTGGCGTAGTTGGCGATACTTCATCGGGAATATCTGGAGTTGGGTCTGGTATGACTGGTTTCTCAAAAGATTCTTCATTAGGAACTCGCATTATTCAAGGTATACATTCGTTAATCTTGGGAGCAGAAAAGGTATTGGCCAAAATACGTTTGAATTTTACTTTTAATTGGGGATCTCCTAAGAGTTTCGAAAAGAGTTTGCGCTTTGCAGAAAAAGCTGGAGCAAAACAAGCTATTTCAGAAGCTAAAGCATCATCAGCTGCAAATAAGATAGGATATGTTGCGTTAGTATTACTATTTTTAGTAGCAGTATATAGGGGATGTATGTGGGCTACAGCAACCTCAGACGAAGAAAAGGAAATATGGGCTTCTAAATTCCGTGGAGCTTTATATAATTTTTTCTTGGCGTTAGCCGTTCAGGCATTATCTAAGTCTCATCCTGTTGCATTAATAGTTGGTATAGCAATTGCAATTATGGATGCTGTCTTTATGTATATTTCAAATGGTGAATGTGATTTTGGTTATGCTTTTGATTTAGGTTTGCAATGGTGGGGAGATACAATTAAAGGTTGGCACAAAGCTGGTGTTGATTATTTCGCAGAAACAGTATTTCCATATTATGAGAAAAAGATAAGTGAGGTAGAGGAAGTTCGTCAAACAGGTGTTGAAATAATGTCTCAAGGATTCCAAGCATGGGATGAGGGGCTACATGAAGCAGGAGAGACGATTCACGAAACATATGATAGTGGTGTTGAAGTCATGAGTTTAGGATTCCAATATTGGGGTGATAAATGGGATGAATTCCTCGAATGGAGAGAAGAAAATAAGAGTAATTCAGATTATAATGGGAATGATCTTCCATGTTGGGAAGTGCCAGGTGCTTCTGCTGGTTTATAAAAATATTATAGAATCCCTCAGTAATTGTTTGTTTGATAAAAGTGCTCATTTCAGGAGGCATTGATAGTACAAAAGTTTCATATGATGGAGACAAACCATATTTGGTTGCCTAACATATATGAGGGCATAGCAAAGGCTATGGCAGATGATAGATCTTGTTTTTTGGAAGTTTAATCTTTAATGAAACACAATACATGAAGAGACTTGCTGTTATAAGTATAGTTTTCATATTGTTTGCGTATGCAACGGAAGTGAGCGCACAGTCTTCGTCCGACATACGTAACTATATAGCTAAATATAGCCAGATTGCATTGGAGCAAGAGCGGACCTATGGTGTGCCGGCATCAATTACGATTGCTCAAGGTATCCTGGAGTCGGGAGCAGGTAAGAGCGGACTGACGCGCAACGCTAACAACCACTTCGGCATCAAGGCGTTCGGTGGTTGGAAAGGTCCCATCTATCAGGCTTGGGACGACGAGCCCAACAAGAGTAAGTTCCGCGTGTATGCATCGGCGGCAGAGTCGTTTCGCGACCACTCGCTGTTCTTGAAGAACAACAGCCGCTATCGCAGTTTGTTCCAAAAGAGCGTTTATGACTATCGCGGTTGGGCTATCGGTTTGCAAAAGGCGGGCTATGCCACAGCTCAGACCTATGCTAAGGCACTTATTGGTTTCATTGACGCCTACCAGCTTTATGCCATCAATGGTGGTGTGAAACTGCGTTCTGGTGCCACTGTGACCATCCGCCGACCTGTTCAGACTGGTGGCAATAAGAACAAGCAACAGCAACAGGGCCGCCCCGAGTTCTTGCCCGAGGAACAGATGGCTGAAGATGAAGAGTCGGAGGAGGAGAAGAGTGTGAAGGAGGCTGTTAAGAAGTTCCTCGTGGAGGTAAACGACGTTCGTTGCACGGTGCTCTATCCCGGCCAGACATTATCATCGGTGGCCATGAAATACGACATCCCGAAGCAGAAATTGCTGGAGTTCAACGAGACCACTCGTGAGGACGACTTCAAGGAAGGCGACATCGTGTTCCTGGAGAAGAAGAAAAGTAAGTTTACTGGTGCACAGGACTTCTATCGCGTTAAGGCTGGCGACACTGTATATGGCATTTCGCAACAGTTTGGCATCAAGATGGCCAACTTGACGAAGATGAATAAACTGAACCTCTTTTCAGTACTGAAAGAAGGTGAGAAACTGAGATTGAAATAAATAAAAAATACAATATGATTCATCTAAGAGATTTTGCCCAAAGTGGCGAATTGTTCGACGGACGCTACAAACTGTTGCGCCCGTTGAGCACGGCAGGAGGTACAGCTGATGTGTGGCTGGCCTTGGATGTAAACACCATTGATATCGACGAGTCGCTGGGCGATGAGACAGATGATGACTCTGGTGCTGGCAGCGGTATGAAGGTGGCCATCAAGGTTTATCGGCCCAAGAATGCACTCGATATCGAGGGTGAACAACGGTTCCGCGACGAATACAAGATTGTTTATAACTGCCACCACGAGAATCTGCTGCAGCCCACGCACTTCTCCATCTTCCAAGGCATGCCCTATTTGGTGATGCCGTTCTGCAGTGCTGGCTCGTCTGAGAAATTCATGGGGCAGTGGACCACCGACGACGAGGTGTGGAAATATATACACGACGTAGCATCGGGTTTGGCTTATCTGCATGCCAACAATCCGCCCATCATCCATCAGGATATCAAACCAGGCAACGTGCTCATTGATGACAATGAGAACTTCTCAATCACCGACTTTGGTATCAGTTCTAAGTTTGGCGGTAGTCACCAGTATTATTACGACGACGAGAACGCTGGCACACTGGCCTATATGGCTCCCGAACGCTTCGTTGAAGGCGCAGTGCCTATGGCCGAGAGCGACATTTGGGCGTTGGGTGCCACAGTTTATGAATTGCTCACGGGCAACGTTCCCTTTGGTGAGGAAGGGGGCATGAATCAACCCGAGGGAGAGGTAAGTCTGGAGTTCCCCAAGTTCCTTGGTCCTGAGTTGCAAAAGCTCATCAAGGCTTGTCTGGAGCGTAACCCAATGATTCGTCCTACCGCCGAATATCTGAGCGAGGCCGCCCGTTTGAAGCAATATCCCATCAAGCGCCAAAGCGGACTGTTATGGAAGATTTTGTTGGGCGTGGTAGCCGTTGTGGCTGCTGTCGCCATCTATTTTGCCATTCAAGCACCTGAAAAACCAACACCTCCCGAGGTGTATTTCGAACAGGCGATGAGACAGGTGGACTTTCCTTCTGCCGACAGTGTGAAGGTTGGTGTTGCCCTGCTTGACTCTTTGGCAGGTGTGGGCTATCTGCCCGCCATTCGTCAGTTGGCACTTACCTATGGTTGGTACGGTGAGACAGAACCCGCTTCGCTAAAACGCAAGGAATATCTCGGCATCGAATTAGGCAACCCTAACGTTGCCGAACGTGCCAGTAACCTGGCTGCCTATCTGCCCACACGCGACAGCTACAACCAAAAAGCTATCGGCTACTACAATATGATAGTGACATCTGCCGACAGCACACATAACGAGTGGAAGATGGATGCAGCCTACCGTCTGGGCGTCTATTATCTCTATTACACTCCCAATCCGAACCTCGCGCGCAAGTCGTTCATGAAGTGCAAGGAATATGCCATTCTGTTGAAAGACAAGACGATGGAGGAACGTGTTGACATTGCGTTGGAAGAAATCAACTAATAACCATTAAAATATGATGAAGAAATCCTTATTCATTGCCATGTTGCTCGTTATAGGAGCAACGGTAAAAGCACAAGTTGTCAGCCGCGTCATTCCGACAAGGTTCGACAAGGTGGAGAAGGCTAAGGGCATAGGCTTGTTCCTGTGCAAACAAGGCAACACCACATATATATGGACACGCGAGCGCCGCCAACTTGGCCAATCGCAGGACAACGTGGCTTCGTTCAGTGAGCGCAAGGCAGTCACCATCACACCAGGAACAGACATTGTGACGGGCTTCTTCAATCTGGAGACAGGCAAGTATGAGAAACTGCCCGGCTATCGCATTGCCTTGAACCACCCCTATTTTCACGATGGTAACCTGTTGGTGAAAGACCGTAAGGATTTTGCCTATGTGTCTTCGGACGGCAGCATTCGCATCCGTGCAACAGAAGGACAACCGTTCCGCGGTGGATATGCCGTCTGCAACGGTTATGCTGCTTCACAAAAGGCGAAAGATGCCACCTTCGGATACCGTACAACAAGCGGTGACCTTGTGAGAATTTCGCTGAACGGTGAGGTGGTGTCAGGCGGTGACATAGACTTTCTTTCATCGTTGAATCCTGAAGGCACCAGTGTGGTCATCGTGAAGCGCAAGGTTTATCTCTTCAGCAAGGGGAATGGACAATTGCGCCCATTGGAAGATGGTGCTGGTTCACAGGTGACTATTGACGGCTCTGTGGGCGGTGCAAGCCAGAAGGTGGGTGATTCGTTGTTCGTCATCAAAGCTAATGCTGACAAACAGCCTGTGAAGTTGACATTCGACCGCTTCCATGTTCCTCTGTCCATCGCCTTTGCTGACAACACCATCAACTATCCGCGTTTCAGCGAAGGAGAACCCAGCGACCCTGGACTTGAGATTATCAACGGTCACGGCCATCAGGGGCTGAAGTACAAAGGCGAACTGTTGCTGCCCATACAATTCGACGCCCTTGAACTGACCGACGACAACTATATGTATGTGAACGAAGACGGCAAGTGGGGTGCACTCTACTTCGATCCCGATGAGAAGTTCGAAATAACTCTGAACGACGGCAAACCTCTTGACTTCCGCCATGCAAAATACAACACCTCAGTAAGTGTCAAGATGCCGGCTTCAGTTCCCCCCGAACGTACAGAACTGCATTCCAGCGAACGCGCGAAGATGGAGGTAGACCTTACATCGGTGGAGACCAAGAAGACCTCCAGCGGAAACATGGCTGAGTTCAAATGCACACTGGGCATTCCTGACGAGCTGCCCGACACCACAGCAGACGTGGTTTATCCCTTCGAAGTGTTCTACGACAATATCGTCTCGGCACCTATCCCTGTGACAGTTGAGGCTTGGCACGTGAAATATCACAATGTGAAGTTCTCTGACATCAAGATTGAGCAAGGCGGAGTGGACTTTACCATCAATGTCACAGAGAAACTTCTGCAAGGTGAGTCGAATTATCCCTTTGACGTCAAGGTGGTGGCAGGAGAAACGGAATACAAGACGCAAAAACTATCGGAAACACTTTACAAATGCCGCATTCCTTCGCTCCGTGAGGGTCGGAACACTTTCAAGGTCCTCGTCCAAGAGAAGGGTTGTCCGCCTTCTACGTTCCCATTCAACGTGACCTACTCGAAGAACAAGCCTGCAGCAAGTGGTGGTGCCCGGAGTGGTGGTAGGAAGCCTGTTGCATCGTCGGGCAACGGACAAGTGCAGGTTCATCATACTGAGGCTCCAAAGAATGTGCAGAAGTCGCGCATCGTGCTGTAATCCAACTGAACAACCACTATGAAAATCAAGTTATCAGCTATCACCGATGTAGGCAAGGAGCGCGAGCACAACGAAGACGCGTTTGTGCTTTGCCCCGACTTGTCGAAGCCAGATTGGTCGGTGGACGATACTGCAGTACATCTGCCGTTGGGGCCCTATGGCTCGTTGGCCGTTGTTGCCGATGGCATGGGTGGTGCGAATGCTGGAGATGTGGCGTCGGCAATGACAGTCGACTCCATTAAGAAATTCTTCTCCACCGAACAGTTGGCTGAGGTTGTCAAGAGCGATGCTGCCATCCGCAATTTCCTCTCGGCCTTTGTGACGAAGACGAATGAAGAACTTCAGACCTACGCCTTCGACCATCCCGAGACAGCAGGAATGGGCACCACTATCGTCATTTGCTGGATGCTCCCTTCTTCTCCAATAGCCTACATCGCTTGGTGCGGTGACAGCCGCTGCTATGTGTACAATCCCAACGACGGTCTGCGGCCTCTAACAAAAGACCATTCCTATGTGCAGCAGCTGGTGGACAAGGGCGAGATTACGGAGGAAGAGACTTTCACCCATCCCGACAGCAACCTCATTACTCGTGGTTTGGGCGATGTGGACTGCGATGCCTTGCCCGATATTGTCTGCTATACGCCCCAATCTGGAGATTGGTTGCTCCTCTGCAGCGATGGTCTGTGTGGTTATTGTACGAACGAAGCAATTGCTAATGTCGTAAAAGTGGATTATCCCGCTATCACGACTTGTCGCGACCATCTGCTGAAGATGGCACTTGATGCTGGCGGTTACGACAACATTACCATCGCTATCGCTTCGGTTATTAACGACGATGATGCCGAACCTGACGAGAGTGCTAATGATGGTGGTTTTCTGAAATGGCTCAAGAACCTTTTCTGTAAAGGATAAAGCAGCTCTGCCCATTTATATAGTCAACAAGAAAAAGCCTGACAAATCTCATTCAAGATTGTCGGGCTTATTTTTTTCAGAGTTATTTTCTTCTTTTTGCTATAGACCACAAATGACGTTGTCAAAGGCCATAAATGAGACGCTCAAAGCTATGCAATGACGCTGTCAAAACTATGGAATGAGAGGCTCAAAGACCACCTCTGACAAAGCGTTCGGATGCACTTCAAAAAATGATGCTTCCTTTTCGAAAAATGATGGTCACGAGCCATTTCATGCAATTATCGGCAAAAAACAGTCACTTTTCACCCCCCTCCGAAGAGGCCATTTCAGGCTCAGAGACCATTCGTGGGACAATTAGGACAATTGGACATGTCTTTTTTATGCGTCCCACTATCTCGTTGTATTTGTAAGTGATTGATTATCAACTACTTAAAATAATTATTTAATAATAATTAATATTAATTATATATATATTAACATATATATTATTATTATATATATTATATATATAGATGTATAGATAGACTTTGGGCATCCTTGCCTACGGGAGTGGGCTTAGCGTGTAAAAAACGCACTGTCCATTGTCCCAATTGTCCCAACCGAAAAATACACTTTCCAGATTCTTACATTCCGTTGGTAGCGAACCTATTATTTTACCTTTCTCGGATGGTCTTGAATTTCTTCCATCCGTCGGCTTTCTTGTAAACGTCTGTGTGCCCTTGGGGGACGAAAAGAACCGCATTCTTTACGTCGCAGACATGCTTGGTCTTGGGTGGCGTGATGAAAGGAATCCTGACTTCGCGCAGGGCATCGCAGTCGTAGAGTATGCGGTCGCCGATATCGGTGATGCGTTGGGGAAACTCAAAGGTCTGCAACGATTCACATTTACGGAAGCACTCTTCGCCTAACGTTTTGAGAGTGGCAGGAAGAGTGATGCTTGTAAGTGCCTTGCAGGCGTAGAAGGCTTCACGGTCGATTGCTTCAAGCGCATGTGGGAGTGCCAGTATTTGCAGGCTGCTGCAGTTCTTGAATGTGCGCTCAGGCAGCCGTTCGAGGCTTTGCGGTAGCGAAACGCTGATGAGGCCCGTACATCCGCTGAAGAGGCTTGTGCCCATCTTTTTCAAGCTCTGTGGCAGGGATACGTTGGTGAGTGCCTTGCACTCGCGCAGAGCATCGTTGCCGATGGAGGAGAGCCCGTTGGGAAGTATGATTTGCGTGAGCGATGTGCAGCCTCTGAAAGCATTGTTGCCAATTTGACGCAGTGTCTGTGGCAGCGATATGTTGGTGAGGGCGGCACAGTTTAGGAACGCAGAGTCTTCTATTCGGTTGACAGTTTGTGGCAGGATGATGTTCCCAGCCAGACCTTGTGGGCAGCGGATGACTTTTGTGAGCTGCTTGTCGAAAAGCATTCCGTCGGTGTCGGCATAGATGGGGTTCCCGGGTTCAACGAAAATGCTGTTGAGCCGATGACAACCGTTGAAAGCGCTGACAGCGAGTTTTTCTACACTGGCAGGGATGACGACTTGCTGCAGATTGGTGTTGGCAAATGCGCGGGCGTCAATCTGCTGTACGGTCTGCGGTATGTTGATTTGTGTGATGGCTGTGCCAGAGAATGCGTCTGAGGGGATTATTGTGAGCCCGTTAGGCAACACGATGTCGCTGAGGTTGCGGCAATCTTGGAAACAGTAGCTTCCGATTTCCACGACGGAGGGTGGAATATGGGCTTCTACGAGCTTATAACAGCTGCGGAAGGCATATTGACCAATGACTTCCAGCGTTGGCGGCATTTCCACCATTTCGAGTTTGCTGCACGAAGAGAAACAATAGTCGCTGATGGCACGCAGATGGGTGGGCATGACGATGGAACGCAGGTTGCTCCAATTGGAGAATACACTGCTGGGGAGTGCTTCCACAGGCGTTCCGCGTCCGTAGCGGTCGCCTCTGACAATGCGGGCATGACGCAGGTCGAGGTCGAGCCATGACTGTACGTTGTGACCACGTGCGTTCCTCACAGAACTTCGGCAGGCCAATGTCTTAATGAATTTCAGGTCGATGTCATTGATGACGCCTGAGATGTGCATCTGTCGGATATCGCGCAACTTCTCAGCGGGAATCATCGCTTGCAGTCCACCAGCCTTGCGGACATCGATGTCAGCCACTTCACCACGAAAAGAGGCTCGTCCCTTAGGGTCGCCGCCGAAAACATGTCCTTGTGCGCATACAATTGTCGCAAAGCACGATGGCATCAGCAACATGAAAAGAATATTGATGATTTTTTTCATTTTTGAATGTTTCTTCTTACTCTTTAATCATTACTTATTCGTCCTCACTCTTCACGATCTTGGGTCCGCGGACGAGGTCTTTTTGCGTAATGCCGCTTTTCACTTCGATATTGATGCCGTCGCTCAGTCCTGTCTCTACTTTCTTGCGCTCGTAGGTCTTGTTGTCGCCGCTTCCTTTGATGACGTAGACGTAAGTGTTGTCGCCCTCGAACTCAATGGCGCTTTCGGGCAGTGTGAGCACGTTCTTCGACTCAGCGAGCACTATCTCTGCGTTGGCGCTATATCCGCTACGAATTTGGCTTGACGTGGGAACGTGTACGGCGGCCTTGATTTCGAATTGGTTGGCTCCACCAGTCTCTACAGCCTTTGGAGAGATGTATTCAAGATGGGCATCGAAGTTTAGGTTCTGCAAAGCTCCGATGATGATTTTCATAGGCATACCGGGCACTAGACGACCCACCTCGGTTTCATCAATGTTGCCGCGGAAGATGAGGTCTTTCATATTGGCAACACTGGCAATGGTGGTTCCGTCGTTGAAGGTGTTGGAGAGGATGACAGAGTTTCCGACCTTCACAGGGATATCGAGGATGAGTCCCGTGATGGTGGAGCGGATAAGCGTGGACGAGGCCGATGCGTTGTTGCGCGATACACCGTCGCGCACCACCTGCAACTGGTCGTTGGCAGCTGCCACTTCCTCTGAGGCTTGCCTATAGGCTTGCCTTATCTTGTCGTATTCGTCAGCCGAAACGAGTCCCTTGTCGTAGAGCGTCTGTTCGCGGTCGAGGTCGGTCTTGGCTTGTTTAAGGTTGACATTAGCCAAACGAACACGCGACTGGGCAGAGGAAAGTTGTTGCATGTCGGGTATCACCTTTACCTTGGCGATGACCTCACCAGCCTGAACGGTTTGACCGGCCTCTTTGAGAATCTGTGTGATGATACCAGAAATTTGCGGTTTGACGTTGACCTCGTTGCGTGGTTCAATCTTTCCCGTGACAACAGTAGTCTTGGCGATGTCCTTAATGGTTGGTGTGAATTCCTCGTAGACGGTAGGTTGAGGTTTGGACTTCTGCCAAAGAAAGAAGAACATGCCGATGAACACCAGGGCAAGAAGGCTGAAAAGAATGATTTTCCAATACTTTTTCATGAGTTTATATCTATTTACAATTTACTATTGGTTTGTTCGTGAAAACTATTCATCGCGCATGGCGTCGACGGGTTTGATGCTCATGGCACGTGCCGCTGGGGCAAGCCCGGCCAGTACACCGAGGATGCTGAGCAGAACGACAGCACCTATGGCTGTCCAGAACTGCACTTGATAGTGGGCTGAGACTATTCCGTCTGTGGTGTTGGCCAATTCGAGCATTTGTAGTATGATAACGGCGAAGAGGATACCGCTCATGCCCGCAACGGCTGTGAGCAGGATGCTCTCGCTGATGATTTGGGCGAGAATGCTGCGTGGGGTGGCACCGATGGCGCGGCGGATTCCGATTTCTGTGGTTCGCTCTTTGACGGTGACCATCATGATGTTCGACACACCTATGGCTCCTGCAAGAAGAGTGCCTATACCGACAAGCCAGATGAGGAAGTTGACACCACTGAAGAGGCTGTCGAGCATTCCAAACATCACCTCAGTATTGAATACTGTGATGGCTTTCTCATCATCAGGATGTATGTCGTGGGTTCGAGCAAGGACATGCTGGATGCGTGGGGCAATGGTGCTCATAGTGACGCCAGGACGTGCGGTGGCGCAAATGAGGTGGACGTCGTCGCCGAAGTTGTAGGCTTGTTGCATGAGCGTGATGGGAATGACGACGCTCTCTTCTGCAGAACCGTTGATATTCATGTTCCCATTATTGTAATCAACACCGACAACGCTGTAATATGTGGAGTCGATGCGGATGAGCTGGCCGCACGGGTTGCCTCCTCCAGGGAAGAGTGTCTTATAGATTTTCTTTCCGATGACACAGACTTTTCTGCGTTGTGCCATATCGAGGTCGTTGAGAAAGCGGCCATAATAAATCATGGGTGTTTCCACCTTTGCATAGTCGGGCAACAGTCCTTTCATGTTGCAGTTGCAACTGTGTTCAGAGAATGTTACGGTGGAGCCCCACTTGGAAAGCATGGGCGAGATGACGTCGAGCTCGGGCACTTGTTGGCGTAGTCGTTCCACGTCTTTGTATTGCATTTGCCATTGGCGTCCTTTTCGGAATCCGTGGTAGGGTTTTGTGGTGGGTTGTGCGAAGATGATGGCCGAGTTGGTGGCGAATCCTTCGAAATTGTTGGCCAACAGTTCCTTGAGTCCTTGCCCGCCGCCAATCAGGGCAACGAGCATGAACACTCCCCAGAAGACGCCGAAGCCAGTCAGGAACGAGCGGCTCTTGTTTCGCGTCAGCGTGTCGAGGATTTCTTTGTAACTGTCAATGTCAATTCGCATATCTATATGAGGTAAGAGGGTTATTCGGCCCTTAAGGCCTCTATGGGTCGTATGTTGGCGGCTTTTCGCGCGGGGATGAGCCCGGCGATGGTGCCGGCGATGATCATCACGAGCGTGGCTTCAATGCAGACGTCGAGGCCCACAGTGGGGTTGACGAACATGGATGCTTCGAAAAGTCCGCTGTTCACTTTTGTTTGTCCGATGGTGGCGTCCATATATTGGTTGGCGGCGATGCCGAGCAGCATGCCGATGTATCCGAAAAAGGTGGTGATAATGACGCTCTCGATGATGATGAGTCGCAAGATGCTGGCAGGTTTGGCGCCTATGGCCTTCCTGATGCCGAATTCGCGCGTTCGTTCCTTCACGGTGATGAGCATGATGTTCGACACGCCGACGATTCCGCTGAGCAACGTGAAGATGCCGATAATCCACAAAGCAGTGCGGATGATGCTCATTCCTTTGTTCATCTGCATGTTTTGCGTGAATCGGTTCCAAATCCAGATGCTCTCTTCATCATCGGAAGCTGCACGGTGGTTGGTGTTAATGTTGGCGCGGTATCGGTCCTCGAAGTCTTCGTTGGCTTGCTCATTGTCAAGTCCGTGGAAGGTGAAGACGATGTGGTCGGCCTTGTCACCCCTGTTATACATCGTTCTGATAGTGGTGAAGGGTGTGTAGGCGTTGTCGTTCATCCGACTGGCGTCTTTCTTCGTTATTCCCACGATTCTGAAGGCGAATTCCCCCACTTTCACGTATTGTCCCACGAGTTTGGCGATGTTTCCGCTATAGAGTTCTTTGGCTTGGTCCTCGCTGATGACAATTGACTTGCGTTGTTGCTGATTGTCGATGTCGTTGATGAACCGTCCATGGAGGATTTCGAGTTTGTTGATGACCGCAAGGTTGGGATATACGCCATTCAGCGTTGAACTGATATAATTGTCTCCCAGCGTGATGGTCACGCCACCTTGCCGTATTTCAGCTCCCACGTTGTCAACATTGGTGTTGTATTTGCGTTCCGTAGTGTTGAAGTCTTGGTCGTCGAGATCGATGCGTCGCCCCTCTTTCAGACCGTCGTGTGCTTTGGCGGTTTGTCCTCCTCCCACCATCATGGAATTGTCCAGATAGCGTCCAGAGTTCTGCGTCAGGGCATTGATGAGTCCGTTGCCGGCACCTAACAGGAAGATGAGCATGAAGATTCCCCATGCCACAGCGAAGCCGGTGAGCGCAGTTCTCAGTTTGTTGCGCTTGGCAGTGGACCATATTTCGGAGAGTATGTCGTGCATGGAGTTTGTTGGATGTAAAAAATGTGGAATGAAGTGTTATTTCATCAGGCCGTTGGTGCCGAAGGGGCTTGCATTGTGTTGCAAGTTCTCCTCGATACTGCCGATGAGCCCGTCTTTGATGTGTATGATTTTGTTTGTCTCGTTGGCCACTCCGCTTTCGTGAGTCACAACGACAATGGTCTTCTGCTCCTCTTGGTTCAGTTTCTTGAGCAGTTGCATCACCTCAACACTCGTTTTCGAGTCGAGTGCACCAGTGGGTTCGTCGGCAAGAATGATTTTCGGCTGCGTGATGAGTGCCCGCGCAATGGCCACTCGTTGCTTTTGTCCGCCCGACATCTCGTTCGGATAGTGCTCAGCCCATGCTGCCAACCCGAGTTTGTCGAGGTATTGCATGGCGAGGGAGTGCCGTTTGCGTCGGCTGACACCCTGATAGAATAGGGGCAACTCAACGTTCTCGATGGCAGTCTTGAATCCAATGAGGTTGAACGATTGGAAAATGAATCCAATCATATGGTTGCGGTATTCGGCGGCGCGGCTCTCCGACAGGTTCTTGATGAGCGTTCCTGCCAGGTAATACTCGCCACTGTCGTAGTTGTCAAGGATGCCGAGTATATTTAATAATGTGGATTTGCCTGAGCCCGATGCACCCATGATGGATACAAACTCGCCTTCCTTGATGTCAAGGTTGATACCTTTGAGCACATGCAAGGGTTGTGCACCAAAATAGGTCTTGTTAATGTCTTTTAGTTGAATCATACAGTCGTTAGACGTGATAGAAGGGGAAATAGTTGCAGTCAGTCTTCGTTGTTGTAGTGGATTTTATAGTTTATTGGCATTTCGTACTTCACTTTGAACGGGATGCCGAACCTGACGCCAGGCTTCCATTTCGGCATCAGTCCCACCACACGTTTGGCCTCTTCTGCAAACATGTTGAGCACTTTTTCGCGCACCACGCGTTTCTCGTCGCCAGCAAGTTTGCGGAATGGCAACTTGTCGTCGACGGTGATTTGGTTGGCTTTCACGTTGATGTCACTGATGGTTCCGTCAACACCCACCATGAATTCCACGATGGTCTGTCCTTCAAGTCCGTAGTTGTTGGCTGTTCGTGGGTAGTTCACGTTGCGTGCCAAGAAATAGCGCAGAGCTGTGTCGCCACCAGGGTATTGAGGCATGCGTGACACTCTTGTGCGAGGTATGCGCACCTTTGAGAAGTCGAGGTGGCGCAGCCGTTCGCGCAGTTTCTCGGCAACAACGGTTTTCAGAATCACTTTGCCTTCGGTGTTGATGACGTAGATGGACGGTATCCACTTCAACTTATAGGCCTGGGCTGTGGCCGATTCTTTCATTTTCTTGAGTTCCGAGAGTTGCAGCCCACCCATGTTGCTTTCCTTGATGTATTTCTGCCAAGCTTCCACGTCGGTGTCGAAGGAGACGTGGATGAAAATCACGCTGTCAGAGGCGTGCTCGTCGTAGATGTCACTCATCAGTGGCATGTCTTTCCGACAGTCGGGACACCATGAAGCCCAGAAGTGTAGCACGACATATCGTCCACGCATGTCCTTGAGTGATGTGTTCGACAGGCTGTCGATAACGAAGTCGGGAGCCTCGGTTCCTATGCCGAGCATATCTTGAGCGTAGAGCGAGTCGAGGTCTTCGGCTCGGCAGTTGGCAGTTAGTGCTGCAAACAGTGTGAAAAGAAGGATAAGCTTTTTCATTATCTATTCTTGATTTTTAATCGTAAGAACTTGGTCACAATAGTCAACTACGGCCAGTCGATGGGTGATGAAGATGATGGTGCGGTCGTGTCGTTCCAGAATGTTGTTGAGTAGTTGATGCTCGGTCTCAGGGTCAAGTGCGCTGGTGGCTTCGTCGAAGAGCATAATCGACCGGTTGCGCAACAATGCTCGCGCAATAGCTATGCGTTGCGCTTGTCCTTCGCTCAGACCACCACCTTTCTCGCTGCATGGTGTGTCGAGTCCTTTGGGCAGTTCGCTAACGAAGGTGGCGCATGCGTTTCTTAGGGCTTCCGTCATTTTCTCCTCGGTTGCATCAGGATCTCCCAAGAGCAGGTTTTCGCGTATGGTGCCGCTCATCAGAGTGTTGCCTTGTGGAACATATACGAAGTTGCAACGCATGCGGGGCGTCAGTTCGAGGGCGTTTTGGCTGTCGTAGATTTCCATCCGTCCCGTGTTGGGTTTGATGAGTGCCAGTATCAGGCGCACTAGAGTCGTCTTGCCGGCTCCGGTCTCGCCGAGGATGGCTGTGCAACTTCCTGGTCGGAAGTCGAAGTCCAGGTGTTTGATGACATCGCCTTCTTCTACAGCATAGGCATACGACACATCGGTCATCCTGATGCCACAGGGTGCTTCCATCCGTATAGGGTCACCTTGTTCCTCGAGGGGTGTCTCTTCGAGTTCCATCAGGCGTTCGGCAGCAGTGAACACCGACACGAAGGCAGGCACCAGCTTCGTAAGGTTGCGCGCGGGTCCTTGTATTTTCCCCACCAATTGCAAGAAGGCGGTCATTCCGCCAAAGGTCAGCGTACCTCTTGACATACGCACGGCCGCCCATAAGAAGGCGAACAGATAGCCCAAGGCGAAGCCGAAGTTCAGGATGAGGTTCGAGAACATGCTGAATCGCGTGCGACGTACCACGTTGTGACGCAACTCGCTCTGCGTGTTCTCCAGTCGGTTCACCATCATCGAGTTGCTCTCCAGTGTCTTGATGAGCATGCGATTCTGTATGGTTTCCTGCAACACACTCTGCACTTTCGAGTCGCTGTCGCGCACCTGTCTCGTCAGTCGGCGCATCTGACCGATGTAGATTTTGCTGACCGAGATGAATAGTGGCAATGCTGCTACGATGATAACCGCCAGCCATTTGTCCATCGAGAACAGATAGAAGAATGCACCCAAGAACATGGCGACAACTGAGAGCGTGCTGGGGATGGTCTCGGTGAGGAATCCCACCACGTTGTTCACATCGATTTCCAAGCGGTTGAGCACGTCGCCCGAATGATAGCGTTCCTTGCCGTGCCACTCCGAGCGCAACAGCCGATCGAGCATGGCTTGCTGCATGCGGTTCTGTGCCTTGATACCCAGAATGTTGCGTACCCAGATGCTCGAGATGCCGAGTGCAAATTCACAAAGGATGAAACCGCCCATCAGACCCACTGCCCAATAGATGTTGCCCTCGGCGGTGCCCGAAGCCACATCGATAGCATGCTTCACTGCCCATACCTGTGCCAGGCTCACGCCCACTCCTGCCAGTCCGATGACGGCGTTCAGCACGGCTTGCAACCGATTACCGCGCCACGCCTGCCACAACCAGCAGATGATGTCGCGTGCCTTATATTTGTATTCCGGCAGTTTCAGCAGCTTCTTCAGTATCATCTTTACTTTTTCATCTTTAATCTTTCATCTTCCTCACCCTCTTTGGTCGGCGCCCCACATCAACTTTTCTCTCAACGTTGAGAAATAGCGTCCTTCAGCACGTTTCACGATACGGATGGCATGAGGAGCCTTGCGGATGGTGATGCGTGTGCCCTCGAGCAGTTTCTCCGACCGTCCGTCGATTGCCACCAAGAAGTTGTGCGACCGGCTTTCCACCGTCAGTTCCACCACGCTTTCATCGCTGATGACGATGGGGCGGATGTTGAGCGAGTGGGGGGCAACAGGTGTCAGGCTCAGGATGCCCGCTTTCGGCACGATGATAGGACCGCCGTTCGACAGGTTGTAGGCTGTGGAGCCCGTGGGGGTGGAGACAATCAGTCCATCAGCCTGATACGTCACCAAGTATTCACCGTTCACACTTGTGCGGATGGAAATCATCGAGGCGTTGTCACGTTTTAGCACTGCGATGTCGTTCAGTGCGTATGGGTTGCCTTCTATTGGCTCGCCCTCGGCCTCAATCATGATAACAGCATGCTCCTCCAGCGTGTAGGTGCCGTCGTAAATAGAGTCGAATGCATTTTCTATCTCGCTGGGCATCACGTCGGCAAGGAATCCCAAACGCCCCATGTTCACGCCGATGATGGGTGTGCCTTTCGCCCCTACGCGGCTGGCAGCTTTCAGGAAGGTTCCGTCGCCCCCCATCGACACCACGTAGTCCACGTCGAAGTTGTATTCGTCGAACACCCCCGTAGCCTCCACAGGCAGATGTTGGTCGCGAGTGATGAACTCGTAGAACGCACGTTCCACGTAAACCTCTGCCTGCCGCTCAGCCAGATACGACAGTATCTTTTGTATGGAAGCCGATTTCTTGGCTTGGAATTCGTTGCCAAAAAGGGCGAAACGCAGTTTCTTCTTCTCCTTCTTCATATTCCGCATGTTATGCTTTGCCTTGCAAAGATAATGAAAACCGACTGCAGAACAAAATTAATTCCTCTATTTTTTCCAAAAACCCCACAATAAGGCGAAAAAGAGGCAAGAAGTCTTTATCACCTCTTGCCTCTTGTTTCTTGCTTTTGAGTCGTTTGCTTTACTTCCCCAAAATGATGTTCACCAGTGCCGGAACGTCGGCAATGGTTATCTTACTATCCTGCGTCACGTCGGCGGCATCGTGGTCAAAGCGATAGGGCTCGGTGCTGTCCTTGCCTAGAATGATGTCCACTAAAGCCGTGACATCGGCAATCGTAATCTTCCCGTCTCTGTTCACGTCGCCAATCAGGATTTTTGCATACCTGACTTCAATACCGTAGAGGTTGTTCATGCTAGTGTTTGGGTTGGTCAGCGTGATGGTCTTCGCATTGCCCGTCCAGCCGTCGTAGCCGAACGTAGCGTTCGTCTTGTCGAGCTTCAGCCGTTGCGTGTTGTTCAGCGGCCAAGCGCCGATGATGACGTAGCCAGCGGGAGCCGTGAAGGTCACGGTGCCTCCGGGAGCCACACGAAGTCCGTTGTCTTCGTTGACGTAGTTCACATACGGGTCCGTCGTCTTCGTGTCCGTCACGTTGACAGTAAGGCCGTCGTAGGTGAACGACTCCGTTGCGCCGAACTGGTTGCCGTCGCTGCCCGTCGAGAAGGTCCACATCTCGTCGGCCTCCATGAAGTTGAACACCACGTTATGGGCGGTCTTGTTGATGTCGAGGATGAACGGGGCGCTGGGTATGCCGGTCCTGGAATCCACCACTAGCGGACACACCGCTTCCAGCTCCCGCTCCTCTCCGTTGGGCAGACACACCTTGAACGTGATGTTCTCCTTGTGGCTCTGCCCCCAGGCTAGGTACGACGTCACTATGCCGTCCACGCTGTAGGGGTTGCCCTGCTGGTCGGTGCCCGAGATGTTGTGCGACACCTGCGTCTGCCGACATTCGCCCGCCACGAACATCGCCACCTCGGCGCCGTTCACCGGTGTGCCTTTGTCCACCACTTGTCCCGTGAAGTTCATGTACGACTCGTACTTCGAGTCACCCACAGGCGTGTAGTGCGTGTCTTGGGCGAAGACAGTCATGGGCAGCGCCAACAGCGCCGCCACAACCATCTTACAAATCGTTTGATAGTTCATAACTCCATCCATTTATTTGCCCTTAACCACCGTCTTTTGGCCGTTGCGGATGTAGACACCCGGCTGGTACGGACGTTGGTTCAGCTTGCGGCCGCTCAGGTCGTAGTATTCTCCGTCGTCGGCATCCTCATCCATCCGGCTGATGCCAGTGGCGAAGTCGGTGATGTCAATCTTAATCGGCATCTTGAGCGTGCCGAGCATCTTGTCCGACTGGTAGGTTAGCGGCAGGTCGATTGTCACCTCGTCGCCGTGGATGTAGGTGCGCAGTGTCAGCGGTAGGGACTTGTCACCTGGCACGAGTAGGAACACCAATCCATCGGCGTTCGAGCGAATTGTGGCACGGCATTCGTCGCCCACATAGGCGGCCACTTCGATGCCCGATGCCGGCATGCCGTTCTCCACCACCTGACCAATCATCACCATGTTGCTGGGATAGTTCTGAGCGGCGACAGGATGGAAGTGATAGACGTCCTCCTCACCGAAGAAGGCCTTTGCGTTGCTGATTCCGCCAGCTGGAGGCGTCGACGGATAGTTGAACGACTTGTTAGCGGTTGCCGTCGAGCTGTACATGTAGCCTATGCCAGGCTCCATTGCTTTGAGTGTGCCCACCCATATAGCGTTCGACTTGCTGTAGACGGCGAATCCACCCTGGCTCTTCACCATGTCGTCATCCTCGGGGTCGAGACCAGCGAAGGCGTCGGCCAGCGAGAGTGTGAATGTGGCGGGATAGCCGATCCATGTCATGCCATTCTTCACGCTGATGGTTGTGCTTACCACGTCGGCGGGTGCACCCACCACGGTGGCTGTTCCATCAGCACTGGCCTGGAGTTTGTACATCGACGCGTTGTTCATCGCAGTCAACGAACCACCCCATCCGAATGACGGGTCGAACTCGCAAGAGCCGTTCTGGCCGTTGATCATCGTCAACAGGTCGAGAGCGTCGGCCAGCACAGTGGTCGGGCTCATGTCATCGGGTGTCACGTACAGCGACATCCAGTTCCAGCCTGTCTTCAGGTCGATGGTTTGCTCAATCTTGTCGGTGACGTTCCAAATGAACGGCTGGGCGAGCTTACCTATTCTCTTGTCTTTCTCGAAGAAGACATCATCGTCGGTCTGCACTACGGGATATATCTTGCCCGTGCTGGCGTCGTAGGCCTTGAAGGCTAGGAGTGAGCCGTTGCTGTTGCCATAGACGGTCATCATCGTGAAATAGGTGTCGAATGCCGACTCATACTGCGGCCGTGCAACGCCCACGCATTCGCCAGCGTCGTTGAAGGCGGCCACGATGTCATCCTCGTCGGTCGAGATGGCGTTCTGGAACTGCAGCTGGCCCACGATGCTCATGTTGAACTGATATCCGCTCGTGTTCACGGCCCAGTCAGGCTCCTCACCCTTCACCTTCAGGTTCAGCGTCAGCGGTTCGCTGATGTTATTGTTGCCCGTCAGGTAGATGGTTTGCTCATACTTGCCGATGGCCGTGCTGCTTGCCACGGTGAAGGTGATGGTCTTCGTCGACTGTGCCTTCAGCGTGCCGCTTGTGGCGCTGGCTGTCAGCCAGGTGGGCAGTCCGCTCAGCGTCCAGTTCTCCGACGAGCCACTCTCGTTCACGATGGTGGCCTCGAAGGTGGTGCTTTCGCCGTTCGGCTGCTCGATAGTCAATTCGCTGTTACCCTGCCACAGCAGTTGGTTCTTCTTCACGTAAGCCGTCCAAACAATCTCTGTCGACTCGTTGCCATTCATGTCCTTCACACCTCTTACGTTGAAGGTCAGAGTCGTTCCTTCCACTCTGTCAAGATCAGCGTCGAGGTTGATGATGATCGAACGTTCGTTAGACACGAAGGTGAAATCCACGTTTGTAGCTTCGGGCTTCACCTTCAGTGCGGGAGCCTCATTGGTATAGCTTATCGTGCCGCTTGTCATGGTAGCCTCGTGTCCGGTCGACAAATACTCCTTGGTCGTATAGTTGTAGATCTTGTCTTGGTCGGCAGCTGTACTTACCGACGAGATGATGCCTGTACTCGTATCGCGAGTGAGTTTCTCGAACGAATAGTAAGCCACAAGTCCACCTTCCTCACCCGTCAGACGCTGTGTGCGTTGGCTACTCAGCAGATCGCCCGTCATCGAAGCCTTCCAGAAGCGGATCTCGTCCACCGTTCCCTTGAAGTAAGAAGCGTTGCCGCCCTTAGAACCTACATAGAGCCAAGTTCCTTCCAGTGCCGGAACTGCTGATGCCGACATGGTCTTCACAGCCTTGCCGTCCACATAGACCGTGGCGTTTCCACTGTGCAGTACGTTCAGTGCCAAGTGGTGCCAAGTGTTGTCCAAGTAATCATTCTTGCTGATTTCAGTATCTACGCCATTGGCCGTCATTGTCAAAGCGCCTGTGCTGTTGAAGCCCATGCTCACCGATTGTTCGGCAGCCGAGAACAACGTGCTAGCTGCAGTGTTGTCAGCCTTCGCGCCCTTGAACCACATCTCCATCGCATAGTCCTCGGTTGAGAGTGCGCTGCATTCTGTGATGTCAAGTTTCAAGCTGTTCGAGCCATTTAGGCTCACGGCCTTGTTGTCGTTGTTCAGATACCACGTGTTGTTCGGCAGAGTCAGGTGGCGGTTGCGTGCATAGTCGGTGGCTGTCAGGCCATTGCCCTCGTCCATCTTCCAGTAGCCGATGAGGTTCGGTGTCGAAGGCTTCTTCGTGATGTGCATCTCCGCCTGCGCCTCGTTCATCTCTCGTGCCTTGTCCCAAAGTGTCAGCTCGTGGATGGCACCCGAGAATCCTTTACCCAGTGTGATGCCGCCAGTGCCGGCATAATCGGCCACGGCTTGGTTCGTGAACATTTCCCTGGTGTAGTTATCCGTAATGGCACGTGCGTTCAGCAGACTGTTGCCATTCTCGAATTTGTAGGTGAAGGCGAGGAACGTCCACGTGTTCTTCTCGATGGCATTCGTCGAGGTGTAGCTCTCGTTGCCGATGGTCACCACCAGTTTGTTGTTGTCGTCGACGCTCAGCTTGAACCTCTCGTCACCGTTGCCATGACAGAATATGTCACCTGCATCGGTCACACGCACCCACATGTCGGCCGAGAAGTCTTTGCGTGCCAGGTTGATGTTGGCTTCGGTCTTTGCGGCATAATCCGTGTTCTGTGCCGACAGCGCCACGTCGTGTTTCACCTGTGCACCGTTCAGCACACCACTCACCACGAAGTTGTTGTCCGTCAGCAATGCTTGCTGGATGTCCTCGTTGAAGGTCACGCTGACCATGTCGTCGGCATTCAGCACACCATCGGTCGGACTAGCCAGACCGAACAGTTGTGGACGGTTCACGTCCTTCACCAGCGTCAGCACTTCGCTCTCCGAAGTCACGGGATTGCCACCATAGATGGCTGCGCTTTGTGCACGGAACTGGTAGGTTCCGTCCAACCAGCTCGACGAATTCATATTCAGTGCCACTTCGATCACGCCGTTAGCGGGCAGCAGCTCCTGGCTGTTGTTCTCACGCACGTCATTGTTCGGTATGTAGCTCTTCAGCAAACTCCACGACTGAGCACCCGGAGTCATGTACTGGATGTCCACGCGCTTCAGTCCTTGGAAATTGCGGTCGAAGCCTGTCACGCGTATAGACAGGTCCTCATCCTTGTTGTTCGTGTTAATCACCGTCTTGTCGATGGTCATGTCCACCGGCGTGCTGGCGGGCACAAAGTGCGCACTCAGTTTTATTGAGCTGGAGATAGCGCCATGGATAGAGGTCGGGTCATTCTGGCAGGTACTAGTCAAAGCGATTTCAATGTCCTCATAGTCCGTCACGTCTAAGTTGCCCTGCTCTAGGGTAAGGATCATCTTCACCGGATTGGGGCCTGCAGGCACCAAGACGGTGCGACCATTGCCAATGGGACCAGTGGGCAGGCTCAGCAGCGCACCCTTTGGATTGGCACCGTCCACGGGTATCAGGTTGAAGTAGCAGTCAGTATTTGTATCAGACTCGTTTCCGAGCAACAGTTCGAACTGTGCCTTGCCGCCTGTGGGAACGCCAGTCAATTGGGTGGTTTTGCAATCGATTGAAGGTCTCTCGATTTGCATCGTAGCTGCAGATAGCTCAGTACCGGGTTTGTAGTACTTCGTCACTTCCTGTCCCTCATACGGGCACGAGCTTTGGCCTCCGCGCGTCCGGAAGATGGGACCGTGGTTGTTGAGCGCTTCGTAGACGTCCATCGAGAACGAGTCATCGGCGCCGCTGTCAGCCAGCGTGTAGCTGAACATTGACGAATTTTCGTCTTCTTCAGTATGGCCATCGGATCCGTTGCCGCCATTGTATTTTGCGCTCGAGCAGTGCGACTCATACGAGAAGTCGATTCCTACTCCATTGAAAGTTCCACCTAGGTCGTGCGAATAGTTCACATAGTAGGTGTGTGAGTGGGTCCAGTTCTGCATGTGGTTATAGGAAGTAGTGGAGCTCTCGTTGACTTCCACTCCGCCACCGAACGAGACGTTCTTCATTGTTTTGATATCGGGTTTATGGAAAAGGCTGTCCTTGTATGCCTCGTTTTGGCTAATTGTGTTCTTCCAACTTTGAATCTCGTCATTGTAGTAGCTCACCATGTCGAGTCCTTCTGTCTTGGCGAGCACCTTATAGGTGCCCGGTTTGCCGAAGTCCTCGTCGGTATCTAATAGGTTCGTCACATAGATGGTACTATCTGTCTGGTTCGTGGCGGTTTCTATGTCGGGCACAGTTATGAGATAGTCGTTGCGCAACAGTTCGAGACCGGGAATCAGTATATTCTCAATCTGGTATTGCGTAAAGGCGAAATTCGTGGATAACTTCTCGTTCACTGAGCATGCATCGTCCACCGAAACATACGGATTGCCGTTGACATCGGCCTTCAGCCCCACTTGTCTCGTCTTTCCATAGATTAAGTTGACACTCTTTCCGATGTAGATATCGGCATCGGCGCCCACCATGTCGGGATCGCTGCTCGTGCTGATGGCACGTGTTGTCTCGATGGTCGTTGTGTAGACGTTCAGGGTGTCATACGTATTGGTGATCTGGTAGCCGCCCGAGAAATCAACAATTGACTCAATTTCTGTCTGGATCTGCGTAAACAAGCCGTTCTCAAGCTCTATTTTCGGACCAAGGTGCATATTCGTCGAGAATGTCTTGTCGTCGTCTTCGCTTCTGAGGGTTTCCTTGCTCCTGATGGTAACCGTGCCGGTTTCCCAAGTGGCAAACGACGAGTCGCCGTAAGGATTGTGCAGAATCATCTCAACTATCGATGGGCCCTTCGTGGTGAAGTTGCTGCCCTTGGGCAGGTCGCCGAAGATGATGGCCTCAAGTCCCTGCCAGCTGTAATCACCCTCACCATTGTTATAGGTCATGTTCATGGTACGAGTGTAGTTACCCAAGGTGTATGGCAGACCAGCCGTCCACGTGTAGGTGGCCTTGCCCAGCGAGTCGAGCTGAAGTTGGTTCTCTTTCAGATTTACCACCTCGCCTATGTTCTCGCCGTTCTCAGGCGCAGCAGTGCGTACTTCCTGTCCTGCGCTCATGGGGTTGCTGATAGTCACCACGGTTTCCTTGAGTGGCACCTTCGTCACGCGGTCTTCGTCGTCATTAGCCTTATCGTAGTTCGTGTAAAGCTCATAGCCTTCGATGTCGAACGTATAGGAGGCCATTTCCTTGAAAATGGGATAGTCGAACGTGTAGTTGACAGTGCCGTTTGTATTGACAGTATAGAGGTCCGCGGTCCGCATCTCTTTAGTGGTGGGAATCTCGTATTCGCCTATGGCTTCACCAAAGACGCCCTCGGGAAGCAGGTTCTTCGATCCGTTCTTCTGCCTGACGCTGAGCACGGGATCGGTGTGGAGCGTCAATTTCATAGCGGCCACATAGTCGAAGTAGCGGAACCCGCCGTCCTCTGTCGGGATACTATCTTGTAGCACCGTTTCCGGGTGACTGGCATCGATGCGCGGCAATTGCTGGGGATTGAACTTATATACCTCGTTGGCCTGGCTGTTCACCATCTGCACCGAAGTCACCTTGTAATCCAGCGGCGGCAGCAGCACGGCAAAATCGCCCGTCTCGGCATCAGTCGTGATGACTACCCGCCTAGCATTGTCTTCCTTGGTACCGCCCGTGCGATAGCCTTCACCCGTGGCTGTCACACCGGTCGGATAAGTCAGTGCCGTGTTCTCAGTCACAGGCCTGAAGCCATTGTTCACCAAGCCCTCCGTATCCTCGTAGGCGTTCAGCATATAACGCGTGTCGGGAATCTCCAGCGTAATGCGGGCCTGTCCGATCGTGTTCTTGCTCTTGTATTCCTCGATATCGGCAAAGCCTAAGAGTTTTTCGCTCTCAATGGCACCACCAACCACGCGGCCGGCCACAGGCACCAATGTGTTGTCCCAGAACACAAAGCCGCTCTCTTTCTTGACAAACTCGTAGGTCGTTTCGTTCAGACCGGTCGGGTCATCGGGAATGCGGCCTCCTTTGACGAAGGTATGGCCATCCTTTGAGACGCTGATGTAATGCTTACCGATGGGCACGTCTACGGTGAATTTACCCTCTTCGTTAGTCACCACAATCTCGTTGTTGCGCGAGGCCTGACGACCATCAACGAATATCTTCACACTGTCCACCGGGATGTTCGTGCCGGCATAGCGGATGGTGCCACTGACCTCGAATGATGAAATGTCGGTGAAGTCAACAGCCGAGTGGTTCAGCGCATCAATATTTACATAACGGCTCTGATACTGCGGCGAGAACTCGTGGCTATCCATCACGGGCGTCACCGAATAGTTTGTACCATCTCCGTTGTAAGGAACTCCGCGTACCACGTAGTTACCCTGGTTGTCAGTCTTGCCATAGAGACTCAGCTGGTTCTCCATTGGAATCGAAGTCGAAACGTTGGTGTTGGGTTGCTTGATGCCGTGGTTCTCGTTGGCCACACCCGATGTCTTCGAGTAGTCGTAGACATAGGGCAGACGATTCACGCCCTCATCAACAGGCCAATAGAGCTTTAGTCCAGCCTCTGTGCCGGTGAGCAGACGGTCATAGTTGCCCAAAATCTCGTCATCGGTCAGCTGTTTCGTCCACAGGCGGATATCGTCCAGATAGCCTGTGAAAGCGTGGGTAGTTGTGAACTCCTTGTCCGAACCGAACACCACGTTATTGTCTGACCACGTAACACCTGCTGCAGCAGAGAGCGTCTGGCTTGTCAGGTTTCCTTTTTGGTCGATAGTGCGTACTGTCCAACCCGTAGATCCGTTACAGCTGAGAACGACGTTGTAGAACTTGCCGTTATCAATTTTCAGGCCTGTAGCCTGAGCGTCTGCACTACCCACCTTCAGGTATAGCTCGCTCTGGTCGTCGTTGTCGGTTGCAGGTTTCAACTGCAGGGCAAACTGACCGCCTCCGTCGATAATGGTCGAGCCGTCGGCAACAACAGCGCTCGGACGCACATACAACTGGAAAGTGAACGGCTTGCCTTGGAATATGGATTGTCCGGCTTTTGCCGTTGGTGCCCACAGAATACCACCCTGCGGATCCACCTTCATCGAGTAGAACTGGTTTGTATCGTCGCCGTCTTGGCTGCTCTTAGACAGCATCACACGAGCATTGGCAACCGCTGTGCCAGTGCCATAGGTGATGCGACCACTGATAACGCCTCGACTTTGGCAGAAACCGTCGGCATCGGCCCTACTCGTGACAACATAGTCGCCATCGCATTTGCTCTGCGACACAACGAGGTATTGGTAGTATTGGCCAGGCTGAGCCGTGTTGTCCTCGAAGAAATAGTTCGACTCCGTACCCGACACGACGTGCAACTGCTGATAATCATCGTCTTCTTCTGAGCCCAACAGACGGCGATAGACCACGAAACGCGAGGGATCGGACCCCACCTGATTCACCTCCCACTGCACCTTCACCACATTTGTATAGGTACCTCGGTTAGCTTTGATACTCTGAATCTCTGTATTGCCCGATATGGAGGTCGGACCAAGCAGATTTGAATAGTAAGTGGTTTCTAATGCATCGACACTGATGCGATACCAGTAGAATGTGCAGCTGCCCTCATAATCATCATCTTCAAAGCTCGTGACGTTGCCCGACGAGGACGCGGCCACATTTTCTGCATAGGGATTGCTGCCCATAGCATCGATGATGTTGGCTTCTATGGGGGTACCGTTCTGGTCGTAGAAACTTTCTTGGTCCAGACATCGCCATACTTTGAATTTCAACTGCTCGTTGTTGGTAGGCGTATCGTGCTTCCAACTTAGCTGCACGCTTTGCTCCTTGCGTGTGTCAGTAAACTGTGAGAAGCTGTATTTGCGTTGTAATTTGCCCACAATGGTCTGGGATAATTCTTCGTGTTCCACACCTGTTGGTGAACCAGTGGGAATGAAGACAACTTTGTATTCATATTCCAGATCGTATTGAAGGGCATTATCCGTATCGATATAACTGGGATTCGAGCTGTAGCTGATATTTGAAGCTAAGAGATTCCATTCGCTTTCATTAACAGCCTTGCGATAGACACGCCATGTTCCTTCTTTACTGCGATCGCCCGACTCATCAGGTTTCCATGAAAGCTTGATAGATTTTTTCCAGAGGTCAGGTACCGTATCAAGGTCAATAGCACGCACAAAGCCTGGAATTGTGTCTGTGAACCACTTGTAAAGATAGACGGTACGAGAATAGCTGTCACTGCTGCCGGATTTAACGGTGCACGTATTTGCCACGACATACTCAATCTGTTTAGTCATAGGTTCATAGAAATTGGTACGCTCAATGGAGAATCTTTCATTGGAATACGATGCCACCCCCTTGGAAAACTCATGCTTGGAGGAGAGCGCACCTGGAGCAATGTAATTGCTGCCATCGGCCGTGGCGGTTGTACCCACAGTTGTCGGACCATACGACGCACTGATATCACCAGACATGCTGAAGGTGTTATAGTTAACCATTTTCCCATTTTCCGGTGCTGAGAAAGGGGTTACGACCTTATTGGTCTTCCAAGAAGCGGATGCCAACTGAGTGCCGGAATCATTGGTTTTCCACCAACCTTTGAATAAAATAGTGTGCTCTTTGTCCAACTCCAGATTCTGAATCCAGATGTAAACTTGCACATGATAGCGGCCGCCGTCTAGGGCTGGATCCCAAAATCTAACGGTGTATAGCTTGCCGTTTCTGGTCACTTCATGTGTGTCCTTCCACCAATTATTATCGGCTCGCTCATCATCCAAAGCACCGTCGTTGCCAGTACCCCCGGTATCAGAAGAACTACCCGGCCACGCCAGTTCTGTATTAAAAGAGTCGATATAAACTCCATCAATGTACAAAGCTGGGCCTTTGGCGGAACCTTCTGTGGCCTTATGCACGAAGAAGCTGTCTTTGCCGTTTGTGTCATAGAAAAAAAGATCCAACACAATCCATGGTTGTGCCCAAGTGGGCTGGTGGGCGATATACGAATAGGAACCAAATGACATGGCGCCCTTCGCCGTCTGGCTACTGCCCAACAGCAGTACAAACATCACGAGCAGCCCCAGCCATCGGCTGTGCCGCACAGTTTTTGTTCGCCCCCGCCCTGAGACAGCAGGTGGCGAGTAAGTTTGTTGTTTTCTTTCCATGATTTTAAGTATTTAGTTGTTCAATTTTCTTAGCAGTGGTACAAAATTAATAAAAACGAGAGAACTATAAAAAAAAGCAGGTGTGGAGATATGTCGGAAACGCCAAAACTCCACACTTTTACGTCAAAACTCTACACTTTCTACGCGAAAACTCCACACCTCGAATCTTGTCTGCATGTTGCAAGAAACCGACTTGCCGCTCACTGCAGGGGAGGGGAAAGACTAGAGGGGTTATGGATTTAACCGCTGTCGGTAGTCCGCCACGCTCTCATTGGTGAAGCGTAGGAACTGCTGATAGAAAAAGCTGCGGTCGTTGAAACCGCACAGCTTTCCGATTTGCGTGGTCGGTAGCTCGGGATGCTCGGCCATCAGCTGTTTGGCCTCGTCGATGCGGCGGCGCACGCGCCACGTGCGGAACTCCTCGCCAACCACCTCGCGAAAATAGCGGTGTAGTTGGTCGACCGTCATGTCCACCTTTGCAGCGATGTCGGCCACGGCGAGTTCGTTGTCCAGATAACCCTTGTTGGCTATCCACAACTCCAGTTTGCTCTGTTTGGGGGTAGCCGTTTTTCTCGCCACCGGTTTCTTTGCCAAGGGTTGGGGTGACGATGGAGCCTCCTCGCCAGCGGGAGAGGAGCCTTCAGCAGGGCTGTAGATGGCGGGCAGGATGATGGGTGCCGTCAGACCGTAGTTGATGAAACAGGCGGCAAGCAGGGTGCAGAAAACGGCAAGGGCAACGGTGAGGCACATGTCGATGACGCGATGATTGAACATCATCAGCAGCGAGAGCAGCCCCACGGCAAGAGCTGCCCAGAAGATAATATATACCCACCACATTGACCGCTCAATCTCGTCTTCCTCGTAGTATTGGCGGATGTGATTGAGGAAAACCCTGCGGCTGCGGCGGAACCAGTGGATATAGAACGCAAGTTGCAACAGATAGGCCACTATGCCGAGCTCATAGACATAGAGGAACGTGGCGCGGGGAAGAAGGAAGAATGCTCCTACGAGCAGCGATGCGGCAACAAGGATGACACCCAGCTGGATGATGACGACACGAAACGTCACCTCTTCGGGCCGGATGAGCACGAGCAGCGCCATAGTGAACAGCATGGACTGCAGATAGCCCACCGCCAAGGCGATGCACGGACCAAGGAAACTGACGCTGCCGCTGCTGTCGAAAGACAACTGCACCAAGTTGAGCGAGCCCAGAACGAGCACAGAAACCGTGAGCGCATACTTCGCCGCACGGAACTTAGATGCACGTCCGTCGCTGGGCGATTTCACAAGAGCAAGTAATAAACCCGTGATGAGCATGCAGCTCGCCGCCGCCACCATCACGTGTAAATATATGTTGTCGATAGTCATTATCTTCGTTTCGTCAATGATAGAAAAATGATAGAAAGCTGTAAAGTAGGTGCAAAATTAACAAAAAAGCTGGTATTTGCGTACGCTCTATTTACTAAAAGACGTTAAAGATGTGGCGTTTTCTCTTAGCGCTGCAGCTGCTTTCCTATGCCTATGTTATATGTAATGAACGCGTGTTCTAAAGCCAAAGTTCGCATGCTTTTTGGCAAGAGTATACATATGATCTGCTCAGATGTGGCATCTGATGTTGTCAGAGACGGCATATGGTGTCGTCATTTGTGGCATATGGTCAAGTAAAATAATTTATTTTACTCGATAAAATAATTTATTTTACACGGCAAAATAATTTATTTTACTTTGCAAAATAATTTATTTTACTACACCACTTGTATCTTTTGAATAGACAAGATGCCGTTTCTTGATGGTTCACTTGCCGCAACAAAGAAAGTCAAGATGATGTTTTTGTGGGTTTTAAGACGATAATTCGGGTGTTTTTGGATGGTGTTTCAGGTTTTTTCTGTATCTTTGTAAGCGAAACCAAGAAATGAAACGAATTATATAGTGTGATATTGATTCCATTAAAAACGTTATAACGATTATGGCAAAAGTATATGTTTTTCTGGCTGACGGCTTCGAGGAAATCGAGGCGTTGGCACCCATCGACATCATGCGCAGAGGCGGCTTGGACGTGACAACCGTGAGCATCATGGACACCGAGGCCGTGCAGAGCGCGCATGGAGTGATTGTGCTGGCCGACCTAACGTTCGCTGAGGCGGGCGATTTTGCTGACGCTGACTTGCTGATGCTGCCGGGTGGTATGCCTGGAGCGGCCAACCTCGACGCCCACGAGGGTGTGCGCCAGGCTCTATTGCGTCAGGCTGGGGAAGGTAAGCTGGTGGCTGCCATCTGCGCTGCACCCTTCGTGCTGGGCAAGTTGGGGCTGCTGCGTGGCAAGCGGGCGACGTGCTATCCGGGCTTCGAACAGTATCTGGACGGTGCCGACTACACCGCCGACCTGCTGACTGAGGACGGCAACATCATTACGGGCGAGGGTCCGGGCGCTGCGTTCGACTTTGGCTATGCGCTGCTTGGCCGACTGGCAACGGCTGACGTAGTGGAGGCATTGAAGGAGGGCATGCGCTACAACCATCTGATGCAAGGATAGGAATGGATTACGTCATCATCGTGGCTGGCGGAAAAGGTCAGCGCATGGGGGCGGAGATGCCCAAACAGTTCCTGCCCGTGGGCGGACGTCCCATCCTGATGCACACGCTGGAAAGGTTCAGACAGTATAGCGAGGCGCTGGAGATTATCCTTGTGCTGCCCCACGAGCAGCAGGAGCATTGGCGCGAGTTGTGCCGTGAGCATGGTTTCGCGGTGGAACATCATGTGGTGGATGGCGGAGCTACACGTTTCCAGTCGTCGTATAACGGCCTTTGTGCCATTCCCGACGACGAGGAAGGTGTGGTGGGCATTCACGATGGCGTGCGACCATTCGTGTCGGTGGAGGTCATCGGCCGTTGCTTCGAGACCGCCCGCAAGGAAAAGGCCTGTATTCCGGTGGGACCTGTGACCGACACCCTGAGATATATCGACCCGAATGGAGGCGGCAAGAACGTGCAACGGAGCGACTATCGCGTGGTGCAGACGCCGCAGACATTCGACATCGCCTTGTTGAAGAAGGCTTTCGCAAAGGCTTGCGCCCCATCACCTGACACTCAACAACCAACACCCGAGTTTACCGACGACGCCTCGGTGGTGGAGGCTCTGGGCTGTGAGGTGCAGATGGTGGAGGGCAACCGCGAGAACATCAAGATCACTACACCCTTCGACCTGTTGGTGGCCGAAGCCTTATTGAAACAATGAGCATTCTGGACCAAGACATCATGTATCTGCCCGGCATGGGTCCCCGTAGGAAGGATATCTTCAACAAGGAACTGGATATCCACACGTGGGGAGACTTGCTGGAATACTATCCTTATAAATATGTAGACCGTAGCCGTATCTATACCATCGACGAGCTGCGGGGCGACATGCCTTTTGTGCAAATCAAAGGGCGCATACTGAGTTATGAGGAGTTTGCTATGGGCGCGCGGAAGAAGCGCATCGTGGCGCATTTCAGCGACGGGCACGGCGTGGTGGACTTGGTGTGGTTCAACGGGAAGAAATACATCTATGACAGTTATAAGGTGGGCACGGAATATATTGTCTTCGGACGGCCCACCATCTATGGCGGACGGTTCCAGTTCACGCATCCCGACATCGACAAGGCCGATGAACTGGTGCTCTCGGAAATGGGCATGCAGCCTTACTACATGACTACCGAGAAGATGAAGAACAGCGGTCTGCAGAGTCGGGGCGTGGAAAGGGTGATGAAGACGTTGCTCGATAAGATTCCGTCGCCCATGCCCGAGACGCTCCCTCCCTTTATCACGGGTCCGTTGCACCTCTGCTCTCGCGACGAGGCCATGCGACATGTGCATTATCCGCACAATCCTGACGAGATGCAACGGGCGCGTCTGCGGTTGAAGTTCGAGGAACTTTTTTACGTACAGCTCAACATTCTGCGCTATGCTTCGGACCATCGCCGTAAATACAAGGGATATGTTTTCCCTCATGTAGGAGAACAATTCAATACTTTTTATAAACAACATCTGCCCTTCCAACTGACTGGCGCGCAGAAGCGTGTGATGCACGAGATTCGCGCCGACATGAAAAGCGGACGGCAGATGAATCGTCTGTTGCAGGGCGACGTAGGGTCTGGAAAGACGCTCGTGGCCTTGATGTCGATGCTCATCGCCATCGACAACGGTTTTCAGGCCGCCATCATGGCGCCGACGGAGATATTGGCTGAGCAGCATCTGCAGACCATACGCGACTTTCTGGGCGATATGCCCGTGCGCACGGAACTGCTGACGGGTGTGGTGAAGGGCAAACGACGTGAAGAGGTGCTGAAAGGGCTCTTGAGCGGAGAGGTGAACATTGTGGTGGGAACGCACGCGTTGATTGAAGACGCCGTGAAGTTCAGTCAGTTGGGGCTCGCCGTTATCGACGAGCAACACCGCTTTGGCGTGGCGCAAAGGGCGAAGTTGTGGAGCAAGAACGACAATCCGCCGCACGTGCTCGTGATGACGGCAACGCCCATTCCGCGAACATTGGCCATGACTATCTATGGCGACCTTGATGTGAGTGTCATCGATGAGTTGCCTCCCGGGCGTAAACCCATTCAGACTATTCATAAATTCGACACGCAGATGACGAGCCTCTATCAGGGAATACGACAGCAGATTCGTTTGGGTCGGCAGGTTTATATCGTGTATCCGCTCATCAAGGAGAGTGAGAAGATTGACCTGAAAAACCTGGAGGAGGGTTTCGAGGCGCTGCGCGAAGTGTTCCCGGAATTCCGCATGAGCAAGGTGCATGGCAAGATGAAGGCCAAGGAGAAGGAGGAGGAGATGCAACGCTTCGTGAGTGGCGAGACGCAGATTTTGGTGGCCACAACTGTGATTGAGGTTGGGGTGAATGTGCCGAATGCGTCGGTGATGGTCATCCTCGATGCACAACGTTTCGGCCTGTCGCAGCTTCATCAGTTGCGTGGTAGGGTGGGGCGTGGTGCCGACCAGTCGTACTGCATCCTTGTGACCAACTACAAACTGAGCGAGGAGACTCGCAAGCGTATTGACATCATGTGTCAAACGAATGATGGATTCGAAATAGCTGAGGCCGACTTGAAGTTGCGCGGACCGGGTGACCTCGAAGGCACGCAGCAGAGCGGCATCGCCTTTGATTTGAAGATAGCCGATATTGCCCGTGACGGCCAGATTGTACAGTTGGCCCGCGATGAGGCGCAGAAGATAGTGGATGCCGATCCCACTTGTGACAGTCCAGAGTATAGCATGCTTTGGAATCGGTTGCGCGAACTGAGAAAGACAAATATTGACTGGGCGGCAATTAGCTGAGGATTTCATATAGTTTCTCTAGTTCTCCTAGATTCTCTAGATATTCTAGTTTTTCTAGCTCTTCCTCTTCCTCCTATAACTCCTAATTTATCCCATAAATTGTTAAATCGACAACAAAAACTGTTAATCAGAGATTGCAATTCGAACTTTTTTTTATATCTTTGCATCGGATTTTTGATTTTTCGTTGGATTTTATCTGTTCAACGACCTTTTGAAGAATAAGCCTTTATTCGTATTTTGAAAGGGAAACCTGTAAATAAAAAAAGAATGAAACTGAAAAGAATTGTAAAGACATTAGCGTTAGGAACATTTTTCACACTTGCAGCACAAACAGCCGCAGCACAGGACATGCTGGCCCGTCAGGCTCCCGTTGATCGCAAGATGAAAGCTGTCGACACGCTCCAGTTCCAACAATTACTTGATAGAGAATATTCCGGACTTCCTGCAGAGGAACTTTATGCCGATTGGGAGAATACATATGCTCACAGGGCTACACAACTGCCCGACAAATTCCGCGTTGACTTGCGCGACTTCTGTATGCCTACTCCCAGCCGCGTTGTTACCAGTAACTTTGGTTCTCGTTGGGGGCGCCAGCACAAGGGACTTGACATCAAGGTTTATATCGGAGACACCATCCGCGCTGCTTTTAGTGGAAAAGTTCGCATAGTGAAATATGAAGCCAAAGGTTATGGCAAATATATCGTCATTCGCCATCATAACGGACTTGAGACCATCTATGGTCACCTTTCGAAGCAACTCGTGCGTGAGAATCAGGAAGTGCGCGCTGGCGATGTCATCGGTCTTGGTGGTAATACCGGTCGTAGCACAGGTTCACACCTGCACTTCGAGACCCGCCTCTGCGGCGTAGCCTTGAACCCGGCTCTGATGTTCGACTTCCGTGCACAGGACGTTACAGGCGACTATTATGTCTACAACAAGCGCAACTACGCCAATGAGTCTGAGAAGGCTACCCGCCTGCGTGGAAAGATTGGAAATGGAAGCTATACCCCGGAGCAAGTGAAAGGCACTCAGGCTGTAGCAAGCCCGAGCAAAGCACAGAAGCCTGCTAAGGAAACGGCTGCTAACAACCAGCGTAATGCCAAGTCTTATCACAAGGTTGCAAAGGGTGAGACAGCCTATTCGATTGCAAAGAAGCATGGTCTTACAGTTGACCAACTGCGTAAGCTCAACAACCTTGATAAGAACATGCGCATACATCCGGGACAAATCCTCCGTTGCTCGTAACGGAAAGATATTTTCATACGAAAAAAATGGGGACTTCCTAAAAGGAGGCCCCCATTTATTTTTGGCAATAATATTGCAGTTGACCCAAACGCCCCAACGGGGCAGCAGCAACCAGCCCAAGGCAGCGCCTTGGGTAAGGGGCATGTGAGAAAGACGCGCATCCCTCTCACCCAGGGCGATGCCCTGGGCTATGAGCGGGTTGGCCTTTCAGGCCGCTCTTTATCCGAAAGGGTCAACTGCGATATTATTGCCTTATTTTTTGTTCATGTTATTTCTTACCCTTGTTCTTGCGTGCTTGCTTAGCTTCTTGCTTGGCAACTTTTTCCCAATACTTGGCTCCCGCTTCCTTCAATTTCTGTGTGAAGGCTTCAGCAGAAGCATCGGTAATGGCTTCTTGTTCGGGCGTTGCAAAAGCGTGGCGATAACCATTGGGGATGTCGCGCCAATGGCCACGTGTGAAATCGGGAACCTCAACAGGCATGTTGCCGTTGTCCATCGAGATGCTTCCCAGCTCGGCAAGACAGCACCATTCAGCCAGATCGTAGACGTCGATGTCGAGAGGCAGACCGTTGCGAAGGCAATACACCAGACGTGCATCCATGATGAAGTCCATGCCACCGTGCCCGCCCACTTCTTTGGCTTTCTTCTCGTAGCGTTCCACGATGGGACTCCTGTATTTGTTGACCAATTGCTTCGTTGCTGCTTCGTTCAGATATTCGTGTCCGCTAAGGTTGTCCATTTCAGGAATGCCAGTCTGGTTCTGCTCGTCGCTTTGCAAGGAATAGCCTTCAACAGGATATTTGTTGGCAAATCCCTTGGTGCCAGTGAGTTGGTACATGCGGTTATAAGGCTGTGGAGTCATCACGTTGTGGTGGATCTCAAGAACCTTTCCGTTCTCTGTCGAGATGAGGGTAGTGGTTTGGTCGCCATTCTTGAAGTCGGTGCAAGGTTGTCCCGTGCGTTTCTCCACCTGGTGCTTGCCGTTCACCGATTTCGTGTCCATTGCCACCAGAGTCTTCATTTTGTCTCCACGATGGATGTCCAGCACCTGTGCAATGGGGCCAAGTCCGTGTGTGGCATAGAGGTCGCCGCGGAACTTTTGGTTGTAGTCAAGGCGCCAGCCTAGCTTGTCGTTAGCGTCCTTCTTCCAATAAGCGTCCCAGAAGGGAGACAACTCGTGGCGATAGGCGCCCATAGCATAGATTACTTCGCCGAAGAGACCGTGTTGTGCCATGTTGAGCGAGTTGAGTTCGAAGAAGTCGTAGCAGCAGTTCTCCAGCATCATCACGTGCAGACGCTTCTGCTCAGAGTAGTTGATGAGCTGCCAAATCTCGCTCATGTTCATGGCCGACGGCACTTCGATGGCCACATGCTTGCCATGTTCCAATGCTTCGCGTGCCACGAGGAAATGGTGCAACCAGTCGGCAGCGATATACACCACATCGATATCTGGGCGCTGGCACAGTTCCTTGTAACCATCTTCACCGCTATAGATAGCAGCTGCGGGCATCGAAGCCTTGCGCAGGTACTGCTGGCAGGCTTCAGCACGCTCGCGGTGATAGTCGCAAAGTGCCACAACCTGTGTGCCGGGGATGTGTGTCCAGCGCTCTACGGCACCAGGACCACGCATGCCCAATCCAACAAAGGCCACACGCACCACATCCATCTTTGGGACGGTGAGGCCCAGGGCGTGTTGCTGTCCGGCTTCTCTCTTTGGAACCTCTGTCTTAATGGTTCCGTTCTCAATGTGATAGGGCCAATTGAACTGGCCGAACACCTTTTGCGTTGGCATCAGAGAGATGACAGCCAAGGCAAGTCCAATAAATAGTTTTTTCTTCATATTAGTTATTTGTTAAGTGATTGATGATAATGCAAAGTTGTAGTTTCAATAGATTACTTGAAGATAGAGCGCACAACGAACCAAAGGTGCATGCAAAGTGTCGTGAAGAGACCATAGTGGCTGCGCATCACGCGGAATCGCTCTTTCAGCGACGCCCGATGGTTCTGATTGGTGGTGCCACCATCCAGATAGTTCGCCACCACGCCATCCACCTTCTTCAGTTGCAAGCCTTTGCGTTCGGCTTCTTTCATGATGCGGATGCACCAGTCAACGTCTGCAGAGTAGCGGTAATTGAGATTATAGGGCGTTAGGTGTGCAAGGTCGGTAAGGGCATAGAAAGCCTGATGACAAACCAGCATGCCTTTACGGAACGAACGCCATGAGAGTTTCTCTGGAGCGGAAAGATGGCGGTGGCGCAGGAAGTTTCCATCGCTGTCAACGATGTCGGTGTCGCCATAGATGACGCCCACATTCTCGCCTGACGATGCGGCCACTTCAGTAGTAGTGTCGGCATGCGGCAGACGGTCGCCAGCATTCAGGAAACAAATGTATCGGCCGGTAGCCAAGCCGATGCCTTTCTGCATGGCATCGTAGATTCCTTTGTCAGGTTCGGAGAGGATAACGACCGTGTGCCCATTGTCCTTCGCCTCGGTTGAGGCTTTGTATTGTTCAGCCAACGCGAGGGTGTCGTCCTTGGATGCGCCATCCACGATGATATGTTCTATCTGCCGATAGGTCTGGCAGTCCACGCTGTCGAGTGTGGGCTGGAGCACGCTGCTGGCGTTGTAGGTTATGGTGATGTAGGTTATTTTAGGCATTTGGGTATTTGGGTGATGGGTGATGGGTGTTAGGTGGTGGGTGTTAGAGTTTAATGTTCACTCTTTCGCCATCCTTTCGAACGATGACTGCGGGATTGCCCACAACCGTACAGTTTGCCGGCACATCTTTGCTGACGACGGCTCCGGCACCAATCGTCACGTTGTCGCCAATGTGAATGCCGCCGAAGACGGTGGCGCCAGTATAGATGCTCACACCATCGCCAATGACGGGACGTTGGCCTTGCGAGTCGTTTCCGAGTGTGACAAGGTGCAGGCAATAGAAGTCGCGCCCGATGCGCTCGGCGTTCAGATAGGTGGCGTAATTGTGCTCAAAGTGACAGCCCTCGCCAATCTCAGGGCACCAGATGGTGAGTGTGCGTTCGGGCGGAAGCAGCCATTTGATGAACACAGACACATATTCGCCCAACCGGTAGTAGAACAGGTTGCGGAACACGCGCTGGCGTGTGCACACTTTGATGAATGCCCCCACTCCCGTTCCATCAGCTGAGTATTTGCGCAAGTCGGCGTCTATCTGACGCTTTTTCATCAGATAGAGGGCGATGTGGGGTAGCATCCTGAGTGTGGATGCCGACAGGATGACGGCTTGTGCGTATGGGTTCATATCTCTTGTTTCTTATGTCTTACCTTTTTTTCTTACTTCTCGCCTATCACCTCTTCATATAGATTGGCGTAGCGCAATGCAACGCTTTGCTCCGAATAACAGTTGGCAACCTTGGCCACAGCCTGATGGCACAACGCCTGATAGTCGGCTTCGCAGAGCACCCAACGGATTCCGCGAGCCAGATCGGCGGCATCAGCGGCTTGAGCGATATATCCGTTGCGTTGATGGTCAATCATCTCGGGAATGCCGCCCACATTGAATCCCACGCAGGGCAGACCGCAAGCCAGCGACTCCATGATGGTGTTGGGCAGATTGTCTTCCATCGAAGGCAGCACGAACACATCGGCTGCGTTGTAGATGGCCGCAATGCGCTTGGCGTCACTCACGTATCCCAACGAATGAACGGGCAGAGCCAGACGGTCTTTCAGTTCTTCGGAATGGCCCCCAAGAATGGCGATGGCGGTATCGTTCTTCAGTTCGGGATGCTCTTCTGCCAGCAGTTTGATGGCGTCTATGAAGTGATTCATTCCTTTGCGACGGTCGGTCACGCGTTGCGAAACGAAAAGAATCAGCCGTCCTGTCTCAGGCAGACCGCTGTCGCGACGTGCCTTTTGCTTGTCTGCGGGGCAGAAGAGACGGGTGTCGATGGCATTGGGGATGCTCGTCACAGTTTGTCCTTTCAGCAAAGCACTTTGCCGAGCCTCGCCCGCAAGCCATTGGCTGCAAGCTACAAAGGCTATCCGCTTGCCGTCCAGCATGTGTTCCTTGCGTTTCCACACGCGGGCTGACAGGTCGTTCTTTCCGCCTCCGCCCGGCAGCAGCGGGCAATGCTGGCATTGCGACTTATAGGCTTCGCAACTGCGGGCATAGTGGCAGATGCTGGTGGCTGGCCACAAGTCGTGCATCGTCCACACCACAGGCTTGCCACTATCCAGTATCTTGCGGATGCTTTTCAGCGAGAGCATCCCTTGGTTGACCCAATGCAGGTGTATCACGTCGGCCTCCTGGAATTCACGCAACGACGTGATTTCGTAGCCTGTGTTGGCCATATCGATTTCGAAAAGATGCTTGCGGCGGAAATGCAGATGGCAGAACAGGCACCAGCGCTCCCAAAGGAAGTTCCACTGGCGGCGCCATCCGCCCGGCAGCCCCACCACCTTGATGTCTTCGCTCTCTTTGTCGCGCACCAACATCTTGGCCTTCACGCCATTGTCCACCAAGGCTTTCAAAAGGCGTCGGGCAGCTACGGCGGCTCCTCCCGTCTTTTCGCTTGTGTTCACAATCAGCACTCTCATGTTTGTCGATGTATTTTTCTTGTACGTGCCAGCTTTTTCAATAATTCGTCGCAAATATACAAATTCTTTTTCAAAAGGACAAAATAATGTTGTTTTTTCATGTGTGGCACGTTGAAAAAGTTTTACATGTTTCGGCAAGCAGTCGAGTGGGAAGTTGGCACAAATGGCATTCTCTGGCGCTAGAAACCACATGTGGTCTGGTCATCTCATGCATCTGGTGTTGTCAGAGCTATGAGATGGTCAAGTAAAATAAATTATTTTACCGACTAAAATAAATTATTTTACACAGCAAAATAAATTATTTTACTTTGCAAAATAAATTATTTTCCAACACCAAAGCTATGCAATGACAACACCAGAAGCCACAAATGGAATGGTCAAACAATAGCTTTGGGCAGCACACCCCATATATCTATCTGTTTCGGCCGTGTTTCAATTGATTTCAAGGATGCTCATGTAATATTATTGTACGCGCGCGCAAGAAATCTTAAAAAATCATAATGCAAGGTCGTTTTGCCACATTTATTTACATTATAATTTGGTTTATAAAATAAACTTCTTTATCTTTGCATCGAAATCCGGATGAAAAGCGTCTTGTCCGACCTTTCTGCAGGAGGAAGGAGAGGGCGCAAGAGAGAAGTGAACAAAAATTCTTGAATCATCAAAAAACAGAAAACAACAATGGAAGAAAACAACAACATGACTGCCGAGCGCAGTCTGGAAATCATCACCGAGCAGTTAGAGCGCAGTCGGCAAGAAGTGACTAAGGACACGGGACTGACGCTTTATGTGTCTGGCCTATGCGTCATGGGTGTGGCACTCTTTATTGGTATTTGTGCCTATTTCACAAATAACGGGTTATTCTATTTGCTTTACGCGGCGGTACCCGTCATTATCTACTTTGCCGACCGCTATGCAAAGAGGAATAAGCCCAAAGTTCCAGCCAGCTTTGTGAGCACAATGGTAGATAAGACATGGACAACCTTCGGCATCTTCGCCATCGCGTTCTTCGTGTTTTCCTTTTTATACGACTTCTTCTTGTGTCAAATGGAAACTCTCGATGTTTATGCACGTTTGAAAATTGAACCCTTTCGTGTTATTCTTCTGCTCATGGGTATGGCCATCACCATCAATGGGTATATATTGAAGAGCCGTTGGCTGATATGGTGTGGCATTATTGGTGGCATAGGAGGTTTCGCATGGGAGACGCTCAATGTGTTCGGTATAACTGTAGGACGGTTCTGTTCTCCCTATACCGCCACAAGAGTATCTCATTTATTCTCTGGCATCATCATCGCACTCTTCGCCTTCATCGGAATGGCGCTTCCAGGTATGATGCTTAAAAAGAAGAGTCTATGATGTTCCCTACTTTAGACCCATTACTGCACTCAGAGTTGCGACTGGCTGTCATGTCGTTGCTCATCAGCACCGAAGAAGCCGAGTTCCCATATATCAAGGAGCAGACGGAAGCCACGGCTGGCAACCTGAGTGTGCAGATTGATAAGCTCTCGGCGGCGGGTTACATTGAGGTGGAAAAGACGTTCAAGGGTAGGAAACCCTGTACCGTCTGCCGCATCACGCCCACAGGTCGGAAGGCTTTCGAGGAATATGTGTCGGCATTGCGGAGCTATCTGGACGTTGAAAAGTCTTAAATTGGATAAGAAAAAGCTATACCTTTCGCAAATGCCAAATTGTGGATAATCATGCAGTTATTTCGTTGTGTTCGCACACAAATCCTTGATTTAAGTCAAGAAAGAGTGTAAAAAATACAAAAAGAATGCTGCAACTCTTGCGGGAACCATAAAATCGTTGTACCTTTGCATCGTCAAAAGGTTAATAGATTGTTTAGGTTAGTAGTAATAGATTTAGGTTTTTAGTTATTAGGTTTAAGGTAGATTTAAACGATTGTTTAACAGGTAACAATGGAGGCCGTGAGGCTACCATTCTTTATCGAAAGGATTTTTAGTTAAACATAGGCTTGCGTCGCAGCTCGTTGAGAGTTGCGGCGCGATTTTTTATGGGTGTTTTACGTAGACGGAGAGTGGGGGATAGACCGCATTCATCAAACGACATTGCCCTTTCTTGCAACACTACTCATGCGTGTTCACAAGAAAGGGCAATGGCTATTGCGTTGTTTCGTGTTCAGTCTTTTGTAATCAGCGCTACGGCATAGGCGCTCATGCCTTCCTCGCGCCCGGTGAAGCCGAGACGTTCGGTGGTGGTGGCCTTGATGCTGATGTCGTCGGGGCTGATGCCCATCACTTCGGCCATAGCGGTCTTCATGGCGGGGATGTGTGGGTTCAGTTTTGGGTGTTCGGCACAGACGGTGGCGTCGATGTTTCCGACTTTCCAACCTTTCTCGGACAGCAAGGCCACGACATCGCGCAGGATGATTTTACTGTCCATATCGAGTGTGGCTTCCGAGTTGTCAGGGAAATGGTAGCCGATGTCGCGCATATTGGCTGCACCAAGGAGTGCATCGCAGATGGCATGAATGAGCACATCGGCATCGCTGTGGCCGAGGAGTCCTAGCGAGTGTTCGATTTTGATGCCGCCAAGCCAGAGCGGACGGCTTTCAACCAATTGATGGACGTCGTAGCCCATCCCCACGCGTATCTTCATACTCACTCTCTATTTCCTAAACAAGTCTTTCAAACCGTCCATATCGAAGGTGAGGGTGAAACGCAGCGTTTGGTCGAGTGGGTTACTCTTGGCTGTGGCAATCACGTAGCCCGCGTCAAGTGAGAATACGTTCATTCTGAATCCGGCACCCACGGTGAAGTATTTGCGGTTACCCTTGTTTTCGCTTTCGTGGTGGTATCCTGCGCGAAGCGAGAACTGGTCGTGGTAGATGTATTCGGCACCCACGCTCCATTGGATTTCCTGCATTTCTTCCTTGAACCCGTTGGGGGCGTCGTTGAAACTCTTGAATATGCCGCTGATGGAGGATACATCGTAGTATTCCTTCTGCTTGCGCACAGCATATTCCTCGGAACTCTCACCCTCGTTCTGCTTAGGATAAGTTGGTACGAGCAGTTTGTTGGCGTCGGCAGCTATGGTGAAGCGGTTGTATTCATCGACAGGAATCATCAACGATGTACCCAAACGCAAGTTCGTAGGGATGAACTCTGAATTGTCATCTCCACCGAATGTGATTTTCGAACCGATGTTCGACACGTTCAGTCCCAAGCCCAATTGGCATTCGCGTGAGCCAAGGTTCAGATAGTTCTGATAATAAAGTGCCACGTCGGCCGCAAAAGCTGTTCCAGGTGTGGTGTCGTCGGTGTAGTCGTAGGTCAGGTCGCTATAGATGAAGCGCAGTCCAGCCGACCACGAGAGGTTCTCGCTGAGCATCATTGAGTAGGCCACATCGAACGACATCTCGTAAGGATTGATGGTCATCGACGGGTCGGTGCTGTCGTATGACAACATCACCTCACCCAAAGAGAAATAGCGCAACGAACTGGAGATGGCCGAATAGTCGCCAATGCGGTAGTAACCCGAGAGATAAGCCAAATCCATGTCGCTGACAAGTTGGCGCAACCACGGAGTGTAGTTGACTGAAAGGCCTGCTCGCGAGATGGTGAACGGATATTTGGCTGGATTCCAATATTGTGAGTTCACGTCGGGGTCGGTAGCGGCTCCCACGTCACCCATACCAGCCGCACGGGCGTCAGGGGCGATGGTCTGCGATGTGACCGACGTGTTGATGGGGTTGAACATGTCTTGTTTGTCTTGCGCATGCACCTCATGGGAGAGCATCAGTAACAACAGACATGTCGTGAATATTCTAAAGATTTTCTTCATGCTCGTGAATGTCGTATTGATAAGTATTTACAATAACGCAGTTTTTCGTCTAATTATTGCCTAGGATGATGAGTTTCTTTGCTTTTGATGCTTTTGAACTGCCGTCGCTTGCCACACGAACACGGTAGAGATAGACTCCTGTCTGCAAGCGTCGGCCTCCGTCAACTGTCAAGTCCCAGTCAACGGTGTAGGCTCCCGTCATCGACAGTCCGCTCTCAGCATGCTTCCAAAGCAGTCGTCCGCTGACATCGAAGATTTCCACTTCCACGTCCATCTCGCTGCCCGTACGGTCGTGGGTGATGATGAATGTGGTCTCGGTGGTGGCGGGATTGTTGGTGCAACTCACGCTGAAGAGCGATGGTTGCAGTCCTTTCACGACATTGAACGACAGTTGAGTGGTCGATGAGTTGTTCAAAACGTCCCATGCACGGAAAAGCAACGTGTGAGGACCTTCTTCGAGTTCCGGTATATTATAATAGGTGTTGCCGCTAGTGTAACTTCCAAAGTCATACTGGAAGTTGTCGTTCAGCACATAAGTCTTCGTCATGTCGCCATCGATAATCAGTTCCAGGTCGTGTCCGATGCCATTACCTGTAGCGTTGATGCCGTCCTCGTCCTTGATTTGCGCCACGAAGTAAGGTGTGGAGTTCACGTTGCCGCCATTTGCAAATGATGGTGAATTGAGGTAGCAGTAGATGGACGGACCGATGGAGTCGTTGCCCGCCATATCACTGCCTCCCACCAAAAAACGGCTGTTTTGTCCGTGCGCGTTGATGGTGTGCTCGTTGTTCACGGCATAGACGTTGATGAGTCCCGTTGCATTCGAGTAGTTGATGTCTTTTGGTACGGCGAACTTGAATTCGAATTTCCCTCCCACAATGCTGTCGGAACCGCTGAAGAGAATCTTGGTGCGGTCGCGATAGACATATGCCGTATCAGCTTCGCGCCTGTCGTTCTGCCTGCAGACGATGCGTTCCTCGTTGTCGCGCACAGTAACGGTCACAACGCCGTTGAAGTTGTCTGATGCGCCTTTGACGTATCCTTTCAGTTTCGCAATTGAGCCAGCTTTCAGCACAGCCATTTTCGTGGTAGCGGCTGTAGCGTCCAAGCCGTTGATAGAGTCAATTTCAATCTCCATTGTGGGCAGATGCAGCGCTACAGCAGGGTCGCCCAACAGCGAATACTGCAGTTTGTTCTCACTCTTATCGCCACTTTTTGAGGTGATCATCTCGTTCTTGGCGCGTCGCTGTGCTTCGCCGATGCTGATAGGCTTCCCGTCCTCGATGGTCAGCACGTGGCGTAGGAAGGCCATGTTGATGAGTTTGTTGCCCGATGCATATACGGTGCGGGTGGTACCGAAAAACGCGATAGCACCGCCTTTGCTGTTGAGCACAGCAGTCTCGCCGATGGTTTCTTCAAGTCCGTCAAACGGCATGATATCGCACGAAGCAGTAATCCAAATGGGCAGGTTAGTGTGGTTGAACTGTTGGAAATCCTCCAGTTTCAACACTGCCTCATGAGAGATCTGCTCAGCACGTCCGTGTCCTGCATAATCCATGATGAGCGCTCCGTTATTTTGGTATTGCTTGATGAGGCGTGACACTTCGGGGTATGTGTTGCCTGTAGACGAAGTCTCGCGTTTGTAGGCGTCCCACATCACTTTCTTGATGAAGAATCCCGGATACATGCTAGATATTTGTGTGGCAGCAGCGTTCACGTCGTTCATGTGCAGGTTCTGGTTTCCGTCGTCGCCCATGAATACGAGAGTGTTCTGCCAAGCGCCCGAATTGTGGTTGTTTACGTAGGCAATCACCTTGTCCACCATCACCTTTGCCTCGGCTTCGCTAGTCACGGGGAACCGTCCTACAGCCATATCCAATTTGTCGGTAGACATGGGGTCAGTTCCTTCACCATCATCGAGCAGACAGAAGAAACCGTCATCGATGTAGCATTTCGTTTCGCTGAACGAGTTCTCACTTTCAAAGCATAGCAGATAGTCGTCGGGGCTGCTCTTTTTCCAGTCGGCGGTGTTCATGCGGTTGTCCCATGCACAGTCGCCAAAGAGAAGTAGATATCGAGGGAGGTCGGCATCACTCTCGGCGCGGTCGTATTGCATTTTCAAGTAGCGCCTGTAAGCGTTGGCATCGGGCGTGCCGCTCGAGAATTCGTTGAACAATTCGTCGGCGGGCAGTACTCTGACACGCAAGCCGTCGTGTTGCTTGTGGAAGTCGGCCAGCCGTTCTGCTTGCTTGCGCAGTTTCTGACTGGTGGGGATGACGATGAGCATGTCGTATGCTCCGTCGCCGTGCAGGTCTTGGTTGGTGATGTTGTTCACATATTCAGGTACGGCAAATGTCCCAGCCATTAGGTCGGGCGCGGGGTGGGGATTGGACTGGGTGATAGAGATATAATCCAATCTCACGGGTCCACCCGAGAGCGTTCTCAGTTTGATTTGGTTGGAGGTTTGAATGTTGCTCACCGAGAATGTCTTCCCTACAACGTTGCCTTTGTCGTAGTCACCCATAGTGATGGTGATTCTGCCCAGGCTCTCGTCGTTGAACGTCACTTCCACCTCACTCCGCTTTGTTCCTGCCGACACAGCCACATAGACCTTTCCCTTGGCCTCGTCTACAGGTGTGTCCAGCGTGTAAGTCTTCGACTGTCCCTCGCTGATGGGGTCGTTTTGGAAAAGGTTGCGTCCGCCGTGATACCAGGCGAAGTCATCGACCTCGTGCAGAACGTGGTAGTCGTCGTTCGAAGGATAGAACGATGCTATGAAGGTTTCAGAATCAACAGTTGCGGGTTCCGCATCATTTTGCGTGATGAAATAATATCCGTAATCAGAATAAGGATTGCGGGTTCGGAACGAAGTGGTCTTCGAATTCCAACTCACGGGGCCTTTCGCATGGAACAGACGGCGTCCGTTCACGGTGCATGTGGGCACCTCTTTCAAGTCGTCGAATGCGATGAGGTCTTCCTCTTCGAGGCTCTCGTTCTGCAAGTTTCCGCCGTAGCCATAAACCTTCACTTTGTTCAAGTCGGTGAATCCGGCGCGTCGGATGAGTTCGTTGGTGAGTTGATAAACTCCTGTTGCCGGCACGCGTATCTTTGCCCAATGCCCGTTGGCCAGCACGGAGTGCTCAGCATATCGCTCGCGTGGGGATGACACTCCCGACTTGCTCCCGTTGCGTGAGGCTATCCGCCGTAAACCATTCTCAGATAAAGGGGCTTTTTTGACGTCAAGCATGAAACTGACCAATATCTGATAGCGGCCGTTGCGCAGAACTATCGGGCAGAACGAAATCTCCAGCGACCCGCGCTTGCGGTCGAGCACAATGTTCTGTTCCACCTTCGGCATTTCCTGTAGCGGCTCACCGCAGATGTCCATATATCGGGCGATGTCGGCCTGACTCATGTCGATGAACTCGGGATAGAGCAGCTGCACGGTGTAGGTGGTGTCGCGGAAGCCGTCGCCCAACGGCACAGAGTGGCTGAAGTGTGGCAACACGGAGTCAATCCTCACCTCGTCTGCAGTCAGGTTGAAAAATTCCTGACCTTTCGAGGGCAGAATCCATAGGAACATCAGGCACAAGGCCACAATAGCGACCCGCCCCTGCCCCCTCCTTATAGGGTGGAGATTAGTATGCTTTATTAATTGTCTTATTGTCATTAATCGTTTAATATCATTGAGACACATCACTCCCAGCCCTGTAGGGAGGGGAGGGGGAAGGCCTTCTATTTGCAGTTGAACTCCAGCACTTTCCAGTCTTCAAGCCATCCCTCCACGTGGTCGTTAGCGTGAACAGGACCCACTCCGGCCGGCGTTCCCGTGTAGAGGATATCGCCCGTCTTCAACGTGAAGAAGCGACTGATGTAGGCGATAATCTCGTCCACCTTGTACATCATGTCGCTCGTGCAACCTTCCTGCACCGTCTTTCCGTTGATGTCCATGTGGAAATGAATGGCTTGGATGTCGCGGAATTTCTCCAATTCCATCCATTTGCCTATCACTGCCGAACCGTCGAAGCCTTTTGCTATCGTCCACGGGCGCCCCAAGTCTTTCGCCTTTTTTTGTACGTCGCGCGCGGTGAAGTCAACGCCCAGCGTCACAGCATCATAGTAGCGGTGGGCGAAACGCTCAGGAATGGATTTTCCCAGTCGGCAAATCCTCACCACCACCTCGGCCTCATGGTCTATGCGTCCCATGAAATCAGGGACGAAAAATGGTTTTCCGTCCTTCAGCAATGCCGAGTCGGCCTTCGTGAAGATCACCGGTTCGGCGGTCTTCCGTTCATAGCTTTCTGTTATCAATAACGGATTTTTCAGCTCTTTATTGTGCTGAGCGTAATTCATTCCGATGGCGAAAATCTTCATAGCTTCGTTTGTAGTTAAGTTTTTCTTGCTGATAAGACTTTTGAAAGGTCCTGTCAATAATTATGCAAAAATAGGAAGAATCTTTCATCTATCCAAACATTTTGAATGCAAAGTGCTTTTTGGAAGTGCGAAAATATCCTTTTTTATTCTGAATTATCATGACAATTTCATGTCGACAATATCACTCATTCTAGAGCGGAAATAGACTGTGAAAAGCGATTTTTGCGTTCTTCCGACTCTTTATTCATGCAATCGAATTGTCACATGTGGCATCTGAGGGCGTCAGATATTATCTCTGATGCGATTACTTGTGGCAAGTGAGAGCCTTAGATGTTATATGTGACAGGGTCAGATGCCACAAGTGACAACCGAAAAACATCGTTTGGGTCGGTCGGAAAAATGTAAGAAAAACGGAAGTCGTTGAAAACCAACGACTTCCGAAAATGTCGATTTTTTGCGTTTTTCGCACCTAAATCTTGTTCTTATCTAAAAAATGGCCTGTTTTTATCATAAAAATTCGGAATTATCTTGACATTCCTATTGTCTTGATATTCTTTTGGCCACGATGTTTCAACTGCGATTTAAAATCGTCGGTTTAGAGCTCAGAACTCAACGATGAGCGTCTGTCTGGGAGCGAGATTTACATTCTGGTCAATCTGCACGGGTTGTCCCGTGATGACGTCGGTGGCTTTCTTGGCTTCGCCAATCACTTCAGCATAGCGTGCAGCTTCGAATGTGGCTGGCTGCGATGTGCCGTTAAGGATGGTGAGCGATGTGCGTCCCTCGTGCTGGCGTGTGATGACGTAGACACCCTTCCACGGAATGAACTGCGTCTGGCTTCCTTTGATAATGAGGTCGTTGCCCTGCCTCCAATGGAGCAGTCGGGAAAGCCACGTGAACATAGCGTTCTCGGCAGGTGTGCGTCCTTCAGCGGTGAAGCAGTTGTGGGTGTCGCCAGCGAACCCTCCAGGGAAGTCTTTTCGTACGTAGCCGTCGGTTACCTCCTTGGTGCCGTTCATCAGAACTTCAGTACCGTAGTAGAGTTGCGGAGTGCGGTTGATGGTGAGCAGCAGCGCGAGTGCTTGTTTGAGGGCGAGCGTGTCGCATCCGTTGCCCAGGAAACGGTCGGTGTCGTGGTTCTCTATGAACGCCATAACGCTCGACGGGTTGGGGTAGAGGTAGTCGTAAACGAACGAGTTGTAGAGACGGTTGAAGCCGTTCCACCAGCCGTCGGTCTCCTCGTGCTTCGCTTGGTTGAGCCTGTCGAAGAACGCAAAGTCCATTACGGTTTTCAGATAGCTGTTCTCATTGGAGAGCTTCGAGTCTTTCTGCCACGCTGCTGTGTAGGCTGGTTCGGTGACCCACGTCTCTCCGACGGTGTTGAAATTGGGGTATTCGGCATCGAGCACACGCATCCATTCGGCCATAGCTGCACGGTCGGCATAGGGGTAGGTGTCCATGCGGATTCCGTCGATGCCCACGGTCTCTATCCACCAAATGGAGTTTTGGATAAGATATTGTCTCACATGTGGATTGCGCTGGTTCAGGTCGGGCATGCTGGGTACGAACCACCCATCGACTGTCTCGCGCATGTCCACTTTAGCGGCATAGGGGTCCATCACGGGAGTGAGCTTGTAGGAGGTTTGCAGATAAGCGCTCTTGGCTGGTTCTGAGCCGTCGGCATTAGCGGTAAAGCCTGTCATCGGGTCGCGCCCGCTCTGCTTCTCTGAAAGCCATTCGGGCGTGTTCAACCAGTCTTTCGACGGCAGGTCGCTGACCCAAGGATGCTCGAAACCGCAATGGTTGAATATCATGTCCATAACGATTTTCAGGCCTTGCTGGTGGGCTTCGCTGACAAGGCGGCGGTAGTCGTCGTTGGTGCCGAAGCGCGGGTCAACACGATAATAGTCGGTAGTGGCATAGCCGTGATAGGTGGAGAAGCCGTTGTCCGTGTCGGGCGAGTTGTTCTCCAGCACTGGAGTAAACCATAGGGCGGTGACGCCCAATTCCTTGAAGTAGTCAAGATGCTGGCGTATGCCCTCGAGGTTGCCGCCATGACGTAGCGAAGGTTGCGTACGGTCTTCTTTGTAGGTGTTCAGCCCCTCAATTTGCGGATTGTGCTCACCGCCTTGGGCGAATCGGTCGGGCATGAGCATATAAAGTACGTCGGCATTGGAGAATCCGATGCGGTCTTTACCCGCCATCTCGCGCTCCTTGAGTTGATAAGCCACAGTGGTCTGCTTGTCTCCAAGCGTGAAGGTTAGGGGTAACGTGCCAGCCTTTGTACCGCGCAGGTTCAGGTAAACGAGCAGGTAGTTGGGCGAGTCGAGTTGCACGAGTGAATCCATTTTCGCGCCTTTCACGCTGACTTTGGCCTCGCGTATGCCTTCGCCGTAGACCATTAGTTGGAGTGTGGGATTGTTCATCCCTGCATACCAGTCGGTAGGGTCAATGCGCGAAATCTTAATGTCGCTCTCCGTCAGTTGGCTCAGCGTCTTCGCATCCTTCACTTCGTTGGTACAGGAAGTGATGAGGGACAACAAGATGATGGACGCTAGATAAGATACAGATGACAGTTTCATAATGATGATTGGGATTAGTGGGAATGGGTGAGGGATACTTTTGTTAATAGTCAATCATTTTGGTTCAATTGTGAATGATGAGTGCCGACTGTGGGTCGACCACCACTTGGCTGCCGTTGACTTCGCCGAGGCCATTCTCGTTGATTTGTCCGTCGCAGCAGACAATGGTGTATTGGCCGTCGGGGATGCTGACTTCTCGTGCCTCGCGATTGGCATTGAAGACGACGATAATGTCTTTCCACGCATCGCCGCCAACATGGTTCTTAAGTCGGAAACCTACAAGGCAGGGCGCCGTGGGAAGGAACTCCAGATGGTTGCGCACAAGTTCAGCCTTGCCGAGTCGGAAGGCGGGATGGTTCTTACGCAACTGGATGAGACGCTTGTAGTATTCGAACACTTGCGGATAGCGCTGGAGGTTGTTCCAATCGAGATGGTTCACAGAGTCGGGCGACTCAAAAGAGTTGTGCACGCCCTTCTTGTCTCGCAACATCTCTTCACCAGCGAGCATGAAGGGAACACCTTGTGATGTGAAAACAGCGGTTTGGGCGAGTAGGTCGAGACGGATGAGTTCGTCTGTCGAGATGCCTGGCATTTCTGTCTTCAGACGGTCCACGAGGCACATGTCGTCGTGGCACGAGACATAGGAAATCTGTTGGGTCGGCTCGTTCGTCCAAGGCTCTTTTGAATAGTTGACCTTATTCATCTCCACCTGAGGATGGCTGATGGCACCGACGATGCCGAACTTCAGGCTCTCTTCCTCACCTGCTATACCTGCAAGGAAGGCCCCTTTTGTGTCGTCGCTGAACGGACCGCGAAGGGCATCGCGCATGTCGTCGCTAAAGGCGGCAATACCCTTCAACTGACGTGTGTTGGCCTTCGTGGCAAGTTTCTCAGTGGGATAGGCGCATGTTCCTGCACTCCAACCCTCGCCATATATAAATATGGTGGGGTCAATCTTATTCACCTCATCGCGAATGATGTTCATCGTCTCAATGTCGTGAACGCCCATCAGGTCGAAGCGGAAACCGTCGATGTGGTATTCGTTAATCCAGTATTTCACGCTCTCAATCATGAAACGGCGCATCATGGGCTGTTCCGAGGCGGTCTCGTTGCCGCATCCCGAGCCGTTGCTGTAGGTCCCACAATCCTCGTTGGGGTAATTCGTCCCCATGTTGGAGTACTTGACACTCCCTGCCGGATGTTCACCTTTTTCGGTCTTGCGGTAATAATAGTCGGGGTGGGTCTTCTGGAAATTGCTGTTCACAATATCATAAGTGTGGTTGTACACCACGTCGAGGATGACACGAATGCCCGCCTTGTGCAGAGCCTGCACCATCTGCTTGAACTCGCGTATGCGGCAAACTGGGTCGTAAGGATTGGTACTGTACGAGCCTTCAGGTACGTTGTAGTTCACTGGGTCATAGCCCCAGTTGTACTGTGGCGAGAAGTCGGGTTTGGCAGGGAATACACCCGTGGGCAAGTTTTCGTAGGCATATTGCATGTACAGGTCTTCGTCGATGCGTGTCTCATCCACCGAACCGTAGTCGTAACTGGGCAAGATGTGAATGGCATTCACACCGAGTTCCTTCAGATGGTTGATGGCTCGAGGCTCAGTCAGCGCGAGGAACTTGCCTTTGTTCTCAATGCCCGACGAGGCGTCGATGGAGAAGTCGCGATGGTGCATCTCGTAGATAACAAGGTCGGCTGGTGATTTCACAACAGGCCGCTTGTCCCGCTCCCATCCTTCGGGATTGGTTTCCTTCATGTCTATGATAGCCCCACACTTGCCGTTCACTCCCACCGCCTTTGCGAACACTCCAGGCGTTTCACCATAAAACGTTTTATATGGTAGTAGGAGGGGGATACATCCCATACCCCAACGTGTGTGGTCAGCCACGTTAAACGTGTAGAATTTCCCTTTCAGGTCGCCATTCACCTCCACCTTCCAAATGCCGTCCTTTCCATACTTCATCTTGTAGGACTTGTCATCTAGATTGGTATAAAAGTGCTCATAGCCATTTTTGTCCTTGCGTGAGTTCAGGGCAATGTCCTTGTCGTGTATGGTCAGAACGACGCGCTTCATCTCTTTAGGCGCAAAGAGCTTGAAGACAGTCTTCTCAGGCGTGTAGGTTACTTCGTCGAAACGGAAGTCCTGGGCATTCGATACATTTGTTGCCAAAATCGATAAAGCTATTAATAACAGTTTTCTCATATTGAAATGATGAGAGTTATGTGGATAATTCATTATCAATTATCGTGCAAAGAGCGACACAGCAAATCCTCCGCCGGGTGCCTCGTTGATCTTCAGTGTCTGGCCAGCCTTCACGGTCTTTTTCGTGATGGTATAGGCCTGAGGGTTCTTCTCGTAGTGAGCATTGGGCGCATCAGCGTAGATGGTACAGTCATATTTGCGTCCCTTGTCGAGGAAGTCGAGCTTCACAACAGCCTGATGCCCATTCTCATCGCATTTGCCGCCAATGAACCAGTTGTCGGTTCCTTTAGCCTTGCGGGCAACGGTAATGTAGTCGGCAGGCTCGGCCTCCAGATATTTAGAGTCGTCCCAGTCGCAAGCCACATCACGGATGAACTGGAAAGCATCGTCGAACTTCTCATAGTTCTCAGGCAGGTCGGCAGCCATCTGCAGAGGTGAATACATGGTCAGATAGAGCGCCAGCGAACCGGCAATGGTGATGCGAGCCCACGAAGTGTTGTCGCTCCACTCCTTAAGTTTCGTCACGAAGATACCGGGCGTGTAATCCATTGGTCCACCTTGCAGACGAGTGAACGGCAGGATGCATGTGTGGTCGGGGCGTGAACCGCCGAATGCCTCGTATTCCGTGCCTCGTGCACTTTCGTTACCCACAAGGTTAGGATAGGTTCGGCAAAGACCTGTTGGTCTTGTAGCCTCATGCGCGTTTACCATGATGTGATGCTTGGCAGCCTCTTTGACAACATAGAGGTAATGGTTGTTCATCGACTGCGAATAGTGATGGTCGCCGCGGGGGATGATGTCACCCACGTAACCTGTCTTCACGGCATCGTACCCGTATTTGTTCATCAACTGGAAAGCCTTCTCCATATGTCGCTCGTAGTTTTGCGAAGAGCTGGAGGTCTCGTGGTGCATCAAGAGTTTCACACCCTTTTTGTGTGCATAATCGTTCAGCATCTCGATGTCGAAATCGGGATAAGGCGTTTGGAAATCGAATACATCTCGCTTCCACATGTTCGCCCAGTCTTCCCATCCTACGTTCCATCCTTCTACGAGCACTTCGTCGAGCCCGTTCTTGGCTGCGAAGTCGATGTAACGCTTTACCTTCTCGTTGTTGGCAGCGTGGCGTCCGTTCGGTTTTACGGCTTTCCAATCGATGTTATCGAGTTTGATGCTGGGGAATTCGTCGGTGTAGTTCCACGAACTCTTACCTACAATCATTTCCCACCACACACCGCAGTATTTTGTAGGATGAATCCAAGAAACGTCTTCGAGGGCACAAGGCTCGTTGAGGTTGAGGATGAGGTTTGACGACAGCATGTCGCGTGCATCGTCGCTCACCATTACTGTTCGCCAAGGCGTCTCGCATGGTGTCTGCATGGCACCCTTCAGCCCCGTGGCGTCAGGTGTCAAGTGGCTCACAAATGTGAAGGGTTCCGGCAATGGATAAGCCTTTGCCTTGGGCCACGGTGTATAGGCATTGCTGCCACCTCCCAGCTTTGTCGTCAGTTTTTTCGTTAATCCGTCAACTAATTCTAAGTGCATGGTGGCATAGTCGGCACAAGCAGCCTCGTGAATATTGATATAGAGTCCATCGTCGGTCTTCATCTGCAAAGAAGTCTGCACACCCGTTTCCGAGAACACTGCCACCGACGAGTTTCCCCAGTTTACCGCTTCCTTCATTCGTCCACGAATCTCGCTTAGCCGTGTCTCTTGCGTCTCTTGCTCCTGTGTGTCGTAGTCTCCCGGTAGCCACCACGCCTTGTGGTCGCCCGTCATGGCAAACTCCGTCATTTCCTCTTCAATCAGGAAGTAGTTCAGTTCCTTCTGCTGAGGGAACTCGTAGCGCATGCCCATGCCGTCGTCATAGACGCGGAAGCGGATAATCATGGTACGATGTCGCTCATGGAAAGCCCTTCCCTCTTGAGTTGGATCAGTTGCTGTCACTTTACTGAATTCGGTGCGTTGGTCCAATGTCACAGCCAATTCGTTGTAATGGTTGCGGATGCTCTTTGTCTCGCCCCACACGGGTTCCCATGTCTCGTCGAACGACGAGGTCTTCGCATCTGCCAACGTGAAGCCAGACATTAGGTCAGTCTCGTCCGTTCCAGCCGATGCATGTTTGTCGGCAGCTAATACCAACCCTAGATGCGATGGTTTCACTACAGCCTTTCCCTTGTAAGACATCTCATATGTGGGTCTCCCTGCTTCAATCGAGAAAATCAACACGATGTTCCCGTTGGGTGAGGTCACGGTTTGTTTCTGTGCATGAGCCATGATGGGCAGTAGCATGGCAAGCATTGCAATAAAGATTCTTTTCATGTCTGTTTCTTTGTTTTTGTATTTCAATTTGTTGCTTCAGCGAGTGTCATCTGCCACTATGCGAAAGCAGTTCACGCAGACTGTTGTTGAACTCAGTTGCCTGCATCAGGTCCTCGATGTCGAGGTGCATGCGATAGCGCCAGTAATGGCGTGGGTTGGCAGGAATGTTTACACGCTCAGCGTTTTGGTCAGGCAAACGCAGTTCTTCATCGATAGCCAACCAGTCTTGCAATGCCAATATGCAGAGCATTGATGGCGACGTGAGGTGACGCGAGATGATGTCGCGAGCGAGCCATCCGGGCAGCGGGTGAGGTGCGGCACCACCGCGATAGAGCATGGTGTTGTAATAGGTCTGCGTGCGTTCCATGTCCTCGTCCCACCACATGCGTAACGTTGGCATGTCGTGGCTCGAGATGGTGCACACGGAGCGATAGGGATTGCGCGAGAGATGGCCAAAGCGAGTCTTCGGGTCTTTGGGCATTGACTGCAGTTCGAGCGAAAGGATTCTGAGTTCCTGCATCACCCACTGCACGCAGTCGGGTACCATACCGAGGTCTTCGGCACATACCAGCATACGGGTGGCTTGCACCAGTCGGGGCAGTTTCTTCATGGCCTCGCGATACCAGAACTGGTTGTTGCGACGGTAATAATAGTCGTTGTAGATGCGGTTGAAGGCATGTTTGTCGACATCGGAGAGCGCACGATACATGAAGTCGAGTTGTGCAGAGATGCGTGGATGGAACTTGTCGGCATCTTTGTGATCGCGTACGAAGAGCACATTGCTGACTAACGCATACAATGCCTCGCGGAAATCGCCAGCCTCCACGCGCTGCTCTATCTTGCGCTGCGTGTCGAATTCTGGCTTCAGGTCATAGAAACCATCTCCACGAGCAATGAGATAATTGTCCTTCACCTCTTGTGCACGTTCCTTGAAAATCTCTTCGAGCGTCCAGTCGGCAATATAGGGGCGTGTGAACAGGTCTTCCTGCCAATGCAGCCCGTAGGCTTCAATTTCCTCACGCGTCAAGGCCAGCGCTGGTGCAAACTGTCCCAATAGGCCGTGTACACTCTCGATGGGAATCTCCCAGATGCGGAAGAATCCGAGCACGTGGTCGATGCGATAGGCGTCGAAGAACTTCGACATATTCTGGAAGCGGCGCACCCACCAGATGCAGTCGTCCTCAATCATGGCGTCCCAATTGTAAGTGGGGAATCCCCAGTTCTGTCCGTTGACTGAGAAGTCATCGGGTGGAGCACCAGCTTGCCCATTCAGGTTGAAGTATTTGGGTTCCATCCACACGTCGCACCCGTGGCGGTTCACGCCGATAGGGATGTCGCCTTTCAAGATGACGCCCTTCGAGCGGGCAAATTCGTGTACGCTCTGCATCTGCTTGCTCAGGATGAACTGCACGAAATAATAGAACTCCACATCTTTATAAGCACGTGTGCGCACGTTACAGAGCGCTTTGCGGTCAGCCTCGTTCCACGTCTTGTGGTCGGGCCATTGCGAGAAGTCAGCTGTGCCGTAGGTGTCGCGCAAGTGACAATATTGTGCATAGGGCACCAGCCATTGCCCAGCCTCGGCGAAGAAAGTCTTGAAATCCGCCGATTTCATCATCCGTGGGCCTTCTTGCTCGAAAATCAGACGCAAGTACTCGCGTTTTGCGTTGTTCACTCGTTCGTAGTCAATTTGCGGCAGCGAGTTCAACTCTACCCCCAACTTCTCGAATTCCGCTCTTTTCTTCTCGTCCTTCAATGCAGGAAGAGCTTTAAGGTCGGCGTATTGCGGATGGAGCGCGAAGATGGAGATGCACGAATAGGGGTAGGAATCGGTCCATGTGTGAGAGATGGTCGTGTCGTTGATGGGTAGTATCTGGAGCACACGCTGGTGTGTCAAAGCTACCCATTCCACCATCTTCTTCAAGTCGCCAAAGTCGCCTACACCGAAGCTGTCGCGTGAACGCAGCGAGAACACAGGCACCAATGTGCCAGCCAGCTTGCGGTCGTAGATGGGGAAGAATGCCTGATTAAGCTGATAAACCACCAAATCGCCGTCCTTCAGGTCGCCCGGCAATTCAACGAAACGGTTCAACCCCGTCTCCCAAAGCGGTGTTACATCCTCTTCTTCGTCGAGGGCAACGAACTTGAATTCCAACCTATTGTTAGCAAACGAGTGGGCGTTGAGGTCGAGTGTCCATTCGTTGTAGTTGTGTTCGGTCATCGACAAGGCGCCTTTGGCGTTCCATGCTCCCAAAGCATCGTCGCCACCAATGACAGCCAACCGCTCGATGGAGCGCAACTGAGGTGCACGAACCACGAGGCGCACAACTGGTTGTCCGCCCCATCCGGCACCGTGCCCGACAGGCTTGTTGGGCAGCTCATCATGGCGATTGACGCACTCGGTGAAGGCTGAGCTGTATAGGTAGGAGTCTTCTGGAATGTCAATCCAATGGTCAAAGATACGCACATTGCGTATGCCTGTGGGCGTCAGTTCCAACCGATGAGGTTCGGTGAGCCATTCGTGACGCTTCTCCTTTCCGTCAGTTTCCACGCTGTAGAAATAGTCGATTGTGCATCCGTTAGCCGCCTTGTCCGATACGTTCACCTCGCATGTCCAATGCTCACCATCAAGGGTACTCATTCTCACTTGTGACGGCATAAAACTGTCTTTGCTCTGCCGAGAACTGCCAAGGGCGTTGTCTGTAGCTGAGTTTATCACATTCAAGACCAGTTCCTCACCGAAGACTGTCTTGTAATCTATATGAAATCGTAAATTCATAGACTGTTAGGTTTTTAAATGATGCAACAAAATTACATATTATTATAAAGAATTGTCCGCAAACGGGTCGGAAAGACACCGAATAATTGCGCAATCGTTTGCATTCTATAGCTCTATTGACATGCGAGGAATAAAGAGATTGTCCTATGAATGACAATAAAAAAGGAACTATATGGCTGTAGACATAGAATTGGAAATCGGCGGCTAAGGAGGTGTTCTCGCATTAATTATTACGAATTTTTATTACATAATCTTGTCGGGTTCATCGTTCATTCTAGAAAAGAAATAGGGGAGAAAAGGCGTTGAAATCGCTTTTCCCCCTCGACTTTTGAAGAGTGATTTTGTAAGAAGCGGCATCTGAGGGCGTCATTTGCCGCATCTGACACGCTCATTTGTGGCATCTGACGGCCTTAAAAGCCACATATGACAGTCTCAGAAGCCACAAATGACAACCGAAAAGCATCGTTTTGGTTGGCAGAAAAAATGTAAGAAAAACGGAAGTCGCTGATTGTCAGCCACTTCCGAAAATGTCAATTTTTTGCGTTTTTTCGACCTAAATCCCGTTCGCTTCAAACAATGGCCCGTTTTTAGGGGTCAAAATTCGGAATTATTTTTACACTCCCAGCCTTCCCCTAAATGTTCGTCCTTTCAATTGCATGATAAACAATCAGAAATCAACTACCAGCGATAGTCCGTCAGGACTTACCCCCAAGGCATATCGACTGCGTTCTCCTGTAATCTTATCGCCCAGCCAATAGCCCAACTCTGTGCCCAACACACCGATGGCGGCTCCTGCACAGACATCGTGCCATTGATGGCGGTTTCGTGCGATGCGGTCAATGCTCACAGCTGTAGCCACACCATAGCCAGCCACAGATATCCACGGCGACAAGCGGCCATACTCCTTATGCAAGATGTGGGCGCCAGCAAAAGCTATTGTGGCGTGCCCAGAGGGGAAGGCGCGTTGGTCGGTTCCATCAGGACGACGCTCGCGGATAGAGTGCTTGAGTCCCCATGCTGTGCCAGCCGACAACGCATAACTGGCTGCTGTGTTCACCACCAGCCGCTTCCAAGACGATGCACCCTCCACACCACATGCCTTCAGCGCAAACACCGAAGCAATGGGCACAAAGCGCAGTACGTCATCGGGGCCGTCTCCGTGATAAGGCTTGTCAGAATCTTGTGCTGCTCCCAAAAGAGGAAACAGCACAAGAGTGATGAGGATAAGGTATTTCCGTAAGTTGCTTTTCACTGGGGAAAACTCCTATCGTTTGTCGCGGATGAAACTCACGCAGAATGCTCCACAAACCAGCAATACGCCTGAGACAATCATCATCGTAGAAGGATGGCCACCCACCATGCGCAAGATGAAACCGCCACAGACGGCTGCAATAATCTGCGGGAGGCAGATGGTGCAGTTGAACAAACCAAGATAAGCACCCATGTGGCCGTAGCCCTGCAAAGCATTAGTAACAAATGTGAAAGGCATAGCCAGCATAGCTGCCCAAGCACATCCGATGAGAAGGAATGGGAATATCTGGCCGTATTGGCTCGGAACGAAGGGAATCAGAGCGAAGCCAATGCCACCCAACACAAGGCTCACGGCATAAGCCATCTTGGTGTTCTTGAAACGAGGAAGGATGGTGGCCCAGACAACGCTTCCCATAGCTTGTATAGCATAGAGCACACCAGTCCAGTTTCCAGCCACTTGATAGGCTTCTGAAGAGGAGTCGGTGGCTTTCCAAACAGTTTCGGAAACAGCGTCAACCACGTAGGTCCACATGTAGAGTAGGGCAGCCCAGCAGAAGAACTGCACGAGACCGACTTTCCAGAATGTGGACGGGGCATTCTTCAGCAATGCAAACCAATTGGCCTTGTCTTTCTTGCCAACTTCTCCTTCATCGTCCTTTTTGCCGTTGTATTCTGCATACTCCTTCGGCGGCCATTCCTTCACTTTCAGCGTGGTGTAAAGCACGCAAAGGATGAGGATGGCTGCGCCAATATAGAACGACCACACCACCGTAGGCGGGACAACGCCAGGTGCTGCCACGTTGGCAATGCCCACAGCAGCAAAGACATAAGGGAAGATGAAGCCAACCACCGAACCGGCATTGCAGAGAAACGACTGGATGCTGTAGGCCTTGGCTTTCTGCTCTTCATTCACCATATCGCCCACCAGCATCTTGAACGGTTGCATGGCCATATTAATGCTTGTGTCGAGCAACATGAGCATGATGAGCCCGAAGAGCATCACCGACGAGACGGCAAGTCCCAACGAACCGGCATTGGGCAACAGGCACATCACAGCCACAGCCACGGCTGCTCCAATAAACAGATAAGGTATGCGACGGCCGAAGCGGCACCAGGTCTTGTCGGAGAGTGTGCCGATGATGGGTTGCACGATCATACCCATGAGCGGCGGTAGAATCCAGAAATAACTCAAGTCGTGTGGGTCAGCTCCCAAAGTGCGGAAGATGCGCGAGATGTTTCCGCTCTGAAGGGCGTATGCAATTTGCACACCGAAGAATCCGAACGACAGATTCCATAAAGCCCAGAATGATAAGTTTGGTTTTTGTTTCATGAATATTGAATGTTTTGAATGAGATGCGTTGATGAATGATGCTCTATCTCGTTGTTCCTCTGATGATGAGCCTTGTACGTACCACCCGTTTTTCCACATGGTTAAGTGGCAACGTTCCCTCCACTTGATTGATTAAGATGTTGGCTGCCTCTTCGCCAACCGATATGCCGCGTTGCTCCACTGTGGTGAGCATGGGATCGCAAGCTACGGCTCGCTGTCCGTTGGTGAATCCGCAAATCGAGATGTCTTCTGGCACTCGATAGCCCATGCGTTTAGCTGTATATAGAATGCCGATAGCCGTGTCGTCGTTTACGGCGAAAAAAGCATCGGGAATCTCTTCTTGCTGAAGGATGTCGGGCGTAATAGACTCTGCGTCAATGCGATTGTCACAGAAACGCATCCACCGCTCTTGCGGCTGTAAACCGTTCTTCAACAATGCGTCCTTATAGCCATTGAAACGGTTCTTGGATATTTCAAGCGTCATCGAAGATCCATAGAAAGCAATGCGTCGGCAACCGGTGTTGATAAGGTGGCTTACCGCGTTGAACGCGCCCATATAATCGTCGACAACTACACGGCTGGCATTCACACCTGTGCAAATGCGGTCGTAGAACACCAAAGGCACTCCTTGGTCGATGAGCATTTGGAAATGGTCGTAGCGCATGGTATCCTTGGCTTGCGACACTATGATACCGCACACCTTGTTCTCACAGAAAGCGCGGCAGATGCGCACCTCACGGTCGTATTTCTCATCGCTTTGCGCTACGAGGATGCTGTAGCCGTGGGCTGTGGCTTCTTCTTCAATGCCGCTAAGGATGGATGAAAAATAGTAATGCGCAAACTGTGGAATAATGACCCCTATGATTTTCTGTGGCTTTACTCGTGAGTTGCGCAAGCTTTCAGCAAGAACATTAGGAAAAAAATGATGTTCGCGCGCGAAGGTTTTAATGCGTTCGCGTTGCTCCATGCTGATGCGTGGGCTGTCTTTCAAAGCCCGCGACACCGTTGCCACCGAGACGCCTAGCTCGCGGGCAATATCCTTCATCGTTATCGGGGCTGGTTTGTTCATCTTTGGGGTAGTCATTAGGGTTCTGATTGCAAATTTAGAAAAAACGTCGTAATAGTGGTGCAACATGCTGATATTTTACTACATTTTTGAAATGCAAACGATTGCACAATTTAATTAACGGTTTTTTGTCAAAAAAAGTACATCTTATCATAAAGAAAACTATCTTTGCACCGTGAAACTATAAATCGACTATTAGCAATAACTTAACAATAACTAAAAATGTAGTAATGATGAAGCAGGTAAAATTTACAATGCCTCAGAGGATGCTCGCATTGATTTGCGGGCTGATTCTCTCAGTCACTGCCTTTGCACAGCAAATCACTGTCAATGGCAATGTGGTGGATGCTACCGGCGAACCCATTATCGGTGCCACCGTGCGTGTTGCAGGACAGCAGGGCGGTGTGATTACTGATTTTGACGGTAACTTCCAGATTAAAGCAAACAGCGGTGCTACCATCACGGTGACCTACGTGGGTTACCAGGAAGCACAGGTTGCCGCTGCTCCGCGTGTGAACATCGTGCTCCAGGATGATGCCCAACTGCTAAAAGACGTGGTGGTCATCGGTTACGGTACGGTGAAAAAGAGCGATGCCACCGGTTCGGTGATGTCGGTTGAAGCCGACCAGCTGAACAAGGGTCTGGCTACGTCGCCCGCAGATCTGCTGCAGGGTAAGACCCCGGGTGTGCAGATTACAACCAATAGCGGTGCTCCAGGTGCCGGTTCAACCATCCGCATTCGTGGTGGCTCGTCACTTTCAGCTTCTAATGACCCGCTGATCGTTATCGACGGTCTGCCCATCAGCTCAACGGGCATCAGCGGTGGTGACGTTCTGAACACCATCAACCCGAACGACATCGAGTCGTTCTCTATTCTGAAGGATGCTTCGGCAACAGCCATCTACGGTAGCCGCGCATCAAATGGTGTAATCTTGATTACCACCAAAAAGGGTATGGCAGGCTCGAAACCTCGCGTGACCATCGACATGACAGGTACGGTGAAGACTGTTGCCAAGAAGGTTGATGTTCTTAGCGCCGAAGCTTTCCGTGATTTCTTCATGGCAAACTATGGTGATAACGAAGATGCTGTAGCATCATTGGGCAATGCCAATACCAACTGGCAGGATGAGATCTATCGCACAGCTTTCTCGGAGGAAATCAACGCTAGTGTTACAGGTGGCTACGTATCGGCCGACAAGGCTTTCAAGATGCCTTATCGTGTGAGTGCAGGATTTTTAAACAACGATGGTACGCTGAAGACCACGAACATGAACCGTGGAACACTGGGACTTAACCTCACCCCAACGCTGCTCGATGACCGTCTGACCATCAACCTGAACGGTAAGGGTGTGTTCACACACAACTCGTTTGCTGACGAGGGTGCTATTGGCTCGGCTGTGAAGTATAACCCGCTGAAGCCCGTCTATAATGAGGATGGCTCTTTCCACTACTGGATGCAGAACGGCGCTCCAAACACAATGTCGGGTCTGAACCCTGTTGCTCAGTTGGAACAGCAGAATAAGGACAGCTACATCCGCCGTTTCGTGGGCAACGCCCAGTTCGATTATAAGTTCAAGTTCCTTGATGGCCTCCGTGCTAACTTGAACCTCGGTCTTGACTACTCGACCACTTCTGGCTGGAACATTACCAACCAGTATAGTGAAATTTCCTATCACAACAAGACGGAGAATGGCTCCGGACTATGGGAGAAGTACACTCAGAAGCGTGAGGACAAGACGTTGGAGTTCTATCTGGCTTATGCCAAGGAATTGAAGGAAATCCACAGCCGCTTCGACATCCTCGGCGGTTATAGCTGGCAGCACTTCTATAATGAGACAACGAGCAAGAAGGTGGCCAACGACGGCAGTGGTACGGATTATACCACCACACCGCTTTTCAAAACCGAAAGCTATCTAGTTTCGTTCTATGGCCGTCTGAACTATACGTTCATGGACCGCTACCTCTTCACCTTCACGCTTCGTGATGATGGAACCTCGCGTTTCCAGAACAACAAATGGGGCTTGTTCCCCTCAGCTGCTTTTGCATGGCGCATCAATGAAGAGCCGTTCCTGCGTGACGTGGATTGGTTGTCGAATCTGAAGCTGCGTCTGGGCTACGGTGTCACCGGTCAGCAGAACATCGGACAGGGTGACTATCCCTCCATTCCCACTTATCACACCAATCAGGCAGGTTCACTCTACTGGCTTGGCAACGGCATTGTGATTCCCATCACGGCGCAAGGCTATTCAGCGCAAATCAAGTGGGAAGAGACCACGACCTATAACATTGGTCTCGACTTCGGATTCTGGAACAACCGTATCAACGGTAGTGTGGATGTCTACAAACGTGTGACGAACGACCTACTGAACGAAGTTCCCGTCTCTGCAGGTACTAACCTGAAAAACTACTTGTTACAGAACGTTGGTGATATGGAGAACAAGGGTATCGAGGTTGCCTTGAACGTTGTGCCCATTGAGAAGAAGGATATGCGTTGGGAAATTGGTGTGAATGTGGCTTACAACAAGAACGAAATCACCAAGCTGACAGCCAGCGACGATCCTTCTTATTTGGGTGTGCTGACTGGTGGCATCTCGGGTGGTGTAGGTAACAACATCCAGATTCAGCGTGTGGGTAATCCCATCAACTCGTTCTATGTGCATCAACAGGTTTACGACCAGAACGGCAAGCCGTTGGCAGGTGTGTACGTTGACCGCAATGGCGACGGCCAGATCAGCGATGACGACCGCTATGTATACTACAAGCCCGATGCAGATGTGAACATCGGATTCAACACTGAATTCAGCTACAAGAAGTGGACGCTCTCAGCAGCTCTCCGCAGCAGCCTTGGCAACTATGTCTACAACAACGTGGCTTCGGACGCTGAGATGAAAGCTGACATGTGGACCAACTCGTTCATTCAAAATCGTGTGTCAACAGCCCCCTTCTCGAATTTCGCTCAGGCTCAGTATCTCAGCGATTACTATGTGCAGAACGCTTCATTCCTGAAACTCGACAAAGTGACGCTCGCTTACGACATTTGCAACTGGGCACGCGTTCACTTCACAGCTCAGAATGTCTTCACCATCACTAACTACAAGGGCGTTGACCCAGAAGTTGCCGGTGGTATCGACAACAACATGTATCCGCGTTCTCGTAATTTCCTCGTAGGTGCAAGCTTTAACTTTTAATCAATAGGAGGTTAAGAATATGAAATTCAATATAAAGAAAAACGGTATTATCACATTTGCCTTTGCTACAGCCATGTCGCTCTCGTCATGTGTCGGTGATTTGGACGTGACGCCTATCGATCCCAATCTCGACACACCAGAGAATGTGCTGACAGGCATCGAGCAATACAACCAACTTCTGGCCAAGTGCTACTCGGCACTCTCCGTAAGTTCACCCGATGGTGACAGTGGTGCGCCTGACATCTCAGGTATTGACGGCGGATTCGGCCAGTATCTGCGTGCTCTGTTCTACATGCAGGAACTTCCCACCGACGAATGTGTCATCGGTTGGAACGACCAGACACTGAAAGACCTGCACGGACTGCAATGGACGAGCAGCGACGTCTTTGTATCGGCCATGTATAGCCGTCTGTTCTATCAGATTTCACTCTGCAACGAGGTGATGCGACAGATTGGTAAGGCTTCTAATGCTAGCGATCCCACCATGCAGCAGTATCGTGCTGAGGCTCGTGCTCTGCGTGGTCTAAGCTACCTGCACGCTATCGACATGTTCGGTAATGTACCTTTCATCGATGAGAACTCTGAGGTGGGTGGTGCAGATCCTCAGCAAATCAATCGTGCCGACCTCTTCGAGTGGTTGGTGAAGGATATGGAAGAGTGCGCAGAGCAACTGCCTGCCAACCCTGAGCAATATCGCGCTGGCAAAGGTCTGGCCTACATGATTCTGGCTAAGCTTTACCTGAACGCTGGTATCTATACAGGTACTCCTAATTATCAGAAGTGCGCCGAGTACTGCCAGAAGATAATCGATTTGGGTTACAAACTCGAGAGCCGTAACGACTACTTCAAGATGTTCGGTGCCGACAATGACAAATATTTGGGCGTCGGACATGAGATTATCTTCAGCGTCTATCAGGACCATATCAATACACAAGCCTATGGTGGAACTTCTTTCATCATCAATGCTGCCACAGGTGGCACGATGGCTTACTACGACATGGGACTCGGTGGAAATGGTTGGGGTGGTATTCGTCTGACTCCGGAGTTCGTTGACAAGTTTGCTGCAGCCGACCAGCGTGCCGCTTTCTATGTAGACGGACAGACCAAGGAAATCGTCGATATTGGCGACTTCTACAGCGGCTATGCTTTCATGAAGTTTACCAACCTGAAAGCTGATGGCAACCTGATTAATGGTTCAAAGCTGAGTGACGTTCGTCCTGTGGCAGAAGCTGTCGCAGCTGATGCTACCGACAAAGAAGCCGCTGCAAAACTGACAGAACTTCTCAAAGGTGTGAACTCCTTCTCCGATACAGACTTCCCTGTATTCCGTCTGGCTGATGTTTACCTAATGCTGGCTGAGTGCCAGGTTGTAGGTGGTGTCAGTGGTGCTAATGGTATTGCCCGATTCAATGAAGTCCGTAATCGTGCTGGTGTTAGCTCTATCGCTAGTCCCTCGAAGCAGGATATTATTGATGAGCGCGGACGCGAGCTTGCTTGGGAATGCCATCGTCGCAGCGATCTGATTCGCTTCAATTTGTTCACCTCTTCTGAGTATATTTGGGCTCACAAGGGTATGAACAGCAACATTGGAACGCCTCATGGTGTTGACAACAAGTACAACCTGTTCCCACTGGCTTCGAGTGATGTCATGTCTAACATGAATCTGAAGCAGAATCCTGGCTATTAATCAGTTATTTTATCAGAACTTATATCACGAAGAAATATGAAAATGAAATATTTTTTGAGTAGTTTGTTCTTGGCAGTCGTAAGCATGACCATCACCTCTTGCGACAGCGACCGCGACGACAATCCTATACTCAATACCGACAAAATGACCACGGAGTTCAAGCTCAACAAGCCAGCTTATGCGGATCAGCTCATTGACCTAGCTACAAGTAATTCCGTGAATCTGACGTGGAGTCAGCCCAACTATGGTATGACGCTTGCTACCATCTATTCCTTCCAACTCTCATTGAGCGAGAATTTCTCTGATGCCATTTTCGATGGAGAAGGCAATGAGACAACTCCAGCCAATTATGTAGATCTCTCTGGCAGCTTTAACACGGTGAGCGGCAGCCTCAGCGCTTCTGCTATCAACCGTGCCATCCTTGGCTTTGCAGGATGGGAGGAAGAGAGTCAGGTCCCGGCAAGCATGCCCGTTTACTTGCGTTGTAAGGCCACCTTGGCCGACACCAACGTGCCTGCAGTCTATTCAAATGTTGTGAAAATCAATGTCGTGCCCAGCTTCAAGGCTACCTCTTCTTACGAGGAGTTCATCTATGCTATCGGCGACGATAGTGGCTGGGCTACTGTTCATCCGTTGCGTAGTGCTTCGGAAGACGGTGTCTTCACGGGTATCTACACTGGCTTTGCCTATTTGAATGCAGAATTCAAGTTCCGCAGCCACGAAGACAGTTGGGATGCTCCTGACTGGGGTGCCGCAGCCGACGCTGGCAAACTGGAGGCTCAGGCTGGCAATATTGTCGTTCCTGCTCCCGGTTTCTATCAGATGGTTGTCGACATGGAGAATATGACATACGCTCTTACTCCTGCTTCTATTGGAATCATTGGTTCCTTCAATGGCTGGGGAGGCGACGAGTTCATGGAGTATAATCCTGAAACAGGTGCCCTCGAGGCTACTGTCAGTTTGGCTGCCGGTGACGAAATAAAGTTCCGCATGAACAGCGACTGGGCTGTCAACTGGGGTGGAGACCTCAACAATCTTGAGCAGGATGGTGCCAATATCATTATCGATGCTGACGGATCCTACAAGATTCAGCTCTTCCTTACTTATGCTGGCAATACGAAGGCTACCATAACAAAGCTTTAATCACACATAATCAACAGAAAAGAATATGAAAAAGATATTTTTTGCAGCTATTGCCTTGATGTCCTCGATTGCATTTACATCATGCAATCAGGATTTCATGGACGGCATTGCCGGCCCGCTTACCTCTCCCGAGGAAACACCGCAGACCGTGGCTTTTGGTAATGGTGCCGTCACAGAGGTGCCTGCCATCGACTTGGCCAAGGTTACCAGCGATGTCGTGAAAGTTTGTAATATTACCGCTCCCACTGTTACCGACGAGAATGCGAAATTGGTGGGATATGTTCTGACTATCGGTGAGAACCAGTTCGATATCGACCAGAAGGCCGAAATCAGTGTAACCGACCTCACCTCGATTGTTGTGGGTGCTTTTGGTATGCGTCCTGTCGAGCGCGAGTTTGAGGGCGTTGTCCGTTGCTATTATTCAGCCAATGGCCAGAGCATTGTGACAGTTTCCGATCCTTTCAAGATCAAAGTGATTCCCGCAGCTCCAGTTATTGAGGAGGCTTACTATTATGTCGGTGCAGCCAATGGCTGGGGCGGACAGGACTACAAGCTCACCAATGGCGGTGGCGATGTCTATGACGATCCCGTGTTCAGTGTTGTTGTTCCTGCACAGGGTGGCGACCACTGGTTCAAGATCATGCCGGCATCAGCCTTCACCTTAGGCAACATTTGGGACAGTCCTTCTGTCGTGGGTGTCTACACCAACGGTACTTCTGCTCTGGAAGGCTCGTTCATCGTTTCCAACAATGGTAACGACGCAGAAGGCAGCGGTGCCAACTCATGGTGCATCAAGGAAGGCGACAATCCTGCCGACTTCTACAAGATCAGCATCAACATGATGGAACTCACCTACACAATCACTCCAATCAGCCTCTCTTCTCTGTACTATGTCGTTGGTGGCATCCAGGGATGGAGCGATTCAAAGCGCACTCACCTGTTCACTCCAGAGGCCAAGAATGTCCTGTCCTATACCACGAAGTGGACTGGCGCATGGGATCTAAAGGTTTGGGATCAGGCCAACTTCGGTAACTGGGATGCAGCTTGGGGTTGCGTTGTTGATGGCGACAACTCTCCTTCCGGTGCTCTCATCAACAGTGGTGCACAGGCCATATCGGCTCCTTCAGCTGAGTTCTATAAGTTCACCATCGACATGAACACCATGACATACACGTGGACGAAACTCGACAATCAGGAGCCCACGGAGTACGAGTTCATTTCGCTTATCGGCGAGTTCAATGGCTGGAGCGGTGACTTCGAGCTGGAGCAGGTAGCTCCACATAACTGGTATGCTGAGTTCACTCAGGAGAACAGTGGTATGCTGAAGTATCGTGCCAACCACGACTGGAACACCAACTGGGGCTTTGGCAACGATGGCGACTGGAACGTCTCTGAGGCGATGGACAAGATCGGTGCCAACGGTGCTGGTAACATTTACGTTCCTGCAGGAACCTACGATGTCTTCCTGAACGACATCACCAATTCGATGATGTTCGTCAAGAAGTAATTCGATTTATATGAAACCAAGGCGAGACTGCGTACAGCAGGCTCGCCTTTTTCATTCAATTTCCACCTTTCATTTTTCATTTCATTTTTTAACTTAATGAAGAAACTATTCCTCTTATTTGCAGCTGGTCTCCTCCTGTCTGCCTGCCAACCGAAGCAGCAGGAACCCGAAGGCCCCGTGGCACCACTGAAGCAGATGCCCGCCGTCAAGGACGTGGCTATGTATCAGGTGAACCCCCGCGTATTTGCTCCGGAGAATTCGCTGCGTGCCGTTGCCGACCGTATCGACAGCATCAAAGCCTTGGGTGTCAACGTTATGTGGGTGATGCCCATCTATCCCATTGGCATCGAGAAAGGCAAGAACTCGCCCTATTGCATCCAAGACTACAAGGCCATTGCACCTGAATTTGGAACGCTGAACGACTTCAAGTATCTTGCCCGCACTTGTCATGAACACGGCATGGCAATCATTCTCGATTGGGTAGCCAACCACACGGCATGGGATCATCCCTGGGTAAAGGAACATCCCGATTGGTACACGCACGACGCAGAGGCAGACACCATCATCCACCCACGTCCGTGGGAGTGGTACGATGTGGCAGATTTGAACTACGACAATCGCGAGATGCGTCTTGCCATGATCGATGCCATGAAGTATTGGATTCGTGATGTGGGTATCGACGGCTTCCGCTGCGATGTTGCCGACGGTGTTCCTGCCGACTTCTGGAAAGAGGCTATCGACACCCTGCGCCAGGCTGCCGGCAAGCGCCAGATCCTCATGCTCGCTGAGGGCAAACGCGCAGACAACTTCACCGCTGGCTTCGACATGAACTACGGCTGGGACTTCAAAGACCAGATTGTGCGCGTCTTCAACGAAAATCAGCCGGCCTCATCGCTCTTCGATGCCGATAAGGCCGAGTACGACAGTCTCCCTGCAGGCAAGGTTAAACTGCGCTTTACCACCAACCACGACCACAGCACAGAAAAAACCCCGCCCGTGGAGTTCCTGTCGCTGCGTGGTTCCATGGCTGCCTATGTGGCCTCGGTGTTCTTGCATGGCGGTGCTCTCATCTATGGGTCGCAAGAAGTAGGCTATCCCGAGCCTATTAATTTCTTCAAGTATGTACCCGTCGATTGGAAAGCCAACCCGCAGACCTATGCCGAATACAAGCAGCTCATCAAGATCTACAACGAGAATCCTGAGGTGCGTGAAGGCAATATCGTACCCTTCCCCCACAGAGATGTGCTTGCTTTCGAGCGTAATCTCAATGCAGACCGTATGCTCATACTTGTCAACCTGCGTGACTCTGCCATCACGATTCCTACACCGCAGCCTTGGCTCAACAAGGAGGCTGCCGACCTCCGTACAAACTCCGTCGTTGCGCTGCGCGACTCTGTTCCGTTAGAGCCTTTCGCATATTTCATTTTGAAGTAATGTCGTCCCTCCCAAGGAGGGAAGTTAATCCTTTTATAACATATCATTCAATATGAAAAGAATATCATCTATCATCCTTACCATTTTGTTCACCATTCTCCCCTTCTTTGGAGGTGTCGGGGGAGGCTCCCTACACGCTGCCGACGGCTGGCCCTCTCAATACAAGGGTGTTATGCTGCAGGGTTTCTTTTGGGATTCCTTCGATGAAACAAACTGGAACGTGCTGAAGTCGCAAGCCAGCGAACTTGGCCAGTACTTCTCGCTCGTGTGGCTGCCCCAAAGCGCCAACTGCGGCGGACAGTCCATGGGCTACGACGATCTCTATTGGTTCAGCAACTACAACTCCTCATTTGGTACCGAACAGGAGTTGCGCGATCTCATCAAGGCCTTTAAAGATAATGGTATCGGCACCATCGCCGACATCGTCGTCAACCATCGCAAGAGCAACAACGGCTGGTTCGGCTTCCCAACAGAAACTTACAAGGGAGTCACCTACACCATGGGTTCCACTGATGTTTGCTCTAACGACGACAATGGCAAGGCCAAAGCAGAAGCCGACCGTCTTGGTGTAAGCCTTGGCAATAAGGACACCGGTGAAGGCTGGGACGGCATGCGCGACCTCGACCACACCAGCACGAACGTGCAAAATACCGTGAAGGCCTATCTGAAGATGTTGCTTGAAGACTTTGGCTATGTGGGCTTCCGTTATGATATGGTGAAAGGCTACAGCGGCTCCTACACGAAGCTTTACAATGAATACAGCAATCCAACATACAGTGTTGGTGAATGCTGGGATGGCACACAGACCATCCGCAACTGGATCGATGCCACCGAGAAGACATCGGCCGCTTTCGACTTCCAGTTCCGCTATACCGTGCGCAACGCTGCTAACAATGGGCAGTGGAATCGCCTGGCACAACGCAACGACAACAACTGGCCGCTCGTCAGCAGCAACTACAGCAGCGGCGACTACCGCCGGCTGGCCGTGACCTTCGTTGAAAACCACGACACCGAGCGACGCTCGAATGCTGCACAGGACCCACTGCGCAAGGACACACTGGCTGCCAATGCCTATATGCTCGCCATGCCCGGCACTCCATGCATTTTCCTCACCCACTGGATCGACTGCAAGCAGGACATCAAGGGCATGATTGACGTGCGTAAGCTCGTGGGCATTCACAATGAAAGCACCTATACCAATCTCATCACCAACTCGGCCATCAGCACCGTGGCTGCTTATGAGACGGCTGGCGACAAGGGTTCTCTGCTCGTTGTCCTGGGTCGACTGAAAGACTATGAGCCCGCCGAGACCAACTGGGTGAAGATCGTAGAAGGCTACCACTACGCCTACTACCTCCGCCCGTCGATGAACATTGCATGGGCCGACCGCGCATCAGGCCACTACGAGAAGTCATTCCCCGTGACGCTCACCGCCGTCAGCAACAACAGCTCGGCACAGCTCGTCTACACCATCGATGGCTCTACACCTTCTGCCAGCAACGGCACGCGCTGTGCCAGCGGCACCAAGGTCAATATTCCTGCCGAGAAGACCACCACCCTAAAGGTCGGCCTGCTCGTGGGTTCTACCGTCAGCGCCATCCAGACACGTCAGTACGAGGTCAGCGAGACAAAGCCCGACGAGGTCATCATTCCCGACTTCTGCACGCGCATCGACGACGAAGTCTGCGCCTTCTTCGAGGCACCGCTCACCTGGAAAAATACCATCTGCTGCTGGGCATGGACTGACACACCTGCCGACAACTTCACCTTCTCTCAGCGCAAGAACTGGCCAGGCGTAGACTGCACGTTCCTCGGTACTGCCAATAATGGTAACAAGGTATGGAAGTGGACGTGGGATGGTACGAAGCAGAACAACTCTTCTGCCAAGCAGCCCGCGAAGATTATTTTCAGCAATAATGGTTCACCGCAGACCGACGACCTTGTCTTCACCAATGGCGGCTACTATACGAAGGACGGCTGCCAGTCTGTGGTTTCTGGCATCAATGAAATCGTCATGGACAATAGCTTGGCCCCCACCAGCAACCGCTATTACAACCTGAATGGTCAGCAAGTGGTGCCTAATCGCCCAGGCATCTATATTCACAATGGCAAGAAATACATCAAAAGATGAAGTTTTTTAATATTCTTATGATATTCGCAGGAATGTGGCTCACGGGCTGCATTCCTGCGTCTGCTCAAGAAAAGTTCCTCGGCGGCGACATCTCGTTGCTGCCCACCTATGAAGAACACGGTGCCAACTACATGACGCAAGAGGGAACACCCATCACCAACCTTCTCGATTTCTACAAGCAACAAGGGTGGAATGCTATACGTGTGCGTCTTTTTGTCGACCCGTCCAGAGCCTCGGCTGCAGACAAAGGGCAGGGTGTGCGGCAAGACCTCAACTACGTGAAGCAGTTTGGCAAGCGCATCAAGGATGCAGGATTCGCCTTCATGCTCGATTTCCATTATAGCGACACGTGGGCCGACCCCAGCCATCAAGCCACGCCCTACTTGTTCAAACTCATGGATACGCACGCTTACGAATACATCTACGACTACACTCGCGATTGCCTCAACGAGTTGGTGGCAGCAGGTGCCAAGCCCGACTTCATCCAGACTGGCAACGAAATATCGTGGGGAATGCTCTTCGACAGCGGTTGCAAACTGGAAGCCAACAGCGCTTGGAGCGGATATAAGGACACCAACTGGAGCACTTTTTCCACCGCGCTGAAGAATGCAGGGCGTGCTTGCCGCGAAGTCTGCCCCAATGCCAAAATCATCATCCACACCGAACAGGTGGCAAACACACCTCTCGTTACCGATTTCTACAAGCGGCTGGCCGACAACAATGTCGATTACGACATCATCGGCACCAGCTACTATCCCTATTATCACGGTAATCTGAACCAACTGGAGAAGACTATTGCCCAGTTCGAAAGCAAGTTCCCTGACAAGCAGGTGATGGTGGTCGAGACAGGTTGCGCCTATCACTACAAGGTAGGCGACAACGACCAAGGCTATCCATTGACCTACGAAGGCCAGCGCCGTTTTGCTGCCGACCTCGTAATAGCCCTCAACAAGCATCAGAACGTGACGGGACTCTTCTGGTGGTTCCCGGAAGCTAATGAATACGGACTCGATTGGAGTACCCAACGCGTTACCGACAATTGGTACAACGCCTCATTGTTTGACAACGAGACGGGTCGTGCTTTGCCCGCCACCGCCGAATTGCGCAACTTCATCACAGGTGAGCAGGCTGGTGTGGAGGCGATGGAATCCGACAGCCATCATTCATCAGCCAACTCCCAACGTTGGTTCACCATCGATGGGCGAACTGTTGCAAAACCCTCAGAGTCTGGTGTTTATATCAACGGACGAAGGAAGGTTGTCGTGAAATAAGACTTGACCAATACTCTTTTTGTTTTTCAAATCAGTACAAGCCGCTTGTACTACCAGTACATGTGGCTTGTACTACTAGTACATGTGGCTTGTACTGCTAGTACAGTTAGCATGTACGAAACTCAGACGATGAAAGTGAGCCATCTACTCATCAACGATGGTGCTTTCAGAAGGTGCTGAAGCTTTGTTCACTTTTCCCTGAAAACTTAATTCTTGTTAACGTTCTAAACTTTTAGAAGAAAATGTTTGCAAGTTCTAAAAGTTTAGAATATATTTGCAGCAGATATTCTAAAGAATTAGAACATGAAAGAGAAAAAACAACAAACAGCGCAGCAAGAACAGACTCAAAACGCTTTGAGTTCAGCCGAGTTGCAGCGGAAGAAGGTCAAAGGCCAGCTCACCAAAGCCGAAACGCAAGTGATGAATGCGCTATGGGCACTTCCCCAGAGCCAAGGATTCTCTTCAGAAATCATGGAGAGATTGCCTGAACCCAAGCCAGCTCCGACCACTTTGCTGACATTCCTGAAGATATTGAAGGAAAAAGAATTTGTAAAAGCCGCTAAAATTGGGAAGGCACAACTCTTCAGCGCCACAGTTAGTAAAGAGGATTATACGCGTGCGTATATGAAAGAGGTGCAGAAGACATTCTTTGGAGGTTCGTTTGCTTCGCTCGTATCTTTCTTTGCCAAAGACGAGCAGCTAAGCGATGAAGAGGTTAGTGAGATTATGGAAATCATAAAGCATCGCAAATAATGGTTGAGTTTCTAATCTACGATTTGAAGGTGGCAGCATTGATAGCCGTTTTCTATTTCTGCTATCGGCTGCTGATGGAGCGCGAGACAATGCATCGGCTGAACCGAATCGTGCTGTTGTCTTCCATCGTGCTCTCGCTGGTTTTGCCTCTATGCGTCATTACGCTGCATAAAACGATAGAGGTGGAGCAGGTGTCGGTGGTTGACACCGCAGAACTGGTTGTCGCAGATTTAGAAGCAACATCAGTTGAGGATTCCACTAATCTTCTACAACCCTATATCATCTTTGTCGTTTTCATCATCGGCTTCGTCTGCCGATTGATTTATATCGCAAACAGTTATCGGCATTTGCGCCGAATGATAAAAGATAGTGAGCAACATTCGTTGGAGGATGGCGTGACGTTGGCAGTTGTCGACCTGCCTGTTGCACCCTTCTCGTGGATGCACACCATCGTGTTAAGCCGGATTGACTACGAGGAGCGCAACCCTTCGATACTTGTTCACGAACGAGGGCACATCCTGCAGCGACACAGCTGGGATATCGTCTTTGTTGAAGCGCTTACGGCCCTGCAATGGTTCAACCCTGTGGTATGGCTCTTGCGTCGCGACTTGCGAACCGTACACGAGTATGAAGCCGATGCAGCCGTTCTCTCGTCAGGCTCAGACGTGGGCCAATACATTCAACTACTGATGCGGAAGGCGATGGGTGCAAAGGCCTGTATCCTCGCCAACGGCATCAACAACAGCACCATCAAAAAGCGAATTAATATGATGTTACTTAATAAATCCCCACGCCGCAACTCCCTGAAGTTGTTGGCCCTGCTGCCCGTCGTGGGCGTAACTCTCGCCCTCAATGCCGAGACCGTCACCGACGTGGTCTATACCGACCCACCTCAGAAGCAGGTACCCGTGAAGAAGGGCAAGAAGAACAGCACCATCAACCTCGGTGGCAACCAGACCATCAAAGTGGTGGAGCAAGAGAATGCTCAGGCTGCTGAACAATTGCAAAGTTACACCACAGAGTTGCAAAAGGCGAAACAGAATCCAGCTATCATCCTCCTCAACACCAAACCGAATGGAGAAGAACCGTTGCTCATCGTTGATGGCAAGACGGTCACTAGAGAAGATATTCAAGTTCTTCCCCCAGAATCTATTTCGAATATAGTTGTGATGAAAGAAGAGGCTGCCATTAAGTCTTACGGTGAAAACGCCAAGTATGGAGTGATTATCGTCAATACCAAAAAGTATCAAGAAGAACTTGACAATGAGCCGAAACAGCCAGATGTCTTCGATGTGGTAGAGGGGATGCCTCAGTTCCCAGGCGGTGCAGCAGCCCTTATGCAGTATCTTTCGCAGAACATCAGATACCCGAAAGAGGCGATGGAGGCTAAAACACAAGGGCGTGTTATCGTTCAGTTCGTGGTCGAGAAAGACGGTTCCATCAGTGGCGCCCATGTGGTCAAGTCAGTCAATCCACAACTCGATGCCGAGGCTCTCCGTGTGATCAGTGCCATGCCAAATTGGACTCCAGGCACCCAGAATGGAAAGCCGGTCAACGTGAAGTACGCCGTGCCCATCTCCTTCCGTCTGAAAGGCGATGAGAATCCCAATGCCGTGGGTACTTTCACCCCCAATGCCGAGGGTTCCTTCATTCCAACAGATTTTAAAAGCCTCTCTGCAGAGGATCTCATCAAACGTTTACCCGGTGCCGAGATCGACAAAGATGGCAATGTCACCATTAATGGCAAGCCTGTCAAGAAAATCATGGTCGATGGTAAAGACTTGATGAAGGAAGGTTCTCTGAAAGACCCTATCAACATCAAGCTCGACGAAGGCGACATTATGCACATCACCACCAAGGTAAAGAAGTGATTCTCACTCGTTTTGAGTCACTCTTGACGAACAAAAGAGTCAGCATGCGAAAGCAGGATGCTGGCTCTTTTTTGTCATTATGGGCACGATTTTCGTCTTATTTCTTCCTAATGAATGTTAATAGTTTATAAATATTCATTTTTGAGAATCATCACTCACACGCGTATAGGAAGAAAATGTGTACCTTTGCAGACCGATTATTTGGGGATACACTTAGAGTCCCCGGCATAGGAGTGTTAATAGCGGTGTCTTTGGCCGGGCATCGTGGTTAGTGAATCGCCTTTGCACAACTGATAATTATCAAAAATGTTTTTTAGTAGTAAATTTTAATCAAAAAATGGACACTTTAAGTTACAAGACTATTTCCGTGAACAAGGAAACAGCCCAAAAAGAGTGGGTGGTCATCGACGCCACCGACCAGGTTGTTGGTCGTCTTTGCTCGAAAGTGGCAAAGCTGTTGCGCGGAAAGTACAAACCTTCATTCACACCGCACGTGGATTGCGGTGACAACGTCATCATTATCAACGCCGCCAAGGTGGTCTTCACAGGTAAGAAAGAGACCGACAAGGTGTACACTCGTTATACTGGTTACCCCGGTGGACAGCGTTTCAACACGCCTGCTCAGTTGCGCAAGCGTGAAGACGGTATGGATAGAATCATCCGCCACGCTGTGAAGGGCATGCTGCCTAAAGGAATCTTGGGACGCCACATTCTGAACAACCTCTATGTCTATAATGGCACAGAGCATCCCCATGAGGCTCAGAAGCCCAAGGCTATTGATATCAACCAGTATAAATAATAAATAGGTAAAGATGGAACAGATTAATGCAATTGGTCGCCGCAAGAGTTCGGTGGCTCGTGTGTATCTGAAGGAAGGTACAGGCAATATCATCATCAATAAGAAAGCATTGAACGAATATTTCCCCTCCGCTATCCTGCAGTATGTGGTGAAGCAGCCGCTGGCTCTGCTGGGTGTGGAAGAGAAGTACGACATCAAGGTGAACCTCGACGGTGGCGGTTTCACTGGCCAGAGCCAGGCTCTGCGTCTCGCTATTGCTCGCGCACTTGTCAAGGTGAACGCCGAAGATAAGAAGAACCTGAAGGATCACGGTTTCCTGACACGCGACAGCCGCAGCGTTGAGCGTAAGAAGCCCGGTCAGCCCAAGGCTCGTCGTCGCTTCCAGTTCAGTAAGCGTTAATTTCAACTGAACGAGTTTAGTATCTAAACCAGATGGATTTGGCTATGCCAACTACCATTTGGCTGAATTAAAAGAAAGTAAACAACAATAAAAAGAAAAAAGACAATGTCAAGAACAACATTTGACCAGTTACTCCAGGCAGGTTGCCACTTTGGCCACCTCCGTCGCAAATGGAACCCCGCTATGGCTCCCTATATCTTCATGGAGCGCAATGGCATTCACATCATCGATCTGCACAAGACTGTGGCAAAAGTGGACGAGGCCGCCGAGGCCCTGAAGCAGATTGCTAAGTCGGGAAAGAAGATCCTGTTCGTCGCTACTAAAAAACAGGCTAAGGACATCGTAGCTGAAAAGGCCACATCTGTCAACATGCCTTACGTCATTGAGCGTTGGCCGGGCGGCATGCTCACCAACTTCCCCACCATCCGTAAGGCTGTGAAGAAAATGGCGAACATCGACAAACTGATTGCTGATGGAACATTCTCAAACCTCTCGAAGCGTGAGTTGCTGCAGGTGACTCGTCAGCGCGCTAAGCTCGAGAAGAACCTGGGTTCTATTGCCGACCTCACTCGTCTGCCCTCTGCTTTGTTCGTGGTTGACGTGTTGAAGGAGAACATCGCCGTGCGCGAGGCCAATCGTCTGGGCATCCCCGTGTTCGCAATGGTCGACACCAACAGCGACCCGAAGAACATTGACTTCGTGATTCCCGCCAACGACGACGCTAAAGACTCTGTCGATGTGGTGCTGACAGCATGCTGCCAGGCTATCGCCGAAGGACTTGAGGAGCGCAAGGCTGAGAAAGCCGACGAGAAAGCTGCTGCCGAGCAGGCTGAAGAGGCTGCTGAAGTGAGACCCCGCCGTGCTCGCAAGAGCCGCAAGGAAGAGGCTCCCGCAGCTGTAGAGGAAGCTCCCGTTGCAGAGGAAGCACCTGCTGCTGAAGAGGCTGCAGAGGAAGAGGCTCCCGCCGCTGAGTAATCAATTTACAATTTACAATTTACAATAAAAAGAATTATGGCTATTTCAATTGAAGATATCAAGAAACTGCGTGCCATGACCGGTGCAGGTCTGGCTGATGTGAAAAAGGCCCTCACCGAGGCTGAAGGCGATTTCGCCAAAGCTAAGGAACTGCTCCGCGAGCGTGGACTTGCTATCGCCGCCAAGCGCAGTGACCGCGAGACCTCTAACGGATGTGTGCTCGTGAAGGCTGTTGAAGGTTTTGCAGCTACCATCGCCCTGAAGTGCGAAACTGACTTCGTGGCTAACGGTGCCGACTTCATCGCCCTCACTCAGACCATCCTCGACGCCGCTATCGCCAACAAGTGCCAGACCCTCGACGAGGTGAAGGAACTCATATTGGCAGACGGACAGAAGGTGCAGGACGCTGTTACCCAGCGCTCTGGTATTACTGGTGAGAAGATGGAGCTCGACGGCTACCTCACTCTCACTGGTAACAACATCGAGGTTTACGACCACATGGGCAAGCACACCCTCACCACTATGGTGCAGCTCAACAAAGAGAATGTTGAGGCTGGTCACAAGTTGGCTATGCAGGTGGCTGCCATGAAGCCCGTTGCTCTGAATGCTGAAAGCGTTCCCCAGGCTGTTCTCGACGAGGAATATAAGACCGCTGTTGAGAAGACCAAGCTGGAGCAGGTGGAGAAGTATGTGGAAGTTGTGCTCAAGAAGGCTGGCATCAACCCCAACCTCGTGGACAGCGAAGACCACATCGCTTCGAACATCAAGAAGGGATGGCTCACTGAGGAGCAGGCTGCTGAGGCTCGCGAGTTGAAGGAGAAGGCTGCTGCCGAGAAGGCTGGAAGCCTGAATCCCAACATGATTGAGAACATCGCCAAAGGTCGTGTGCAGAAGTTCCTCAAGGAGAACTGCCTCGTTGACCAGGAGTTCCAGTTCGGTGACGGCGACAAAGCTACTGTCAGCCAGTGGCTCGCTCAGCAGGACAAGGAACTGAAGATTGTCGACTTCAAGCGTTTCACACTCGTTGCCGAGTAATCAGCGTTTGCAGTAGGCAGATACTATTATGAAATGAAACTATAATCAAGATTTAGAATTTTTCATAATTTTATTTGTTGGCGTTCGTTTGTTTGTGAAAACAAGCGGGCGCTTTTTTCATGCTTTTTTATTTGCCAGATTTCGAATAATCGTTTTTTTTATTTATCTTTGCCCCATGTAAAACCAAACAAGACGAAAAGAGATTAGCAAAGGGATGAGCATGAGACACGCAACACTGCTGGTTTTAGCATTCGTTTTCTCGCTGGGCATCAAGGCGCAGACGCCGTATGTCGAGCGGTATAACGTGTTGTATCTCGACATGACACACGGCCTTCCCAATAATTTCGTTGATGACATCTATGCCGACAGCGACGGTTTCATTTGGATTGCCACACATGGTGGTGGGTTGGTCCGTTATGATGGCTATTCGGTTCTCGACTTCGGTGTGGGTAGCCCAGGCCGGCAGCTACGGAGCAATTCGTGCCGTAGTGTCTGCGAAGATGAGTTCCGCCGTCTATGGGTCTCTTTCGACGAATGCACGGAGGTGCTTGATTTGGAGACGTTGAAGCCCGCAAATCTTGTTGACAAAAATGGTCGTTTGGAGCAAATGCTGCGAGAGCGCTCCGTCCGTGTGCATCGCGATGCCAAAGGAAAGATGTGGATTGTGACGATGAGCAACATCTATTGCGTGAGTTTCATGTCGGACGGCACGGTGGCTGATGTCTTGCAATATGCTTATACGGGCAATACGCCTGATGTCTTTATCGGCGATATCGATGGCGATGGCACCGTTTGGGTGGCTTTTGGTGGCGGTCTTCATCGTCTTTCCGTTGTTCCTTCAAAAGGTGGTGCTGAAAGCAAGTTGGTACTCAGCAGTTTGTCACCATTGTTGCAAAACCTTCCTGTCACTTTTATCGTTGACGTTTGTAAGCGCGACAATAAAATCTGGATAGCGACGAATGCAGGCTTGTATGTTTACGACCCCTATATAAATAAGGTGTCGGTGATGAACCATACGCTTTCTCCGACCTCGTTGTCTCATAATTATGTGTCGAGTTTGGCCGTTTCAGCTGACAACCGATTGTTGGTAGGTACGTTGAGCGGTGTTGATGTGTTGAACGAGGCAACGGGAGAGTTCGAACATTGGGGTATGCAGAGCGCGCATCCGTTGTCGAACAATTTCGTGAATTGCCTGTTGGTAACCTATGGGCAGGTCTGGGTGGGCACCGAAGGCGGTGGTGTCGTGAGGCTTGTTCCACGTCAGTTGACGCTTCAAAACTTCGTTCATACCAACGATGAGACATCGCTGTCCCAGTTTGCGGTCAATGCGATGTATGTGGAGCCGTCAGGCACCTTGTGGGTGGGCACGGTGGAAGGAGGTTTGAACAGGCATAAGCCCGATGATAAAGGCTTTACGCATTACACCACGTCTAACACACGTCTTTCGCATAACAGCGTGTCGGCACTTGCAGCCGATGCCTCTGGTCGTTTGTGGGTTGGCACATGGGGTGGTGGTATCAACATGTTGCAATTGGACAATCCCGCAGGCTTGGAGCCGTTGAGCGTGCCAACAGCGTATCAGCCACTCTTGAACTTCATTGGCGCATTGGCCTATGATTCTTTGAACGACGGGATTTGGATTGGCAGTAATGACGGCATTTACTTTTATGACTTGAAATCGTCAGAGCTGAAAGACCCCTTCGAGGGCAGCCGCAATTTCAGGGGTTGTATCGGCAGCGTTATCACGTCTGATGGACATTTGTGGATGGGATGCTTGGAAGGAGCAGTGGTGGTTGACTTGAAAAAGCGCAGCAGAGCCCGCTATCCCTTCAGTAGCCGTCATCTGATTTACAAACTGGACGAGCCAGCGAGCGGCATCATTGACAAGATTTCATGTTTCTATGAAGCTTCTGACGGCACCCTTTGGGTGGGCAGCAACGGCTATGGGCTCTATCGTCGAGATGTTGACAAAGCGGGGCATGAGACATTCAAGGCCTATCGGGTGGAGGACGGATTGGCCAATAATGCTGTGAAAGGGATTGTGGAAGGGCAGGACGGCATGTTGTGGATTACGACGGTTAATGGTCTCTCTCACTTCAACCCGAAGACAGGTGTGTTCACCAACTTCCACGAGGAGGACGGCTTGATATCCTCGCAGTTCTATTGGAATTCCGCCGTAAAGGGTGCGGACGGCGCTCTTTACTTGGGAACGGAGAAAGGACTTTCGTGCGTTACCGACGAAAAGGGCACAGACGTTTATAGAGGACGCCTGCATTTCACGTTGCTGACCGTTGCTAATCAGCAGGCTGAGGCGGGTTCAAAGTATATCTCGAAGAACATCACCTATGCCGACCGTATATCGCTCAGCGAAAGCGACAAGTCGTTCACCATCGAGTTTTCGGCTCTTCACTACGGCAACGAGACGCAAGGCATCTACAGTTACAGGATGCGAGGCTTTGAGCGCGAATGGACGCCCCTTCCCGCTGGGCAGCATAGCGTTCGCTATACCAGTCTTCCGTCGGGCGATTATGTGTTCGAGGTGAAATACGAGTCGGCACTCGACAATGGTGAAGACAGCCGCATCTCCATCGCTATCAGCGTGGTTCCCTATTTCTGGAAGAGCTGGTGGTTTATCTCGCTTTCGCTCCTCGCCTTGACGGTGTTGGCCAGCTGGGTCTATCAGCGCAGGACGGAGGAACTGAAGAGACGCGAGGCCGAGCGCTTGATACGCCCGATAGAGAAGGTGCTGCGCGAAAGCGATGCGCCCGAACAGTTGCAGGCACGCATCGAAAGCATATTGAGCAACGAACGGCGTTTTGCTGAGAGTTCCAAGAAAAGTGTGGAGGCCGATGCCGAGGAGATGAAGAAGAGCCAGAAGCCCTTCATGGACCGCGTGATGACTATCATGGAGAAAAACTACATGAATTCAGAGTTTGGCGTGACTGAGTTTTGCGAACAGATGGGCATGAGCCGCAGCTTGTTGTCGAAGAAACTGAACGAAGAGACAGGGCAGAGCACCACCCAGTTCATCCGCAACTATCGTTTGGACATTGCCAAGCAAATTCTGAAGCGGGGAGACCAGCGCAATATTGCCGAAATTGCGTTCAGCGTGGGCTTCAACGACCCCAAGTATTTCACCCGTTGTTTCACCAAACTATATGGAACCAGCCCGTCTTCAATGGTCTGACTTGTCCTTTGTTCTAATCAAATGCGGCCTTTGATGTTGTCAGAAGCCACCTTTAGCGTTGTCAAAGCTATCCTTTCGTCTTGTAAAATAAATTATTTTGCAAAGTAAAATAAATTATTTTACTGACCAAAATAAATTATTTTACCGACTAAAATAAATTATTTTACTTCGTCAGAGTGATGCTTTGGCTCCATCAGAGTGCCTTTCTTGTTGTTTCAAAGGGGGCATATGGCGGCATTAAAAGGCCTTATTCAAAAGAGAAGAAAGACAGCGTTTCTCCATTCGCTCCATGCAGAATGCCTGCCAGATGAACTAAGAAATTTGTTGCATGACATTTTTCTTCTATATAAGGGTGGATGGTGGACAAAGGTGGAGAAATGTATGCAGTATTTCGTTTTGTCCACCTAATATGCTGTTTTGTCCACCTTTTCACTATTATTTTTATGTAATTTTGCGGTTAGAATCTATCGAACTGCCATCAAATGATACATTTTGTTTGTGCTGCTCAAGAAACATTCTACTAACAAAAATACCAAACTTTTAAAAATTAATTAGCAATGAGAAAACAAGTGTTGTTGTCTATGATGCTATGTTTCAGCGTCGTGGGAAGTCTGGCATTATGTCCGATTCCTGCGATGGCAGTAACACAGCAGCAGACTGTCAAGGTCAGCGGCCAAGTTGTTGACCAAGACGGTGAACCGCTTACGGGGGCAACCATCAAGGTGCAGGGTGCCTCAACAGGTACTGTGACCGACCTTGACGGAAACTTCCAGTTGGAAGCTCCGGCTAATGCCACTCTTGTGGTCAGTTATGTGGGTTTCAAAGATTATGAGGTGGCCGTGCGTGGCCGCGCGGTAATCGGCCAGATCCAGCTTCAGGCTGACGACCTTACCCTCAACCAAGTGGTTGTCGTGGGTTATGGTACTCAGAAGAAGGCCGACCTGACAGGTTCGGTTTCTATTGTGAATGCCGACGAGTTGAAGCGTGTTTCCAACTCGAACATCTCGACGATGCTCGAAGGTAAAGTTGCCGGTGTGCAAATCACATCCGATGGTCAGCCTGGTGCCGACCCCTCGGTACGTATTCGTGGTCTCGGTACGTTTGGCAGTACAGCTCCTCTGTATGTCATCGACGGTGTTCCTATGGGAACTACCATCCGCGACTTCTCTCCGAATGACATTGAGACCATCCAGGTGTTGAAAGACGCTTCGGCAGGTGCCATCTACGGTTCGCGTGCTGCTAATGGTGTGGTGATTATCACGACCAAGAGCGGTAAGAAAGACCAGCCGTTGAAAGTGGGCTATAAGGGCTATTTCGGTGTCGACCAGATAAGGAAGGGCGTCTATGACGTGATGAACTCCGAGCAGTATAGTCAGTATCTTGGACTTGCTTGTAACAATACCGGTGTTGCCACGCCTGGCGGCTACAGCCTGGGTGAAGACGGCAGATATCACTTTATGGACAATACCGACACCGACTGGTTTACCGAAGTGTTCAAGACGGGTGTTCGCCAGAACCATAATGTGAACCTCAGCGGTGGTGGTGCTAACAATACTTATAATATAGGTCTCGACTACTACAAGCAGAAAGGTACGCTTGAGGGCGCAGGTCCTAACTACGAGCGTTTCACCGCCCGCGTGAACAACACGATGGACACCAAGTTCATCAAGTTCCGCACCAGCATTGTCTATTCTCACTCGAATCAGGACAACATGTCCATCTCGAACGCCAATGAGTATATCCAGGGCCTCTACGGCAACCTGCCCAACGTGTTGCTGGGTACATTGACCATGCAGCCCACTATCAAGGCCTACGACGAGTCGACTTGGTGTCTGGACGACAAAGTGGGTGCTGCGAACAACTGGAAGTACGACGCTTATGGTTATGGTGTTTATTATGATGACATTCACGGTGACATCTCTGCCACCAACCCCTTGCTGACCAACAACCTGTTCACTCGCAACACCATCGTCGACCGCTTTGTGGGTACGGCCTCAGCCGATGTTGACCTGCTGGAGATGGTGGGTGTGAAGAGCAAGAACCACAAGTTGAACTACAAGCTCAACCTATCGTACAGCACGACTCACGCCAACGACAAGACGTGGATTTCGGCTTGGATTCAGAGCAACCGCGTCTATCTTGCCAACGACAACGAGCGCCTCACCAAGGCCCATCGCAAGTATACCGACGCGCTGATAGAGAACACGCTGACCTACGATGGAACCATCGGTCTGCACCACATCAATCTGTTGGGCGGTGTAACCTATGAGGAGGAGAACACCAACACGATGTCGGGCTGGGGCCTGAACTACACGGAGCCTTATTTCCTGCAGCTGCAGAACGGCGCCAAACGCGATGCCGACAGCTATGAGTATAAGCACGCGCTGAACTCGTATATCGGTCGTTTGAACTATGACTACGACGGCAAGTATCTGTTGTCGGGTGTTGTACGTCGCGATGGTAGTTCGCGTCTGACCAAGGCCATCCGTTGGGGTACGTTCCCCTCTGTGTCTGTTGGTTGGCGTTTCGACAAGGAGAGCTTTTTCCCCTTCAGCCGCGATTTGTTCACTATGTTCAAGATTCGTGGAAGCTACGGTGAGCTGGGTAATGAGAACATCGGTGAGTATGTCTATCAGGCTACGATGCTTCGCAACAACATGAAGTACAGCTTTGGCAACCAAGAGGTGAGCGGTTCAGCCGTTTCGACCTATGTGAACGAGAATCTTGCATGGGAAAAGAAGAGCACCTCAAACGTGGGTATTGATATGGCAATGTTCAATAACCGCATCGAGTTCTCGGCTGAGTGGTTCAAGAACAAGTCAACCGACCTGCTTTACCAAGTGGCAGTACCTCTGAATGCTGGTGTGCAGAACACCTCGGTGACCATGAATGCCGCCTCGATGGAGAACAGCGGTTTGGAATTCTCGCTGACCTATCGCAACAACGACCACGCCCTAAAGCATCAGATTAGTGCCAACATCAGCACCATCAGAAACAAGGTGACGGCTTTGAGCACAGGTAAGGACACACAGATTGACGGCGCCTATATCACGAAAGTGGGCGAGGAAGTCGGTAAGTTCTATGGATGGAAGTATAAAGGCATCATTCGCACGCAGGCCGATTTGGACCAGCTGAATGCCTATGCCGCAGAGCACGGACAGGCTTCATTCCAGCCCGGTGCACAGGTGGGTGATTGCTATTACGAGGACATCGATGGCGACGGCCAGATTAACGATGCCGACCAGACGGTGCTTGGTAGCGGTCTGCCGAAGATGAACTTTGGCTTGAGCGCACATCTGGAGTATGGTAACTTCGATTTGAGCATCTCTACCTTTGGTGCTCTGGGATATCATGTTTCCGACCATATCTACAACGCACTGAACAGTTGCTATGGTTATGGTAACAAGAGCGTGGAAATGACCGATGCCAACCGCTGGAGCGACAGTGGTGAGTATCTTTCCAACGTGCCTCGCACATTCTCCACAGTGACCCATCCTGGCGGCACGTTGAACTGGAACGACCTGTTCAGCGAGCGTCAGATTCAGAATGCCGCTTATTGGAAGATTGCCAACATTGAGTTGGGCTACAACATCCCCGACAAGTTGTTTGGTGGTTATGTTACAGGTGCCCGCATCTATGTATCGGCACAGAATCTCTATACCTTCACGGGTTACAAGGGCTATAACGTTGACTATGCTCCCGGCGTGTTCACTCCAGGCTACAACTACTGCTCTTACCCGAGTGCTCGCAGCATTATGGCTGGTATCAATTTCACATTCTAATTTAAAGAAACAACAGATATGAAACTATATAAGATTTCGTTTGCTATTCTGCTGGGCGTTGCCACTCTCACATCGTGCGAGGACAAACTTGAACTGACGAACCCCAACCAGCAGACGACAGGCACCTTTGGCAAGACTTCGGCTGACCTGGAAGAGTGTGTCATTGCTGCCTACAACCACATTCGCATGGAGGGTTCGTATGCCCGTGTGGGCTATGGCTACGACTTGTGCCGTGGCGACGAGGTGTGGAACTGCTCTCAGGTGTGGTATCTGCCCTTCGACGATTTGAACGCTCCCGCTACTGATGAGATGACAGAGTGGGTGTGGCGCGAGTGGTATTACACTATCAACGTGTGCAACTTTATTCTTTCGCGTACGGGTGAAGACAATGCCACGATGGACGAAGCTATGAAGCGTGTGAAGGGACAGGCTTTGTTCTTGCGCGGTCTGAGCTATTACAACTTGGTGGGATACTATCAGAACCCGCCCCTCATTACTGATTACAACCAGTATGGTTCGCTCGATGGTCTTTATGCCCCCAGCACTTCCTATGGTGAGGTTCTTGCACAGGCTGAGAGCGATTTTGCCGAGGCTATGACCTTGCTGCCCAGCCGCAACGAAGGTGGTGAATGGGCTAAAGGCCGTGCCACTCAAGGTGCTGCTGCCGGCTATTATGCCCGTGCATTGATGATGAACCACAAGTATAGTGAGGCACTCACCGTGCTGAAGGCCATCATCAACGGACAATACGGCAATTATAGGCTGATGCCTAACTATGGTGACAACTTCCGCGAAGGCACTGCTTATGAGAACAACGATGAAAGTTTGTTCGAGGTGCAGTTCCTGGATTATGGAACACAGGGCACTGATGAAGAGTGGACTCCTGTGAACACCAGTTCGAATGCCACACAGGCACATGCCATTGAGAGCAACTTCTGTCCGGGTTCCTTCGGTGGATGGGCTGACCTCGCCGCTTCTCCTTGGCTCTATCAGCTCTTCAAGCAAGAGCGCACCATCGACGGCAGACTCGACCCGCGTCTCTATTGGACCATCGGCACCTACGAGGCAGATTGGGAAGGCTTCGAGAATGGCAATGTTTGCTACAAGAAACCCATGTCGGCAACAGAGAACGTCATCGTGAACAACAACAATGGCGGTCTGCCCATTGCCAAGAACACCAACATGCGTACCAATATCTATGAGTCGGTTGTCACTGGTCTGCATTGCGGTATCAACCTGCGCATGATGCGCTACAGCGATGTGTTGCTGCGTGCTGCCGAGTGTGAAAACGAGTTGAATGGTCCCACACAGCAGGCTATCGACTGGATTAACCAAGTGCGCAAACGTGCACAGTTGGCCAACTTGAAGCTCTCCGACTTCAACAGCAAGGAGAAACTGTTCGAGCAGATTGCCAATGTGGAGCGTCCGAAGGAGTTCGGTTGCGAGTTTGGTCGTGGTTTCGACCTCATTCGCTGGGGCTTCTTCTATAGCAACGACCGCCTGCAGCAGCTCAAGGAGCATGGAACCTTCCGCCGTTCGGCCGATGAAAGTCGTGTCAAGGAGGTGGTTAACTATACCGATATTCCCTTCGACTCTGAGTTGAAGAGTTCCTATGACTCTTACGTGCCTGGCCACGAGTTCCTGCCCATCTATCAGGGCTTGCTGAATGCCAACCCCAACTTGAAGGGCAATTCTGCCAATAACAACGATGACAATGCCACCTATTTCAAAGAGCAGGGATGGACAGTTCATCCTGTGGTGAATCTCTAAGGCATCATTCAATAATCCAACAATCATAAAATTGAAATCATTATGAGACATCTCAATAAAATAGCATCCGTCTTCTCTACAGCAGCCCTTGGCCTGTTGTTGCTCACCAGTTGTGAGGGTGGCGACCTGTATAGCGTAGACGCCCCCGACTGGATTTCGGGCAAGGCAGATTCCATAGCAGCCGCCAACCAGCCTCAGGAACTTGAAGGCATGATGGAAGACGTTTATACCATTGGTGCCACCGACTATTCTACAGGATGGTGGCAGGTATACACCAAGTATTATCAGATTAAGGAAAACGAGGTGTGGAATGCCGTGTTCAACCTCAACATCAACCCCAACGCCTCGAACACTTACAAGAACTTTGCTCTTATCATCTGCAACGATGAAGACCGTGGTGCAGCCAACTACAAGGAGTATGGCGCCATCCGCTTCGACAATCAGCCCAGCGGCAACTCCGAGTGGGGTGATTATATCGACCGCAGTCAGGTGGAGAGCACACTCACTTTTGAAACCGATACTGACGATGGCGTTGACAAGCTCGGTGGCAAGGTCACACTGACCATTGACCGTTCAGATCCCAATGTCTTCATTGTCAGGATGACCAACGGAACGGTGACAAAGACCTATACGCAGAAGTCGCCATTGGTGAACCTCAATGCTGACGCTTCTAACAACACCATCCGTGCGTTCCTCGTTCCCGAGGGTTCGTTCATCGGCTTCCTTCAGACCAACCTCGAGCCTATCGGTGGTTGCACCTCAGCTGAGGATAAACTGCCTCTGTCGATGGAACTGAAGGGCGCTCCCCGCAAGGTATTGCAAGGCACCGACCTCGCAGCCATCACGGCTAACGTGACAGCTGTTGTAGAGTTCGAGCAAGGCGTGTCAAAGACCGTCTCTGCTCAGGACTTGACCTTCGAGGCCATCCCCGACCTGAACTCGCTTGGCATGAAGACCCTCGTGGCCGTCTACAACAAGACCTACAAGGGTGAGAACAGCAATCCCATCATCGCATCGGCTCAGTTCGAAGTGGTCGACAAGATGTTCACCTGCATTGGTAATGCTGATAACTCAACTCCGTTCTGGGGTGCTCATTCCGATAATATCAAGGTTGCACCGAAGGAGACATTTGTCAGCACCTTCACCAACTATAGCAATGGCGCTGCCAACTGGAACAACTTCTGTGTCGTTCTCTGCAGTGCTGACGGTTCCACTGAGTATGCTGTCGTGCGTGCCGACAACTATGGTTGGGGTACTGGCTACGATGCTTGCACACCGAGCGGTGGCCAGGCCGACTGGGGCGCATGGCTCAAGGCTATGGATGGAGCCAAGGTTACCACTTATGTCACAAACAATGGCGACGGCACTGCTGACGTACGTTGCGTGATGGTGGGCAACGATGGTGTCACCTACAAGCAGGATTACATCGGCATCAACACCGTTGACCCGAACAACTTCTACTTCAACTTCACCGTTGATGGAAGTCATATCGAGTTCGATGAGGTGATTGGTGAGGAAAACAACTCTACGGCCTTCTGGGGTGCTCACTCCGCAATGATTCAGGTGCCTGTTGGCAAGACCTACACCACCCGCTTCAAGAATTTCACCAATGGTGCTTCCAACTGGAACAACTTCTGCGTGGTGCTCACCCGCGAGGACAATAGCGAGTATGCCGTTGTGCGTGCCGACAACTATGGTTGGGGCGACAGCTATGGCGCATGCACACCAAGTGGCGGTCAGGCTGACTGGGCTGCATGGCTCGCTGCTATGGACGAGGCTATGGTGACTGTCTCTGTGACCAACCGCGGTGGCTCTGCCGATGTGAAGTGCATCATGGTGGGCAACAATGGTCAGACCTACACACAGGATTACATTGGCATTGCTCCTACTGATGGCGATAATTTGTACTTCCGCTTCACCGTTGATGGCAGCCATCTGGTGTTTGAATAATCTTCAAGTCTAACTTTTCAGCAAATAGCCTGCGGGTATTACTGCCCGCAGGCATTTTACCCTTTTTAAAATGAAACGTTTCACAAGATTGTTTTTCCTTTTGGGCTTAGGTCTGACGATGCTTGCCTGCGGTGGTGATGACCCTGAAGACATTCCCAGCGGCTCCACTTCCGAGCCTTCTGTCACGGCACCGGTCGTCTCCTCAGTCACCGACCATTCAGCCATGCTCACGGCGACCGCTAAGGGACCTGCCATCACGGGCTGTGGCATCTGCTACGGCACCTCGGTCAATCCCGATATCAATGGCGACAAGTTGGCTGGCACAGCCCCTAACATCTCGCTTACCCTCTCGGGTCTTACAGCCTCCACCACCTATCATGCCCGCACCTATGTGCAGTTTGGTGGCAAGGTGAAGTATTCCAACGATGTGTCGTTCACCACTTCAGCCTCTTCTTCCAACGAAGAGGAAGAGCAAACAGAAGGCCCCGAGGCGCTGAAGCGCGTCAGCGTTCACGACCCCAGCGTTGTGTGGGATGTCTCTTCGGGTAACTACTACATCTTTGGTTCGCATCGTGCAGCAGCACGTTCCACCAACATGATGACTTGGTTGCCTTTCACCGCTCCTTGGCAGACGGCCAACAGCAACAATGCCGCTAACGCCCAAGCGTTCACCACACCGCAAATCACTAAGGTGAAGAAGGGTGGTGCAGATGTCGATTTCGCTTTCGATGCTATGGCATGGTCGAAACGTGGCAGCACCAGCTACAATGTTGATGGCAACATGTGGGCACCTGATGTTGTCTATAACAAGGCGATGAATAAGTGGTGTATGTATCTCAGCATCAACGGCGACCGTTGGTATTCGAGCATCATACTGCTTACCGCTGACAAGATTACCGGTCCTTATCGCTATCAAGCGCCTGTAGTCATCAGCGGTTTCGCCTCAGGCAACGCCTACAAAGACACCGACCTCGAGATAGTGCTGGGTTCCCAAAACTCGCTCCCCAGTCGATATGCTGTGGGCAATAACTGGGGTCGACGCTATCCTAACTGTATTGACCCTTGTGTGTTCTACGACGAGCAGGGTAAACTTTGGATGACCTACGGCTCATGGAGCGGTGGTATTTGGATGCTTGAACTCGATGAGAACACCGGTTTGCGCGACTATGACGTCAATTACACGCTCACTGGCAGTGGCGACGGTGTCACCATCGACCCCTATTTCGGAAAGAAGATTGCTGGCGGCTACTATGTCTCGGGCGAGGCTTCTTATATCGAGTACATCGGTGGCTACTATTTCCTGTTCATGACCTATGGTGGTCTGGCAGCCGGTGGTGTGGCCAGCGACTATAATAACGGTGGCTATCAGATGCGTGTGTTCCGCTCGAAGAATCCCGATGGACCTTATCTTGACAGCAAGAATTCTCCCGCTGTGTTCTCCAGCTATCTGCTCAACTTCGGTGCGAAGGAGGACGATGGCAACCGCGGTGTTAACATCTTCGGTGCTTACTCCAACTGGGGCAATCTGCTCACAGGTGGTTCCAACGAGGCGTCCGGCGAGCGTTCGCAAGGTCACAACTCGATTATCGCAGCTGAAGACGGTCGCACATACTTGGTCTATCACACCCGCTTCCAGAACTGGGGTGAGGGTCATCAGGTGCGTGTACACCAAGTCTTCCAAAACGAAGACGGATGGCTTGTTGCCGCACCGTTCGAATATACTGGCGAGCGTGTGAAGAGTGCAGACATCGCTACGAAGCAGAAGATTGCCAAAGACCGCATTCCTGGCAAGTACAAGATTCTGGTACACGAATATAAGCTCGACCACACCCGCAAGGCATACTCCTCACCCAAGGATGTTACGCTAAATGCTGACGGCACCATCTCTGGCGACTACAGTGGACGCTGGACGGTGAAAGAAGGCTCTTCGTTCGTTACCATCGACATTGGTCAGGAATACAAGGGCGTGTTTGTAGAACAGACTTTGGAACCCAAGAACGAGAAAGCACCTTGCTTCACAGCTTTGCGCAGTGCTACAGGTGTCACCGTTTGGGGATATCGCATTGGTGATTAGTTATACTTTTCACATACAGAAAATTAGAAACAAAAGAATCGGCGTGAGAACATCATTTCACGCCGATTCATTGTTTTTCTAGATACGGCAATCAACATCATTTCATTCGCCTTGCCGCCTTTTCCGCCATTTCTATTTCAATCAAATGGCACCTATAAATCTTTTGGAAAGTGTCATACCATCGATATCGGGCATCCAGCCGCGGCTGTTGCTCAAGCGAATGACATTGTCGCCCTTATGCAGGTTGACGTCAACGGTCACCTCCTGGCGCTTACTCCAGTCGTTGCCGTTCACCTTCAGTGTCTTCACCAAGCGACCATTCACCGTCACATCCATCTCGCGTTCCTCGCCAGTGAAGAAACCGATAGTCATTCTGCGGCGCCCAGCCTTCTTCACATAGACATGTTGCCACTGCAGGTCGTTCTCTTCGCTCATGCCAAGATAGCGGGCCACATAGCCACCCGTGGCGGCAGGATCTTGACTATATATGGCTGTCTTCTGATCAACATTGTTGCGCAGTTCTTGATACTTCGACAGGAAAGCCGTTTCAGCCTCATAGCATGTGCGCTCAAGCCGTTTTCCGCCTTTTGCCTGGTAAATCTTTGTGCCATGAGCGCGTACATGCACCTTGATGGGATTCTGGTCGTAGAGGTAAGGTGCTTGCTGGAAACAGTCGTTGTATTGCACAGGACCTCCCAAGTCGATGGTTGCGGGATTCAAGGTCACCGTTTGATTTTCGTCGCTGGGATTGTAAACAGCAACAGCGCGCACCTTGCCATTCAGTTTCTTGATGTCTTTCACCAGTATGTAGCATTCGCCTTGCTTTTCGGCCACGTACGCCTGCAAGTGAAGCGGATCTTGGTTGAGGGCGATGAGGTCTTTGTTGCAGAGCAGTTTCAGCGCTTCGAACTTGATATTGGCCATATCACACCCGATGAGTAGCGGAGAAGACATGATGCACCACATGCCGAAGTGGGTTTCATCCTCAGTTTTCGACATCGAACGGCCTACTTCCAACATGTCCATATCGTTGTAGTGGCCATCGTGACAATAGGCTGAAAGGTAGAGATTCTCGGCCAGAATGCCCTTCACCGACCGCCAAGCATCGTAGATGTCGCCCGTTGTGCGCCAAGAGTCGGCGATGTCAGCCACCCAAGTGCCGGGATACGCCCATCGGCAGATGTTGAACACCACGCCAGGCTTGCCGCAATTCTTGATAGCTTGCGAAATCTTTGTGTATTGCGTGCGCTCGTCGAGCCTCATGTGGTTGCCGCCACAATAGTCCACCTTGATGAAGTCGAAGTCCCAATCGCGGAAATAGAGTTGGCAGTCTTGCTCCTCATGACCAGCAAAGCCCACACCCAGTCCCCAAGCATGTCTGCCAGCCGAGCCGCATGTATTGTCGCCCGCATCGCTGTAGATGCCGGCCTTCAGCCCCAGCGAGTGGATATAGTCCACCAATGCTCGCATGCCCGAAGGGAATAGCTTCGTGTTCAGACGCAGATGGCCGTCTTCGCCGCGACCGTCCCAATAGCCGTCATCGATGTTTATAAACTGGTATCCAGCTTTCTGCAGACCTGTCATATGCATCGCATCAGCCTGCTGTCGGATGAGTTTTTCGTTGATGTTCAAGGCAAATGTGTTCCACGAGCTCCATCCCATTGTGGGTGTGCGTTGTGCAGATGCCGTTGTGGCCGCAAGCAGCAGCAAGAAAGTCAATAGTTTCTTCATGTTCATAAAGGATAGTATGTTTGAATAGGTTTAGGTATTGGCGTTTTTTGTTTCATCGGCAAATATAGCGGTTTTTGCCGAAATGGCAAAGTTTTTCTGTCGTTTTTTGTCAGCAGAGTGATGTTGTGAGCTTGATACATGGTGTATGACGCAAAGAACCCAGACACGATTCCGTATCTGGGTTCTTGAGTATAAGCTCCGTTGTGCTATAAAGATTACTCCTCTGGTGCTTTCTCGATGAGTTCCATGAATTCGTCGAGCTTCGGAGTGATGATGATTTGCGTGCGGCGGTTGCGTTGCTTGCCCACTTCGGTGTCGTTGGTGGCGATGGGATTGTATTCACCACGTCCGCCAGCAGTCAGGCGTTTCGGGTCAACACCATAGTGGTTCTGCAGATACTGCACCACGCTGGATGCACGCAGACAAGAGAGGTCCCAGTTGTTGCGGATGTTCTCGCGCGAGATGGGCACGTCGTCGGTATTACCCTCGATAAGCACGTCGTAATCCTTGTAGTCCATGATGATTTTGGCAATCTTCGAGAGCGTTTCCTGAGCGCGGTCGTTGATTTCGTAGGAGCCGCTCTTGTAGAGCATGTTGTCGGCCAGCGAGATGTATACCACGCCTTTCAGCACTTGCACGTCGACCTCTTTGAGTTCCTCTTTCGAGAGCGAGCGTGTGAGGTTGTTGGTCAGCACCATGTTGAGCGAGTCGCTCTTGGTTTTCACTTCCACGAGGTGGCGTATGTACTGGTTCGACTCGTTGATTTGATCCACCAGCTTCTCTATCGAGACGTTGTTCTGGTTGGCATTGCTGAGGCTCTTGTCGAGTGAGCGTTGCAAGCGTGTGTAAGCACGTTTCTGCTCCTCGAGCAGTTCTTTCTGCTGCTTGAGTTGTTCTTCGAGCGATGTCACTCGGCTTTGCGAAGCGGCGAGTTGCTCTTTTGCATCCTGATAACTGTTGGTGAGTTCGCGGTTCTCGTTCTGGCAGTTCTCCAAGTCTTTCTTCATAGCGCAGCTTGAGAAAGCGAGGGTTCCGGCTACGAGGGCGATCATCGTTACATTCTTTTTCATGTTGAATTCCCTTTCTATTTTTTGATTAATTGGTTAGCTGTGATGATAAATCGACTGCAATGATAGCGCATTTTCCTTTATTTTGACGAATAACGGGGCAGAAAATTGCACGTGTTTAGTGATTTTTAACCACGTCGGGGTGCCGCTTATGAGATATTAACGTGTGCAGGACAAGATTTTTTCTTGCAGATTGTTTGGTTTTCCGCTCGTTTAGTCGTACCTTTGTGGGCAAATAATCAATAATAACAGGTAAGCAAGATGATTGTTTTCTTTAAGACTCCGCAAGGGAGCGTGATTGCGACAGATGTTGACCACGAGTTGGGTCAGCAGGAAATCAGTGAGTTGTGTTGGCTTTATGGCGGTGCCGAGCTGTTGGGCGACGGTGAGCTTGAGGGCGTGTTTGTGGGTCCGCGGCGTGAGATGGTCACCCCTTGGGCAACCAACGCTGTGGAGATTACCCAGAACATGGGTCTGAAAGGCATAAGCCGCATAGAGGAGTACTATCAAATTGACAATTCACAATTGACAATTGACGGTGAGGTGCCCGAGGACATGTTCGACCCGATGCTGCAACGTGTATACAAAGGTTTGGACCAGCGTGTGTTCACGGTGAACATCGAGCCAGAGCCCATCAAATATGTGGAAGACTTGGCCACTTACAACGAGCAGGAAGGCTTGGCCCTCTCGCCCGAGGAAATCGAGTATCTGCAAAAGATTGAGCAGCAGAACGGCCGCCCGCTGACAGACAGCGAAATCTTCGGCTTTGCACAAATCAACTCCGAGCATTGCCGCCACAAGATTTTCGGTGGCACCTTCATCATCGACGGTGAGGAGAAAGAGTCTTCGCTGTTTGCGATGATTAAGAAGACAACGCAGGAGAACCCCAACAAGATATTGTCGGCCTACAAGGACAATGTGGCTTTCGCTCAAGGTCCGCATGTGGAGCAGTTCGCACCAGCCGACCAGAGTACATCCGACTGGTTCCGCGTGAAGGATGTGGAGAGCGTGATTTCGCTGAAGGCAGAAACCCACAACTTCCCCACAACGGTGGAACCCTTCAACGGTGCCGCAACGGGTACGGGCGGTGAGATTCGCGACCGTATGGGCGGTGGAGTAGGTTCGTGGCCCATTGCCGGAACAGCTGTGTATATGACGGCTTATCCTCGTCTTGACGACTCGGAAATTAACAATGAGACATTAAAAATTCAAAGAGACTGGGAGGACATTCTTCCCGTTCGCCAATGGCTCTACCAGACTCCTGAGCAGATTCTGATTAAGGCTTCGAATGGTGCCAGCGACTTCGGCAACAAGTTCGGACAGCCGCTCATCTGCGGATCCGTGCTCACCTTTGAGCATCAGGAAGCAACCGCCACCCAAGAGCCTACACCCAAATACGCCTACGACAAAGTCATCATGCTGGCTGGCGGCGTGGGCTATGGCACCAAGCGCGACTGCCTGAAGAAGGAGCCGCAGAAAGGAAACAAGATAGTGGTTGTCGGTGGCGACAACTATCGCATCGGACTCGGAGGCGGAAGTGTCTCTTCAGTCGACACGGGCCGCTACAGCAACGGCATCGAGCTGAACGCCGTGCAGCGTGCCAACCCCGAGATGCAGAAACGCGCCTACAACCTCGTGCGTGCGTTGTGCGAAGAAGACGTGAACCCCGTGGTGTCTATCCACGACCACGGCTCTGCAGGCCACCTGAACTGCTTGTCCGAGCTGGTGGAAGAGTGCGGTGGAGAGATTGACATGTCGAAGTTGCCCATTGGCGACAAGACGCTCTCGGCAAAGGAAATCATTGCCAACGAGAGCCAGGAGCGCATGGGACTGCTCATCGATGAAAAACATATCGACCACGTTCGCCGCATTGCCGAACGCGAGCGTGCTCCGCTGTATGTGGTGGGCGAGACAACGGGCGATGCTCATTTCTCGTTCCGTCAGGCCGACGGTGTGAAGCCTTTCGACCTCGATGTGGCGCAGATGTTCGGCCATTCACCGAAGACCATCATGCGCGACAACACGGTGGAGCGCCATTATGAGGATGTGAAATACGACGCTTCGAAGCTTAACGATTATCTCGAGCGCGTGCTGCAGTTGGAGGCTGTGGCTTGTAAAGACTGGCTGACCAACAAAGTCGACCGCTCTGTGACAGGCAAGATTGCCCGCCAGCAGTGTCAGGGAGAGATACAGTTGCCGTTGTCCGACTGTGGTGTCGTGGCCCTCGACTATCGTGGCAAGAAGGGTATCGCTACCGCCATCGGTCATGCTCCGCAGGCAGGTCTTGCTTCGCCTGAGGCAGGCAGCGTGCTCTCTGTGGCTGAGTCGCTCACCAATCTGGTGTGGGCTCCGTTGGCCGACGGTCTCAATAGCGTGTCGCTCTCAGCCAACTGGATGTGGCCGTGCCGCTCTCAGGAAGGCGAAGACGCCCGTTTGTATGCTGGTGTTCAGGCGTTGTCCGACTTCTGTTGCGCCATCCACGTGAATGTTCCTACAGGAAAAGACTCGCTTTCGTTGACGCAGCAATATCCCAATGGCGAGAAGATTATCTCTCCGGGAACAGTCATCGTGAGCGCTGGCGGCGAGGTGAGCGATGTGAAGAAAGTGGTTTCGCCCGTGTTGGTGAACGACAAAAACTCATCGGTTTACCACATCGACTTCTCGTTCGATGAGCAGCGGCTGGGTGGTTCAGCCTTCGCACAGAGCCTTGGCAAGATTGGCGACGACGTGCCTACAGTGAAGAATCCCGAATACTTTGTCGATTGCTTCAATGCCGTGCAAGAGCTGATTCGCCGCGGATGGGTGATGGCTGGCCACGACATCTCTGCCGGCGGACTCATCACCACCTTGCTCGAGATGACTTTCGGCAACACGAAGGGTGGTCTCCACATCAATCTGCACGACCTCAACAGCAACGACATCGTGAAGACGCTCTTTGCCGAGAATCCCGGTGTCATCATTCAGGTGAGCGATGAGCATAAGTTCGACCTCCGCGAATATCTCGAGGATTGCGGTGTGGGCTTCGCCAAGATTGGCTATTCAACGCCCGACAACCGCTCGATTGTGGTCAAAAACGGCGATGCCGAATACACGTTCGACATCGATGCCTTGCGCGATGTGTGGTACAAGACCAGCTATCTGCTCGACCGCAAGCAGTCGTTCAACGGTATGGCTGCCGAGCGTTTCAAGAACTACAAGCAGCAGCCCATCGAGATGAAGTTCAATGCTGGCTTCACGGGCAAGTTGTCGCAATACAAGCTCAATCCCGAACGCTGGAAGAAAGCTTCCGCAAAACCCGCGCCCAAAGCTGCCATCATCCGCGAGAAAGGAACGAATGGCGAGCGCGAGATGGCGTATTCGCTCTATCTGGCCGGCTTCGACGTGAAAGATGTGATGATGACCGACCTCATTACAGGTCGCGAGACGCTCGATGAGGTGAACATGATAGTCTTCTGCGGCGGATTCTCCAACAGCGACGTGCTCGGCTCAGCCAAGGGATGGGCTGGCGCCTTCCTCTTCAACCCGAAGGCCAAGGAGGCACTCGACCGCTTCTATGCTCGCGAAGACACCCTGTCGCTGGGCATCTGCAACGGTTGCCAGCTGATGGTGGAACTGGGGCTGTTGGACAGTGAAATGGCCAAATCGTCCAATGGTGAAATGGCCAAATCGTCAAATATCAAGATGCTGCACAATGTCAGCCATAAGTTCGAGAGCGAATTCATCTCGTTGCACATTCCTCAGAACGACAGCGTGATGTTCTCATCGCTCAGCGGCAACAAGCTCGGCATCTGGGTTGCTCACGGCGAAGGCCGCTTCTCGTTGCCCGAAGCCGAAAGCAAGTACAACGTTGTGGCGAAATACAACTATCATGGCTATCCCGGCAATCCTAACGGCAGCGACTACGATGTGGCTGGTATCTGCTCGAGCGACGGCCGCCATCTGGCCATGATGCCCCACCTCGAGCGTGCCATCTTCCCCTGGCAGAACGCTTGGTATCCCCTGAACCGCCGTCAAGACGAGGTCACCCCGTGGATAGAGGCGTTTGTGAATGCCCGCAAGTGGATTGAATCAAGGGGTTAATCCGCTTAACCCCTTGATGAAATATGAGGTATGAGTTCATCATTCATCATTCATCATTCATAATGATATCGCATATGGACAGGATTTATTGGGACAGCTTCAAGACGTTTCTCAAGGTGGGAGCCTTCACTTTCGGTGGAGGCTACGCAATGATTCCCATCATCGAGAATGAAGTCGTTGAGAAACACAAGTGGGTGAGCCGCGAAGAGTTCATCGACCTCATTGCTGTTGCCCAGAGTTGTCCGGGCGTATTTGCCATCAATATCTCCACGTTCATCGGCTATAAGTTGAGGCGTGAGCGCGGCGCTCTCTGCTCTGCATTGGGCACCGCCCTGCCTTCGTTCTTCATCATCCTGCTCATCGCCATGTTCTTCCACCACTTCATCGACGTGCCCTGGGTAGCTGCGATGTTCAATGGCATACGGCCTGCTGTGGTCGCCTTGATAGCTGTTCCCACGTTCAACATGGCGAAAAGCGCTAACATCACGCTGGCCACCTGTTGGATTCCTCTCGTCTCGGCGTTGCTCATCTGGAAACTGGGCGTCAACCCCATCTTCATCATCATTGCCGCTGGCATCGGTGGCTATCTCTACGGACAATTCCTGAAAGAATAAAAGACCCTCCCTGCCTCCCCGAGGGGAGGAGATACAAAAAGCAAGAGATATGCCCTTTTAAGCCCTTAAAACAAATGATCTTCCTCGAGCTCTTCTACACCTTCTTCATGATAGGCCTCTTCGGTTTCGGAGGCGGCTACGGCATGTTGTCGCTCATACAAACCGAGACGGTCGTGCATCATGGATGGCTGACAACGGCCGAATTCACCAACATCGTTGCCGTGAGCCAGATGACGCCCGGACCCATCGGCATCAACTCGGCCACCTACTGCGGCTACACGGCGGTGGAGAAGGCCACAGGCAGCCAACTGATGGCCATCCTCGGCTCCACAACGGCAACGTTCGCCCTTGTCCTGCCTTCCCTCATCCTCATGATTCTCATCAGCAAGATGTTCATGCGCTATATGAACACGCAAGCCGTGCAGAGCATCTTCCAAGCCCTCCGCCCCGCTGTCGTAGGTCTTCTGCTGGCAGCCACGTTGCTGCTGATGAACGAGGAGAACTTCTCTTCACCCACATCCAACCCCTGGCAGTTCTGGATTAGCGTGGGACTCTTCGTAGCCACGTTCGTAGGCACGAAATTCATGAAGATTCACCCCATCCGAATGATTTGCTTTGCCGCCTTCGCCGGCCTCCTGCTCTTGTATTAACCAGAGCACCCAAAACTCCCAGACTCCCAAACTCCCAGTCTCCCAAACTCCTAAACTCCTAAACTCCCCAACTCCTAAACTCCTAAACTCATAACTCATAAACTTAAAAACTTATTAACTAAAAAACTAACCAACCAACTTAAAAACTTACAAACTTACAAACTCACAAACTTACAAACTTACAAACAATGAACAAATCAAAAGCTATTCTAATGACCTTGCTGGCTTTGGCAGCCTTCAGTGCCGTCAACGCACAACCACAGCGCCCCCGCATGCGCGAGTTCACCACCGACACCCTCATGGTTCACGACCCCGTGATGGCTTTCGAAAACGGCAAGTACTATATTCTTTCCACAGGCATGGGCGTCAGTTGGGCAACCTCCGAAAATCGCACGTCGTGGACGGTGCACGGCTCTCCTTTGATGAAAGAGGTGCCACAGTGGACCCGCACCCTCGTTCCAGGCTTCCGCAACCATGTGTGGGCTCCCGACATCATCCGGTGGCACGGGCGCTGGTGGCTCATGTATTCGTGCTCCACGTTCGGCAAGAACACCTCTGCCATCGGGCTGATGACCACTCCCTCGCTGGCCCGTCCCGCATGGAAAGACGAAGGTTGCGTGGTGGCTACCGACTCCACATCCTCCTTCAACGCCATCGACCCCAATATCATCATCGACCGCAACGACCAGCCCTGGCTCACGTTCGGCTCGTTCTGGGATGGCATTCAGCTCGTGCGACTCGACTCAACCATGCACATCCCGCAAGGCTTCCAGCCCACCACCATCGCCCGCCGCTATGGTCACCCCTTCCCGCAAATCGAGAACCCCACATCGCGCTTCGCAGGTTCCAACGCCATCGAGGCACCGTTCATCTACCAGCGCGACGGCTGGTACTACCTCTTCGTGAGCTGGGATTATTGCTGCCGAGGCTCTCAGAGCACCTACCGCGTTGTCTGCGGCCGCTCTCGCAACGTCACAGGCCCTTATCTCGACCGCGAGGGCAAACCCATGCTCGACGGCGGTGGAACGCTCGTCATCGAGGGCGACAAGACACTCTTCGAGGCTGCCGGCCATTGTGCCGTGTATGATTTAGAGGAGAGTGGGAAGCCTTCGCTCTTCGTCTGCCACGGCTACAGCGTACCCATGAAAGGACAATCCATCCTCGTCCAACGCATCCTGGAGTGGGAGAATGGGTGGCCGAAGGAAATTAAAGACTATAAAGAGTTTTGATTCAAAATCCCCGTTTGTACAACACATTTTTAGAGTCTTCCGCGCGTCAAACTCGTTTCAGGGAAATCTCTTTGTGTCCGTAGAAGTTCTAATGTTTTAATTCGGTTTTTGTACAATCGGTAGCAAAAATCGCTCGTGCGATGGTTCATTCTCACTTACCATTTCTACTAGTCTTACTAGTCTTACTAGTCTTACTAGTCTTACTAGTCTCTACTAGTCTCTACCACTCCCCTTCAATTTCTCCTCCAGTTCAGCTATTCTCTTCTTCAGGGCAGCGTTCTCGGCTTCCAGAGCCCGCATGCGGGCTTCCTGCTCTTGGCGATAGCCTGTGCGTACAGCATGCATTCGCTCTTTGATGCCGCCCTGCTCCCTGAAGGTCTTCTCCAAATGTTTAAGGTAGCCGCAAAACATCTTGTCTGTAATATGACAGAGCGAAAGCGCCATGTTGCAAAACTCCTCGGCAGAGAGAGTTTCCGAAAGCGGCTTATAGGCTTGCCAGTCGTTGTTTGCCCGGCAAAACGCCACCATCTTGTCGAAGCGCGGATGGTTCTTATCCCACACCTGCAGGTTGTTGCGCTTCAGGTAGTCTTCGTAGTCTTCGCGCAATTCCTGAAAACTGCTGCGCCCCACGTTCACAAGCTTCACCTCCATCTCAGTGCTTGTCTGTCCGTCCTCACAGCCTTCCACAATGTTTTGCTTTCCACAACGGGCAGCCATATTCATCTGATCCACGCGGCGGTCACCATAAAGCGGAAGGAAGCGCTTACAGAACACATCTGTCAGCAACACCAACACTTCTGCCTTCTGATAGACATGCAGCTCCTTATAGTTGCCACCCGCTTAAAAATTGACTTCTCCTCCATTCTTACAGTTTTGGTTATTCAAACATTTATCTTCTCAATGTATTATGCCATGTTGGTTGTTTAGGTAGTTTCTATGGCGCAAAGATAGCGATTTATTTTGAATAATGCAAAACGAGAGGAAAACTTTTGAGAATAATCAAATCTGTCAACCCAATCAGGAAAAGGTCAACTGTCTTGTACTGAAATAGGTTGACTCCCATGCAGCCTTAAATGTTAAATTATTAAATTCATTTAAGCAAAATGGGAAACAAGAAATTCAGTCGCGGTTT
>CACXPX010000016.1 GCA_902769705.1 uncultured Prevotellaceae bacterium
GGAGCACTCAGCCATGACGGCCAACCCGTTGAACTGAAAGACTCCCAGGCTTACATACGCATCAGTTCCGACAAGGACTATTACTACATGCAAGTTTCTACCGATGGCAAATCGTTCGCTACACTCGCCAAGATGGACTTCCGCTATCTTTCAACCGAGGTGATAGGCGGGTTCACAGGCGTTATGCTCGGTTTGTTTGCCCAGGGTGATGACGGAGACGGATCTGCAGATTTTGATTGGTTTGAATATACAACAAAATAAAAGAAAGACATCATGTTAATTATAAATACTCTAAATCTATTAAAAAATCATACGAGTGTAGAAAAACATTGACTCCACAAATCAATATTATATAAGGATCTTTGCCGTCCAAAAGAGAAAGATGGAAAGTCTTGCACGATAGTACGCATCATGGTTTAGTTTAATCTTATATTAAATATCCATAACCTAAACTAAACCTATATATTATTTTTTATTACTTTTGCAACTGCAAATGAGCCACACATGAAGACATTGAGGGCATCAACATAAAGATGAAGCGATGGACTCTAAATGACGATTGTTGGTGATTTGAACAGTTATGACTGGGACAACTAATAAATAGCGATGATAATAAAAGCATAAAATCTGCGTTATTAATTATAGCGATTTGAGGTTCAAAAAAGAGATCAGAAAACAGGAATGTCGGTCGAAAAAACTCCATCACGAAAATGGTACAACAAATGATAAAATCCATGTTAACGAATGCAAAAATGATAAGAAACGAAAAATCGTATTTTCTTTTGTTATCATTCTTTGTTTTTTGTGTGGCAAAAAGTGTCGTTTTTTATCATTTTTTTGGCCCTATTCTGTACCCCAACTCAAAGTTTGCCCCTCGATATTTAACGCTAACTGCTTGATAATCAACACTATTTAGAATATCTTTGTCACATTCTGCGTGGGGAAATAAGGCCGTAATAAAAAACAACTAAAATAGCATGTAACTTCCCTATTTTGTAGCATCATGAATTTAATAGAAAGTAAAAAATACAACTATCATGACTAGACTGAAAATATTCTTTACATTCGCCCTTTTGTGCGTGGTCGCTCAGGGAGCAGGGGCATGGACAGGCAGCGGCAGCGAGGCCGACCCGTACCAAATCAGCACCGCTGATGACTGGAACACGTTGTGTGCCAACGTGAACAACGGCACCAGCACTTACAACGGCAAGCATTTCCTGATGACACGAGACATCAGCGTCAGCCGCATGGTGGGCACTCGTTCTAGCGAGGGTACTTTCAATGCATTCCAAGGCACTTTCGACGGCGGCGGCAATACCCTTACCGTCAATTATACCACCGATGCAGAATTCTGCGGACCTTTCTGCTATACCTACGGTGCCACCATCAAGAACCTGTGCACCGCAGGAACTATCAATACCTCCAGCACCTATGCCGGTGGTGTGGTGGGACGTAACGGCACAGCCAGCCTCACGCTCACCAACGTGACCAGCAGCGTGACCATCACCTCCACCCACAGCGGCAAGACTTACCTCGGCGGCTTGGTGGGCTATGCCATCCAGGCGTGCCTCACCGGCTGTACCTTCACCGGCAGTTTGAACGGTACAAATTCAACTCATTGCGGCGGCCTATTAGGTTATAAGACATATGAATCAGATCAAACGAAAAAGGCTGTGTTTGTCGACTGCCTTTTCTGTCCAACCAGCGTCACTGTAGGCAGCACAGGCTCCTGCACCATTGCCAACAACTCAACTGGAGGAGTGGCCGAAATCACCAACTGCTACTACACCCAGCCCCTTGGCACCGTGCAGGGCAAACGGGCCCACAGCATCACCGCCGGGGAGTTTGTCACCATGGAGAACGCTGGCAACTCCACTGAATATGACATCAGCGGCATCGTATCTTACGGAGTCGGCATCAGTTATAGTGACAAACTCTATGCGGGTGTTGACGATGAAGTGAGCCTCAACCTCAATTACGAATGGACGGATGGTGCTGCCAGCGGTTTCCAAGCCAGTGCCGGAACTCTGGTAGGCGGCGCTAACCCATACACACTGACAATGCCAAATGCCGATGTTCTTGTCAATGTTAATCTCGATGCCATTCCATGGGAGGGTGAAGGCACAGAAGATGACCCATACGTTATCAGTTACACCGTCCAATGGTATCTGCTGGCACAGCGCGTGGCTGAAGGCACCGACTATAGCGACAAGTATTTCCGCCTGGCCAAAGATATCACCGTCACCAGAATGGTGGGCACCGATGGGCAGCATGCCTTCAGTGGCACCTTCAACGGCGACGGTCACACGCTCACCCTCAACTATAACACGACCGAAGAGTATGCAGCCCCCTTCCGCTTTGTCAAAGACGCTACCATCCATGACCTTACCGTAGATGGTACCATCAATACCTCGAATCAATTTGCTGCAGGCTTCATTGGCCAAACAGCGGGTACTACCTCCATCAACAACTGTCGTAGTAGTGTCACCATCAGCAGTACGGTCAGCGGCGATGGTACCAATGGCGGCTTCATTGCCCACATATATGCAGAAGAAACCACCATCAGCGGCTGTCTTTTCGACGGCAGTCTGATGGGCAAAACAACCGATAACAACGGTGGCTTCGTAGGATGGATAGGTAACGCTCCTAGTTGTGGACTGACAATTGAGAACAGCATCTTCGCTCCAGCAGAGATCACCATGACAGGCGACAAAACCTTTGCCCGTTTCAACAACGGTAATCATCCCACCTTCAGAAACAGCTTCTACACCGAGGCTTTCGGCGGTGCCCAGGGCAAAAGAATCTATGAGACCGAACAGGAAGTCGCTGCCAGTGGACTTTACTATACATTGACCCTGTTCGATAAGACCTATTACGGCAAGGTTATCATCAACATGCAGGTCACCTTCGATGAGACAGGCGAGGAAATCAAGCCTGTGCCGACCCTCATGACCGAGGACGGCATCCTCATCCCCCAGGAGGGTAACTATACCCTCGCATGGAGCGGCGACGGAAAAGAGGCTGGCATCTACACCGTTACCATCACGGCTGCTGCCAATGCCCAACTCCCAATTCCCAACGCTCAATTCACCGGCAGCAAGATATTGGATTATACTGTTGTCAGCATGAATGCACCGAAGGACCTCACTGCCACCACTACCTACAACACAGCCACCATCAGTTGGACGGGCTCATTCGATCGTTACAAGGTGCGCTACAAGCCATCAAACCTCTACACTGCATATTTCACCAGCTTCGAAGACGGATTGCCTGGGGACTGGACAACCATCGATGCTGATGGTGACGGAAACTGCTGGTATGCTATGGATAAATTAGAAGCTTTTGCCCATAGCGGGGCAGCTTTTATGACATCTGAGAGTTATGACAATGATAATGGCGATCTTAACCCCGACAACTGGCTCGTATCGCCACAGTTGCCACTCGACGGTATGCTGAAGGTGTGGATGAAAGGACAGGATTTGAATGATTATCGAGAGCACTTCGCCATCTATGTCTCCGCCAAAGGAAACGCCGCTACCGACTTTACCGATATCGTATTGCCTGAGACCATCGTTACCCATGAATATGTGGAATGCTCAGTCAATCTGAGCCAGTATGCAGGAAAGCAGGGCTACATCGCCATCCGCCACTTCAACTGCGCCGGGCAGTTCCGTCTCAATGTCGATGATTTCGGCCTTTATAACGTCGATTCATCCGGTGAGGAGTGGCAGGAGGTTGAGGTCACAGGGACAACGGCCGACATCACCGGGCTTGACTCAGAAACCTACTATGCTTATCAGGTGGTGGGCATCGGTGCCGACGGAGACTTTTCTTCCTCCATCGCAATCCTGCAAACCGAGGAGGAAATCCCCGAGGTGGCCAATGTCAGCGTGACGCCGGGAATGACTTCTGCCAAGGTGAGTTGGAATGGCCATGGCGACCGTTACAATGTGCGTTATGCCGTCGACGAGAGGATCGCCAATACTGCCAAGGTGACGCTCGTGGTTGGCGATGTGTGGGGAGATGGCTCGGGCTACCAGATGCTGCTTGATGCCGATGCCAATACCTTTGGAGATGTCATACCGTATATCAACCCCCTGACCAATAGTGGCGATGCCTCGTCAGAGGTGTATGCGGAATTTGAGTATAAGATTCCAGAAAATGCCGATGGTACCGTGAATACCAGGAATGTTGTTTTCAATAACAGCGTCACCATAGAAATTCCTGCCGGCACCTACGACTGGTGTATCACCAACCCATCACCAGACTACGGCAGGATTTATATTGCCTCTTCTCATGGCAACATTGATGGACGGAATGACGACTACGTCTTTGAGACGGGCATGCATTACGTGTTCACCGTCAGCCTTGATGGTGACTATGACAGGGTGGATGTCGAGGTGTCACCCATGTATGGCGAATGGACACAAATGGTAGTAGAAAACGCTGCTCTTGCTACCAATCTCAGCGGACTGACCTTAAGCACCGACTATGTGGTGCAGGTGCAGGCGGTGCTGGCCAACGGCAAGACTTCCGAGTGGAGCCCAGTAGTGAAATTCACCACCCTCGAAACAGCCAAGCCTGGCGATGTCAACGAAGATGGCGAGGTGAACATCGCCGATGTCACCATGCTTGTCAACGTCATCTTAGGCAACGCTGAGGCCGCCAACGCCGACGTCAACGCCGACGGAACTATCGACATAGCCGATGTTACGGCACTCGTGAACATAATACTCGGCAAAGCGCCCACTATGTAAAACGTTGTAATCAATGCCGAAGGTATGGAATACATCGGCACAAGCCAAGATGCAGCATCACTCTTTTCTCAAGAATTAGCCAAATAAAACCAACAAGAAACAAGCGCTCATAACAAGAACATGGAAACATATAGCGACAGAATAAAAATCATTGTAGGCGACATCACAAAACTGCCTACTGAGGCCATCGTTAATGCAGCCAACAAGACCTTGCTTGGCGGTGGTGGCGTGGATGGAGCTATCCACCGGGCTGCAGGCAAGGGCTTGCTCCAAGAGTGCATGACACTTGGAGGTTGTGAAACAGGTTTATGTAAGATGACTGGCGCTTATAACCTTCCGAGCAAGAAGGTGATTCATGCGGTTGGTCCCGTATGGCATGGAGGTCTTCACGGCGAGGGAAAGTTGCTTGCCTCATGTTATGATTCCGCCATGAAGATAGCCGAAGAGAACGAGCTTTCGAGCATCGCCTTTTCGTGTATTAGTACAGGTGTGTATGGATTCCCCAAGGACGAGGCTGCTCGTATTGCCCTACACACCATCTTCACTCACATCAGGGACAGCTATGAGGGGCAAGTGGTGGTGTGCTGCTTCAGCGAGGAGGATGCACGGTATTATCAGAACTGCTTCTGGGAAGAGTCGCTGACTTTGTTAGGCGACAATGAAGCCATTCGGGGTTATAAGGAAAAGGTTGACACCATGCCGGCCGAATTCTGGGACGAACTGATGGCCTACATTCCGCGCCTAGAGCGGGGTAAGCAAGTATCGGATTCGACGTCTGCCAGGGGCGGCAAGTTAGAAAGGAGGTTGGGAATGTGCACCTCGCCAGCCGACTACCTATGCTGGACTCATTGTTTCAACATAGGCCAGATGCCCGACTACTATATGATGGACAATGTGTATTGCCTGTTCGTAATCAGCACATTCTTGTCGCGAGAAGCCTATTGGACAGGTACTAGTGCCACGCCCGAAGAGTTGCTGAAGATTCTGAAACCCCTTAGAGAATACCGGCGAAAGATTGAGCTTCGTAATAAACCGTGAAATCTGATGGCAAGGTAAGTTCTATTCGGGAATTTCGGTAGAGTTAATGCAAGCATTTCGCTGCTTCAAAAACTCAACTGCCTCTTTTCCCGTCAGATGCTCGATGTCGAAGCGGATGGCCAACATTCGGGAAAGGCTGCTTTCAATCTCTTTCTGCAGAGCCTCATCTTGATTGGGATTATAGCGGTTGCCCAACAGTCGGGCTATTTGCAATTTCTCTTGCTCGCCCTCGATGATGCGGATTCTGCCAAAAGCTATCACACTACGGTAGAATGTGATGTACCTCTCTGGTTGCACATCATCTTGCCCGATGACACAGAAGGATGCCTTATCGCACTTGCGGATGGCATCGACCTTATGGCCTGCCAAAGCGCTATGGAAAAACAATTTTCCTTCGTGATAAACATAGCTGATAGGCACGGCATAAGGATAATCATTGTCACCTAGTAACGCCAATGTGCCTGCCGTGGCTTTCTGCAAAATAGCTATACTCTCTTCCCCAGAAAGCTGTTGGCGTTTGCGCCTCATCTCTCTAAAAATGCTCATATCGTCATCATGTTATTCATTAACCAAGCAAAACCTTTTGCCATTCGCTTCTCAGAATCAACAAAGTGATTGCCGGGATTCCATTCTAGTATTGTGCTTACGCCCTGTTCCCTCAGCATGTCTTCCTGCCTGCGGATGGCATTGCCCACCCGAGCCATCACAGGGTTCTTTGCTTTTTCCTCCTTGTCGCCAAGACTCAGATAAACGGCCTTGGCATAGGACTTCTTTCCTGTAGCGTATTCCATCCACTCAGGGTACCAAACGGAAGGCGAAGCAGCGGCAACACCTTCAAATGCGTCAGTTTGGTATGACGCCCAAAGGGAGAACAGGCCAGCAAGAGAATAACCTCCGAGCAAGCAATGGGAGGAGTCGGCCAACTTTCCCCGTAACATAGGCATCAGATGCCCTATGACGAATTCCAGCGTTTCTGCCGCCCCATCACCAAAAGGCTCCTTGCCAAACACAGGAGGGGCGGACCAAGGAGTGAGTTCCCTATTCCAATCATCAATTTTTAAAGCAATCAAAGAAAACACCTCACCAGAAAACCTTTGAATCATTTCGACCTCCTTATCCAGCAAAGCCAAGTCGTGTTCGTCTACAGGCTGAATGAGCAACCACTTGCTTTCTGGCTGAACGTACAGATAGCACTCCTTTTCAGATATGTTGACTATTTCCTTATCCATTATTCCATGACGCATTAAGGATTCAACGTTTCCACTTTATCACCCATACTCCAACTACTGCTAAGACAACAGAGGCGAGGATCACTTTCGAGTCGGGAAGAAATATGACTGGTATCTTCGTCATCTGCATGTCGCCAAGCCCAAGCCAACTATAGAGCATCAGGAGGGTGACAGCCAAGTTGCGACCAGCATGGAGAGCCACGCCGCACCATATGTTCCGCGACCAGATGAACACCAACCCGTAGACGATGGCACTCAGGAATGCCCCAGGGAAGTTGCGCACATGGAGGATTCCGAACAAAACGGCCATCACCACGCAGACGATTATCTGGGCGCCACGACGGCGGAATGGAGAGATGGCCATTTGCCTGAAGCACAACTCTTCAAGCACTGGAGCAAGCAACACGGCATGGACGCTCGACAAAAGGTCTTCGCGCAATTCGGCAGTTGTGTAGGCCAGCGGTTCCATTTGTATGGAGTGAGCCAGCGATGTAATACCATAAACAATATACCCTTCTACGACGAGCCACAAAGGCGCAATCAACAGAAGCCCGGCAACGAGGGAGATCTTGGGCAACTTCAGTGGAAACCGCCCGGCAGTGGGAAACATCTTCGGCTCAACGCGCCCCACGAGGAACAGTGTCAAGACGATGCCTGCCAGCGTGAGCAGCCATGTCAGCAGTTCGCCACCGAGTCCCAGATTGTCACCAGCCACCGGCAAGGCTGTCACATATATGACTGCCACGCTGTAAGCAACAGCAAGAAACGGCACCAGCGGCTTTAGAAACACATTCAGTTTGTCCATCATTTCTCAATAGTCGTACACCAACCCGTATTTCTCATGCAATCGTCGGAGCGAGCCATCGGACTTCATCTTCCGAATGAGGTTATTTACCATTAGCAGCAAATCGTCTTGCCCTTTCCGCATCAACACGCCAATCTCTCCATGGGTGAAAGGTTCATTAAGGAGTGGGGCGGCAAGACGAGAATCGGCTTGAACATAATAGGGTGCCTCGGTTATCTCGGTGATCATCACATCAGCCTTTCCCTCAGCGACGAGCGTGGGGATTTCTTCGTTCTTCTGGTAAACAATGATGGTTGCATGAGAGAGATTCTCGTTGGCAAACTTCTCGTTCAGTCCACCGGGATTCACCATCACCCGCACTTCAGGCTTGTCCAAGTCAGCCAGCGACTGAAAACGGTCAGCCTCCGACTTACGACACAGTATTGTCTTGCCATTGGCCAAATAGCCATCGCTCATGAGCATCGTCTCGCGGCGGGCATCGGTGATGGTGATGCCGCCAATAGCGAGGTCGAAACTCTGCGGCTCGGCCAATACATCGGCCGTCAGCGTAGGCCATGAGGTTTTCACAAACTCAATGCCAACACCCAACTCAGCGGCCATCTCCCTGACCATTTCGATGCCGAAACCCCAATATTCGCCCGTTTCAGGCTCACAGAAGGACAGCGGTCTGTAGTCGCCAGTAGTGCCAATGAGAATCTTCCCGCGCCGTTCGATGCGCTCGATGGTCGGACGCACCGACGGCTCATCGTCATTAGACGAGCACGATGCTAATGGAACCGTCCCTATGAAAAACAGGACGGCTATCAGCAACCAAGTCTTGACTTTTTCTTGAATCATATAGTTTGAGTTTTCACTTATTTGCCTATCATTTTCATGAATCTCTTGTCGTTCATCTGTTCGTTGGTGACATACTCGCCATCATGGAAAAGCGCATATGTGGTGATGGGCGTTGGCGCATTTTGGGCATCTTCCTTGCTCCGCAGATGAATGGCTCTAAAAGGAACACCATTTTTCTTGGCCACTTCTTCGATGACGGGTACATACTTTCCATTGAATGGGCATTGGCTAGTGTAATAAAGCACATACCCTTTTTCATCAATATGTGGATGGCGGGCGCATTCCTTGAATTTCGGAGCTTCAGCATCGCTATCGAATGGCAGATACCACAGTTGGATGCCATTGTCGGCCTCGTCAGATACCTTGAACCCCTTATGTGCAAGGTATTTCGGGTCAGCAAGGAAAGGCTTTTTCTTGGCAGAAGAAAGAATACACAAACCTTTCTTTCCTTTTGCCTTGCTGTCTTGGATACATTGATCTAAAAGATCACTCGAATATCCATGTCCTTTGAAAGAACCCGATACCCAAAGGCAGTCGATGCACATATAGCCGTTTGCCAGAATAGGATTCCAAGCATTCTCAGCAGGGATATATTCGATAAAACATTTCCCGCGTTCCACGCTCTTCAAGAACACCAGTCCGTCATCGAATCTTTCTGAAAGCCATGCCTTCTTCGACGATACTTGAACATCATTGTTGTTTGAGATAGCACAACAAATATGCTCCTTTTCCAAATTGTCTTTCGTAACTTGGATGTATTCCATCGTTTTATTTAGTTTTAAACCCATTCGAAATTATCTTTTCCGGCACCCACTTCAAAATGATATCTGGCGATGCCCAAATCCATCTGCGTATAGCCAATAAGCGAGAATCCTCTTTTAGCACGCACCCGATGGCGGCCATCCACCTCGCCGACATACTCAAACGAGAACTTCTGTTGGTTCACGGCGGTGGGGGCAAGCAAGGCTGCCTCAACGCCTTTCTTGAACCAAGAAGGAGTCATGTCAGATGCATTACAGACTTGCTTTACAGCCTTGATTTTATGGCTGACGCCCTGCGTCTCGCCATAACCGAGAGCGATGTAGCAAGCAATCTTCTCGCCTTCTTCGAGTACATAGGTGCCGGGCACTTTCGAGTAGCTGAGTCCCACCCAACAGGTGTTCAAGCCCAAAGTTTGAGCCAGCAGAACCAGGTGCTCGCCGTAGTAGCCGACACGTTCGTCGAGGTCTTCAGTCTTTCGCCCCGCCACAACGAGGTAGTTCTTCACGTTTCTGAACTTGCCATATTTGGCCAATGTACCTAGAAAAGCCTTGGGCTCGTTCTGTATCAATTGGATATGCAGGCCGCTCTCGTGGTTGACGGTGGCAATCTGCTCTTCCATCGCCTTAACAACATCAGCTGCCAAAGGCCGGTCTTGATACGCCCTGACACTATGCCGGGCTTCTATAGCTTCTAGAATAGTCATTATTGTCATCTATTTGTTAATCGTTATTCTTGTTTTATAACTCGTTGTCCTCTGCCATCGCTTCGATGTAGAAACTGAAGGGGCGGAAACCATCGTTGCAGCTAATCATCGCGCTCATGGGATTCTTCATCCACCCGCCGTAGAAGTTGCCTTCGCCTTTGGCCAACGACTCCACGAAGGGTTTCATCGAATACCATGCCGAGGGGCACATTCCTTCGGGGCAACGGCCGTCGACGGATATCCATTGCTCGCCCTCCTTCACGTCGCAGGTGTGCTCGATGGGGTTCTCGAATTGTGCCATCAGGTCGGGATATTCCGTCTGGCGCAGTGCTGTGATGCGAACTTTAATCATAGGTGATAGGTGTTGGAGGTTAGGGATTGGGATATAGCGAATTGATAGCGGGCAGCGGAGTCGGGACGGGCTTCGTGCGACCAAGGGGCACAATCTTCAGATTGTCGAAGAATGGCGTGCTCACGCGACGCTCCAGCAAGGGCGCAATGAGTCCGGCCATACCTTTGCCGTAGTGATCGGAAGTGACCTGCACCACCTGTCGGCCGTCGACAAATCCCGTCAACTGGTCACCCTCGAAACGAAGTTTCAAATTGTGCCATTGGCATGGCGCCACATCCTGGACTTTGGCCTCGGCAATCGTGTATTCGCCGCCTATCTCCACATCCTTTCGGGCGAGGATGATGGCTTGCTGCTCTTTGTCTCCGATGAGTTCCTTTTGGTCGAGCTTGCCTCGGGTGAGCACCAGCGTGCAGAGACCCTGGTCATTGAGTTTCAGGTAGTAGCCCTTCGCCCAGATGCCATAACCAGAACCCACATCGCAGAGGCGCCCCATCACGCCTGCCTCGTCGCCCGGAGTGAGCCACACGTCGGCACTCACCTCATAGTCCGTCCACGCCGAGTCACCCAAAATGGTGTAGTGGTGCCACTCGGGTGCCCAGCTCAGCGTGTGGTCTCCCACAACCTGCCGGATGCACTGCCCCTTGTGGTCGGGTCGCTCCACGAGTTCGAAACAGCCGATGAGGTCGGCCGTGTAATGAGGCAGATAGCCCCACTCCGAGGGGTTGCTATACTGCTCGAAGTCGTCGCCATAGGGGATGGGGAACGGCTTCGAATCAGGGATGTTGGCAAACGTACCGTGCTGCTGGCCAGTGGTTGTGGAGAACGAGTAGACGGCATCGGGCTTCAGCGTGATGCTGAACGAGCCCTTGCGCGGAGCGATGTCGCTCAGGCGCACGAACTGCTGCTTGCGGTCGCTATACCACACGCAGAGTTTGCCGTCTTTCAGCCCTTCGCCCACGTTCAGGCGCAAGGTCTGCGCTTTCTTAGCGTCTTTGGTTTCAATGATGACGCTATAGTCGCCCGTCTGCGGGTCGCGTAGGGTGACCATCGAGCCACCCCCCTTCAGGTGGAGGCAACCATCGTCAACATAGCGCCACCCCACTCGCGAGAACTGGCCGTAGTGGGCATATCCCCACAATGCCTCGCGCACCTGGAAGTTGCCGCTCCAGGGCTCGCGTGCCAGCACCAGCGCGGGGTCGCAGGCATAGGGCTCCAGGGGGTAGACGCCAGCAATGCCATACCAGTTGACCACCTTCGTGGCTCCGCTGACGATATAGTTTTCGTTGAACCCCTTCACGATTCCGATAAGTGCCTCGTAGCCGGGGAAATAGAAGTGGTCTTCCGAGTTCCAAATTGGCTTGCCCATGTCCTCGATAGCCTTGCGCTGCTCGGGCGTGAGTTGTATCTCGCTGAAGGTGTGGGCACAGACGGCATCGAGGGCGGCCGCCAACTCAGGGTCGCGCTGCATCTCAGCGACGAACTCCACCTTGTTCTCGCCCCAGTTGCCAAAGCCGTGTAGCTTCACGTTGGCGAATCCGCGTTCGTTCATGGCACGTCGCATATTCTTGGCAAAGTCATAGCTGTAGCCCTTCTCGTTGTGGCACCCAAGGGCATCGAGCTCCACACCGTGCACCTCGCGCAGGCCCTGCATCCACGAGATGTAGTAGTCCACCATATCCTCGCTCCAGAAATTGCCCACATAATGAGGTGCGCTCCAACTGGTGGCGTCGAGCGATAGGCTGGGATTCAGCCTCTTCGCCTCGCGCATCACCCACCACGTGTAACCGCGCTCGAAGTTGGCATCGCCGCGCCAATGGCTATGCGAGGGCATGGAGCCTTGCGTGGAGTTGCCATCTCCGGGAATCTCGGCCAGCAGGGCGCTGATAGAGGCGCCGAACATCGGCTTATACACCATTTCCATGATTTGCGTGCGCCAAGGTTCGGGATAGTCCTTGAGCAGAACGGAGGTCGCACCACCGCCATCGACAACCCCGATGCCATCAAACTGCTTGCCGCAGCTTAGGGCGCTGATGTTAACGGTTTGTGATCCTGCCTTCGTGGGAATGCCATGCAGAATGAGGATGGTCAGCACGGCGAGCATCCATAGCTTTGATTGTTTAGTCTTCATCGTTCTTGCATCTTTTCCTCTTTCCAGGGATATGGTTCATGCATAAAAACTAAAGCAAGAAATCAGCTGCAATATCTGATTACTCGGCTTCTTTCTTATTCCATTCTATCTCGAGATCATCCCCAGCGTCAGCCACAATTAAATCGTAAACTACAGGAATGGAATCATTAGCAACACCGAAGAGCAGGCCGGTGTAATTATCCCCACTCGTCTGATTGAGAATGATGGAATCCACAACCAACACTCTGCCGCTATCACTCTCTTCGGCAATGACTGACTGAGAAATAATAGCCTTCACTTTGTCTAAAGACACTTCCTTCTTCTTGCATGCGCATAACACACACACGACAGCAACGATACACGCCGTCATTTTGAAAAACCTTTTCTTCATAATACTGTTCTATTTTAAATTATTCTCGTTTGTTTTATCTTTGTATCCAAAAGCGTTTTCATCGTCTCCTCATAATCTGCATCAATCAGCGTCACCTGCTCCCTGCTTCGGGTGAATGCTTCTATATAGTGATGATTGTCTGCCTTCAGCGAGTCGGGCGTATAGTCAGCATCATACATCCTTTTTTCTATATCGGAGCCGTGACTCTTTATCTCATCGAAATGGGCGTCGATAAATGCATCTGTCATTGCGAGGCAAACGAAGCGGACGTGCGGCAGATAGCATTCATTGAAGTCCTGGCGCCAGCCAGAAGGAACGTAACAACCCTCCACTATCAGGCTTTGCCGATTTTCAATCGCGGTTTTCATCATCTCCCGAACGATTGGCCAAAGATACTCCGTGAGCGCCTCATCGTCCTCAGGCGTGAGGTCGGTGTTACCGCTACGAACCAGCCCCATTTTCAGGTGGTCGATGGAGAGATACGGGTACTTGTATTTCTCGAGCATCCGTTGCGCCAAAAGCGTTTTCCCCGTGTGCGAAGCACCTGTTATCAGTATTATCATTTGCAACGCGTTTTCAGTTCTTCCTTCACCTTCGCCATATCGCTACAAGCGAGGAGGGGCATCAGGCTTTCAATCTCCTCAATGCTTTTGTCCCACCACTTGAGTTTGAGTAACAATCCAATCATTTCGTCGTCAAAGCGTTTGCGAACCACACGGCAGGGATTGCCAACGGCTATTGCATACGGCGGGATATCCTTGGCCACAACCGAGTTTGCCCCTATGATGGCGCCGTCGCCGATATGAACACCAGGCATCACGGTCACATTCTGTCCTATCCACACGTCGTTACCAATTACAGTATCTCCCTTCAGCGGCAACTCCTCTTTCACGGGTGCGATGGCACTCCCCCAATCACCACCCATGATGTAGAAAGGATAGGTTGTCGCGCAATCCATGCGGTGGTTGGCGCCGTTCATCACGAACTCAATCCCTTTGGCAATGGCACAGAACTTCCCAATAATCAACCGGTCGCCAATGAAATCGTAGAAGTGAGTGACATGCTTCTCAAACTCGGCCGCACCGTCCACATCATCGTAATAGGTGTAGTCGCCGACAATGATGTTGGGATTCTTCACCACATTCTTGATGTAGCAAAGGCTTGGGATGTTCGGATTGGGAAACGCCTCGTTTGGATTGGGACGGTCTATGATTTTCATGCTTTCAGGAATGAATTCTTGCTCATGGTTGGATTGATGGGTACAAAGATACGAAAAAGAAATGACAATAGTGTCAAAAAGTTTCATATAATTGGTAATTATTTCAGCACGAAATAAGGAAAGGACATAAATCGGTCGTAAATCTGACATGAAGCTCTTTTGCAACGGTTCTATCGAACATTTATGTTCCGATTGATGAAGTTTTATGTCTCTTTCGCCTCATAAATAATTATGAATTTTTATTACAAAACTTCATCAACTTAACCATTCATTCTAGAGTGAAACAGAAGGAGAAAAAGCGATTTCAACGCTCTTTTCCTTCGACTTTTGAAGGGTAAAATTGTCATTTGCGGCATATGAGGGTGTCATTTGCGGCATATGAGGGTGTCATTTGCGGCATATGACACGCCCACTTGCCACATCTGACGTCCTTAAAAGCCACATCTGACAGCCTCAGAAGCGGCAAGTGACAACCAAAAAGCATCGTTTTGGCTGGCCTAAAAAATGTAAGAAAAACGGAAGTAGTTGGCAATCAGGCATTTGCAGAAACGTCGATTTTTTGCGTTTTTTCCACCCATATCCCGTTTGTTTCAAACAATGCCCGTTTTTTGAGGCCAAAATTCAGAATTTATTTAACAATTACTGGCGTATCCTCCAACAATTTCTCAACCAACGGCACATACCACTTGCGAACTTCTTCGGCCGTAGGGGTGTGGCCTCCGGGGAAGTGGAACGAACGAGTGTAGTGTTCCAAGAAGAGAGGTTCGTAATGCGCCAATGTGTCCTGCTCGCCGAACAAACCCCAGACAATTTCTTTGGTTTTAGGATTACAATTGTCGAACTGAACGGCCTCCCATTCGGCAAACTCGCCAATCAAGGCCTCGTCGATGACGAACCTTTGGTTGCCATCCTTTCGTGGCGATTTATACTGGTGCTCGCCGATGCGCGGTTTCAAGAAGCTGGTCATCTGGAAATGAGGATTGCCAAGCAAAGCTGGCAAGCCCAACGCGGAAGCAACCATCTGCGCATAAAACGCCCCGCAACTATTGCCAACCAGAAGGTCGGGCTTCTCACTCCCAACGATTTCGCGTATCTGCTCCAATGCCTTTCGAGGATGAATGGGCAAGTCGGGCGTCAGCACTTGCGCCTTACCCTCAAACGCGTCGCGCAATGCCATAGCTGGCACGCATTGGCCGCTGGCGAAGAAGCCATGAAGGAACAGCATCTTTTTCATATTCGCTCCTCCTCGACCGCCACTTGCATTCCGCAACTGAACGCCTTCAACTGATTCCCCATCACACGTTGCATGGTGGCAAAAGCCAAATCGCCCGTGCAATGGCTGGTGTAGAACGTGGTGTGGGGATAATCATTCTTCAGTTGTTGCGCCAAAACCTCGAGTTCTCTGGGCTGTTCATAGCGCTCGTCAGCGCGGGCATCGAGCAGATGGAAACCTCCGATGACCGTATGTGTGGGCCACGGACATGCCTCAAGGATGTTGAGCAACCCGCTATGTGCGCATCCAGTAAAAAGCAATCCGTCCACCCAGATGGCCATCTCGTGCCGAAAATCGTCGCTGACAAGCTGGCCTTGCTCGTTCATCACATAGAGATGGATGTTTGCCGAAGGGAGCGGATGATGGTGCACGATATGTGAGATGACTCTGATTCCGTCAGCCACATCAACGCCTTCACGCTCAACAAGCACGAGGCGTTCCCCCACCCCATCCAACGGCAGGTGCGCCGTGATGCGATGCATGTAGTTTCGCATGGAATAGAACTGCCGCCCAAGAATCTCCTTCGACATGATGATTTTGGCCCGGTTGTTGATGTCCAACAAATGGCGCAATCCGCCCGTGTGGTCGGAATGGCCATGAGAGAGGAACAGGTAGTCAACCGCGCGCAAGTCGATGCCCAACGTTTGCGCATTCTGAACGAACACCTCCGACGCTCCGGTGTCGAGAAGCAGTCGGCGCCCACGGGATTCGACATACACCGACAGCCCGTGCTCAGCGATAAAGCGGCTGTCAGCCGCCCTGTTGTCTGATAATATCGTGAATTTCATTGTGTGGAAAATTAAAGTTCAATGTTCAATGTTCAAAGAATTAGACTTTTAGAGCGCGCATAGCATTGAGCACTGCCAACACCGTGACGCCCACATCAGCAAAGACAGCCATCCACAGCGTGGCCACTCCGAACGCTGCCAAGAGGAGTACGGCGACCTTCACGCCGATGGCGAACCAGACGTTCTGGCGGGCGATACCTATCGTGCGGCGAGCGATGCGTATGGCAAGTGGAATCTTCGAGGGTTTGTCGTCCATCAGTACCACGTCGGCAGCCTCGATGGCGGCGTCGCTTCCAAGACCGCCCATCGCAATACCCACGTCGGCACGTGCCAGCACGGGAGCGTCGTTGATGCCGTCGCCAACGAAAGCCAACGGCTTATCGTCAGACAATAGTCGTTCGACGATGGCGACCTTGTCGTTGGGGAGCAGTTCGGCATGATACTCGCCAAGTTGTAGTTGCTGAGCCACACGCGCCGCCACCTCCTTGCGATCGCCGGTGAGCATGACGATGCGTTCCACGCCCAACTCCTTTAGGCTGGCGATAGCCTCGGCGCTGTCGACTTTCACCTGGTCGGTGATGACGATATGGCCGGCATACTCGCCATTGACAGCCACATGGATGATGGTTCCTGCACGAGTGCAGTCGTGCCACTTCGCTCCGATAGCGTCCATCATCTTCGTGTTGCCCACGCAAACCAGGTCGTCGCCCACGCGGGCACGAATGCCCTGTCCGGCCACTTCTTCCACGTCGGTCACCTTGCAAGCGTCGGTAGCCTCGTCGGGGAATGCGTCGCGCAAAGCCGCACCAATAGGATGGGTTGAGAAATGCTCCACATGGGCGGCGAGGTGCAATAGGGTGTTAGGTGTTGGGGGTTGAGTGTTGGGGGCATCACATGGTGTTTCGCCCGAATGCACAGCATCAACGGCAAACTGTCCGTGAGTGAGTGTGCCCGTCTTGTCGAACACCACGGTGTCGACCTTCGACAACACGTCCATAAAGTTGGCGCCCTTGATGAGGATGCCCCTACGCGAGGCACCGCCTATGCCGCCAAAGAACGAGAGCGGAACGCTGATGACCAAAGCACACGGACAAGAGACGATGAGGAACATCAGCGCGCGATAGAGCCAAGTGGGGAAGGCTTCAATAAATGAAAGATTTGAAATGGAACACGAAAGAAGGGGCGGTAGGATGGCGATGGCTATGGCAGCGAACACCACGACAGGCGTATAAATACGGGCAAAACGGGTGATGAAGGCTTCGCTCTTCGACTTATGCTCGCCAGCGTCTTCCACCAAATGGATGATTTTCGACACGGTACTCTCGCCGAAGCTCTTGGTCGTGCGCACACGAAGAACACCAGAGAGGTTGACACAACCAGAAATCACCTCATCGCCCACGTTCACCTCACGCGGCATACTCTCTCCTGTCAGCGCCACCGTGTTCAGCGATGACACACCCGACAGCACCACACCGTCTAGCGGCACCTTCTCACCTGGTTTGACCACGATGACAGAGCCCACAGCCACCTCTTCAGGTGACACTTGATTGACCTCTGCCTCTGCACCACTCACCTCTAAATTCGCTACATCGGGGCGAATGTCCATCAAATGGGCAATGCTATCGCGGCTTTTCCCTTCGGCATAACCCTCGAAGAGTTCGCCAATCTGGAAGAACAACATCACGAATACAGCCTCGGGGAACTGCGTCTCAGCACCTGGCAAGAAGCCGATGCCGAGTGCACCAAGGGTGGCAACCGACATCAGGAAATGCTCGTCGAAAGCCTCTCCGTGGGCGATGCCCTCGGCAGCCTCTTTCAACGTCTCGTGACCAATAAGCAGATAGGGTACAAGATATACTAACAGCATTTGCCACGTCGACAATTGGCAATTCTTTTCTATCAAAACAGCAGCAACCAGCAACACAACAGTGGCGGCAATCAGCACCAACTGCTTCTTCAGACCGCCTTCCTCTTCATGATGATGATGGTGTTCGTGGTGCTCATGATGCTCGTGAGTACAACAGGCATCGTCGTGCCCGTGATGATGTTCATGATGATGTGACATGTTCTCTTTTCTTTTAAATTCCGCTGCAAAGTTACAACAAGAGTCTTGCAACTGAGTTGCAAACAACATCCTGAGACATTATTTTTAATTAACTGTGCCCACTCTTGCTCATTTCAAAGAAAAAATGTATATTTGCAGTCAGAATCTAAAAACAATCTAATCTATTATAAAGAAATGTACAAAAGAATCCTCTCTGCGGCAATCACTCTTGCCATCAGCCTGCAAGTCAGCGCCCAGGCAACTGTTGCCACCAACTTCAAGCCGACGGGACAAGCCAATCCCCTCAGCCCATGTGTATTCTGTGCCGACCCGACGTCACTCGAGTATAACGGCCGTCTGTTTGTCTACGGCTCCAACGACCACCAGCAGTTTATCAAGAATGGAAAGAAAGGCGAAAACGGCTACGGCGACATCAAGTCACTGGTTGTGTTCTCCACCGACGACATGGTGAACTGGACCTTCCACGGCACCATCGACGTGGCAAAAGTATGCTCGTCACGTTGGAATATTGCAGCCTCATGGGCTCCCTCAGTTGCATGGCGTGTGAAAGAGGACGGTACTGAAGAGTTCTTCCTCTATTTTGCTAATAGTGGTGGTAGCGTTGGCGTTTTGAAGGCCAACTCCCCCCTTGGACCATGGACATCACCCCTTTCAAAGCCCATGATTGACTCTAGTACGGGGGGGGTGAGCCCCTGTAACTGGATTTTCGACCCAGGCGTGGTAATCGACGAGAATGGTGTGGGGTGGATTTCCTTCGGTGGTGGCGACCCGAACAATCAAGGAAACGATTTACAACCTAACAACGCCCGTTTTGCCAAACTGAATGCATCAATGACTGGTCTCTCTGGCAAAGCAATTAAAATTCCCGCCCCCTATCACTTCGAGGCCAGCGAGCTGAACATCATGGACGGCAAGTTTGTCTATACCTATTGCTCATCATGGAGAGACCGCAAAGATGCCGATTGGAACGCCTATTTGGCAGAGAAAGGAATCAACGTATCGAAACCTGGTGCTTGCACCATGTGCTACATGGTAAGTGACGCGCCTACAGACCCTAATTCGTGGGTGTACAAAGGTGTTTATGGACCACATTCCACTGCGCCAAATAACCATTCCCACTTGCAAAAGTATCAGGGGAAATATTATCACATCTACCACTCTGGTGGTTTGTTACAAGCCATGAAAGATAAGAATGCGGTCGATGCCAATGCATCAACCTATCGCTCCATTTGCATCAATGAGGCTACAGTTGACGAGACCACACAAACCATTAAGCAAGTGCAACTTGACAGTAAAGGTGTTGCCCCGCTCAAGCCACTGAACCCCTTCGAACTGCAACAGGCTGAGACCATGGCCTCGTGCGGTGGCGTCAACTACGAGGACTTCAAGAACATCAAGACCATCACCTCGAAGAACACGCTCGGTAACGATGCCTCCGAAAACATGTATATCAAGATGGCTCCCGGCTCGTGGACAAGTGTGCGCAATGTAGACTTTGGCGAGAACGGTGCAAGGTCGTTCATCCTCAGAGCAAAGGGCACCGGCACCTTTGAAATCCGCACAGCCAGCAAAGGCCAGCCCATCGCCACGATGGAATTCTCTTCTACGACATGGGAAGACCACGTAATGGAAATCGACCCTGCTGTATTCAAAGGCACGAAGAATTTCCTCTTCCTTGTATTCACCGAAGCACAAGGTGTTCAATTCGATGCCTGGCAGTTCTCGGAGTCAGACGTCAGCGCCATCAACACCGTCCCTGAAGACATCGCACGGCCCACAGCACGCTACGACCTCAACGGTCGCCGACTGACCAACACGCAGAACAATGCCTCTATCGTCATTGAGCAATTCATCGACAAGAACGGCGTGAAGCGGAGCATCAAGCGCGCAAACCGCAAATAAGCAACCGATAACAACATTAAAGATTAACAACTTATCAAACAACTTTTCATTATGGATCCAACTTTCATCGCCATCATCATTGCAGCAATTTTCCTGCTTGCCATCTTCGTGATGGTATCCTACGTCAAGGCACCGCCTTCGTATGCGTTCATCATCTCTGGTCTCAGCAAAGAGCCGCGCGTTCTCATCGGCTCTGGCGGATTCCGCGTGCCCTTCTTCGAGCGACTCGACAAGGTCTATCTCGGACAAATCACTGTCGACATCAAGACCGAGGAGAGCGTACCCACTAACGACTTCATCAACGTCGATGTGGACGCTGTGGCCAAAATACGAGTTACGCCCAACCCCGAAGGAACACGACTCGCCGCCAAGAACTTCCTCAACATGACTCCCATGATGATTGCTGAACAACTGCAAGATTCACTGCAGGGTAACATGCGTGAAATCATCGGAACCCTTGACCTGCGCTCGCTCAACACCGACCGCGACGGATTCTCCGACCAGGTGATGCAGAAGGCGCAACCTGATATGGCGAAACTCGGCATCGAAATCATCTCGTGCAACATCCAGAATGTCACCGACAAAGAGGGACTCATTCACGACTTGGGTGCTGACAACACGGCGAAAATCAAGAAGGATGCCAGCATCAACCGTGCCAATGCAGAACGCGACGTGAAAATACAAATCGCACACGCCGACAAGGACGCCAACGATGCTCGCGTGGACGCCGACACAGCCATTGCCGTGAAGAACAACGACCTCGCCCTGAAGCGTGCCGCCTTGAAACAACAAGCCGATACCGCTCAGGCTGATGCCGACGCTGCCTACGCTATTCAGCAGCAGGAGCAGCAGAAGACCATCAACATCAAGACCGTTGAGGCACAAATCGAGAAGACCCGTCGCGAGCAAGTGCTCTCCAAAGAACAAATCGAAATCAAGCAAAACCAGCTTGTAGCCGAAATCGAAAAGAAAGCCGATGCTGACAAATACAAGGTGGAAATCGATGCTGCCGCCGACCTCGAACAGCGCAAACGCGTGGCTGAGGCTCAGAAATACGAGGCCGAACAACAAGCACTCGCACAAAACGCCGCCTCCGATGCCGCACGTTATCGCCTCGAGCAAGAGGCTCAGGGTATCAAGGCGAAAGGTGAAGCCGAGGCTTACGCCATCCTGAAGAAAGGTGAGGCCGAAGCTATGGCTATGGACAAGAAGGCCGAAGCCTACAAGAAATACAACTCGGCTGCCGTCGCACAGATGATGATTGAGGTGCTGCCTCAGATTGTGGAAGGCGTGGCCAAACCCATTTCTGCCATCAAGGACGTGAAAATCTATAGCGGAGGGGGTGACGGACAGAACGGCATCGCAACGCTCTCGGGCAACGTTCCCGTTGCCATCCGCCAAGCTTTCGACGTGCTCAAAAGCGCAACAGGCGTAGACATGGCCGACATCATGCGTGCCGGAACCATCGAAGCCAAGACCACTCGCAACATCAACCTCAACCCCGAAGCACAAGATGTTGCCGACGGGCTCAAAGAGTAATAATTAGGTGGTGGGTGGTAGTTGTTGGCTCGCTTCCCTTTTAGCTATTAGCCAACATCTATCACCCATTAATCATTAACTTTTAATCTTTAATCTTTCATCTCCTTGATTCGCCCCCTCATCCCCGAAGAATACGACCGCGTGATGTACATTTGGCTCTATGCCAACATCGAAGCCCACGCGTTCATACCGGCAGACTTTTGGCGCGACAATTTTGACAAGACGCGCGAGATGTTGCCCGAGGCCGAGGTGTGGGTTTACGAAGATGAGGAAGACGTTTGCGGATTCATCGGACTCACGGGCGATTACGTGGCAGGGCTCTTCGTTGCCGAAGAGTATCGAGGGAATGGCTTCGGACACGCGCTGCTTGCACACGCTAAGAGTCTTCATCGCTATCTGCAGCTCAATGTATACGAACAAAACCTTCGCGCCCGGACATTCTACGAGCGCGAAGGTTTCTCCGTTATGGAGCGCCATTGGGACGATGCCACCCGGCAATACGAACTCACGTTGAACTGGCAGTTGTAAATTGCTTTTACTCATTCCAAATTTGGCACATGTGGCATCTGGGGGTGTCACATGTAACATCTGACCCGCTTACATGTGGCATCTGACGCCCTCACACCTTATGTGTGACACCCTCAGATGCCACAAGTGACAACCACTCACCAGAAAAAAGAGATAAAGAAATCGGAAGCCGCTGACATGCAACGGCTTCCGAAAACTTCTTTTTTCGCATTTCTGGCTGCGAAAGAAAACTATTTTGAATCGTCCCTATTATTTCTCGGGCATCATCACAACCTGAGCGTGGTTCTTGCTCTTCAGCACCACATTCTTCAGGAAGTCGCTCACGCGCTTAGCATCGATGCTCTCCACAGTCTTCTTGTAATTTGTGTGGAAATCCAATCCATAGCGGTTGAACTTGTTCAGCACACCTGCCCAATAGTCATTGGTCTTTGCATTCACATCGGCCTGCTTCAACATAATCTGCTTCACCTTCTGCAAGTCTTCAGCGTCAGGAGCCTTTACCAAAGATTCCATGCCTTTCGCAAACTCGGGGATGGCCTCAGAAGCCTTGTCCGGGTTCAGTAATCCAGAACCCTTAATCGTAATGTAGGCGGTGGGACCATCGGTGTCAAAATCACCATCGGCACCTGCATGATAGGCTGCAGAGAGGCGCTCGCGTATCTCGCGATTCAGTTTCATGCCCAACATACGACTGGCAACCTCCGTGGTAACATGATTAGGCAACGTGAAGTCGACAGCGTTCGAACGCCATATTTCCGATGCTTGAGCCTGCGGGTTCTCCATCTTCTTGTCGAACCAGTTTTTCACATCGCCTTTGGCGAATGTACGTATTTCCTTGCGCGATAGACTCGGCTTTCCGGTAGAAGGCAACGAAGCGATGTACTGCTCGATGAACGAGCGCAACTGGGCTTCATCGAAGTTACCCACAAAAGCGAACGTGAAGTTAGCGGCATTGCCGTAAAGCGTACGCCAAATATCCAACACTCGGTCGTAGCTGATACCTTCAATAGCCTCGGCTGAGGGAATGCGGAAGAAAGGATTGTTCTTATAGAGCACGCTCATGACAGAGTCTTCGAACACAGCCTCGTTGTTCAGGCTGATGGTCTTCAGTTGGGTGGAGATGAGTGAAAGGAAGTTGGCTACAGCCTTCTCGTCTTTTGTCACCTTTGTGAAGTCCAAATGAATCAGCTGGAAAAGTGTTTCCAAATCTTTCGGAGTGGAGTTTCCATTGAGGCCATGCATCGAGTTGTTCACAATGAACTGAGTGCCCACTTGCTTGCCTGCGGTGGCTTTCTGCAGGTCTGTGCTCGAGAAGTTGCCCAATCCGCTTTGCATCAGAATGTAGTTGGTGAACTGCAGATTGTATACATCGTCCTTTCCAAAGGCTGAAGCACCGCCGTCCGACCAAGCACGGAAGACTATCTCATCGGCATTGAAGTCGGTCTTCTTCAGCATGACAGTTGCGCCATTGGAAAGAGTAAGTTGCTTGAAGCCGAGAACGTCGTTCTGCGTCTCTTTCACGATGCTGCCTTTAGCGGGCATTTCGGTCATCAGGGGTTCTTGCTTCACGTTGTCAACGTAAGCCGTGAGCGTCTCACCGCGAACGCCATCCAGAGACTTCTTCATGTCAGCACCCGTGAAGTATTGCTTGCCGTCTTTCTCCTGCAAAGCAGCCAGCACCACGAGGTTGGTGTCGTTGTCAAGAATGAGTTGCTGGGCAATTTGGTTGATTACCTCCACAGGAATGTTGGGGGCCAGCTGGTTGACAATCTGATACTCATCCTCGAGGCTTGGCATGGGTTCGTTCTCGAGGAAATTGTTCACATATTGCATGCAATAGCTATCGTTGGGATGCTTCTCACGATTGTTGTAAGCCTTCTCAACGCGACTCAGATATTCAGACTTAGCACGCTCATACTCCGTAGCTGTGAATCCGAAGTCTTTCACGCGTTTCAGTTCGCGGTAGCCAGCTGCCAAGGCCTCAAGTTCCTGGTTTTCTTTCGAAACCAACGTAAGCATCAAGGCATCCTTCGTGCGAGAGAAGAGATAGTGGCCCTCCTCAATACCTGCCTGCAAGAAGGGGCAGTCAGCCTTCTGGCTCTCCTCTGCATAACGGGCATTCATCATCTCGCTAATCACGTTGCGAGCATAGTCGAACACCATGTAGCTCAAGCTTCCCTTCACAGAGTCGGGGGTGGCATCATGTTTCATGGCCATGAGGAAGAGGGAGATTTGCTGCTCCTTGTCTTTGCCAACCACGAAGATGCCCTCGTTGTTGTCGGGAACGGGCTCCAGTTCCACCTTTGCAGCATTGGCAGGCACTTTGATACCATCGAAGAGTTCTTTAATCTTCTGCTCGGTACGGTCGACGTCGATGTCGCCTACGATGATAATTCCCTGATTATCGGGACGATACCATTTGCGATAATAGGCACGCAAGGTCTCAGGAGAGCAACCATCGATGACCGACATCAGTCCGATGGGATAGCGCTGGCCGTATTTCGAACCTGGATAAAGGTCGGGCAGCACGCCTTCAAGAATCTTCTGCAGTCCTACAATACGCATGCGATACTCGTTGTGCACAACATCGCGCTCTTGTTCGATGGCTTTAACATCGAGCGTGATGCCCGTGGACCAGTCTTTCAACACCAGCATACACGAATCCAAAGCCGAGATTCTCGTAGAGGGCACGTCGGTGATGAAATAAACGGTCTTGTCGGTGCTTGTGGAAGCATTCAGGTTGCGACCATACTCCACACCGATGGATTGCAGATACTCCTGCAGTTGGTTGTCCTTGAAATGCTCTGAACCATTGAAAGCCATGTGCTCCAAGAAATGCGCCAGACCACGTTGGTCTTCGTTCTCATTGATAGAACCCACCTTCTGAGCGATGTAGAAGTTCACCACATGCTCAGGATAGCCGTTGTGACGAATGTAATACGTCAGGCCATTCTGAAGTTTGCCCACGCGAACATCCTTGTCTTGCGGGATTGACGGCATCATCTGAGCTTGTGCCGACACTCCGACGAGCAGCAATGCTGCTACGAAAAAGTTTTTCAATTTCATACGTTTTGATTTATGTTATTTGGTTATTACATTTCACTTTCCTCTTCATCGTAAATATAGAATCCTGCCTCTGATGGGTGGTCGAGCACTGTGCTCTGCGGATTCTCTTTCTGCAAAAGCCATGCCATCCAAATGTCGCCGGCGGCAGCGGCAATATAAAGCAGTCCGAAAAACAACCAAGGGAAACTGCCTGTAAACAAAGAGACTACAGAGGGAACGATTCCCAAGAGGAAGCATGGCATCAGGCACGCCAACTGATAGGGACGAATGTGCATGGGCTCGTCACAATGAGCATATGGAGTGAGATATTTCCATATCACTCCATAGCTGATGCTCTTAAAACCCCGCTTCGCAAAACATGCCCACGTGGCACCGTGAATGAGTTCGTGAACCACTATTCCAAGCATGAGAATCGCAACGAAGGCAATTCCACTCCATGCCGAACCTTCGGGTAGCATATGTATCTCATCCAATCGATGTCCCCAAATCAGCAAGAACAAGCCGCCAAAGACGATTGCTGCCACAAGGAAAACCACGATACCAAACACATTTGCCTTCACAAGGTTGATGGTCACTTTACGCTCTCTCATTCTTTACACTTTATTATTTATTCTTTATACTTTATTCTTTAGCATAGCACCGTTATGCGCCTTTACATGTTTGTCGTGCTGTTGATCTGCTCCTGCTCCGACTTCTTCTCCATAAAGTCGTTCTCAATGCGGCTCTTATGTTCCTTCGCACGCACTCGGGTGTTGCCGAAGGTATAGCTAACGTGCAACTGTGCTTGTGCCAACGGCACCTTGATGTGCTGAAGATTCGTGAAGTCGCGGCCACGGCTATGGCTGTCCATATTGATGCTTCCGCCATCTTGCAGACCCGTGATTCCTGCCAATGTGATGCTCAGGCGGTCGTTCAGCAACGATTTCGTCACACTTGCCACCAATGCCTCCATGCCGGTGCTCCATCCCTGGAGTGTGTAGCTCTTGGTATTGGCAATCGCATTCAGCGACAACTTCACGTCCCAAGGCAGCGTTTGCTGTGCACCGACCATGATATTTCCTTGCCAACCGCTGTTCTTCATGTCCAGCACGTCGCTACGCATATCCATATAATTCAGTTCACCATTCAGCATCAGCCTTGTCTTCGGCGCTGCCATCCAGTTCACAAAGGCCGACAACGAGCTGTTGCGTTGTTTCACGACGTTGCCATACGTGTTGTGAAGCAAGCCGTCTTCATAGAAACTGTAATCCGATATCTGGTTGTTAGAGAAACTCTGATGAAGTCCCACGTTGACCATCAACGTCTGTGAGAACGAGCTGTAGGTCAGTCCCAAGTTGTGCATCTTCTCCACATCAATATACGAGTTACCGTAAGTGATGTTACCAGGCATCGAGCGGTCGACGTAAGGATTCAGATAAGTGATACCCGGACGCGAGATGCGCATGTTATAGGTCATACCGATGTTCTGCGTCATGCTTGGCGAGAGGCTCAATGCCAAACTCGGCACCAAGTTGCCATAGTTCTTCTTGAAGTCAGCACCATTACCTTTCTTATATTCCACGTTCTGCCAAGTATGCTCATAACGCAGGCCGGCTTTCGCACCGAAAATGCCGAACTTGCCGTCGTATTCCACGTATGCCGCACCAATATCATTGCCGTGTTTGTATTCCAAGTCCTCCGTCCACGAGTCGTTGTCGCGCATGATATACTTTCCACCCAGATTCAGCGTCTGGCCTTGGGCTATCGGCGTTGTGTAGTCCAACTGGAATGTCTGCTCCAGCGACTTCGGTTTGTTCAGCGTTTCCATGCTGGGCATCGGAGCTGGATAGATCTGTTTCACCTCCGTGCGTTGTGGAGCGTATGTCATCAGATACGAAAACGTCAGGTAGCGGTCGCGGTCGGCAGAGAAGAAATGCTGCCAGTCGGCACTTGCATTCAGCGATGTGCTGCGCATGCGTGTTGTCATGTCATAGGTGTAAGACAAACCTTCTCCGTAGGCTGGACCAGTCATCCATGTGGACGGACTCGATGACATCTTCGCACTAAAAGCCGTCACGCCAACTGTAGCACTTACCGTGTTCAGCGAGTCAACATCATATCCCAAACTCACATTGCCCATCGTGAATGGCACACGCTGCGTACCGTTCTGCTCGTAATGCATCAGGCTGCCATCCGAGAGCGTCTCGCGATTCATCGTAACCTCCAGCCCGCTCATCTTCTGATATTGGTACATCGCATTTCCTGAAGCCGACAGCTTGCCTTGCTGAGCCGAGAAGAACACGCCGCCGCCAGCACCTTTCGTGCCAACTGTTCCGCGAACGGTTCCTGTCAAGCCATTCAAAGCTTGGGCTGCAGCGCCACCACCTTGCTGCTTGGCCAGCACAATGTTCAGCACGCCCACAGCACCTTCAGCATCATACTTGGCACCAGGATTCGTTATCACCTCAATCTTCGACACCGATGCAGCCGGCATCATCTTGAATATCTGCGAAGCATTCTGCGAGAACATCACGTTAGGCTTGCCGTCCACATAAACCTTGAACGAAGAAGAGCCGTTCACCGTGATGTTATCCTGACCGTCAACCGACACCATAGGAACTTTGCGAAGCATCTCCAACACCGTAGACGAACGCGAATCGGTGTCGCCACCAACGTCATACGACATCTTGTCGGCCTCCATCTTCACCAAGGGCTTCTGTGCCGTCACCGTCACACCCTTCAGTTCCAACGAATCGAAGACTGCATCCAGCGAGTCCATTTGAGCCTTCATCTGCTGCTCTTGTATCCTGTTACTTGTTTCCTTGTTTGTTTCCTGAGCCATCACAGCCGACGTCATAGCCAGCATACCAATGGCTGTCATCATCATTTTTTTCATAATCTTATTTGTTGACGCTTTATTTAGTTTATTTTACTTATTTGACGCAACAACCCCATCGGAAAGTTGCACAACACTATAAATTATTTCTAGCTTTAAGCTTGGTTCATTCTTTTTTCATATTCGCCTTCCACTTCCTCAATGCTTATGCTCAAGAGACGCATCTCGCGGAACACTTCTGGCAACCGTTTCTCCATGAAATCGCGGCGGCGCACATCGAGGATATGCTGTCGGGCATCCTCGGACACGAAATAACCCAAGCCTCGTTTGTTGTAGATCACGCCCTCGCGAGCCAGATGCTCGTAGGCCTTCACTGCCGTATTCGTATTCACCGACAGCATGATGGCATATTCGCGAACACTCGGAATGCGGTCGTCAGCCTTATACGTTCCAGCCAAAATCTCATCGCACAACCGATCTACCATCTGCAGATATATCGCTTTTTCGTTATTGAAATTCATCGTTCACTCCTTTCTTTATTTAATTACTCTGATGCGGTGAGACTCTATCTGCCGGCGGCAGAACACCTTGTAGGACAGCCAAATGACCAGCATGCCCAAAACAACAAGCACTATGCTCGACCAGAAGAACAGTCCATCAAATATAGAAAGCATCGCGCTTGGTCCTTCTTCGCCAGTAGAACGGGCAACAGCAACCATCTCGTCCAGATTCAGAAAGGCAAAGCTAAATCCTAAAACAAATACACTCACAAAGCCAATAGCCATCAATATCAGTGCCGTGTAGAGCCATCCCAGACGACGGAAATAAGTTCCGCCCCAAATGAACATCGCAATCATGAAAAACGACATGCAATAACCCAACAACAGCAGGATGTTAATTGTGGTGGGGCTGATGTCCATACCCAAAAGCATATTCGTAGAAGATATGTCAAAACTCATGCTCCCCAACAGCTTCAGCGATGCAACGTTAAACAAATGGCCGATACCTGTGCATAAGAATACAGCTACGTAATAAACGCCATAAATCAACACCAAGCCCACCACGACGACATATATCACTCGGCTGAGCCATTTCTCCAAATTCGTGGCCGGAAGCATCAGGTAGGCAATGTCGCCGCTGCGGTTGCTCATGTTCGAGCAGACAAGACTCAGGAAGACATAGGAGAATATCGAAACCACTGTACCTGTATTGGAAGAGGCCATGATGGCAGCCAACATATCCTTGTTGAAATTCTTCATCAGCGGATTGTCAATATCCTCTGGCATCAATTGGGGCATCATCGTAAATACGAGCAACAGTATCATTGACAAGACGAATACCGCCAACAACATGATCTGGTTGTTCTTTCTGCCGTCAGCGAAATGCCTTTTTAGGAGCGTCCAGAAACGGCTCCAACTAAACTTGTTATTATTCTGTTCCATCATTTCTCCTTCACTTCTAAATCCACTTCGTATTCACAAAATTTGCGATAAGCTTTCTTCATCAGACAACCTGAGACGATTAAGCCATATGCAACACTCATCAAAACTGTCAGCCACTTCGACTCCAATGACAAGGGAATCACAAGAAACATCAGCAAAAGAACTACCAAAAAGACAATAAAGCCTATGAAGAGAATAACGGAACGTATATTGTTGCTGGGACCTGAGATAACCTCCATCGGTGTGATGATTCCTGAGAAAACAATAACTAAAATAGCATAAAATGCCAATAAGTTCTGTCCCCTGTCAGTCACATTGAGATAGATGTTATAAACATCAGGGAAGAAATTATCCAATGTCAGGCACCATATCAGTTCGGCAGCAAACCAAGTCACCGTCCATATCACCACAAAGCTAACCAGCGGCAGCACCACTAGCGACAGGAAACGCTCCAGATTTGTGGCCGGCAGCATGAAGAAACGAATGCCATCCTCACGTCGCATCACCTTGTCCACAAACAAAGTCATCAAATAGCCCATTCCTGCATAAGCGATGAGACGTGAAATGTCGCCAATGTGGGACAAGCGGACAGCAAGGTCGCCGTTCCAGAAGAACTTGACAGCACAAGCCACTTTCACGGTCAGCAAAGCTACGAACGTCAGCAAGACCAGCAATCCGAGGATGCGCTGCCGTTCCGTGATGCGCAGCAAGCACAAGCGGCCGAATCGTTTTATATTGAAGTTGTTCATCGTTTTACCTTTCTTTGAAAACATTCAACACACCCTCACTTCACAAATCCTTTCACAACGGCATTGAACAAGAGTTCCATCCTCACCGTTGTTTCTTGCCCGTCTTCGTTCTTCACAATCAAAGCATGCCCCTGAGGAGTGGGCTCCGAGTAGACGGCGTCGCTGCAATCTTCGCCCACCGAGCGATAGACAAAGGCATATTCTTCGGTCAAATCAGCCAACGAACGGTCGAAAAGCACCACGTCTCCTTTTCCCTTCTTGCTGCCCGAGCCTTCCTGTTGCTCCAGCCTGCCCAGCACAATCACATGGTCAAGCAAGGCGTCAACATCGTATACCTGATGCGTGGAAATCAGAATCGTCTGCCCCTCGCCAATATGACGTGCCACCATCTTGCGGAACAAAACCTTCGCAGGGATGTCAAGACCGTTCGTGGGTTCGTCCATAAGGAGCACACGGCATTGTGTGGCGAGCGCGAAACTCACCATCACGCGTTTCTTCTGACCCAGCGAGAAGCCGTCGAGACGACCGTCCATATCGATTTCGAAATCCTTCAGACAGGCGTTGAGCACCTCATGGCTGAAACGGGGATAGAAAGGAGCATAGCGGTCAACATAACGACGGACAGTCAGCGAGGGGAACGTGAACTCGTCGGGAACGAAATAAATCTCCTGCAAGAGATCTGGTTCGCGCCGACGAGGTTCGCGCCCGTCAATCAGAATCGTGCCCTTCGCCGGACGTAACAAACCAGCCATCAAGTAGAGCAGTGTGGACTTGCCCACACCATTGCGCCCCAAGAGACCGTAAATCCGATTTTCTTCGAGAGAGAGAGAAAGCCCGTCAAAAACCAGACTGTCAGCCCCTGCATACTTGTAACTGATGTTTTGAATCTGAATCATAATTCTATTTTGTTGGTGTTCGTTATATATATTTATTAATGTGTAATAGTGTACTACCTTAATAGTACACTGCAAAGGTAGGCAAATTTGATATATCTTCCAAACTTTTTCGCACTTTTTTTCAAAAAAAGTTGCATTTTCTGCAAAATCCGGAGTTGACGGAAGCAAAAACGAATAAATATTGCATAAACCGCTAAAGTCATGGAGCAGTTTAATAGAAAGAATGGCCTCATTACTGCGGAGGTCGGTTTCACGGGAGCAAGAAGTATGGTCTGAATAGGTCAGTTGCCGCCTTTGAAGGCGTCAAACGATAGCTATGGTCTTGTAAAATAATTTATTTTGCAAAGTAAAATAATTTATTTTAGTCGGTAAAATAATTTATTTTGGTCAGTAAAATAATTTATTTTACTAGACGAAAGCATAGCTCTAACAACACTAGATGCATGAAGTGAGAACATCAGATGATAGAAGTGGCAACGTCAGATATATGGAGTGACATATGGGAGGCGATATTACCGACAAAAAAAAGGGAACCTCATGGCTCCCTTTATATATAAATAAGGTGGTGGAAAAATCAGATTCCCGGCTTGGAAACAACAACAAAAGCCGACGTGTTGGAATAGTTGGAAGGAACGGTGTAGGAGACTCCGTTATAGGAAACGGTGCCACCAGCGTTCACTTTCACGCCCGTGTAGGTCTTATAGCCCTGCGAGCCGCTCTTCACAGTCGACTTCTTGCCACCAATGCCCATCAAGGTGCCGCCGTTGACAGCAAATCCCAATTCGTGCTTGAAGGCCACTCCACTATCTTGGGACGCTGCCACATAGGCTTCGCCGCCGTTGATGACGATTTTGTCATCGGTCTTCACACCGTGAGGTTTGGTGTCGAGCGAGGAACTGTAGGTATAGGTGTCGCCTGTTGTTGTGACAAACAAGCGCCCGCCACTCAGGGTGATGACCTCTGTGACATTCAATCCCTTGCCACCGTCTCCCGTACTCGAGAGCGTCAGCGTGCCTGCCGACATGGTGAAGGCTCCATCGGCCTTCAAAGCCGAAGCGCTGCTCAAGTCGCGCTCAGTAGTGTCATAATATGCTGCGCCCGATGTGGAGATGGTGGTTGTGCCGCCTGTCACTATCACGGTGGAGTCGGCTTTCAGTCCTTTTGACGCCGCACCCGTGGCGGTAATCGTCAGCGTACCGCCGCCGAGGAATGCGAAACCATTGTCTTCGTACTGGTCTTTCGTTCCCTTGTTCACGCCCTTGAAGCCGATGTCTATGCCGTCGCCCTGCGACTGGATGTTGACAGTTCCACCGGTCATCTTGAAGTATTGGCTCACGTGTAAGCCGTCGCCCACAGCACCAGTCACGTTGATGGTGCCCGAAGTCATCACCATGTATTCGTCGGCGGAGAGCGCATGCTTGGTGTTACCCTTCACGTTGAGGGTTCCCGTGCCCAAGAACTCGGGATGTCCGTTGATGTAGAAGCAGGCGTTTTGCGAGCCGCCAGCGCCGTCGGTCAGCGTGTTGGTTCCCACGAGCGTGATGTCAATCTTCTTACCATCCTCAATATCGATGGCTGCTCCCGACGGATTGGTCAGCGAAAGATTGTCGAACGTGAAATTGGCCTTGAACGAGCCGTCCATGAAGAACGAGCCGTTGGAAGACGTTCCGCTGAGCGTGTAGTTCACCTCGCTCTGCAACGACTCGCTCTGCACTATGCTCACGTTGGCGCCCGTAGCCGAAACGGTCAGATATTTCGCAATGTTTCCGGCAACCACAACTTTGGCCGATGCGTCTTCGTAGGTAACACTCACCGTGCTCGGGGCTACGCTGCTGTTATCGACCGTAACACTCGAAATGTCGCTGATGTTATAGGTGCGGCCTTCAATCGTGAGCGTTGTTCCGTTGGCAAAAACCATGTCGCCCGTCGATGCGGAACTGTGGCTGAAGGTCACATTACCCATGTTCACATTCAACGTCTGGGCTTGCGCTGCGCTAAAGAACAACGAAAGAAGAATAAGGAAGAAAGGCTTTTTCATTTGATATTCAACTTAACAGTTTGGTCACCCTTTTTCATCACATACACGCCTTGTGGCAGCTTCTGTTGCATTTCTGCAGGTGAGGCAAACACGCCCATACGAACGCCCGAAAGGCTATAGACCACCGTTCCAACTTGTTCTTCTGTCGGTAATTGCTTGATTCCCGTTGCCTCTTCGGAGAAGAACATCTTACTCAGTTCCGACAATGGGAAGGTTGTGGTGGTGCCGTTCTGCTCGACAAGCATGTTGCCACCGGAGAATGTCAGCTTCAGTCCCGACACGCCGAACGACTGCCGTGTGCCGTCTGTCTGCTGGAATGTCAGGTATTTGTAATCGGTGGCAAACGATGGCGCTGCGCTAAAGAACAAAGCATAAAGAATAAAGAATAAAAATTTTCTCATTGTTTTTTGTTTAAATAGATTTCGCTGCAAATATAAATAAAAAATCCCGATTTGTGACGCAAGAGGGCGAAGATTTTTACTTTTTAACAACATCACGCATCCACTTTCCACGCCACAGACGCGTCAGGAACAAAGCACCACGGAACGTCAGTTCGATGGCCATTGCCGTCCAAACGCCCGTCAAACCATAGTCGCGAGCCAGCAAAGCGGCCAACGTCAGACGCACACACCACATCGACACCAAGTTGAGCGTGGCTGGGCGCAACGTGTCGCCTGCGCCTACAAAGACGCTATAGCTCACGATGGAAGCGGCAAACATAGGCTCGGCAAAAGCCTCTATGCGCAGACAATGAACGCCCAAGTCGCGAATCTCGGCCACAGGCGTGAGCACACCCATCATCTCGGGGGCGAAGACGAACATCAGCACACCCATCAACGCCATGATGCACATACCCATTCCTACCGTCATGTGGGCAAACGAACGGCAAATGTCTCTGCGCCCGGCACCCAGACTTTGACCCACCAATGTTGTTGCAGCATCGCCAATACCATACCCAGGCATGTAACAAAGGCTCTCGGCGGTGATGGCAAAGGTGTTGGCAGCAATGGCGAAATTGCCCAACGGAGCCACAATCATCGTGCTGACAATCTGGGCACCGCTCATCAGCGTCGACTGCAAAGCCATCGGCGAAGCTATCTTCAACGCATTCTTCACATAATCAGGCACCCAACGGAAAGGTTCGTTGTCGCGCAAAAGCGACAGCATCTCGCTTCGAACGATGGCGAAATAACCCTCCAGACACGCTGCTACGAAGATGGCCAGCGCCGAACCGATGGCCGCTCCCATCACACCAAGATGCATGACGAAGATGAAAAGATAGTTGAACACCACGTCCAGCAAGCACATTGTCACGCTGATGATGCTCGGAATGCGCATGTTGCCCGAGCACTTCAGCATAGCTCCCGACAGGCTTTTGAACATGAAGAAGGGCGTTGAGAGCACAAAAATCAGGAAATAGAGACTCGCATCGTGGGCAATATCGGCACCTCCGCCCAGCCAGTAGGGCAACGGGCGGTAAATCAACAAGCAGACTATGACGATGAACACGCTGAGGAAAGAGGTGCAAACCAAGCCGTGACGAAACACCTGTCGGGCACGCTGGAAGTCGTTGGCACCAACGAAGTGGGCCACTTGAACGGAAAAACCCATCGAAGCCGCCGACGTGAGACTGCCGAAAAGCCACGTTGTTGACTCCACCAAACCGATGGCTGCCGATGCCTCAGCACCCAAATGGCCAACCATCGAAGCGTCGATGAAGAACATCAGCACACTCGTGATTTGCGCCAAAATGGAGGGAATACTCAAACTGACAATCAGATTGAGCTTATCGTTCGTCCCCATCGGCATTCCTTCACGAATGGCCGCCAGCAGTATGTCGCTTTTCCTGTTGCCCATATCGAGGCTGTCGAGAATGTTGAGTTAATGAATAGAATCGTATTAAAATGATGAAAAAGAGAAATCAAGGGAGAAAAAAGGCTTTCTGCCACATCATGCGAAGCAGAAAGCCTTTTCTATGTCAAGACTTCCGAAGCCGTGCTCACCACTTGGCAGCCTTCACCTTGAAGGGAGGCTGAGAGGCACCTGCACGATGATAGGAAACGAGTGTGACGTCAAAGACCAGCGTAGAATAGGCCGGCACAATGACCGAACCCGTGGTTTTGTCCTTGTTGTCCTTGGTGCCATAACCCAGATTGTAAGGGATATAAACCTTCCAATGGTCGCCGATTCGCATATTCTGCAAAGCCGTTGAGAAACCATCGACAACGCCCGAGACTGCAAACTGGGTAGCTGTAGCCGTTGACGGGTCGAACGTTCCCGCGAACGAACGGTCGAACACCCACCCTGACGAATAGTTAGTGGAGGGAATCAACCGACCTTCATACATGCAACGCACGCTGTCGGTATAGAGCGGACAACCTTCTCCCTGACCCTCGCTCAGCACCTGCACAATGATATAGTTGTCGATTTCAGGATGAGACGTTTCGGGGAGCGACCACTTTCGGATGATTTTCCAACTGCTGTCACCCGAAGCAATGCGCTGCTGGGTTTGGGCATAGAGGCTGCTGAAATACTGTTCGTTCACCTCCTGCCAGTTGGCAAACTCCTCAACGGTGTCGTCTTGTTCGCTGCAGGCAGTCAAGCCGAATGGCAAAAGGCAAACGACAACAAAGGCTACGGGTAGGCGCTTCAGCGGGAATGCCAAGGTCATCATTTGCAACCATTTTCTCAGCGTCACACTTCTTTTCATGTTCGGATATTATTTAAGTGTTTTCAGCAACGAAGCGATGCTCACTTTGTCTTCGATGATGCCTGCGAGGTCGCTGATCTTCACGCGCTCCTGCAGCATCGTGTCGCGGAAACGCAAGGTCACGCAGTCGTCCTTGAGCGAGTCGTGGTCAACTGTGACGCAGTAAGGCGTTCCGATAGCATCCTGACGACGATAGCGCTTGCCAATGGAGTCTTTCTCGTCGTATTGGCAATTGAAGTGGAAGCGCAGGTCGTTGATGATCTCGCGAGCCTTCTCGGGCAGTCCGTCTTTCTTCACCAAAGGCATCACAGCCAACTTCACAGGAGCCAGAGCGGCCGGCAGACGGAGCACTGTGCGCGTCTCGCCATTCTCGAGTTTCTCCTCGCAGAACGAGTGGCACATGATGCTGAGGAACATGCGGTCGACACCGATAGACGTCTCGATGACGAACGGAGTGTAGCTCTCGTTGGTCTGCGGGTCAAAGTATTTGATGCTCTTGCCAGAGTATTTCTCATGCTGAGAGAGGTCGAAGTTCGTACGGCTATGAATACCTTCCACCTCTTTGAAGCCGAACGGCATGTGGAATTCGATGTCGGTAGCGGCGTTAGCATAGTGAGCCAACTTGTCGTGGTCGTGGAAACGATAGTTCTCGGCGCCAAAACCGAGAGCCTGATGCCAAGCCATACGGGTCTGCTTCCACTGCTGGAACCAGTCGAGCTCGGTGCCGGGCTTCACGAAGAACTGCATCTCCATCTGCTCGAACTCGCGCATGCGGAAAATGAACTGGCGGGCGACAATCTCATTACGGAAAGCTTTACCAATCTGAGCGATACCGAAAGGAATCTTCATGCGGCCAGTCTTCTGCACGTTCAGGTAGTTCACGAAAATGCCTTGTGCCGTCTCAGGACGCAGGTAAATCTTCATCGAAGCGTCAGCACTTGCGCCCATCTCGGTGGAGAACATCAAGTTGAACTGGCGCACATCTGTCCAGTTCTTGGTTCCGCTGATGGGGTCAACAATCTCCTCGTCGAGGATAATCTGCTTCAGTTCGTCGAGGTCGGGGCCTTGCATTGCGGCAGCATAACGCTGGTGCAGAGCATCGCGCTTCTGCTTGGTTTCCTTCACACGCTCGCTGGTTTCGAGATACTTTGCTTCATCGAAGCTATCGCCAAAGCGCTTGCGGGCCTTTTCGACTTCTTTTTGAATCTTCTCGTCGTACTTGGCTATCTGGTCCTCGATGAGCACGTCTGCACGATAGCGCTTCTTCGAGTCGCGGTTGTCAATCAAGGGATCGTTGAAAGCGTCAACGTGTCCGCTGGCTTTCCAGATGGTGGGGTGCATGAAGATGGCTGAGTCGATGCCCACGATGTTCTCGTGGAGCAACACCATTGCCTTCCACCAATAATCCTTGATATTCTTTTTCAACTCAACACCGTTCTGACCGTAGTCATAAACGGCTCCTAAACCATCGTAAATCTCACTTGAGGGGAACACGAAACCGTACTCCTTACAGTGACTCACGATTTTCTTAAATACATCTTCTTGTGCCATAATAAACGTTTATTTTGCAAATTTGTGTGCAAAGTTACGATAATTAATTAAGAATTAAGAATTAAGAATTAAGAATTAACAAAAAAACATAGAAAGTTATCTTGTTCATTGTCTTTTCTTTATGCGCATATAGTGTTTATGCTTTACTAATTTGCTTCAGTTTGCTCTTTCCACCTAAGGCAAAAATCCAGACAAGCAGACCGGCTATCGCCAACAAGGTGATTCCCAAGACTGGCCGATAGAACAGCCATGCGACGGCTATGACTATCAGCGACCACGCGAAACCCAAGACGGTGCAAATCACGCCTACGCCCCATCCTACGATACCTGACAGGAACGGAACAAACTTCAGGAGTGTCTCGACAAAGCCGAAGATGAGCTTCAATGCTCCGATGACCATCATGATGCCCAATATACGAATCGTCCAAGTGTTGATAGTGTTAGATTCCTGTTCGTCTTCGAAGAATTGGGCCATATCCTTCTTGCCCATCACTAGTTTCTCTAATGTATAGCCGTTCTTGGCCTTGAAAGGCTTGAAACTGTCACCATCGACAACGGCAACAACTGTTACCTCATGGACTGGAGGCACCTTTTCGAACTTGATGCGCACATCGCCAATCTTAGGCGAAGCTTGGTCGAGACCAAGATACAGCTGGTTGTCATTCACGTGGACGTAGTTGTAATCGTTACTATTCAGGTCAATAGGGGTATAGTAACGCTCGTATGCCGCTTGTGTGGTTTTGTCTAACTGACGCAGCTGGTTGTCGCTGAAGTCCAGTTTTAACGGCTCAAAAGAATTGATGCTGTGAATCAGGTTGCTGCTGAGGTTATAAGCGCCAAAGGAAACATGCTCTGCCCATTGCTCGCCATTCTCTATGTAAGCCAACACCACGTTGGTATGTCCGGAAGAGTATTTGAAATTTTTAGAGTTGACAGGTTTTTTGCTCCAAGTTTTACTATAGTTGTAGGTGTAGGTCTTCTTTACACTACCGTCGCTCTTCTCCCTGGTTTCCTCTTTCTTGGTTTCATGCCACTGATAGTACTCAGCCGTATGCTTCATCGAGATAGCGTTGACGCCAATTCCGAAATCGTTGTCAATAAGCGAGTCTGTGGTGGCAGTATTAGCGGTACCACACACCAACTGACCTTCCAAGCTGGCGTCCTTCGTGCTGGGATTTTCCATCTCAACGCATACCGCCTGAGCCTCTTTGAGCATGTCGCGAGTCTTCACGGAATTACCCTCGTTCCACCACAGCATACCCGTAGCAGTCAGGAAAAGCGTGAAGCCAGTCGCAATCTTTTTGAACGACTGCTTGACGCGCGAGCCATAACCAATCGTTTCTGTTTCTTGATACGCCATACTATTTATTTCTTCTTGATAGATGCCAATACTGCATCAAAGACGGGCTTATACTTTGCCTCTTCGCTTGTGAGGAAACTCATCTTGCCTTCGAAGACAAGGCCATCTTCCACGACGAAGTAAAAGTACTGAACAATATCGCCAGCGGTCATGCGGATGGTAAGATACTTGCCTTTGACGATGGGATCGTCAACCTTCCAGCCCTCGTCTTTCTGCTCGAACTCCTGCTTCTTGTATTCGCCCCAATAATTGAGAGTTTCCAATGTTACATCACTAAAATCATCGGGCCATACAGAGAGTTTGTGGTTGTCGTCCTTCTTCCACTCGTTCACTACACCTGGAGTCCAATCATCTACCACATCGGCATACTCTTTAGGGTGCTGAACGCTGAACTTTTCACCATTGTAGGTTACCATCTCGTTTTGTGCATTAGCGGTTAATGTGATGACTACGAGAGCCAAAATAGAAAAAATCTTTTTCATTGTAAATAAGTTTAAGCTTATAATTCTTTTATATCTTGAATGGTTGAAAAATTAAGATCTTCCCTACGCAAAAGTGGATTAGTCTTTTTCATCTACTAGTTCACGCAGATCCTGATTATATTCGGGGCCAGAGGAGTAGTCGATGTCGTCGTTTTTCGCCTGGGTCTCAGTCTCCGGTTTCTGAGCACTGAATCCGTGGCCGTTCCACTTCAGCGCCTGCTGTTGCTTCGTGCCGCTTGACATCCAGCGCGTCATGACGATGTCCTTGCCGCTGCGGGGCAGTGAGAAGGATACCATAACACTAGGGGGTGTAGCTTTTTGGGCAGCATCAACACCTGGGTCAGAGGTATAACGCATGGTCTTCGTAGCGTTGTCGTAGCGGTAAAAGGTCAGGCCATCGTACTGTCCTGGGCTGTAGCGACCATTATCGTAACACATATAGTTGTAGGCAAACAACTTGTGCTTTTGGTCGGCCTCGTTCCAGTAACACATCTCTATCCTCGCAATGAACTCTACGCCTTCTTCCACCTCACGATACTCGTAGCAAGCAAAGCCGTTCTTCTGGTCGAGAGTGAAGGTGACGCCCTCATGCTGCGGCTTACCCTTGCGATAACACTCCCACGCATAGCGAATGCCGTTCATAGACTCATCTTCCTCGCCATCTTCACCATAGGTTGGTGCAAGGATTGCGGTAACAAAGTCGCTGATGGTGGGATTAGCCCCCTTACAGTTCACACGGATTGTACCCTGCGCAGCCACTGTCATCGTGCAGCACGCAAAAACTATTGCAAATAAAGCCGCCTTTTTCATTGTTACTTCTGTTTCAATGTTTAATGTTTATTGTTTCATGTTTCGTTTTTCACGTCAAGCAACGTCGCGTCATTACTTCACCTTCTTGAAGTTATAGGTCTCGCCATTGCCATTCTTCAGCTCAAAGCTCTCGGCAGTCTGATTAGTAATGGTACACTTACCGTTGAACATGACTTGGTTGACTGTGAGTTCTTTCTTCTCATCAACATCATCCTGCTCAAACTGCCTTAGAGTTTTCTCCAACTCGGGATTTTTCTTGATTTCAGCCTTCACTTCGTCGTTGAACTTGATGTCTGTAATCTTCATCTCGACCTTCGAGGCGTCTAGTGTAAAGTTCAGCGTTTTCCCAGGTGTATAACTCTGAGCTGGGGCGGCGAGACTGAAAGTCACTATTCCAATTTCCTTCTCAGCCGTGGCCACCAGACTCTGGCTCACTTGGTCGCTCTTGAAGGTCAGGATATAGTTCAACGCTGCAATCCCCATCTTCTTCTCGGCTTGCCAGTTTCCCTCCAGACTCTGTGCACTTACTGTCATTGTCATAGCTGCTAAAGCCAGAATAGCAAAAATCTTTTTCATTGTTCTTTCTGTTTAAGTTATTCTTGTTTGGTTAATATTAGTCATCGCTTTGCGCGATTCGGTGGCAAAGGTACAATTATTTAATGGAAAAACACTCGTTTTCCTACATTATTTAATGAGAAAAAATGCAACAACCAACGAAATACCTGTTTTCAACGGAAAAGCAAATGTTAAAAAACGATGAAATATCCTTACAAACTGGTGAAAGAAAAGCATCTGAAATCATGAATGCACGAAAAACTACCCAATTTTGAGCACCAAAATACATTTTAACGAAAACACCTGAATATCAACGACTTACAATTTGTATTAAAAAACAAGACCCTAAAACATGCATTCTAAAATTGTCAAAGACCATCTTTGACGCCCTCAAAGCATAGCAATGAGCCTGTCAAAGCATAGGAATGAGGCGATGAAAGCTATGCTTTGAGCGGGTGAAAGCATAGCTTTGACAATGCGAAAGGTCATTAATGGGAGCGCAAAACATCATAAAACATGCACAAAAATACCGTTTTGTGCAATAGATGAAGCTAGAAGAGAGATTCTAGAAGTGTTAAATTTGGAAAAGAAATTTGACAAACAAAAACATCATTTCATCGACTCCAAGCAATCCTCGACACTATAAAATTCGCATCGGCGTGTCCGATTCTTAGTTGTTTGTTCATCAATAATAAGAAGAAAAAAATCGAGCGGAATGCTGATTTATCAAGTTTTTTTCGTACTTTTGCGAGTAAATTGAACGAAAACCTGATAAAAGCGACGAAAAACAGATATGAGCGACGACTTTGAAAAAGACGACAACCTTGAACTGAACGACGAGGAGCAACAACTGGAAAACGACGCGACCGGCTCTGAAAGCAACGATTCAGAGGCCACTAACGAACCCGAAAACGAAAGCAACGGGGGCGATGGAGAGGCTGAAGACGGGCAAGGAGAGGGCGACGGCGAAGATGCAGAAGACAACGGGGAAGACGATGGAGAGGGGGCTGAAAGGCATTCCGACTATCGCCCTGTGAACCGCTTCGACGCTTCGGCAGTGCACCATCTGAGCGGAATGTACCAGAATTGGTTCCTCGACTATGCCAGCTATGTGATTTTGGAGCGCGCCGTTCCGCATATCAGCGACGGTCTGAAGCCTGTGCAGAGACGTATTCTTCACTCGATGAAACGTATGGACGACGGCCGTTTCAACAAGGTGGCCAACATCGTGGGATACACTATGCAATTCCATCCGCACGGCGACGCTTCCATTGGCGATGCGTTGGTGCAGATGGGACAAAAGGACTTGCTCATCGACACGCAAGGAAACTGGGGCAACATCCTCACGGGAGACCGCGCTGCTGCCCCCCGATACATCGAGGCACGCTTGTCGAAATTCGCGCTCGACGTGGTGTTCAACCCGAAGACAACTGATTGGCAGCTCAGCTACGACGGCCGAAACAAGGAGCCTATCACGCTGCCCGCCAAGTTCCCCCTGTTGCTGGCGCAAGGCGCTGAGGGTATCGCTGTGGGTCTTTCCTCGAAAATCCTGCCTCACAACTTGAACGAAATCTGCGATGCCGCCATCAGCTATCTGCGCGGCGAGCCGTTCACGCTATATCCCGACTTCCCCACTGGCGGCTCCATCGACGTGTCGAAATACAACGACGGACAACGCGGTGGAGTGTTGAAAGTGCGTGCGAAAATTGAGAAACTCGACCAGAAGACGCTTGTCATACGCGAGATTCCGTTCTCGAAAAACACGGGTACGCTTATCGACTCTATCCTGAGAGCCATCGAGAGAGGAAAAATCAAGGCCAAGAAGGTGGAAGACAATACCGCCGCCGAAGCCGAGATTCTGGTACATCTGTCGCCTGGCGTGTCGAGCGACAAGACTCTCGACGCCCTCTACGCCTTCAGCGACTGCGAAATCAACATATCGCCCAACTGCTGCGTCATCGAGAATCAAAAACCTTGCTTCCTCACCATCAGCGATGTGCTGCGCCACTCGGTGGAGACAACGATGGGCTTGCTGCGCAAAGAACTGCTCATCCGCAAGGGCGAACTCGAGGAGCAACTCTTCTTTGCCTCGTTGGAAAAGATTTTCATCGAAGAGCGTATCTACAAGGACAAGAAGTTCGAGAATGCCGAAAACATGGACGCTGTGGTGGCTCATATCGACCAACGCATCACTCCCTTCAAGGCCAGCCTAATCCGCGAGGTGACACGCAACGACATCCTGCGGCTCATGGAAATCAAGATGCAACGCATCCTGAAATTCAACAAAGACAAGGCCGACGAACTGATGGCACGCATCAAAGCCGACATCGAGGAAATCGACAACGACCTGACCCACATGGTGGACGTGACCATTCAATGGTTCAGCAGCATCAAGGAGAAATACGGTCCAGACCATCTGCGCCGCACAGAGATTCGCAACTTCGACACCATCGAGGCTTCGAAGGTGGTGGAAGCCAACCAGAAGCTCTACATCAACCGCAACGAAGGATTCATTGGAACGGCGCTGAAGAAAGACGAGTTCGTGTGCAACTGCTCCGACCTCGACGACATCATCATCTTCTACAAAGACGGAAAATACAAGGTGGTGCGTGTGGCCGAGAAGATTTTCGTGGGCAAAAACATCCAGCACGTGCAGGTCTTCAAGAAGAACGACAAGCGAACGGTCTACAACGTCGTATATCGCGACGGCCGCAAGGGCTATTACTATATCAAGCGCTTCGCGTTGCCCTCCATTCTGCGAGATCGCGAATACGACCTCACCAGAGGCGAGCCCGGCTCGAAGATTATGTATTTCACCGCTAACCCCAACGGAGAGGCCGAGACCATCAAGGTCACGTTGGAAGCCAGCCCCACCATCAAGAACATCTTCATGGTGCGCGATTTCTCGCAGATTCCTATCAAGGGCCGCACGTCGAGAGGAAACATCCTAAGCAAGAAACCCGTTCATCGCATTGGCCTCAAGAGTCACGGTCACTCCACGCTGGGCGGTCGTAAGGTGTGGTGGGACCCCGATGTCAACCGACTGAACTACGACGAGCACGGAGTGCTGCTCGGCGAATTCAACGAAGACGACCTCATCCTCGTCGTATTGAACGACTACACCTACTACGTGAGCAACTTCGACGCCAACAACCACTACGAAGACAACATCCTTCGTATCGAGAAGTTCGACCCCGAGAAGGTGTGGAGTGTGGTGCTCTACGATGCTGACAACGAGGGATACCCCTACATCAAGCGATTTTTGATGGAGCCCACCAAGCGCAAGCAAAGCTTCGTGGGCGAGAATCCCAACTCAAAAGTCGTGCTGCTCACCGACCAACCTTATCCTCGCATCCGCGTCACTTTCGGTGGGGCCGATGCTCATCGCGAGCCAATGGAAATCGAAATCGAGGAATTCATCGCCGTGAAAGGATTCAAGGCCAAAGGAAAGCGCATCACAACTTGGAAGATTGCCAATATCGAGCAATTGGAGCCCACTCGCCAACCAGAACCTGAAGAGCCCGAAAGCGAAGACGACACACCAGACGACGAGGCTGAAGACCTCAGCGGCACCAACGAAACCGAAGAATCAGCTGAAACCGAAGAACTGGAGGAAGTAAATGAAGAGCCAGAAGAGGCTCTAGACTTGGAAGAGGTGAAAGAATTGGCAGAGGCAGAAAAAGCGAAAGAAGCAGCTCAAACAGAGATAGCAGAAGAAGCTAAAGAAACAAAAGAAGCTGAACAAGCGCCTGCCGAAGAGCCCCAAGAATTTGCAAAACCCAAGAAACGCGCCAAGTCCACCAAGGATAAAAAGCCTAGCGAGCCTAGTGAGTCTAGCGACTCTAGACCATCTAGAAAATCTAGAGCATCTAGAGAGTCTAGAGAGTCTAGTCAATCTAAAGAGTCTAGCTCTCCCACTCCTCCCCCCACCTACCCCGCAGACGAAGAGCGAAGCCCGCAGTTCAAATACGACCCCAAGACGGGAGAACTAAGCCTGTTCAGCGATGAAGACATGTAGCATCTCTCTTTTCGCCGCATTCGTCGTGTTGGCACTTGGGCTGCCCTTCACGGCTCATGCTCAAGACGCTACTCCTCAAGAAGCGCTCCCTAGCGAAAACACCACAATGTTTGCAATAGGCTCTACCGACATCCTCGACACCTATCTCTCTCAAGAGAAATACAAGGGCAGCGAGATTCGCATCATTTCGGAAAAGCGGAAGCCGTGGCGCAAATTCATGCAGACCTTCGTCAACGAGGGAGCCTTCTCATTTGTCAGCAACCGTGCAGACAACAACGACGAGATGGGTGGAGCCTATCGGTTTCAATACCACCTGCGCCGTCTGTGGAATGTGGCCACAAGTTTCGACATCGAAGCAGGCGCAGCCATCGGGGCTCATGTGGGGTTTCTCTACAACACCCGCAACAGCAACAACCCTGCGCAAGCCTACGCCGACCTCAGCCTCATGCCTTCTGTGGCGGCTCACCATTCGTTCCGAATGTTCAATCGACAGGCGAAACTCAACTATGAAGCAACGGCACCATTGCTCGGGCTGATGTTCTCGCCCAACTACGGACAATCTTATTACGAAATCTTCTCGCGCGGCAACTACGACCACAACATCGTTCCCACAACCATCGCCTCCACCCCATCCCTTCGCCACATGCTCTCGCTCGACATTGCTCTCTCTCGGCGCAATCCCTCTTCCATGCTGCGCATTGGCTATCTTGGCGACTACCAGCAAGCAGAGGCGAACCATCTCAAGCAGCATCACTACTCCCACCTCATCGTCATCGGTTGGACAAAACTTCTGTAACTGATATGAAAACTTTCAACACGTTTACACGAAATATGGCGCGCAATCTTCGGACCGCCATCCTTTGTCCGCTAGTCTTTGCCACGACAGCCCTGCTTGTAGTTTCATGCGTAGACGAAGACGAATACCCCGATTCCCCGCAAGGCAACTTCGAAGCCCTGTGGCGCATCATCGATGAGCACTATTGCTTCTTCGACTACAAACAACAGCAATACGGACTCGACTGGGACGAGGTGCACACCCGATACCAGAAGCAATTCAACGACGGCATGACCACGCTCCAGCAGTTTGAGGTATTGGCCAACATGCTCGGCGAACTGCGCGACGGACACGTCAACATCTACACGCCGTTCGACGTGGCGCGCAACTGGACGTGGCACGAAGACCACCCCTCTAACTTCAGCGACTCGCTGCTGAACAAATACCTGGGTACCAACTACCGCATTGCTGCAGGCATCAAATACCGCATCCTCGACGACAACATCGGCTATCTGCGCTACGCCTCCTTCACCAGTTCCATCGGTGAGGGAAATCTCGACGAGGTGCTCACCTACCTCGCTCCTTGCAACGCACTCATCATCGACATCCGTAACAACAGCGGCGGACTGCTTTCCTACAGCGAGCAACTAGCTGCGCGGTTCACCAACCAGGAACGCCTCGTCGGCTATATGCAACACAAGACGGGCCCTGGCCACAACGACTTCTCGGACATGAAGGAACAACGCCTCAAGCCTTCGCAAGGAGTACGCTGGCAGAAGCCCGTTGTCGTGCTTACTAACCGCATGGTCTACAGCGCAGCCAACGAATTCGTCAAATATATGAAACAATGCCCGAACGTCACCGTCGTGGGCGACCAGACGGGCGGAGGAGCAGGCATGCCCTTCTCCAGCGAGCTGCCCTGCGGATGGAGCGTGAGATTCTCGGCATGTCCTATGTATGACGTCAACCGCCAACCTACCGAGTTCGGCATACAGCCCGACCACCATGTGGCGCTCAACAACGATGACCGCTCACGAGGCATCGACACCATCATCGAGTACGCACGCCAGCTGCTCAACAAACACTAAGTCTTTTATCATCTTTTATCTCCATTTCTCCCCTTTGGGGAGGGGCGGAGATGAGATTGGCGCTTATCCAAAAAGTTGGGATGAGCTGCAACATTTCATGTCTTTTCCGCGTCAAAAAGACAGATTCACCCCATTCGTGCAATGGAATTGATTAACAACAAGTAAAATTATGAAAAAGACAATTATGAGACTGGCAGCCCTTGTAGCTACAGTGATGATGACACTGACGAGTGCAGCAAAGACACAAGACATTAGTGGAAAAGTGATAGATACCCAAGGGGCGCCTATGGCGTTTGTAAATGTGGTGTTGCTGTCCATGCCCGACTCGGCTTTTGTGCAGGGGGCTATGACCGATGAGCAGGGCATCTTCAAAATTGTAACCAACATCAACGACGGACTGCTGAAAGTTTCATGCATAGGTTATGAAACTGTGTATTTGAAAGCCGCCCAAGGCCTCACCATCACGATGAAAGAAGACGCTGCGCTAATTGGCGAGGTTGTTGTGAAAGGCACGTTGCCAAAGACACACATTAAGGGCGACGCCATGCGCACCACCGTTACTGGTACGATACTGGAGAAGGCTGGAACGGTGAGCGACGCTTTGTCGAAGATTCCCTCCCTTGAGGCTGAGCGAGACGGCGGCGTCAAGGTGCTAGGCCGTGGAGATGCCGAGGTATATATCAACGGCCGACGGGTGCAGGACAACAGCGAACTCTCCCGTCTGCGTTCCGACCAGATACAACATGTGGATGTCGTACAGAACCCGGGTGCGCGCTATGCCGCCTCAACGAAGGCTGTCGTGCGCATCACGCTGAAAAAAGCACGGGGCGAAGGCATCAGTTTCCAAGACAATCTGGGCGGCATCTACCAATACGGCCACACGCTGACCAACAACCTCGACGTAAACTACCGCACGGGTGGTCTCGACATCACTGCCTCGTTCTGGGCAGGACGCTATGGTCATAGCAAGTCGCTGCAAGAGAACACCATCACCTACTATGCCGGACCAGATAAGATCGAAGGTGTCAGTTCACAGGAGTCGAAGAACATCTGGAAGGGTTGGTCGCCGCAGCTGCAGGTGAACTACATGCTGAACGAGAACCACAGTTTCGGAGCTTTCTACAAATACGACCGTCATCCCAGTGGCAACTTCAACAGCATGTTCTATACCGACAGTTATGAGAACGGCCTTTTCAAAGAGCGCTCAGAGAGCCATATCATCCAAGAAGACATGTTCAAAAAGCACATCTTTAATACCTACTACAATGGCAAAATGGGGCAACTGAGCATTGACCTGAACATCGACGGCTTGTTCGACGACACGCAGTCACCAGGCAACACGAAGGAAGTGACGACAGAGGCTGGTGGGAGTCCTACGGACCGCAGCATAGAAAGCAATACCATTAGCAGCAACAACTTCTGGGCATCGAAGCTCATCTTCGGGTATCCTGTCTGGAAAGGCAACCTGTCCATCGGAGGCGAGTACAGCTACAACCACCGCACAGATGCCTACGACTTCAAGGCTACCGATGCTGTTCCGGTGAAGACTACCGATACGGAGATTAACGAGACGTCGGCCGCCGTCTTCGCAGAGTATGGCCGGCAATTCGGCAAAGTGTTCACCCAGGTGGGGCTGCGCTACGAGCATCTGAAGAACGACTATTTCAACTTCGGCAAGAAGGAAGATGAAGTCTGTCGAAATTACGGTGACTGGTTCCCCACGGCCGTAATCTCCGCCCCTGTAGGCAAGGCACAACTCTCGTTGTCGTACCGTCGCGATATCGAGCGCCCCAACTATTCCAACCTCACCAGTTCTACGATTTACGTCAACCGCTACACCTACCAAAGCGGCAATCCCTATCTGAAACCGACCTATACTCACAGCCTCGTGCTAAACACGGCATACAAATGGATGAACCTGACGCTTAACTACAGCCGCGTGAAGGATGCCGAGACAATGTCGACAGAGCCCTATCCCGGTGCCTCCGACCCGCTCATCAGCCTCGTGCGCCCCATCAACAGTCAGGAAGACTACGATCGCCTCAGCGTAGTAGCCTCAGCGCGTCCCGTCTTCGGGTGCTGGCATCCCACATGGTCGCTTGTAGCCATGTTCCAGAACTACAAGTCGCCCACTGCCACTGGTGAAGCTATCACGCTCTCTCTGCCTTGGTTCAACGGTTCCTGGCGAAACACCTTCGAATTGCCCCGCGACCTGCGTCTGAGTGCCGACCTGGAGTGGGCCACCAAAGGCGACTACAATAACTTCCGCCTCACCAAGCCCCGCATCTTGAGCAACCTCGGCGTGCAGAAGGATTTCAGTCTCCGCCGTCTGGGCACATTCACGGTCGATCTGCGCTGCTACGACCTCTTCAACACCAACAAGACCGATGCCGTCATCTTCGGCTATCGCGACCTCAAGGTACACAACCCCGCACGACGCACTTTCTCGCTCGACCTCACGTGGAAGTTCAACGAGGCACACTCAAAGTATCGCGGCTCCGGTGCCGGCGAGAAACAAAAGGCAAGAATGTAAATTTGGTGTATTCCGCAACTATTTGTACCTTTGCAACGTCCAATAGAAAAAGAAACAACAATGAATATCAGATTGGAAAATCCACAAGATTGGCGTGAGGTTGAGAACCTCACACGCGAATCGTTCTGGAATGTCTATCGCCCAGGATGCACTGAGCACTATGTACTTAATCAGTATAGAACGAATCCCGATTTCATTCCGGAACTTGACTTAGTGATGGAAGAGGAAGGTAAGATTATCGGCCATGTGATGTTTTCGAAGGCAGAAATCATTCTTGATGATGGTAGCGCCTTTCCTTCATGGACTTTCGGGCCCATCAGCATCCACCCCGACTACAAGCGTAAGGGCTACGGTCTGAAATTGCTTCAGTATGCGTTGGGAAAGGCTCGCGAGATGGGCATCGGCCTCCTGCAGATGGAGGGCAATATCGAGTTCTACAAGCACGCAGGCTTCGATCTCGCCAGCAAGATGAAGATTCACTATCACGCCGAGCCGCGAGATTCTGAAGTACCTTACTTCCTGGCCCAAGAACTGATTCCCGGCTATTGGGGCCATCGCGAGGGAACCTATTGCCCTCCCAAGGGCTATTTCGTGGCCGACGAGCATCCTGAGGTTTTCGATGCTTACGAAGCCACCTTCCCTAAGAAAGAGAAATCTTTGCAACCAGGTCAGCTTCCTCAGTTCTGTCAAAGCTGCGGAATGCCTCTCACCAAGAATGAAGACTGTGGTACAAACGCCGATGGGAGCACAAATTTCGATTACTGCCAGTACTGCTACAAAGACGGCAAGTTCTTGCAGGATTGCACAATGGACGAGATGATTGAGCATTGCGCACAGTTCATCGACGAAGTGAATAAGCAGATGCCGAAACCCATGACCAAGGAGGAGTACAAACAGATGATGCGTGGTTTCTTCCCAATGCTGAAAAGATGGAGAAAATGAAGCATGTGTTTTTACTCTTGGTGTTTCTGATTACTGTAGCCATTCCCCATCAAGCGCAAACACCAATAAGCGACAGCACCAGGCTATCGAAAGAACAGGTGTTGGCACAAGTGGGCGAACTTAAGAAACTGATAGATGAGAAAATCTGGCCGACATACAATGATCCTGCCTATAGTATGGAAATGAACTATTACGAGGAAGGCCCCTTCCGCATGCATTTGGATCAGGCGGAAGACGACACTCTGGCTCGGATGGAGTGCAGTTCGCCTGAGATAACCATACAGGCTGTTCCAAGTGTAAAGACATACGAGGAATGGTATGCCATGCTGATGCATGAGTGCTTCCATGGATTCCAGTACAAGCACACAGAATTCTGGAACAAAATGTTGGCATCCACTCCAGAAAACTTTATTACAAGCGACTCTCTAAAGGCCCTCAGACGGAATTATGAGTGGTATCGCAACATACTTTCGAAAGAGAACGCTCTCCTTAAGAAGGCATATGAGGCATCTGACATCCATGAAGTCCGCCATATTCTCACAGATTTCTATTCCATTCGCGACGAGCGACTCAAAGCTGTCAAAGACAGATTAGGGCTTGATATCATAGAATTCTACCCCATCATTGAGACGGTGGAAGGTTCCGCACGATACATCGAATACTGTTTAGCGCGTGAGCAAGGTATTACAGACACAGATTGGATGACCAATCTCGACAGTAATTCCTGTTACTATGCCTCAGGTCTTTACTTGATACTCATCATGGATAAGTTTGGTATTCCGTATAAGGATGAACTGTTCCTAAAATACAACACGTTGACAGAACTGATTCAAAATAAAACTCGATAGGAGGTCAAGATACTGATAGAGATTCGCCCAGAGAAATGGCTGTCTGTGATTCAGATTCCGATAGAATAATAATCTGTCCTGATCGTCCTATATAGTTTGGGCGGTCAGGACAAAATGAGTTACACAATGAAAGAAATGACGAACAATTCCCAGCAGATAGCCGCTTGTGGGCTATATTGCGGAGCCTGCAAGAAATTCCTCAATGACAAATGTCCAGGATGCAAGGAAAACGATAAAGCATCGTGGTGTAAAATCCGCAAATGTTGCCAAGAGAAAGGCTTTAACACTTGCGCTGAGTGCGACAAGGATGTGAAAGAATGTAAGATCCATAACAACTTTGTCGGTAAGATTTTTGCTTTCTTGTTCAATAGTGATAGAACTGCATGTATCCATTATATACACGAGCATGGTGAAGAAGCCTTTGCTGAGAAGATGGCAAAAGATCAACAGATGACGATAAAAAGGAAATGAGGTTAGAATTAGCAACACAAAAGGACTTTGATGCCATCATCACCTTCTATGATGATGTGACGGTGCGCACGCCAGAAATGGCTGTATATGCCCGATGGAGCAAAGGCAAACACCCTACGATTGAAGGCATCAAAGCCTATATCGATGAGGGGAGCATGTATATTTACCATGAGCGAGGTGTCATCGTCGGCGCGATGGCAGTGACGATGTATCAGGGTGAGGATTATCACGCGATAGATTGGACACTGCAGGTGCCAGACGAAAAGGTGGCTGTGATTCATATCCTTGCCGTCAGCCCTGACAGCCAAGGCAAAGGCATCGGCTCGGAGATGGTTCACGAGGCTATCCGTATGGCAAAGAGTAAAGGCATGCAGACCATTCGTCTCGATGCCCTAGCCTCGAACACCCCCGCCCACAAACTCTACGAACGTCTAGGCTTCGAGTATCGCGGCAAGCAGCACCTCTACGCCGAGAACACTGGCTGGACAGACTTCTATTTCTTTGAATTTAAACAATGAATGATATGAAAGAAAGATTCAAATTCAACACCGTAGGGCTTTTCACCCGCGACAACAAAGCGACTGTCGATTTTTACACGAAAGCCTTTGGTTTCACCACCGATTGGGACGGCATTCAGCCCAATGTAGAGATGACGCTGGACGACATGCGTATCATACTCTTCCCGCGTGACGCTTTCGAACAGATGGTCTCTCGAAAGTTTCAATATCACGAAGGGTTCAATGGTACAGTAGAATTGGCATTCGACGTGCCCACCTTCGCTGATGTTGATAAAGAATACCAGCATGCGCTCACGAATGGTGCCGTCTCCGTTCTTTCTCCTACTACAGAGCCTTGGGGACAGCGCACCTGTTATGTGGCCGACCCTGATGGGAATCTCATAGAGATAGGATCGTTTGTTGAAGACTAGTAAACATGTTACGTATCTTAATCATAGTTTTTGCAATGGTATCCACAATTTCTGTGGATGCACAGAATGAGGTAATTCTTTGCAAAGCAAAGCGGCAAAGCCGAGCGGGCGGTTACGTCAAAAAAGACGGAATGGCAAGTGGCATCAATGCGACAAAACATTTCCCTATGTACAGCGTCATGAAGTTTCCTCAAGCACTATATGTCGCAGACTTTTTGACTAGAAACAACATCGAGTTGAACACAGAGGTAATAGTCAAGAAAGGCGACTTAATGCAAGACACTTGGTCACCGATGTTGAATACGTTTGATAACAAAAAGTCTTTTACATATTCAGAGTTGCTGGCGTTATCTCTTCAACAGAGCGACAACAATGCTTGCGATATTCTTTTCGAACACTGCGGAGGTCCGAAAACTGTGGAAAAATATATCCGCAATCTCGGATTCAAGGATATTCGAATCCAGAAGACAGAGAAGCAGATGCATGCCAACCCTGTATTAAGTAATAAGAATTGGTGTACGCCTCAGTCGATGGTTGCCCTCCTTGAGTGGTATATCACGCACCACAACGACAATGAAACGCTCCGCTACATCTGGAAACTGATGGAGGAATGCCAGACAGGTAAGGATCGCCTGCCTGCCGCATTCCCCAATTCTGCCAGAGTTATTCATAAGACGGGCACAGGATATCCTTTGCCATCAGGTCAACCATCAGGTATCTGCGATATAGGTATTGTCATATTGGATAATGGCAAACCGTTTCCTATTGCCGTTTTCATTAACAATCCCTCTCCACAATCTCAGATTCCTGATGTAGCGAAACAATTACTTGAAGAATAAACAATGAGTTCCTGACTTTATCGCATGGTGCTACTGGACCGGAATAAGAAGATGACACAGATACCTAACATCATCACTTTGCTCAGGATGGCAGGCTCGTTTGGTCTGCTCTTTAATGATATGACGGGGGTGGCATTTTGGATAATCTATGGTCTTTGTGGCCTCAGCGACATAGCCGACGGGTGGTTGGCTCGGAAGCTAAATTGTGCCACGAAGACGGGGGCATTGCTGGACAGCATGGCAGACATCTGCTTCGTAGCGTGTTGTGCTTGGAAACTCCTGCCGACACTCGAACTGCCGCGATGGTTATGGTTGTGGGCTGGAGTAATCGTAGTGATTAAAGCCATGAACCAGATTTCTTCAATTGTGATGCACAGACAATGTTGCTTCCCTCACACCTTAGCGAACAAGGTAACAGGATTCCTGCTCTTCATAGCAGTACCATTGACATTTGTGTCCATCATCCCCATTTCAATAGTGGCAGCAGTTGCCACGTTTGCAGCCATTCAGGAAGGCTTTGCTCTCGCTTAATTAGGCCATTCGTCACAATTCGATGCAGAACATCCCAGAAATTTGGAGGAATAGCAATAATTTCATACCTTTGCAAACAAGTTTACGAGAACGGGTGGTGCCTCGGCATTAGAGTAAGCCACTTTGTAGACAATCCAGCCTCATGCCGAGTGATGGAAAAGTGTGGTTATGTTGCAACTGGCAATAAAAAGATTTAATCAATTAGAATAGAATTGGCAACACGTCTTTGAGTACAAAAAGATAATGAAGTGATGAAACAAGAAGTCAACCCCAATAACACCAACCGGGCACTGGCCTTCGAGAGGTGGATGAAGTCGCCCATGCCGATGGTGACGCTCGTGAAGACGTTCGACGTGACGCGTCTTTGCAAGGTGAGCAGCCGGAAGGGTTCACGGCTGAAATTCAACATGCTCTTGTGCTGGTGCATCGGAAAGGCGGCAAGCCGAATGGACGTGTTCTATCTGCTGCCAGTCGGCGACCGCCTGTATCAATACGACCGCCTCGCCATTAACGTCATCGTGAACAACTGCAAGGGCGGCATCAACCTGTGCGACGTTCCCTTTTCCGAAGACCTCAAACGCTTTGCACACGACTACGCCGCCATCACCGAAGCGGCTAGCGCCACCTGCGAAGATTCGGCGATTGACGACGCAATGGCTGTTGGCACGTCGGCCGTGGTAGGCACTGAGCTCGACTGCATCGTCAATCAATACAGCGGCATCTTCAACAATCCCTTCTTGGCTTGGGGAAGATACCGCCGCCACCTGCTGAAAACCACGCTCAGCATCTCTTTCCAGTTCCATCACACGCAAATGGACGGTGCCCATGCCGCCCAGTTTCTGGAAGAATTGCAACGAACCATCAAAACACTCACTGTCGACTAATTCGTTCCCGACATCGACTGACACAAGACACCGACCACCGATGAATCCGACTAGCTTACGACTTCTCAATCAGCAACTCGTCTGCCCACAGTTCAGCACCCCGGCTGAGGTGGTGGACTACATGGGCGCCATGCAAGCCCAGGAGTTCCGCATGATGAGATGGGCCGTAGCCATGCGCACCCGCAAACCCTCGGCAAAGGCTTTCAAGCGAGCCTTCGACAGCGGACAGGTCATCCGGTTGCACTTGATGCGAGGCACGTGGCAACTTGTCAGCGCCAACGACTATTGGCCATTGCTCGAGCTCTGCGCACCCAAGGCGCTCTCCACGATTAAGGGTTGGATGGCGAGCAACAAGATCGGCATCCCCGAGGAGGAGGTGGTGTCGATTCGTGAAATCCTCGCCCAAACAGCCATCAACAAGGGAAGTGCCACAAAAGACGACTTCGTTGAAGCGCTGGCAGAGCGAGATATCCGTATGGACGACCATCGTCTGTCCTACCACATCCGCTTGGCCGAGATTTCTGGAACACTCTGTAGCGGAGAGTTGTTGCCCTCCAAGACTCGGACGGTGCTCAAGGCAACTTACGCGCTCGCTGCCGACAAAGTGGCAAAACCCAAAACGAAACCCGACCGCGACGAGACGTTGCTGCTGCTCACGCACAAATACTTCCAGAGCCGTCAGCCTGCCACGTTTGAAGACTTCGTCTGGTGGACGGGCCTCAACACGAGCGACTGCCGGAAGGGAATAGCTCTCATGGGCGACTCCATCCACCAAGTGAAATGGAAAGGGCGCGACTTCTACCTCACCGATGACTGTCGCACACGCGGATTCCGGAAGGGGAAATACCTCTTGATTCCGCCATACGACGAATATCTCATCAGCTATAAGAGCCGCGACGTTGTCCTTTCGCCCGAATACAAGCACAAGGCTCACAACAACAGCGGCATCTTCCAGCCCGTCATTGCCCACGACGGAAACATCTGCGGCAACTGGTCGCCTTTCCGAGCCGACGGGCAAGCCGAATTCTTCATGGGCGTTCACGACACGACCCTCGAAGAAGAATGGGCAAGATACCAACGTTTCCTGAACAAATAAAACAACTCCAGCAAGCAGAATGTATACTACTCGCAACCTCCCCAACACGCGTATCGATGTGGCCGACGCCCTGCGCGGCATTGCCGTGGCAGGCATCATTTTGTATCATTCCGTGGAGCATTTCGACATCTTCACGAAGGAACCCATTCAGTTTACACTGCCTTGCGACCAGCAGGTGGGTAGTGTGCTGGCGTGGCTGCTTTCGGGCAAGATGTACGGCATCTTTGCCATGCTCTTCGGCCTAAGTTTCTTCATCATGAACGACAACCAGCAGCAGAAGGGGCACTCCTTCTCCGGACGTTTCGCCTGGCGCATGTGCCTGTTGTTCGTCTTCGGGCTCATCAACGTGGCGTTCTACGACGGCGACATCCTGATGCTCTATGCGGTCTATGGCTTGCTGCTCATCCCCATCAGCTATCTGCCCTCGAAGTGGGTGTGGTGTATCATCGCCCTGCTCGCCATCCAGCCCGTGGAGCTGTTCTGCCTGCTCACTGGCAGCAGCATCGACCACAGCCGTCTCTTCGAGATATACGAACACACCATCGCTTTGCATGAGCATGGCACATTCTGGGAGAATCTCGTCAACAACGTGAGATACGGTTTCGAGCTGAACCTGCGTTTCAACGTCTTCAGCGGACGCCTCACGCAACTGCTCTGCCTCTTCATCCTCGGCATGCAGTTAGGTCGGCAGCGGCTCTTCTACGACGAGTCGTTCCGCTTTGGCGCATCGGGAAAAATGATGAAGAACCTGAGTGTTTGGCACATCGTCCTCGTCACGTCGGCCGTAGTGGTTGCCGTGCTGAGCATCACGGGCTTCGGTTCTCTCGAGCAATGGCTCACGCCCGTCTACAACCTCTTTATCTTGCTCACGATTGTTTCGGCTGTGGTCTCAGCGTGGTATGCCTTCCAACCCGTGCGCAGCGGGCTCCGCCACCTCTGCACCTTCGGCCGCATGAGCCTCACCAACTACTTGCTGCAGTCCATCATCGGCAGTTTCATCTTCTGCGGCTACGGACTGGCGTGCTACCGACGTGTGGGCATCACCTATGCCGTTCTCATCGGATTGGCAATGGTCATTGGGCAATACATCTTCTGCCGCTATTGGTTCAGAACCCATCCCCGTGGACCGTTGGAGGGATTGTGGCGAAAACTGACGTGGATAGGGTCGAACGGAAGAGTGTGAAAAGGGGGAACAAAAAAAGAAAATCCCAACTCTCACAAGAGAATTGGGATTTCATCTTCGTGTCGACACTTGGATTCGGACCAAGGACCCCCACCATGTCAAGGTGATACTCTAACCAACTGAGCTATGCCGACATTTCGGTTTCGGAGTGCAAAGATAATAAGAAAACGGCGTAATCCATTCATCACCGTGTTACATTTAACACTATTTAATAAGCTGACACTCCGAATTCTGTCCCCTTTCTATATAAATATAAGGTAGCGCAAGAATGTCTACTGGGGCGTCAAGGCAGGAATGAGTTCGTTCTCATCGCGCAGGCTCTTTGGCTGGTAGACGCATTCGGCAAGACCGTCGCTCTCCCATATCCACGTTGTGATGAAGTTTCCGACGAGTTCTTCCAGTTCCTGCTTCCGCTCCAAAGCCTTCTCCTTCGAATAGTAGCAGTCGCAACACAAGCGGTATTTCACCACGCCCTTCTCCTCTGCCTTATAGACAGGCGACAACAGGAAGTCGGGTGTCTCACCCGTGGCCTTGATGGCATTCTCCAGCGACTCGTAGCTGCCCAACACCACATAAAAGACCTTTGGCTTGGTTTCATCCACCACGACAGCTTGCTCCGCAATGCTGTCAGGAACATCGGCAACAACCTCTTGTTCGGCTTTTTGTTTGTTTCCACAAGCTGAGAGACACACAACGGCAACCGTTGCCACCAATATAAGAAATCCGAAATGCTTAGTTTTCATCGCTATACATTTAATAAATCCATGCAAAAGTAGGAAAAAATCGGCAATGACACAACTGTTTCTTGATATTTTTCACATGTTTCACGCCCCCCCGAAAACCCGTTGTTGCATAAGGTGTAGACAAATATGAAACATAATGAAACAAAAAGAAAAGCCCAATTAAATAAAGGTATATATCTTTGCAACCGAAAACGAACTCAAATTTATTCAAATCAAAAATCTTTTAACTAAACAACGTAACAACATGAGAAAATTTACCAAAATGTTTGCAACCTTAGCACTTCTGGTGCTGGGTGCATTGAACGTTGGTGCACAAGAACAAGTCGACTTGACGCCTGACATGTTCTTCGCTTGGGACGGTTGGGGCGCTGACGCCCAGAAGACCGGTCCTGCCGACTGTGCCTACGTGCTGGGAGAATCCACAGGCCAGCCTTATGGAGATCCTAGTGTGATTAACTATGCCGACCTGTCGCTCTACTCAAAGTTGATTGTGACAGTCACGGAAGGTACACCACGTTTCCTCTTCAACCGCGACGTTGCCGAAGGTCAATGGAACGCCAACGAGGAAGAATCTCACCTGATTGAAAGCCCAAAGAGTGGGTGGAGTGAGAAGTACTTCTCTCAGGACGGTAATGTTTACACCGTTGACCTGAAGTTGATGGCCAAGGAAAAGGGCTTTGCTCACCTCCACGCCATCAAGGGTGCTAACTGGGCTAACGTGACCGTGGAAAGCATGGTGCTCGTGAAGCAAGGTAAGGCACAGGTTGTGGGTTGGACTGACCTCATCACCAATGGTGACTTGGAAGACGAAGACGTAAGCTGCTTCTATTCTAAGGAGAACGGCGGTGCTCCCGAGCCTTCTGTCATCACCGATGGCGTAGGTGTCGACGACAGCCGCGGTATCATGGTTCACTCTGCAGCTGGCGCAGCTCAGGACTGGGACGCTCAGTTCTGGATCAACCTGCCCGAAATCCTGCCCGAGGGAACCAAGTATCGTGTATCGTTCGCTATGCGCGCCAGCATGGGCGCCACAGCCGACACACAGGCACATGCTGATCCTAGCGACTACATCCACTACGAGATGATTGGCTCGCCCAACTTCACCACCGAGTGGACAACCTACTCGAAAGAAGGTGAAATCACCGCTCAGCAGGCTGGTCCTAACGGAAATGGCGGTCTGATGCACTCTATCGCCTTCAACCTCTCGAAAGATCGTGCAAACGATGTGGACTTCTTCTTCGACAACATCAAGTTCGAAGTGTTCAAACTGGGTACTGTTGCCGAATTCAGCAACGACGTTGTCATGATCGACTTCGGTTTCGACACCAACATTCCCGAATTGGTTAAGAACTCTGGCAAGCCCCGCATCATGTTCCCCGCTAACTGCGCTGACGTGAAGGTAAACGGCGAGAGCGTTGCCGTCGCTTCTGTTGAAGGTTTCGCCGACGGTCGTTTCTACATCTTCTTGGAAGAGGCTGTGAACGACGACGACGAGGTGCTTGTATCGTTCAACAACCCCGCCGACCTGGCTTTACACCTTATTTATACTTCTGGCCCTGGAGGCGACATCAAGAACATCAGCGACCTGGTGGCCAGCTACAACTCGGATGTTGAGGACAACGAGGGATATCCCTACGTCTTCGTCACTCCCGTTGTGATCAAGGCTGATCCTGAGGATGGCTCGTTCAACTTGCCCAACAGCATCAAGGACTTCAAGGTAACGTTCGACAAGCCCGTTGACTGCGAGGCTATCGAGGCTAAGCTCGACAAGGAGTATCTGGTGAAGAGACCTTCTCAAGGTTTCGCAGACTTCATCACCTTCTCGCGCACCAGCAACGATGACTTGAAAACTGACCAGTACACGCTCCACATCACCAAGATTTATCCCGAAATGCGTCTTGCCGACGAGATTTACGGCGATACTGTCTATACCATCAACGTTGGTAAGGTTGTGATCGACCCGAACGATGTTCCTGCCGACCTTCTTCCCGACTACTTCGCTCAAGCTGGTTCAGGCACCATTCCTGAAGGTTGGTTCGTGAAGTTCGGAAACGAGGAGCGTCCTTCACAGACATCTGGTCTGGGCAGCGGTTCTCGTATGATGGACTTCGGCGCCGGTGGCGACTTCACGAAGGGTCTCTACTTCCGTGAGGGCTATGCCGAGTACGGTTCTACTCCTGGTTACGAGCTGGCTCTGGAAGCTGACAAGCGCTACAACATCAGCTTCACCACAGCTATGTGGAAAGACAATGGTACTAAGCTGCGCTTCGAGGTTCTGAACGAAGCTGGTGAAGTGCAATTCGTACAGGTTGTTGACAACAAGCCGAATGTGAATGGTAGCACTGCCGCTGTGAACGGTGCCGCTAACTACACCTTCAAGTTCTATCCTGAGGCAACAGCCAACTACATTCTCCGCTGGACATCGTCTGGCTCCGAGACTGGCGACCCCGCCTACATGGAAGTTCTCTTGGCTAACCCGCAGGTGAAGTATGTTCCCAATGTGGTGGGTATCGAAGAAACTCAGATGCTGAACAACGCTTTGGCTAACGCAAAGGCCGCTCGCGACGGCAACAGCGACGAGCGCTATGCTGGTCCTGCCTACGACGCACTGGTGAGAGCCATCGAAAAGTATGACGCCGAGGCTCCCAACTACACCGCTCCTTCTGCTTACAAGAGCGCCACTGAAGCCCTCGAGGCTGCCACTCAGGCTATGAAGGACCACCGCACACTCTGCGACACTTACGATCCTCTGCCACAACAGGCTCAAGACATCGTCGACGCCAATGCTGAGAAGAAGTTCGCTAAGACCGAGACCTACAGCAACCTGATTGACCTCATCGCCAAGTACGCAACGAAGACCACAGAGTCTGTTCTCGACGACGATGGCAATGTGATTGAGAAGGATGTGCTCGTCATCAAGAAGCTCACTGACGACGCTGAGCTGACTGCAGCTATCTCTGAGCTGAAGTTCAACATCAACAACGCTAACCTCGTGTTCACCGAGGGTGAGTCGAAGACATCCGACACAGGTATCAAGGTGCTTGCCGAGCGTCTGCGCTTGGGTGCCGAGACCCTGAAGAGCCTTGGTGTTGCCGAGAGCGACCCATTGGTACAGGCTGCTTACAACACGCTGACCGACGACGACGAACTGGCCGAAGAGGTGAAGCGTCGCGTGAAGGTTGAGCTCTATGGCCAGCTGAAGGATCCCAACAACAGCATGTTCGAGGAGAAACTCGACGAGGAGACTTGGGAGACCTACACCGAATCTTACGACATGACCGTGTTCGTGAAGAACCCGAACATCTACAAGCAGACTGCTGACGTGAACTTCACCGATGAGACCGTTCCTGGTTGGACTGTTCCCGAGGGCTACAGCCGTCCGGGTCTGTCATGGGGTTGGAGCGCAACACGCGGCACCGACGAGATTGCTGAGGACTGCCAGTTCCAGACATGGGGCAGCAGCTACCGCGTAGAGCAGACCATCACCGACCTGCCCGCAGGTATCTACACCGTGAAGATTGGCTTCGGCGAGCGTATGAACGACGACGAGAACAACATGGTTGGCAGCTTCATCTATGCCAAGACTTCTGACACTCCAGAGGGCGAGGATGGCTTCACAGCTGATGTTCCTGGCATCGGACAGTCGTTCCCCTCTGCCAACACTGTCATCGAAGACGTTGTTGTGACCGACGGCATCCTGACCATCGGCGCCAACGGAGGTTCTTCTTCTCACACCTTCTGCAACGATGTACGCATCCTGCTGACCGCTCCTGCCGCTGGCTTCGACTATGCTGAAGCCTACACCGCCGGCATCGACGCTGTCACCGACAAGAAAGCCGACGTGAAGGCCATCGAGCTCTACGGACTCGACGGTCGCCGCCTCAACAAGGCTTCTAAGGGCGTGTTCATCATCAGGAAGCACATGAGCGACGGAACTATCCAAACCGAGAAAGTGATTAAGAAATAAAACTTTCTGATAACCATCAACAAATGCGGGCAGACCAGCTGAAAGGCTGTCTGCCCGCATTACTTTTAATCGATACAAGAAACACGTACATGAAACTTATTATCCAACGTCATTTACCATCAGCCTCCATCCTGAGGCTTGCACTGTTGTGCCTGCTGCTCTTGGGAGGCTTCATGTCCACCGCCTCAGCCGAAGAGATTACCGTCGACGGCACCCGCAGAAACTATATTGTCTATGTTCCGAGCAACCTCGGCAAAGACCGACCGCTGCTCATCTCGTGCCACGGCATGAACCAAGACGCCGCCTACCAGCGCGGAATGCTGCAGATTGAGTCGGTTGCCGACACCGCCAAGTTCGTCACCGTCTTCCCCAACGGCATCGACAAGAGCTGGGACATCTCAGGCGACAAAGACATCCGCTACATCTTGGCACTCATCGACGAGATGGAACGCAAATACTCCATCGACCGCAACTGCGTCTATCTCTCCGGATTCTCCATGGGTGGCATGTTCACCTATCACGCCATGACGCGCATCGCCGACAAGATTGCAGCCTTTGCACCCATCAGCGGCTATCCCATGTGGGGCGGCAGCTACACCAGCTCGCGGCCCGTTCCCATCATCCACACCCACGGCACCAGCGACGACGTCGTGGGATTCAGCGGCGTGGCATCGGTGCTGGCAGGATGGGTGAAACGCAACGGATGCCCCACGAAGGCAAAGGTGCAGAAGCCCTACCGAGCCAACCACATCACCCGCCACACCTGGGGACCGGGCGAGAACGGCGTGGAGGTGGTGCTCATGGAAATGGCCGACAAAGGCCACTGGATATCCAACGACAACGGCGTGAAGACCGGCGACGAGATATGGAAGTTCTGCAAACGCTTCTCGCTGAACCAGAAAGACCCCATCGTGCGCATCACGTCACCACGCAGCGAAATGAAGTATATCACCTATGGCGGTCCTACCATCGCCGAACCCTTCACCGTTGAAGCCACCGCCAAGCCCCGCCAGGGCAACATCGTGAAAGTGGCGTTCTACCACAACTCACGACTGCTGGGCGAAGACACCGAAGCACCCTACACCTGCGTTGTCGAGAGCTTGGAGAAAGGAAAGAACGTCATCAGCGCCGTGGCCACCGACGACGAAGGCAACACGGGCAGCAGCGAGACCACGGCCATCTGCCTCGAGCCCAACAGCTACGTCTTCACCAACTTCAACGAGGAAGGCTGCGTTCCTGAAGGATGGACCACCAGCGACAGTCAGGAGCAGCGCACGGGCTACGACTCAGGCTTCACCACCGGCTGCCGCGTGTTCCAGTTCACGGGCAACCAGCACGACTTCGACTTCGGACTCTATGCCCGCAACATGCGCGGTAAAGCCAAAGAAGGCTACGCCCGCTTTGCCGACAAGTCCACCACCTACACGCTGACCCTCTATCCCGGCAACTACCAAATCCTGTCGCGAGTGGCCAACTGGAACCGACCTGCCCTCACGCCCGTCACCATCGCGTTGGAGACCATCGACGGGCAGACCGTCTATGCCGAAACCTTCCCCACCACAGTGAACATCGGCTGCAACACCGCCAACGACTTCACAGGCGTTGCCACGAACACCATGACATTCGACGTGAACGAGACGGGCCGGTACGTCGTCACCTTCTACACCGCCGACACCGCGTGGGCCGACCTCGTGTTGGGACGCGCCGCCCTCCGCCGCCTGGGCGAGCCGGCAGGCATCAGCACCGTCGCTGCCGAGGCGCCCGTCCGCTACGAATACTTCAACCTGCAAGGACAGCGAACCACTCCTTCCGCCTCCGGCCTCTACATCCAGAAGAGCATCATGCCCAACGGAAAGAGCCACAGCCGCGTCGTCCTGCGATGAATCAGGGCTTTTTTCAAATACAACCCAAATAGTAATGCTTCGATGCCCCACGCGTCGAAGCATTTTTTTATGGGGATAATATACAAGTCGCCCCCTGACTCAACCGTACCTGCCCACTCTGAGTGCGAAATCAGATTGCCCAAGATTTTTCATTGAGAGACAATGAATAATTGCTCTTTTCCATACTATTGACAGAAATTTTCCATAGGGTGTCGGGCACAATTTTTCATAATTCGTTGATTATTAGCGGTTTCCATTTTCGCGACATTTACATATTTTCCATAGGCAAATGATACAACTTTAAAAATAACATTGTATCTTTGTAACCGAGAAACAATGAGAAACTGAAAACAATGCAAGCAAGAACATGGTACATATTCATCATTGGCGTTCTGCTGACGGCTTGCGGCCGGGGCCAGCAGGGGGCTGATTCGCAAACTGCAAAACGTTGTTTGGAGGAAGCCGTGGCTGCTTTGGCCAACGACAGCACCCGCCAGGGAGAGACCTTGCTGCGAAAAGCCATACAGTTGTCGGAAGCGGCTGAGGATTGGCACACCTATTATATCGCGTATCAGCGGTTGGCCGAAGCATTGTCGCAGAGCAACCCCGACGAGGCTTTGCGCCTGATGAAGAAAGCGCTGACCGCCTACGAACAACATCCCGACGACGAACGCAACCATGTCATTTTGCTTGACTATGCTGGCACCTATGCAGCCCAAGTGGCTTTCAACACAGAGGGCTCCTTCGACGAGGCACTCGGTTTCATCCATCGCGCATACGATACGGCAAAGAAAGGGCAGATGACCGACCTGATGTGCCAGACGCTCACCAGCCTTGCAAACATCGCATGGGCAACGGATGACTATCGGCAGGCTGCCGACTTCGCCCATCAGGCCGAATCCATTCTCCCTCCTTCGGGGGAAGACACAGGTGGGCTTGCCGACCTGAAAGCCGGCGCGTTACAGGTGCTTGCCCGCAGCTACATCGGCCTCAACATGCTCGACTCGGCAGAAACCATCTATCGGCAGATTGAGCCTGGCGATGATGTTCATCTGGCCTATATCGTGCAGAGCAACCTGGCCAAGATTGCGCTTCGGCGGATGGGCGCCAAGCAGGTGGAAGACGATGTTGACGAAGCCTTCGAGCAAATAGAGAACTTCTATTACAAGGCACTCGAACAGAAAGACCAGTACTATCAGGAGACATTGAAGCAGGAAATGGAGAATCAGAAACTGGCATACCGCTCAAAGATGTATGGTCGCACCCTCCTCATCGTCATCATTGCTGCGCTGGCCATCCTCCTTGCTGTCGTGCTGGCACTGCGCTATCGCATCCGTATGAAGGAGCAAGCTGGGCAACGGCTCCAGCAGGAGGCCGAGCACCAGAAAGCCCTCTTACACCAAGCCAACGAGGTAGTGGCATTCCTGCAGCAGTTCATCCTCGAACGCACGGAAGTGATGAAGAAACTCAACCAAAGCGGCGATTCGGTTATCACCCTCAATCCGCACGAATGGGGCGAGATAGAACGCACGCTCAACGCCATCGACAACAACCGCTTTGCCCGCATACGCGAGCAACATCCCACGATGCAGGAAGACGACATCCGCCTGTGCATCCTCACGCGACTCGGACTCAGCAACCGCACCATCGGCAACTCAAACTGAAGAAGGATGTGTTTGGAGAAACCAATCCAGACGTCACGCTGGAGCAGATACTCAACAGCAAATAATAACAAATACAATAACAACAATGAAGAAACTATTATCTTTATTTATTATGATGCTCTTGCCAATGCTGGCAAGTGCCGATGCCGTAGAGATTGACGGCATCTATTACAACTTGGACAGCGAGGCAAAGACTGCTGAAGTAACAAGCAAACCAGATAGATATAAGGACGATGTCATCATCCCAGAAACTGTCAGGTATAATGAAACGATTTACAACGTGAACACCATCGGTTGGGCTGCTTTCCAGAATTGCAGCGGCCTGACTTCGGTTACCATCCCCAACAGCGTGACTTTCATCGATAATGGTGCTTTCTATGGTTGCAGCGGTCTGACTTCGGTTACCATCCCCAACAGTGTGACCTCCATTGGCGAGGCTGCTTTCGAGGGTTGCAACGGTCTGACATCGGTTACCATCCCCAATAGTGTAACTGAAATTGGCGATTATGCTTTCTGGGGATGCACTAGCCTGACATCGATTACTATTCCTAGCAGCGTAACAAGTATAGGAAAGTATTCTTTCTTTGATTGCAGCGGCTTAAAAGCCATTGCCGTTGAAAATGGAAACCTTGTTTATGATTCTCGTGAGAGTTGCAAAGCCCTTATTAAGACAAGCGATAATGAGTTGATATTGGGATGTATGAATAGTACAATCCCCAATAGCGTGACAAGAATCGGCCAGGCTGCTTTCCAGAATTGCAAAAGGCTGCTCTCTGTCAGAATCCCCAATAGCGTGGTCTCCGTCGGTCAGAATGCTTTCTATGGATGTAGCGGCCTGACTTCGGTTACCATCCCCAACAGTGTGACCTCCATTGGCGAGGCTGCTTTCGAGGGTTGCAACGGTCTGACATCGGTTACCATCCCCAACAGTGTGACCTCCATTGGCGAGTATGTTTTCTATAATTGCAGCGGCCTAACTTCGGTTACCATCCCCAACAGCGTGACAAGAATCGGCCTTTGTGCTTTCGCGTATTGCAGCGGCCTGACTTCGGTTACCATCCCCAACAGCGTGACCTTCATCGATAATCATGCTTTCCAATTTTGCAGCGGTCTGACTTCGATTACCATTGGTAGTGGAACTATAACCATCGGCGATCAGGTATTTGCTTGTTGTCCAGAATTGACGGATGTATATTGCTATGCTGTGAGGGTGCCATACACTTATGCTGATAGTTATAGTAATTCATTTAAAGATTCCTCTATAGAATACGCCACGCTTCATGTGCCTGCTGCATCTGTCAGCGCATATCAGGCCACAAAGCCTTGGAAGAATTTCAAGGAAATCGTAGCGTTGGCAGAAAACGACACGGATGATTCCGACTACATTCCTTTTGTAGAGGAAAACAAGCAGTGGCATGTGGCCCGTTCAACTTCTGGCCCAAACCATGTATATGAAGTGAGTTTCTATATTCCATCGGGCATAGAGGAAATATACGGGAACAACTATTACAAGATGACAGTTAACATCAAAAACACCGAATTTGAAACGTTTTTATTACGTGAGAAAGACCGCAAAGTATATATCTTCGACAATGATAAACAGAAGGAGTATCTTGTGTTCGACTATTCTTTGAAGGAAGGAGACACCTATGAGACCTATTCGTATGAAGAGCAGAAGATGGTGACATATAAGGTGATATCCGTGGGCGATTATACGGAAGGGCCTCAGGTGAAATGTTATCATGATGATGAGCAAGCAAACAATGGCACAACGCAATACCGCTATCTGCGGAAATGGACTGTTTACCGTATAGATAACGAGAGTCTTCAAAAAACATGGATAGAGGGTGTCGGCTCTCTCGAAGAGCCATTGGCAAACCTCTACGATGAGCGCCCTATCTCTTCCGTGAGTTATTTGGCTTATGTGCAATATTACGCTAATGATTATCTTTACCTGCCATTCACCATCAATGATGAGTTTGGTCAAGTTCATGGCTGCAACCTGCCCAAAGGAAAAGAAGACTATCTTGAAGACTTGCATCATCAGTTGTCCTACGAACTGGAAGGCGACCGCTTGCATGTCTACGGTAAAGCGATTTTAATTTGCGGATCAAACTACTATGCCTTATTCGTTGAGGAACAAACTGACGACCCCTTGGTGCACAAGCTTCATTTTGAAATGCAAGGGGTTGGGCCATCAGCAAATTGCATGGGCCTCTACGAAACTGACTTCTATGTCTCTGGTTTCGACCCCAATATCAACTATATCGTTGTAGATAATCTTGAAGAAGAGCATCCTGTCATCAACAAGATGGCTTACCGCCCGTTCGTCGAAGAAGGTAAGGTGTGGAAGGTCGGAAGCACAACAGGAATTAGGGATGGCATTGTGAAGATGGTTGAGTACTACTATTTCGAAGGCGATACCATCATCGACGGAAAGACCTGCAAGCAAATGATGTGCCAGCGGTATGTTAGTCCCGATTCTCCAGAATACAATTTTTGGGCACAAAAGCCATCCTTGAGCAAAGTGGGAGCGTGGTACGAAGAGGACAAGAAAGTGTACTATTACGATGAGGGAAAACAGTCTATGAAGATGATGTACGACTTCTCCTTCGCTGCCAACGATACCTTGCAGTTTTTGACGGATGGGTCTTCACCTTTTATAATAGGACCGAAACAGACAGGAGGACTGGAAGGCTTTAAAGGTGTTTATAGGGATATCATGATGTGTTCAGATGAAGGCCAAAACATCCATAGTACTTTCTGGTTGGAAGGTGTCGGAGGCATTGATGGCCCGAGAACAAATGCATATAACCCGATATTAGATGATCCTGTGCCGCAGTTCCTGATGGCATGTGCCGTTGGCGATGAAGTCATCTACCTCAACGACGAATATGATGAAGAGGCGACTCCTGAGGGAGCCAAGAAAGGCCGCTTCGACTTCACCCACACCATCAAGATACAGCCCAAGGCTCCGAGGCGAGAGGCTACTAACGAAGCTGAAGCGCTGTTGGTATATGGCGAATACAGCGAAAAGCAGTTATGCATC
>CACXPX010000017.1 GCA_902769705.1 uncultured Prevotellaceae bacterium
ACCGCGACTGAATTTCTTGTTTCCCATTTTACTTAAATGAATTTAATAATTTAACATTTAAGGCTGCATGGGAGTCAACCTATTTCAGTACAAGACAGAGCGCGCAATCAAAAAACTATCCATCAGAAAAATAGAGCACCGCGGCGCCTGAAATGTAAAAACTTTTTACCTACAAATTTGGAGGGGTGAGAATTTTTTTGTATCTTTGCATAGAACATTGGGAAATGCTCGAACAAGCTGGGAAGCTATGAAAAGCAACAACACGCCGAATCTAAACACCGAATCCGACAACACGCTCACAAGCCACAAGTGACAAGGCTAAAGGCCATATTTAACAAGGTTAAAAGCCACTAATGACAAGGCAAAAAGCCACTAATGACAAAGCCAGAAGCCACATATAGTTAAAAGCCCCAAATTGCTGCGAAGCATGCGATTGGCTGGAGAGAAGAAGCCGCAGGTGAAAGATGATGATTAGCGACCTCCGCCTCCACCACCGAAGCCACCGCCTCCACCGAAGCCACCGCCGCCGCCTCCTGGGAAGCCTCCTCCACCACCTGGGAAACCACCGCCAGCCGGGAATCCTCCACGACCTCCACGTCCGCCTTGACCACCCTGGCCACCACGTCCGCCAAAGCCGCCGTTGTTTCCGTTACGGCCTCCGAAGAAGTTGAGTCGATAGCTGACATGAAGCATTGCATAGCTGGTGATGGCGTTCACCTCGCGGTCGGTCCATCCGTTAGCATTGACAGTTCGCGTGAAGTTGGTTTGCTCGTGCAGGATGTCATACCACTGGAGCATGACGGTCAGCTTCTTTCCGCGAAGGAAGCTATACGATAGCTGAGCGTTCCAAATGAGCTCGTTGGTGTTGAGCGTTGCGTCGGCATATCCGCGCTTGCTATAGACGTGGAAGTCTGTAGACAGAGTAGGCCAATAAGACGTTGAAGAACGGCCGTTAAGCTGGTTCAAGTCGATGCGCGTGTTGCCACCGTAGTTGTAGTTCCATGTGGTGAGGTTGCGCGAAGCCTGAAGACGGTTCTCGGTGCGTGCATAAGTGGTGCGGAAGTTCAGCGAGAAGTTCAGCCAACGGTTGCGATAGCTGAGCGATATGTCGGGCGAAACGTTGTAAGTGTGGGTGACATTGCGGTCGGGCACAGCTGTGCGGTTGAGGTTCACATATCCAATCTGGTGGTTATAGCTTGCGTTGACACCACCGCTGACATCCCATCGGTTCAAAGTGTCGAGGCCAATGTTGAACGAGCCGCCTCCATTGACGCTCCAGTTACCATTGATGTTCTCGGGGCGGCTGATGCGTCCACCTGTCTGCTCGTTGTAGGTCACCACGTTACCGATGGAGTTGTTGGTGCGACGGAGGCTTGCGTTGAAGCTATAGCTCCAATGGCTTTGTGCCTTTGGCACTTGGAAGCCCAGGCTGTCTTGCACGAGTTTCGGTGAGCGTTGCTTTTGGAAATTGGTGGTCAAGTTGTATGTGAACGAGGGCTTCAGCGCTGGGTTACCCATCGAGATGCTGAGCGGGTTGGTGTCGTCGTAGATGTCGAGCAGTTGTGTGATGCTGGGTTGCGAGGTGTTTCCACGCAGTTGCACCTGCAGGTTGGTCTGCTGGTTGAAGCGGTAGCGCAGGTTCAGTGTCGGCGAGAAATTGGTCACCGTGCGGGTGGTGTCGATGGGAACGCCAAGGTATTGCTGGATGTAGTGCGAGTGCTGAGGTTGGATGGTGACACCCACGTTCATGTTGAGCTTGTCGCGCACAACTCGCAATTGCAAGTCGATGTTTTGTCCGTCTTCGGTACGCTCAGAATAGCGGCTCAAACGGTCGCTGAGATACATCTCGTAGGGGTTGTCAAGATAGCCGAAGAGGCGGGCCCACTCCTGATAGTCGTTGAGCACGTCTTGGAAAGCCGGTTCGCCCAAGTCGGGGAAGTCGAAGGTGGCGGGGTCGCTTTTCTGGAAGCTGTGATTGAAGCGGTAGTTCAGCTGCAGGAAGATGCCCTGAGAGCCAAAACTGCGCACGCGGTTGCGGTTGCCGAACGGACCGCGAGCCTGTGGCATAGTGTCTTCAGGCTCTGGTTTCGGTTTGAAGATGTATAGCGGTTCGGTATAAGTGGCTCCAATCTGATAGCTGAAGTTGTTGTTGTTTGAGAGCGTGTAGCGGTTGGTCTGATAGGTGGAGTCGTTGCCCATGCGGTCGAACTGCTGGAAGAGATGCACCGCCGAGAGGTTGGCGTTGCGGTTGTCGCCATCGCTGTAGTTGATGTTTCCATTGACTGAGATGTTGCGTCCGCGGTTGCCTATGCGGCGATACAGCTGCATCTGAGTGCTGAGGTTCTTGTTCGTTCCGTGTCCGAGCGACTTGCCTTGCCGTCTGTTCACAATGAGGTCGTGCTCGTCCATATACTTGATGCTTGCATCACTCAGGGCATCGGTAACATAATCGAATGGATTGGCGTTGAAGGAGGCATTGTTCGAGAACGAGCGGCTGTCGTTGCTTGAGAGACTCACGTTGGGACGGAAAGACACATTCGTCAACGAGTCTATCTGCCATTGGATGTTCATGTTGCCCGTCCAACTGTTGTTGCGCGAGTAGCTCTGGCTGATGCTGTTCGAGAAAGCTCCACCGCGAGTGTTGACAAAGTTCTCTGAGCCTGTGCGGTTCCAGTTGTCTGCATCGTTGCGTGTCCATGTCACTCGCCCACTCGCCCTGAGGTTTCCGCCATTGGGCTTGCGCGAACTCTCGTAGCTGGCATCAAGTGCACCCGTCTTTGTCTCGCGTTGACCGTTTCCGTTTCCACGTCCGCGACCTCCACGTCCGCTAAAGTTGCGGTCGTTCACGTTGTTGGCATTACCCATAAAGGTATATCGCATAGCACCGAAGGGCTTCATGGCCGTCAGACGGAATCCATATCGGTTGTCAGTTCCATAGCCAAAGTCGGGGTTGGCTTGTATGCCGTTTCGTGCGCTGCGCTTGGTGGTGAACTCCAGCACAAAGTCGTCGTTACCGTCGTCAATGTTTGTCATGCGGCTAAGGTCACTCTTCTCGTCGTAAGCCTTCACCTTGTCGATAACATACGATGGCAGGTTCTTCATCACGGCATCGTTGTTTCCCGTCATGAAGTCGCGCCCGTCGAGCTTGAATCTACGCACGTCTTTACCGTTGATGCTAATCTTTCCGTCGTCATCGATTTTTGCACCAGGCAGCATCTCCACGAGAGCTTCGATGACAGAGCCTTCAGGCACTCGGAAGGCATCGGCATTATACACCACAGTGTCGTCTTTGATCACCATCTTGGGGATGTTGGCCGTCACGATGGCTTCGTCAATCTGCAAGGCTTCGGGCTCCATCGCAAGCGTGCCCAATGACATCGATTCGCGGCTGGTCTTCGAAATGTTCTTTTTGAGCTCTTCGTAACCTAAGAAGGTGGCTTTCAGCAAATAGGTGCCCGTTGACACATTACTAAACGAAAAGGCACCACGATCATCAGAGAATGTTCCTCCAACGAAAGTGGTGTCTGTTTTTCCATTCCTCTTTTTATCGATGGAATATAGTTGTAGCGTAGCCTTTGACATCGCCTCGCGGCTCTGAGCGTCAATCACGCGCCCTGAAAGGGCATTTTGGGCAAACAAAGATGAAGCACTCAAGAAAAAGAGTGTTGTCAAAATGGCAGCTAATGGTCGTATATGCATATTCAGTCTTCTTGTCTAGTTCCTAATAGAAAGATATCTATTAATTAAGACGCAAAGATTGAAATATGTTTAAATGCCAACGGCACATTTAACTTTTGTTTCGATTCAGCGCGGTTCTTACAAGAGCGAGAATGCAACATCCATCATCTTGGTGAATGTCGTCTGCCGAGCTTCTGCCGTGGTCGATTCGCCTGTGATAATATGGTCGGATATGGTGCAGATGCCCAAGGCGCGGTTGCCCGAGCGTGCGGCATTCATGTAGAGAGCGGCAATCTCCATCTCAACGGCCAGCACACCCATCTTAATCCAATTCTCGTTGTGGGCGTTTTCTGTGTAGAATGTGTCAGACGACAGCACATTACCCACCTTGTAATTATACCCCAGACGATCGCATGTCTCGGCAGCCTTGCGCGTCAACGAGAAATCGGCTATTGGTGCATATGTGCCTGCCATTTCGTATTGGGCAACATAGTTGGAATTGGTGCAAGCTCCCATAGCGATGACCAAGTCGCCAAGATGAAGGTCGGTTTGAATGGAGCCGGCCGAACCCACGCGTATGATGGTCTTCACTCCATAGAAATTGTAGAGTTCATAAGTATAGATGCCGATGGAAGGCATTCCCATTCCATGTCCCATCACACTCACGCGTTTTCCCTGATATGTTCCCGTGAAGCCCAACATGCCGCGAACATTATTAAATTGGACGGGATTTTCCAAAAACTTCTCGGCCATAAACTTGGCACGCAACGGGTCGCCAGCCATGATGACGGTTTCGGCTATCTCGCCGAACTGTGCCCCAATGTGGGGCGTAGGTGTCTTTGCCATAATATATAAATGTATTAAGTTTCACATTGATTGCCTGCTTTTGGCAAACAACCGTTATTTGTTCTGAGCAATTTCATTCACTTTTCGGCAAATATACGAAAATTATGGCAATAACATATCACGCATTAAAGTTTTTTTTCTATATTTGCATCAAAATCTATCATTTACCCTAAATACTTACTGAATATGATATCATCAAACAGCTTCAACAATCTGAACGAGATTACCAACTATTTCAAGCAAGTGCCTTTTGATGTAACCCGAAAAGGGCTTTATTCGGCTATCGACCTATATGAAGGCTATGACCCTGACGACGATGAGACATTCAAGACTTGCCACGACACAAAAGTATATGAACACTATATGGCAAAAGGCAAGCATGCTTCCACCGTTGAGGAGTCGCTTGCACGCACCTTGCACGACCATGGCATTCATGTGGCGCTCGACAAATTCTTTGATGAACACGACAAATTGCTTTGCGTAGGCATTATGGGAGGTCACGCTCAATTGCGAACTGACAAGATGTATCGAGAGATTGTGTTCATCAGCAAACAACTGACTGAGATGGGATTCTTCATGCTTAGCGGAGGCGGACCTGGCGCAATGGAGGCTACTCATCTTGGTGCTTGGATGGCTGGAAGGAGTAAGGAAGAGGTGGAAGATGCCATTCAGATGCTTACGCCCTCCCCTTCGTTCAAAGACGAAGGTTGGCTTTCTTCTGCTTTCCACGTCATGCGCAAATATCCGCAAGGCAAGTATGTGAGTCTTGGCATTCCCACATGGCTCTACGGGCATGAGCCTTCAACGCCATTTGCCACCCACATCGCCAAATTCTTCGAGAACAGCATTCGCGAAGATAGCATCTTGACACTTGCCTATGGAGGAATCATCTACACGCCTGGAAGTGCTGGAACATTGCAAGAGATATTCCAAGATGCCGTGCAAAACCATTATCTCTCCTTCGGCTTCTCAAGCCCAATGATTTTCCTTGGCAAGGATTTTTGGACAAAAGAGATTCCCATTTACTCTTTGCTTGAGAGCTTGATGCAGAATGGAAAATACAAGAACTTGATTTTGACGGTGAGCGATGAATCCAAAGAAATCGTTGCCGAACTGATGAAGTTCCGCGAGAAAATGAAGGACTTCAATCAATAACCCCATCACAACGAAAAACGAGACGGCACTTTCTCATGTGTGTCGCCTCGCTTTTTTTTGAGATACACCGCGTTTCGATGGTTTAGAATGGATAGAAATCCGACTCAGCAACTTTCGGAAGTTCTTCTTCCAAGCCCAAACGACTAACGAGATCGGACATCGAGTCATTGTCACGTATGATTTCGTTGAGGCGTATGTCCTTGTATTTCTTCGGCAGACATTCGGCAGCCGAGTCCATCAACGCCGAGTAGAGTTGGGCGACATAATCCGAATAGGATCTCATCGATGACTGCAAATCGCGAACAGCAGGGGCAGCATGCTTGCTTACCTCTGAGTTCCAACGCTCAAATTGTTCCACGCAATCGAATTTCTCCATCTGGCGGAGATAGAACAGCGACTGGCTGATGTCTCTAATAAGATTCAACGAAGGGTGTTCTTCGCAATTCAGATAGGTGTGGGAAAGGTTGAACGAGGGATGGCGAAGTTCGTGAAGCACAATGCGATACAGACAATCCAAAGCGTCTTCATCCGTCATTTCTCGGTAGGTCATATTCATGACGGTCAGATAATCAAATGGCTTCAGTTTCTCTTTGTCAATCACAAAATCGTCGTTCTTGCCGAATCGCAAGCAGATGAAATAGTAATTGCGGCCATGCATCAGTTCGTCAAGATGTTCCATCACATAGCTTTTAGGGAAATGGCGAATCACCAACCACGCGCAACGCGGCTCTTTGTATGTTTCCCATAGTTCCTTTACCTTGGGTTCGAACGACTCGTCCCACAATCGAAGCAACTGGGGGTAAATCCAATCTCTGTCCGATGGGCACGAATCCAAATGAGCCATGATAATCTTTTTCTGCTGGCTCCAATCCAAACAACTAAATCTCCAATGAAGTTCACGGCGTGCTTCTCCAACTTTCCCGCTCTTTTTATCGCAATATTGTTTGATTAGCGTGGCAACGGGCTTGTTTCTTTTACTCATTATTCCTTTCATTTTTCCTGATTCCTTTCTTTTCTTTTAGTGTGTTGTGCAAAGATACTTGTTTTTCTTCATATCCACAAAGGCTATTAAGTTATTTAATGTGAAACCACAAAAAAATCTTTCGAAGTCAAGAAAAAAATAGTATCTTTGCACATCACCATTTAATGAACACAAAAGAAAGAAACCTGATATGGCCAAAGACAAGACGATGTATGTTTGTTCAAATTGCGGACAAGAGTCGGCAAAATGGATAGGAAAATGCCCCGCTTGTGGACAATGGAACACGTTTAAAGAGTTCAGAGTGGCATCTGATACGGGCTCGATGGCTGCTCGCTCTGCCGCCCAATCCGTGCGTTCGGCTAAGTCGGCTGATAGAAACAAGCCGCTCCGCTTGAATGAGATTTCCGCCAAAGACGAGCCGCGAATCAGCATGAACGATACAGAACTCAATCGTGTGCTTGGCGGCGGACTTGTTCCTGGCAGCATTGTTTTGCTTGGTGGAGAGCCTGGCATTGGAAAGAGCACCCTCACCCTACAAACCATTCTCAACATGCCTGAACGCCGAGTGCTTTATGTCAGCGGTGAGGAAAGTGCTCATCAGTTGAAGATGAGGGCCGAACGAATTCAAAATGCCTTGCCAACAAACGCGAGTTCGGAAAACATTCTCATCTTGACGGAAACCTCACTTGAAGCCATCTTCGAGCATATTCGCGACATCAATCCCCAACTCGTAGTCATCGACTCCATTCAAACGATTGCAACGGAAGAAGTGGAAAGCTCGCCAGGAAGCGTCAGTCAGGTGCGCGAGTGTGCTGCCGCCCTACTCCGCTTTGCCAAATCCAGTGGTGTTCCCGTCATTCTCATTGGCCATATCAACAAGGAAGGAACGCTTGCTGGGCCTAAAAACTTGGAACACATCGTTGATACGGTCATTCAATTTGAAGGCGACCAGCACTATATGTACCGCATATTGAGAAGCACGAAGAACCGCTTTGGCTCTACAAGCGAACTCGGCATCTACGAAATGCAACAAAATGGGCTTCGCCAAGTGAGCAACCCCAGCGAACTGCTTCTCACGCAAGACCACGAAGGCTTGAGCGGAGTGGCCATTTCTTCGGCCATCGAAGGTGTTCGGCCGTTCCTTGTTGAGACTCAGGCGCTTGTCAGTAGTGCCGCTTACGGAACTCCACAACGCTCAGCAACTGGCTTCGACCAACGCCGATTGAACATGCTATTGGCGGTACTCGAGAAGCGGGTAGGCTTCAAACTCATGCAGAAGGACGTTTTCCTGAATATCGCAGGCGGTCTTCGAGTGACAGATATGGCTATGGACCTCTCTATCATTGCCGCCGTGCTTTCTTCTAATGTTGACACACCCATCGAGAGCGGATGGTGTATGGCGGGCGAAGTGGGGCTCTCGGGCGAAGTGCGACCAGTCAGCCGAATCGAACAACGCATAGCTGAAGCCGAGAAGTTGGGATTCTCCAACATCATCATTCCAAAATACAACATGCAAGGGCTTGATAGGAAGCGTTTCAATATTACGATTCACCCCGTTCGCAAAGTGGAAGAAGCGCTTCGGGTGCTGTTTGGATGAGAAGTCGTTTGGAATATCTCGCACCCCCCGAAATCACTTTGTAAGCAAAAGGGCGGATTTCCTGACAATTAGTAAAGTAAAATGCGGATTTAAATAACCGATTTGTTGAAGTTTTTTACTTATCGCCTGATTTTCTCATTTGTGGCTTTTAAGGCGGTCATTTGTGGCCTTTGAGCCGCTCAGATGTGGCTTTTGACAGCCTCAAAAGCATGCTTACATTTTGTCAGATGATAGCTTTAGCTAGTTGTGAAAAACAATAATGCGGAAGTTGAAGCGCATTTCACATAAATTATCTTTTGAAAATGATGCCGTTTCAAAAAAAATCGCTAACTTTGGGGTGTTATTAATCTCATAACTAATAAACTATGGAAATCATAAGGAGTTTTGAAGATATGGTCATTCATCTGGCGCAAAAAGGAGTGCGCAAGCGGGTGGCTATTGTCTGGGCGGCCGACAACTACTCTCAAGAGTCGGTTGCCAGAGCTTTGGAAGTGGGATTCGTGGAAGCCATTTTTGTGGGTTGCCAAAAGGAAGTTGAGGCCAATCCAAAGCTGATGCGCTATGCTGACCACATCTCCTTCGTTGAGGCATCCGACCGCGACGATGCTGCCCACCGCTCTGTGGCAATGGTGCGCGAAGGCAAAGCCGACATCTTGATGAAAGGACTCATCAATACTGACAATCTGCTCCATGTTGTGCTGAATAAAGAAACAGGCATTCTGCCCCGCGGAAAAGTGCTCACACACATCACCGCAGCCCGTCTGCCAGAATACGAAAAACTACTCTTCTTCACTGATTCGGCCGTAATTCCCTACCCCACTCAGGAACAACGCATCCAGCAAGTGCGCTACATCACGTCTCTTTGCCACTCGTTTGGTATCGACGAACCAAAGATTTCGCTCATCCATTGCACGGAGAAGGTGAACGAGAAATACTTCCCATTTACCGTTGGCTACAAGGAAATCATCAAGATGAGCGAGGCTGGCGAATTCGGCCCATGCATCATCGACGGACCTTTGGATTTGAAAACATCCGTGAGCCCCGAGAGCTTGCGAATCAAAGGCATTGACTCGCCAATTGGCGGAGAAGCCGATGCTTTGGTTTTCCCCGACATCGAGGCCGCTAACGTGTTCTATAAGTCCATCACATTGTTCTTGGGAGTAGAGACGGCTGGCACTCTTCAAGGCACATTGGCGCCTGTGGTGCTCCCCTCGCGAAGCGATAGTAAGCTGTGCAAATTCTATAGTTTGGCTTTGGCGGCCATCAGTTGCAACTCATAATTCCTAACTCATAAATATCTAAAACGCCATGTATATACTAGTGATTAACCCCGGCTCCACTTCCACGAAGATAGCCGTTTACGACGACTCAAAGCCCATGTTGCTGAGGAGTATTCAGCACACGCCCGAAGACTTGAGCCAATTTGAGGAAATAACCGACCAGTTCGGGTTCCGCAAACAAATAGTAATCAACGAGTTGAAACGCATGAATGTGCCTTTCGATTTTGCTGCCGTTATCGGTCGTGGAGGACTTGCCAAACCTGTGGCGGGAGGTGTTTACGAGATTAATCAGAAGATGCTCGACGACACTCGTTCTGCCATTCACAAGCATGCATGCGACCTTGGTTGCATCATAGCGTATGAGATTGCTAAGGACATTCCTGGCTGTAGGAGTTTTATTGCCGACCCGGGCGTGGTTGACGAGTTGAACGACTATGCCCGCATAAGTGGTTCGCCGCTGATGAACCGCATCTGCATTTGGCACGCTTTGAACCAACGCGCTATTGCCAGACGTTTTGCCAACGAGATTGGCAAGGAATACGAAGACTTGAATCTCATCATCTGCCATTTGGGCGGAGGTATTTCTATTGCCGCACACGAACATGGTAGGGCCGTTGACGCTAACAATGCTCTTGACGGCGAGGGACCTTTCTCGCCTGAACGTGCCGGTTCGTTGCCTGCTGCCGACCTTGTAAGGCTTTGTTTTAGCGGGAAATACACCGAAGCACAACTCTTGAAACGCATTGCCGGACAAGCGGGGTTGAATGCCCATTTGGGGACAAACAACATGAAAGAATTGGAGAAGCGTATTGAGGAAGGCGATGAACACGTGAAGTTGATTGTAGATGCTATGATTTACCACACGGCCAAAAACATAGCGGCTGAGAGTGCCGTATTGTGTGGAAAAATCGATGCCATCTTGTTGACGGGCGGCTTGGCTCGTTCGCAATATATCATCAAAAGGCTTCGCCAACGCATCGATTTCCTTGCACCCACCTATTGCTATCCGGGCGAAGACGAGATGGAGGCGCTTGCCAATAATGCTTGGGAAGTGCTTCAAGGCAGGCGCGAAGCAAAAGTGTATGAATAGAAACGAACATCATATTACATAAAAAACTGAACCCGATTGAATTGAACAAGAATGAATAAACTGAAGATTCTCATTTTAGTGGTTGGATTGGCATTTGCCCAATCATCACTCGCCCAACGCCACGAAATCATCAGCGGGCGCATAGCTTCGCTTCAAGTGGTGGCTGGCGATGATTGGTTGTCTCCACCTGTCATCACGTTAAGAGGTAACACGCCCATCAATATCGATTTTGACGACTTGACACACGAATACCATCGTTATGTCTACAAAGTGGAGCATTGTGAAGCCGATTGGACAACATCCGAAGATTTGTTTGTCAGCGATTTCATCGATGGTTTCAACGATGGAAGAGCATTGGAAGACCTTGAGGAGTCGCTCAACACAAACGTGCTTTACACCCACTATCACTTGCAGATTCCAAATGCTGAATGCCGATTGAAGATGAGCGGCAACTATCGGGTGACCATCTACGATGAAAACAACGACAACGAAGAGATGCTAAAGGTGTATTTCATGGTGGTCGAACCCAAGATGGGCATCAGCATGAAGGTTCTGACGAATACCGACATCGACATCAACGGCGCTCACCATCAATTGGATGTGGATTTGGATTTTGGTGGTTTCTTAGTCTCCAACCACGAACGGCAAATCAAGACCGTGATTATGCAAAACGGCAGATGGGACAATGCTGTTCTTAATCCTAAACCTCAATATGTGAGGGGCGACGGATTGCGATGGGATCACAACAAAGATTTGATATTCCCTGCTGGAAACGAATATCGGAAGTTCGAAATGCTCGACATGAACCATACCACGATGGGAATGGAAATGTTGGATTGGGACGGCGATAGTTATCATGCATATATTTGGCTCGACGAGCCTCGCAACAGCTATGTCTATGATGAAGACGCAAATGGTAGTTTTATCATCCGCAATACTGATTATACGGAAATCAACCGCACTTGCGATTATCTGCTCACACATTTCCGATTGAAGTCGCCAAGATTAGATGGTGACATCTATTTGAATGGAACTTGGACAAACGACATGTTTTCCGAGCAATATCAAATGGAATACAACGAGGATGAGCAGATTTATGAAGGTATCGTGAGCTTGAAACAAGGATATTACTCATACCAATATGTGTGGTTGAAACCCGATGGGACAACAGCACCTGTTCCTTCTGAAGGTTCGTTCTATCAAACGGAGAACAAATATCAGATGCTTGTATATTATAGAGGTGTTGGTGAACGAACTGACCAATTGGTCGGCTATCAGCAGGTTAGCAACAAATAACAAGCACGCGCGCCGTACTATCGGTAACACGGAATCTGTTATCTGTTCGTTCGTTCGCCACCCAGATAATGTCCCCATTGGAGTCTGTCACTACCAATTGGCAACGTTTCTCATAAAGCGATTTCTTGGCATCGGTAAGGAAGTCGCTTAACAATTTTGAGCCTTTCATCCCAAACGGAACAAAACGGTCGCCAACCATAAATGGCCGAACCATAAGCGGAAACTTCACTTTGTCGGCATCAAGGCAAGCATAGTTGCGGTCTTTTATCACTTCGAAATCAGCATCTCGCTCTACAATCTTGACACGAAACTTCAGGTCATCATGATAAACGTAATTGCCTTCGATTGGCAATTTCATTTGTTTCGTTGGAATCGATTCCGTTCGATAGATAACCAAACGTCCCCTATCCATCAACAACGTATGCCCAGCGCTTGACCATTCCCTCCCAGACTCCATGCTCTTGTTGTAAAAGATTTGTTGGATTTGAGCTGGAGCGAATCCGTATGGCTTTAATATATAATATAATGTGTATTCATTTTCGAGAATCTTCGTTGCATCATAGACCATCATGTCTTCAGTCTTTTCCACAAGAGCCTCATTAACTGTATCCTGAAACGAGTGGTTAAGAATGTCCTCGGCTGAACGAAGACGTGTGGCTGTAGTTGCAATATTCTCACTTGCCGAAGGATTGATATCGTGAAGCAAAGGAATAATGTTCAACCGCAATTTGTTTCTGGCAATATCAGCCACCATATTTGTACTGTCCGTCACATAATCTTGCCCGATGAAATCGAGATATTTGACAATCTCTTCTCGGCTAACAGCCAATAACGGACGCAATACATAACCGTTTCGAGGTGCCATTCCCGTCAAGCCGTGAATCCCTGTTCCACGAATAAGGTTGATGAGAACGGTTTCCACTTGATCATCACGATGATGGGCGACACAAATGCCTTGAGCATCAAGGTCTTTTCGTAAGTTTTCGAAATAGCCATAGCGAAGTTCACGCGCAGCCATCTCAATACTGATTTTGTGCAATTCTGCATACGTTCTCGTATCGAAATGGGCACGATGAATCGGCACTTGAAGGCTATTGCATAGCTTCACACAAAACTCTTCATCTCGATTGGATTCTTCATCACGCAAATGGAAATTGCAATGACAAGCTTCAACCTTATACCCCAAATCCAATAACACCCGTAGTAAAGCCACGCTATCGGCTCCTCCCGACAACGCCACCAAATAGAGTCCATCGGACTTTAACAACTGATGACGTCCGATGAAATCGCTGATTTTATGACTAAACGGATTATTCAACGTACAATACTAAGCCTTTTAGATACTCGCCTTCAGGATGATAAATGTTAATGGGATGATCAGCTGGTTGATGCAACTGATGAAGGATGCGTACTTTTCGCCCCGCAAGAGCAGCAGCCGTGAAGACGGCATTACGGAAGTTCTCCTTTGTAACCACCTGACTACAACTGAAAGTGAAGAGAATTCCACCTGGCTTGATGGACTCAAATCCTTTCACATTCAGACGCGTATAGCCCTTCAACGCGTTGTGCAAAGCAGCACGATGCTTGGCAAAAGCTGGTGGGTCAAGAATGATGAGGTCGTATTTGTTCTCATTAGCATCGAGAAATTTGAATGCATCATCACAAAAAGATTGGTGACGTTGGTCGGCAGGGAAATTCATCTCCACATTCCTATTCGTCAAGTCAATCGCTTTCGCACTACTGTCAACGGAGTGAACCAACTTGGCTCCACCACGCAAAGCATAAACGGAAAACCCTCCCGTATAGCAGAACATGTTCAACACGCTTCTTCCCGTTGCGTATTTTTCCAAAAGCATGCGGTTCTCGCGTTGGTCGACAAAGAAACCTGTCTTCTGTCCACGAAGCCAGTCAACATGGAATCGCAAGCCATTCTCAATAGCCGTGTTGTCATCGCTTCCACCGTAAATAAAACCGTTTTCTTGTCCCAATTCAGCTTTGAAAGGCAATGTGGTCTCACTCTTGTAATAAACATGCAGAATCCGCTCTCCCATCACCTTCGTTAATGCTTGGCAGATTTCGTGTCGGCAGACATGCATACCAACGCTATGAGCTTGCATAACAGCTGTTTTCCCATAGCAATCGATAATCAATCCGGGTAAATTATCGCCTTCTCCATGTACCAATCGATAGGTGTTATTGTTGGGATTGTCAGCAACTCCAATGGCCAAACGGGTGTCCAAAGCCGACTTCAATCTGCTTTCCCAGAAGTTTGAATCAATCTCAACATCATGAAACGACAACACGCGAACGGCAATAGAGCCGATTTGATAATGGCCAACTGCGATGAAATCGCCGTTTTCAGTCATAACCTTTACCGTCTCGCCTTCCTTCACATCGTTGTCAACATGATGAATTGCCCCCGAAAACACCCACGGATGAAAGCGTTTCAGAGATTCTTCTTTGCCTCTTTTTAAAACTACGGTTTTATAATTCATGCTCCACTATTATTATTGTTAGTGTCATTAGTCTCATTTTCGCATACGACTTTGTCTTCAACAACCACCAGTTCATAGTTGCCACTTTCGCGCAAACGCCTGATTTCATCGTAAAGATTGATACATGCCCACGCATCGATGGCGGCATAAAGCTTTTGTTTTTCATTCAACACATCAGCATTCCAATTCGACAATCTTTGCCGTTTGCTAATCCGCTGATGAAAGAGGTTGGCATATAGTTTCTGAAGACTCAAGTCAACAATTCCCAAATCGCCTACCATGTCCTGAATGTCAATGAAACGCCCAGGTGTGAAATCTGCCCTACGGCGCAAACTATTCAAGTCGTCGTGCCAAGAAAGTCCCACCATAGGAACTTTTTTGTTCTCCAAAAGCCGGATGATCGCATGCGGCATTCCCATCATGTTCAAGCGGAAGAGGAAACAGACATCTCTCGATGAAACCTGCAATAATGACACTTGATAGTTCTCACCTTTGCGAAAAGATGGACGTGTTTCGGTATCAACGCCCAAAATATCTTGCGAGAGGAGGTAGTCAACGGCCTTCTCGGCTTCATTTGCTGCCATCACGACAATGATTTTTCCAGGAAAATCTACCGTTGGAAGTCCTGGGATTTCCTCTTTGTTAAACTTGTTATAAATCGTTTTTTTCATTTTTTATCGCTATCGACGTGCAAAATTAGAAAAAAAGTACGAAAATATGTGCGAATATGAGTTTTTTACAGTATTTTTGCACTTTGAATCGATAAAACTTGAGATTATGGCAAAGAAAAAAACTGTTCGCAAGCCTAAAGGCTTAGGTGAGGCGATCGGCTTCAAAAATATTTTCAGTAACGAGAAGACGGATTTTGTGTTGGGAGTTTTCTTGTTGTTGGTGGCGGTTTACGTCATCATTGCGATGTGTTCATATCTTTCAACGGGGCAAGCCGACCAAAGCATTTTGGAAGACATGCGACCGGGTGAATGGCTGAATAGCGACCATAAATTTGCAAATTATTGCGGTTCCATCGGCGCTCTTATCTCTTATGCCCTCATTACCGTCAATTTTGGAATTGCCGCTTTCATGATTCCCGCCTTCATCATTCTTGTGGGATTAAGGCTGATGGGTGCCTACAAGGTTAACTTGTGGAAATGGTTCTTGGGAATGGCGTTGGTTATGGTGTGGTGTTCGGTCACTTTTGCCAAATTCCTCACCCCCATCATGAGCGACCAAGTGTATAATCCGGGTGGAAATCATGGCCTTTTCTGTGTCCAGCAATTGGAAAACATCATCGGTCCTCCGGGATTGATGGTCGTGTTGTTGCTCACGGCATTGGGATTCCTCACTTATTTGAGTGCCGAGACTATAGAAGTGGTGAGAAAGGCGCTGAATCCGCTCAAATACATCACGAGCAAAGTGAAATTCACGGTCACAAACACCCAAGACGAAAACTATAATAACGAGCAGAACACGCTTCAGCCGGCAACTGCCTACGCTGATAACGGCAACTCGATGGGTGTTATCGACACGACAAACTATCAGGAAACCGCAAACGTGAGAAAAGAAGATGCGGCACCTGTGGTGGTCGACTTGACAACAGAGGCCGTTGACGCCCAAACCACAAAAGGCGGTTTGCCCAAAACCAACACGGCCAAACCCGAAAAAGTTGCTCCATTGACGGTGGAAGCAGGCGTAAGCGAAGACAAGGCAAAGGGAAATACGCTCTCGGTGGAAGAAATCATGAAGACTCCCATCAACCCGCGTGAGCCTTTCCTGAAGTACAAGTTCCCCAGCCTCGACTTGCTCAAGAAATATGACGATGGCGGAAAACCCACCATCGACATGGAGGAAATCAAGACCAACAACGCGCGTATCGTGGAAGTCCTGAACTCGTTTGGCGTCGCCATCAAGGAAATCCACGCCACCGTAGGCCCCACCATCACGCTCTATGAAATCACTCCTGCCGAGGGTGTTAGAATCTCGAGAATCAAAAACCTTGAAGCCGACATCGCTCTTAGCCTTTCGGCACTTGGCATTCGTATCATCGCCCCAATTCCCGGCAAGGGAACCATTGGTATTGAGGTGCCGAACAAGAAGGCCAACATCGTTTCGATGGAAAGCATCCTGAACTCGAAGAAGTTCCAGGAGACAAAGATGGATTTGCCCATTGCATTGGGAAAGACCATCACCAACGAAGTATATATGGTTGACCTGGCAAAGATTCCCCACTTGCTTGTTGCCGGTGCAACCGGTCAGGGAAAGTCTGTCGGCTTGAATGCCATCATCACCTCTTTGCTCTACAAGAAGCATCCCAACGAGTTGAAATTGGTGTTGGTCGACCCCAAGAAGGTGGAATTCAGCATCTATACGCCATTGGCCAACCACTTCATGGCCACTCTGCCCGAGAACGTGGAAGAGCCCATCATCACCGACGTGACAAAGGTGGTGCGTACGCTGAACTCGCTTTGCAAACTCATGGATTCGCGTTACGACTTGCTGAAGATTGCTGGTGCCCGTAACGTGAAGGAGTACAACGAGAAGTACATCAACCACAAACTCGACCTCACCAAAGGGCACGAGTACATGCCGTATATCGTGGTGGTGATTGACGAGTTCGGCGACCTCATCATGACCGCAGGCAAGGAGATTGAGCTGCCCATTGCTCGTATTGCCCAGCTGGCACGTGCCGTGGGTATCCACATGATTATCGCCACACAACGCCCCACCACGAATATCATTACAGGTACCATCAAGGCCAACTTCCCCGGTCGTATGGCCTTCCGTGTGAGCTCGCAAATCGACTCGCGCACCATTCTCGACCAGAAGGGCGCCGACCAGCTTGTAGGCCGCGGAGACATGCTTATCCTTATCGGAAACGAGCCTGTGCGTGTGCAATGTGCCTTCGTCGATACGCCCGAAGTGGAGCGAATCAACAAGTTCATTGAGGAGCAGCCTGGTCCTATCGAACCGCTCGAGCTTCCCGAACCTGCTTCTGAAGACGGAGGTGCCGGAGGTGGCCAAGCGGTCGACAGCCATAGTCTTGACCCCTACTTCGAAGAAGCTGCTCGTGCCATCGTGATGACACAACAGGGCTCAACCAGCATGATTCAGCGCCGTTTTGCCATTGGATATAACCGTGCTGGACGTTTGATGGATCAGTTGGAAGCTGCTGGAGTGGTAGGAATCGCTCAGGGCAGTAAGCCCCGCGAAGTGCTGATTGCCGATGAAAACTCGCTGAACGAATTGCTCGCAAAGCTGAGGGGATAAGCCTTCCGCGCGCTTTTTGACTCCCTTTCACAACTTGTGGACGCAAAGTTAAATAATTGAAACACGATATAACATTTGGCCTCCAACAACGTCTATAAGGTATATAAAGGATTAAAACAGTAAGGATATGAAAAGATTAATGTTAGTTTCAATCTTGTTTGTGGCAGCCATCTGTGCCAATGCGCAAAATGCCACACAAGCACGGAAAGTGCTCGACAAGACAGCCTCTGTCATCGGACGTAAAGGCGGCGCAAGCGCCAATTTCAAGATATCAAGTGCGAAAATAGGAGCCACCAGCGGCACCATAGCCATCAAGGGCAACAAGTTCCACGCTAGAACGCCCGAAGCCATTGTTTGGTATGATGGCAAAACCCAATGGAGCTACATGAAGTCCACCGAGGAGGTGAACGTTACCACTCCCAACGAAGCCCAACAGATGGCCATGAACCCTTATCAGTTCATTAACATCTACAAGAAAGGCTACGCTCTCTCGATGACTACTACGGCCAGCGCATACAACGTCCACTTGAAGGCACAAAACACCAGCCGTAGCGCCCAGGAACTCTACATCCTCATCGACAAGAAGACCTATCGGCCTACCCAAGTGAAGATGCGCGAGGGAAAGACATGGACCACCATCAACATCACCAACTTCCAGGCGAAAGACCAGCCCGATGGTGTGTTTGTTTTCAAGTCAAAAGACTTCCCCGATGCCGAGGTGATTGACCTCAGATAAAGGATTAAAGCATCAGCGGAGTGCCAATAGGCGCCCCGCATTTTCATATCAATAATAACTTTAACAAACAATGAATCGATATCAGATTTTCAAGGAGTTACGCAAACATCGCAAATTGGCAGAGAAGCGTGCCATAAACTTCGAACAAAACAAAATGGCCAAGTGGCTGTTCTGGATATTGGGATTGATGGTGATAGGCTATCTCATCTTCTTCGCCGTCATTTTTGCCATGATAGCCAACGACAGCAGTTCAACCACCGCGTTGGAGTTGATATTCGGAATGATGCCATTCGTATTGCTCATCGACTTCCTCGTGCGTTTCATGGCGCAACAGACTCCTGCCCAGCTGGTGAAGCCCTACATCCTGCTCCCCATCCCCAAGAACGTCTGTATCGACTCGTTTGTCCTCACGTCGCTATTCAGCACGGGCAACCTCGTTTGGTTTGCCATGTTGATACCCTACGCCCTGATGTCGGTGGTTTTCAGCTACGGATTCTGGGCGGCCATTGGCATGCTGGTGTGCTACTACCTCTTCATTTTGGCCAACAGCCAATGGTATTCCATCGTTCGCACGCTCATCACCAACTCTATGCGCTGGTGGATTCTCCCCATCTGCGTATATGCTTTGATGGCTCTGCCCGTCATCATCAAGGGCGGAAGCGAAAAGGGTTGGGACAGTTTCTTTGACTTCTATTCGTCAATAGGAACCGCCATCGAACAAGGCAGCATCCTGCCCTACCTCATCGCATTGGTTTTGCTCCTCGTGTTGGCATTCATCAACCGACATCTGCAAATCATCAATGTGTGGCGCGAGATTTCGCGTGTAGAGAAGACCACCCACCTGAAGAGCGTCTCCCGATTTGCCTTCCTCGACCAATATGGCGAAATCGGGCAATACATTCAGCTCGAAATCAAGACCATCATGCGCAACAAGAATCCGCGCAAGGGCTTCATTTTCGCCACAGCCATCGTTCTGATGTTCAGCCTACTCATATCGTTCACCACCGCTTACGACGGCCAGTTCATGACCAATTTCTGGTGCATCTACAACTACGCCATCTACGGCGCCATGATGATTTTGAAGGTGATGTGCAACGAGGGCAACTACATCGACTGCCTGATGGTGCGCCGCGAGAACATCCTGAAGCTGCTACGCGCAAAATACATCTTCTACAGCGTCTTGTTGTTCCTCCCCTTCCTGCTCATGCTCCCCACGGTGTTCAGCGGCAAGTGGTCGATTCTCATGCTGGTTTCCTACGGCGTTTTCACGGCAGGCTTCCAATATTTTCTGCTCTTCCAGATGGCCGTCTACAACAAGCAGACCGTTCCGCTTAACACCAAGTTCCTGAGCAAGAACGGTATGGAGAACAACTATTATCAGCTTTTGGTGGAAATGGCTGCATTCTTCCTGCCCCTCCCTCTCATCATGCTCATGCAGGCCGTGCTGGGCAACACGGTAGCCTATCTCACCATGCTTGTCATCGGTATCGCCTTCATCGCCACTTCCCCGATGTGGATGCGCAACATCTATACTCGCATGATGAAGCGCAAATACATTCTCTTGGAAGGCTTCAGGGCTTCGAGATAATCGCCGTTTAGAAACTTCACAAACACGTTAGCAAGATGAAATTCATTGCCATTATTCCTGCCCGCTATGCCTCCACTCGTTTCCCCGGCAAACCACTTGCCACGTTGGGCGGAAAGAGCGTCATACAGAGAGTTTACGAGCAAGTGTCAACCGTTCTCGATGATGTCTATGTGGCCACCGACGACCAGCGCATCTTCCAAGCCGTAGAGGCATTTGGCGGCCGTGCTGTCATGACATCCCCCAACCACAAGAGTGGCACCGACCGCATTCAAGAGGCCATCACGAAGATTGGCGGTCGGTGGGACGTGGTGGTCAATGTGCAGGGCGACGAGCCTTTCATTCAGGCATCGCAAATCAAGACGGTGTGCGAGTGTTTCGAAGACCCTGAGACGCAGATTGCCACGCTCGGCAAACCATTCGACAACATGGATGCGGTGGGTAACCCCAATTCCCCCAAAATAGTGGTCGACAACCGTCATTACGCCATGTACTTCTCGCGAAGCATCATCCCCTTTGTGCGTGGGCAGGAAAAGGAGTCGTGGCTGCAGAGCTATCCGTTCTTGAAGCATCTTGGCCTGTATGCCTACCGTGCCGATGTTCTCGCCGAAATCACCCGTCTGCCCCAATCTTCGCTTGAATTGGCCGAAAGCCTTGAGCAACTGCGCTGGCTGCAAAATGGCTATCGCATCAAGGTGGGGCTCACCGATGTGGAAACTGTTGGCATCGACACCCCTGAAGACCTCGCTCGAGCTGAGGAGTTTTTTAGAAGAGATACAAAACAGTAAAAATGCACAATATTATATTAATGTGTCTTTTCCTGTTTTCAGTGGTTCTTCTTCAATTTAGTTGAAAAGTACGATTGCAGATTATTGTTTAGGCGTTACAGCAGTACTGCACGCATCTGCCTGAGTGATGTCGCTCACCCAGAGCTCATTCGGCCATTAGTGAAAACACTACGGGAGAAACATCAAAGCCTCAGAAAACGGATTCTCACGTCATCATGTTCAAGGAAGTAAAGGAACTACAAGGCAAAGGTTTCAAACCGGCCACGATATACAAGAAGCTGGGGATAGCCAAGCAGACCGCAACAAAATACTAAGACACCTCTTTTTTTGGCATGATGTTTGCTTCGATAATGTTGAGATAAAGAAAAATGATAGAAAATCGCCAGAATTATCGTCTGTTTCGAATGAAATCATTAAATTTGCAACGTGAACATATTATTCATTTAAGGTAAAGAGATTAACATGACAAGCCAGTTTTCACCCAAAGTATCAGAGGTTCTCGCTTTCAGTCGCGAAGAAGCCACACGCTTGGCCAGCCGGTCGGTGGGGCCTGAACATCTGTTGCTTGGCATTCTGCGCGGTAAGAACGAACCCATCATGGACCTCTTCACACGCATGGATGTCAACCTGCAGTCGGTAAAGGCAGAACTGGAAAGCCGAGTAAGGGAAGACGAAATCAACCAACCCATTCACACCCGCGACCTCGTGCTCAACGAGAAAGCCAGCAACATCCTGAAGTTGGCGGTGCTCGAAGCGCGCATCCAGCACACACAAACGGTGGATGTGGAGCACTTGCTGCTGGCCATCTTGCACGACCAGGTGAGCAATGGGGCTAAAGAAGTTTTGGAATTCAACAACATGAACTACGAAGACACCATCACCTATATGAGAGCAACATCGAGCCCCACGAAGAACGGACTTGAGCTGCCAGATGAAGAATTCGACGAGGATGACCAGCCGAGCGACATGAACACCGCACGAAACGAGGGCGGACAGGGTAAAACCGCCACCGCCACGAAGAAAGGCGATGGCAAGACGCCAGTGCTCGACAACTTCTCGACAGACTTGACACAGGCTGCCCTCGAGGGGAAACTCGACCCTGTGGTGGGGCGTGAGCGTGAGATTCAGCGCGTCATCGAGATATTGTGCCGCCGTAAGAAGAACAACCCCATTCTCATCGGCGAGCCTGGCGTGGGTAAAAGCGCCATCGTCGAGGGTCTTGCACAACTCATCGCACGCCACCGCACATCGCCAGTGCTCTTCAACAAGCGTCTGGTGAATCTCGACATGACTGCTATGGTGGCAGGAACAAAGTATCGCGGACAGTTTGAAGAGCGCATACGCGCCCTGCTGAAAGAGCTGGAGCAGAACCCCGACATCATCGTCTTCATCGACGAGATTCACACTATGATTGGCGCAGGTTCCACGCCTGGAAGCATGGACGCAGCCAACATCATGAAGCCAGCTCTGGCACGTGGAACCATACAATGCATAGGTGCAACAACGCTCGACGAGTTCCGCAACTCCATTGAGAAAGATGGTGCACTCGACCGCCGCTTCCAGAAGGTGATTGTGGAACCCACTACCGCCGAACAGACGTTGGAGATTCTGCAGAACATCAAGGAGCGCTACGAACAGCACCACCACGTGACATACACCGATGACGCCCTGACAGCGTGTGTCAAATTGACAGAACGCTATGTGACCGACCGTTTCTTCCCAGACAAGGCCATCGATGCACTCGACGAGGTGGGCTCGCGCGTTCATCTGCAACACGCTGAGGTGCCGCCCTCGATTGTTGAGAAGGAGAAGGAAATCGGCTTCGTCAAGGAGAAGAAACAGGCAGCCGTGAAGAACCAGAACTTTGAGTTGGCAGCCGGATATCGCGACCGCCAAACGGCTTTGGAACGCGAACTGGCGCTGTTGCAGGAGCAATGGTCGAGTGGAGACACCAGCCAACGCGAGACAGTCACAGATGCCGAAGTGGCAGATGTGGTGTCGATGATGACAGGGGTGCCTGTGCAACGCATGGCCGAGAGCGAAGGCGTCAGGCTGAAAGGCATGGCCGACGAACTGAAGAAGGCTGTTGTGGCACAAGATGCCGCCATCGACAAGATGACCAAGGCCATTCAGCGTAATCGTGTGGGACTTCGTGAGCCCAACCATCCCATCGGCGTGTTTATGTTCCTGGGACCTACGGGTGTGGGTAAAACTTATTTGGCTAAGAAGTTGGCTGAGTTCATGTTCGGTTCCAGCGACGCTCTTATCCGCGTGGACATGAGCGAATATACCGAGGCATTCAACACCTCACGTCTCATTGGAGCACCTCCGGGATACGTTGGATACGAGGAAGGCGGACAGCTCACCGAGCGTGTGCGCCGCAAGCCCTACTCCATCGTGTTGCTCGATGAGATTGAGAAGGCACATCCGAATGTCTACAACATGCTGCTGCAGGTGCTCGACGAGGGTCGTCTGACTGACGGAAACGGTCGTCTGATTGACTTCCGCAACACCGTCATCATCATGACCTCGAACGCAGGAACCCGACAGCTGAAGGAATTCGGACGCGGTGTGGGATTCAATGCCGGCGGTCAGATGGGCTTGAGCTTGAACGACAGCGACAAGGAATATGCACGTTCCATCATTCAGAAAGCGCTCTCGAAGCAGTTCGCGCCCGAGTTCTTGAATCGTCTTGACGAAATCATCACCTTCGACCAGCTTGATCTTGAGGCCATCAAGCGCATCGTTGACATCGAGCTCAGCGGTCTCTTCAAGCGCATCGAAGGCATGGGCTACAAGTTGGAAATCAGCGATGAAGCCAAGGAGTTTGTGGCCACGAAGGGATACGACGTGCAGTTTGGTGCCCGTCCGCTGAAGCGTGCCATCCAGAACTACATCGAAGACGGCATCTGCGAGCGCATCCTCGACGGCAACCTCAACGAGGGACAAACCATTGTGGTGAAGAAACACCCAGAGAAAGAGGAACTCACGTTTGAATAATTAAGACATCTGAATAGTAATTAAAAAACTCGTTACGACTTCCATCGTAGCGAGTTTTTTCGTTTGTACAAGTTATATTGTATCCCTACTCCACTTTCAAGGTCATTCGGGCTGGTGTCAGCTTGCTGTTGCTGGTGTCCTTGACCACAAGTTCCAAATCGCCAGCATGTTTTGCTGCTTGCACCGTAACCACCAACTTGCCGCTGAAGAGTTTCATAGTGGGGGCGGTAAACACTTCGAGCGATGTGGCGTCGCCATTGCAAACAGCACGGAACGAACCGGCGCCTTTCACTTCAAACGCCAGTTGGTCGGTGGCGTTAGGAATCTCTGTACCGTCTTTGTCTACAAGCGAAACGGTGACATAAGCTAAATCATTGCCATCGGCTTTCAGCACTGTTTTGTCAGCTTCAAGTTTCATGGCCACAGGTTTGCCAGCCGTACGCACCACCTGCTCTCCAGCACGATTGCCCTTTTCGTCATACACCACGACCTTCAACTCACCAGGCTCGTATTTCACGTCGTTCCAACGCAGCCGATAGCGATCGTACTTTGAATCTTTACACTTTGAAATTCGCCCTTGGCTCTTGCCGTTGACAAACAACTCAGCGGTGGGGAAATCAGTATAGCAATACACGGGCGTCGTCTGTCCCATGCGCTCTGGCCAAGTCCAATGCGGCAACAAGTGGATGGTGTGGTCATCGGTATTCCAGACAGAGCGATAGAGATAGAATCGGTCTTTGGGAAGTCCGGCCAAGTCGCAAATACCGAAATAGCTGGAACGAGAAGGCCAATAACCGTCGTAGGGAGTGGGCTCGCCCAGATAGTCGAAGCCTGTCCACACAAACTGCCCGATGGTGTAGTCAAGGTCGTCCATAGCAATGAAGTCGTCTTCAGGCAGATTGCTCCACGAACACCATTCTGTGTCGTAGCTCGAGCATTGTCCGTCGTCGTATCTCTTCTTGTCGGAGTATTCCACAGGGAACTTATATACACCACGCGAACTGACAGTGGAAGCTGTCTCTGAGCCTAACAAGAAGCCTTGGGGCAACTGTTCTATGTTCTTGGGATATTTATAAACACGATAGTTGAAGCCCGGCACGTCCATCACCTGGGCAAATCCGTTCTTCAATGCAGCCTCTGCGCGGTCGAGTCCTTGCGTAACAGGTGTGGCAGGGTCGAGCCTGTGGCAGATGTCTTGCAAGCGACGGGCAATCTCAGTGCCGCCATTCATGCCCTGCTCTGGAATCTCGTTACCAATCGACCACATCACGAGCGAGGCGTGGTTGCGATGGTTGAGCACCAAGTTCTCCATATCGCGGTCGCTCCACTCCTTGAAGAAACGTGCATAACCGTTCTTGCATTTAGGATAAACCCACATGTCGAAACTCTCGGCCATCACCATCATGCCCAACGAGTCGTAGACTTCCATCTGCATAGTCGATGGCATGTTGTGGCTCGTGCGGATAGCGTCGCAACCCATATCCTTCAAAATTTTCACCTGACGAACCAACGCCGCTTTGTTGACTGCAGCACCTAAAGGACCAAGGTCGTGATGCAAACAAACTCCTTTGAATTTTCTTGACAAACCGTTCAGTTGGAAACCATGCTCTTTACTTACCGAAATGGTACGTATTCCCACCTTCTGGGTGGTCTCGTCGATGAGTTTGTTGTTGCGATAAAGACGTGTCACCATCCTATATAAATAAGGTGTCTCGGGCGACCAAGGGTTAGGTTTGTCTATCACAAGCTCGGAATGGACCTTGCCTTCAGCATCTACATCAGCATGGTCGGCTGCAAGTACGTAACCCGAAGGATGGTAAAAGGAAACCTCTAACGAAAGTGGTTCATTCTCTTGATATCCACCAACTTGTGTGTCAACGCTAACGCAAGCCTTTAACTTGTCGGCTTTCAAGGTTCGAACGTAAGTCCCCCATTTGTCAATATAGGTATTGTCTGTCAACACCAACTTTACCGGCCGGTATATACCGCCACCAGGATACCAACGGCTGCTCTCCTCAACATTCTGCAAGGAAACTTCCAACAAATTGTTGCCTTGCTTCAGATAAGAAGTAGCGTCTATGCGGAAGGCATTGTAGCCATATGGCCAATAGCCAGCCTGTTGGCCGTTCACGAAGACAGTAGGCTCGCTCATGGCACCGTCAAACTCCAAAAATGCCCTGCCAAAGGGCTTTTCCACATTCACCTGACAACGATAATATCCTTTCCCTATCCAAGGTAAGGCTCCTGATCGTCCAGTCTTTTCCGACTTTTCTTTCTCTCCATTTTGCTCAATAGCAACCACCTGCAAGTCCCATTTCTTGTCGAATGGTCCGCTAATCGCCCAATCGTGTGGCACACAGACATCTTGCCATTGTTGACGGTCGCGCGAAAACTCCCATTTATCCAAACTTATCTCATTGTGCATTTGTGCATTTGACACAAAAGGAAGAAACACAATAGCAATCGACAACAATTTTTTGTTCATTTTCATCTTATCTTTTTGTTTCGTAATATGACACAAAATTAGCAATAATCAGTAAGTTATGCAAACAAGAAGTTGAATTTATCAAAAATTTAACGACTGTGTGGGAGCACAGCATTATTTTTCAAAAAAGATGTGGAAAAAGTTTTGATAGTTCTAAAAAATTCTTTATCTTTGCACTCGTTATCCTGAAAACAATCTTTTTACCTTAAAAGACTAATACCTATTGAAGATGTGGAGCGATTGCCTGTGACGGGTCATCGCTTTTTTCTTGTCTTCAATTTTGCCCTCCAAACATATAAGAATTATGAAAAATCTAAACAAATTTCACACAGCAAACAACTCATTTTACCACAAAAGCACAGTTGTTATCTACTGGAACACACAATAGCAAACACCATAAATCACACAAAATAATATAGTTTAAAAACTGTTTGTTTTTTTTAACGACCTGAGTTTACTTTATTCCAACTCCATTTTGTAATTTTACATTCAATTGTAAAAATGACAAACCGAAGATGAAGACTACAATAATATATTTCCTCCTCGCTATGTTCTTGGCACCTCTCGGTATGGAGGCAAAGAAAAAGGAGGAGGTTCCGCAGTTGTTGAATTACCCAAGTGCAGACTGGGGAGAATACCGCATGCACGGTGGTGAAGTGGTGATTAAGGGTCAGGTGATAGCGGATGACCCAGCGAAAATAAAGCAACTGAACAACAGCGTCGAAGTCATCATGCGTGACTATATCGTACGCAAGGAGCAGACCATCCCCATCAAATTTGAGGAAGACGGCATATTCTCGCTCAATCTCCGTGTGCCATACCCCATGTTTGTGCTCGTCTATCCGTTGGCACAGGTGTATGCTTGCCCAGGCGACACAGTTAAGTTGACCTATGACGCCACAAAGCCCATGCAGAAACCAGGGGACAATGTCACATTGAGCGGATCGGGAGTCAGTACAGAGGTAAACAAATTATTAATACCCATCATGTACAAGTACCTCATGCCCCTGCAAATAGAAACACAAGTGGCACACCCCGACTCATTGCTGAAATGGAGGGATGGGATGGTGGACAAGTTGGATGGTTTGGTGCGCCAAATGAACACTGGGCTGCCAGAACTCGAAGGGTGCTCACCCATGACGTCCGACATCTTCCGTACTTACTTGGTTTCGCAGTACTTGTATGAAATTTGCCACCACTACTTCTTGTTCATGGATTTCCTGAAAGAGAATGAAGGCATATACAACATAGAAAAGGAAGCCTATTGGCAGAAGTACTTCAGTTTCTTGGCACCTCGTGAGAAATACCTGCTTGACAACCCTCTGCTGATGATTGCTGGCGATGAAGGTTTCTTCAACAGAATGGAGTACACCCTCATGGAACCTGTGGAACGATCCAGCATTAAGGGCGTAACATACCTCATTGACTATCAACCGGAAACAGCAGAAAGATTGAAGGAAAACAACACGCTTAGCCTCCGCGAAGCAAGGAAACTGGCCATGAACGAGCTGCACGAAAAGCTTAACCTCAGCCCCACGAACTTCTGTGCACAAGTATGTATGATTCGCGACCTGTTTTATAAGTTGGAATGGGGCACAAACTATGATTGTTCTGCCGATGAAGTAGCTAGCACACTACCCTATATCACCAACCCAGAACTAATGCGTCGTGCCGTGTGGCAATACCGTGAGTTCGTAAAAGTAAAAGAGTCGGAAAAGCAGTATGTTGACGCCACCTGCTTGCGTCCATCTACTGATGTGGAGGGCATGAGCGATGGCGAGAAGATACTCCGTAAGCTTATTGAGCCATATAAAGGTCGGATCATCTATGTTGATATCTGGGGAACGTGGTGCACTCCTTGCAGGGAGAATCTGAAAGATTCGTGGAAGTTAAAGGAAGCCCTAAAGGATTACGACATCGTGTATCTTTATCTTGCCAACCGTAGTAGCGATGAGGCGTGGAAGAGTGTTATCAGCGAGTACAACCTGACCGGGCCGAATTGTGTCCATTACAATTTACCCGCAGATCAGCAGAACGCCATCGAGCAATATATCGGTGTCAATGGTTATCCCACATATAAACTCATTGACAAGCAAGGGAATATTCACCCTCTTGACTTGCAGCAAGCAATCAACATCAACAGCCTTATTGAGACTCTCGACAAGTTGAACAAATAATATGGAATATTATCATCACCGCACTATGATGGACAAAAGCATTAATGGCTGTCGATATTCGCATCCGATTGGTTAATTTGCGTTAATTGTAAAAAAACAACAGTACTCGAGGGCTTTTCTCTCAATTATTTTTTGTAATTTTGCAGCCGATTTAGTCCGTTCGGGCTCAAACAAGTACAGACGCGGTGTCTGTCGCCTGGCGGAAAAACCCGTTTATATTATTAAATAATGTACGCAATTGTAGAAATTAACGGTCAGCAGTTCAAGGTTGAGCAGGGGCAGAAGCTCTTTGTCAACCGTATTAAAGATGCCGAAGAAGGCAAGACTGTTGAATTTGACAAAGTGCTGCTCGTAGACAACGACGGTGCTGTCACAGTTGGTGCACCTACTGTTGAAGGTGCCAAGGTAGTAGTTGAAGTAGTGAACCCACTCGTGAAGGGTGAGAAAGTGATTGTCTTCAAGATGAAGCGCCGCAAGGACTATCGCAAGAAGAACGGACATCGCCAGCAGTTCACTCAGGTAGAAGTTAAACAAGTAATCGCTTAATTCAAGGAGGACAAAGAAATGGCACATAAAAAAGGTGTAGGTAGTTCTAAGAACGGCCGTGAGTCAGCCGCCCAGCGATTGGGAATTAAGATTTTCGGTGGTCAGAAGTGCGTTGCCGGCAACATCATCGTTCGCCAGCGTGGAACCAAGCACAATCCTGGTAAAAATGTTGGCCTCGGTAAAGACGACACTTTGTTCGCACTGATTGACGGAACCGTTGAGTTCCGCAAGACGCGCTACAACAAGAGTATCGTGAGTGTAATCCCCGAAGTCGAGGCATAACGGTATTCAATTTAAAAAAACTTATTCCAAACAAACAACAGAATCCCAATTCTCTACGGAGGATTGGGATTTCTGCTTTTATATGTTCAACTCAATGCCTTCAATCTTTCAAGGTAATAGGAGTCGTATTGCTTCTGACTATTACCAAAATCCTTACCAATAAGTGGTAATAGTGTTACCACTATGCGGTAATCATGTTACCATTAAGCGGTAATCGCGTTACCACTATGCGGTAACGACCTTACCAAGGGCTGGTAACTAATCAACTGCCGCCACCTTCTCGAGCAACAATTCGACTAGACGAGGCACTCCATAATCGGAAATGCGGTCTTCGTCAATCCAAATATAATCTTCAGGCAAGGAAGGGTGTTGAGAGGTTTCAAGCAAATAGAAATCAGCCATCAGAATGCGATGGGTCAGCACGTGCTTCACTCCTGTTTGCAATAGCGTCAAGCGTCCTTCGAATGCAGGAATCTCACTATCTTCGATGAGAAGAGGCTCCCAAAGACCTTGCCAGATATCACCTTTTCCTCGGCGACGAATGGCCATCTTGCCGTTACACCTGATATAAATATAAATAAGGTGGCGCGTTTTGATGGTTATTTTTCTTAACTTTACAGGCAACGTGTCTACATTTCCGCTATGCAAAGCTTCACAACTCTCGGACAAAGGGCAAAGAAGACAACGTGGAGACTTTGGAGTGCATTGTAGCGCACCGAAATCCATCATCGCCTGATTAAACTCAGAAGGCTTGTCGGCAGGCAAAAGAGATTGTGCCAACTGCTTGAAAAGATGCTTTCCTTCTGTGGTGTTGATGGGAGTTTCAATCCCGAAATGACGAGCCAACACACGATACACATTTCCATCTACAACCGCTTCGGGCAATCCAAAAGCAATAGAACCGATGGCAGCAGCGGTGTAATCCCCCACTCCCTTCAATTTCCGAATGCCTTCCATCGTATCGGGGAAGCGCCCTTGGGCTACAATTTGACGAGCCGCCGCATGCAAGTTGCGTGCACGACTGTAATAGCCCAAACCTTGCCAAAGGCGCAACACTTCGTCTTCGCTCGCGGCAGCCAAATCCTCCACAGTGGGGAAACGCTTCATGAAACGCTCCCAATAAGCCCACCCTTGCTGGATGCGTGTCTGCTGAAGGATGACTTCGCTCAACCAAATGGCATAAGGATCGCGAGTCTGGCGCCAAGGCAAATCGCGTCGGTTTTCGTCAAACCACCTCAACAAAACGTTTGTAAAATCGTTGTGAACCATAATTTTGGCACAAAATTACACATTTAATTCGATTGATTATTCAAAAAGAAATATTTTTTGTAATTTTGCGGTCAATTAGCAAAATACATTCACAAATAACATTTTAGCGTATGCTTACATTAAAACTCATTCATGAGGAAACCGACCGCGTAATCAAAGGTTTGGAGAAAAAGCATTTTAAAGGAGCCAAGGAGGCCATTGACAATGTCTTGGCTATTGACAAGAAACGCCGTGAAGCCCAGCAGGAACTCGACAGGTGCCTGCAAGAGCAGAAACAACTCTCGGGACAAATTGGCAAACTGATGAAAGAAGGAAAGAAAGCTGAGGCTGAAGACATCAAAGCCAACGTGGCCAAACTGAAAGAGGATTCCAGAAGATTAGAACAGGAAATGAATGATGCTCAAGGAGAGGTGCAAACACTTTTGTGCCAAATCCCCAACATCCCCTATGATGAAGTACCCGAAGGGAGCGCTGCCGAAGACAATCACGTGGTGAAAAGCAACCTTTGCGAATGCAAAGAAGGCGACACCGTTGGCAATTGGACAGCCATTCCCCACAATAACGAAGCCAAGATTCCTCATTGGGAATTGGCAAAGAAATACAATCTGATTGACTTCGACCTTGGTGTGAAAATCACGGGAGCAGGCTTCCCAGTGTATATCGGCAAGGGTGCACGTCTGCAACGCGCTCTCATCAACTTCTTCCTCGACGAGGCTCGCAAAAGCGGATATACGGAAATCATGCCGCCTACTGTGGTGAACGCCGACTCTGGTTATGGAACCGGTCAGTTGCCTGACAAGGAGGGTCAGATGTATCATTGCGAGGTTGACGATTTCTATCTGATACCAACCGCTGAGGTCCCCGTGACAAACATCTATCGTGATGTGATTCTCGATGAGAAAGACCTCCCCATCAAGAATTGCGCATATACAGAGTGCTTCCGTCGTGAAGCAGGTTCATATGGTAAAGACGTTCGTGGTTTGAACCGTCTGCACGAATTCTCTAAAGTGGAAATCGTTCGCATCGACAAGCCCGAGCATTCGAAAGAAAGCCACAAGGAGATGCTCGAACATGTGGAAGGCTTGCTCAAGAAGCTGGAACTCCCCTATCGCATCCTCTTGCTTTGCGGAGGCGACCAGTCGTTCACTTCATCTATCTGCTACGACTTCGAGGTTTATTCCGAAGCACAAAACCGTTGGCTCGAGGTGTCGTCTGTTTCCAACTTCGACAACTATCAGGCAAACCGTCTGAAATGCCGTTACCGTCATGCTGACGACAAGAAGATTGAACTCTGCCACACGCTCAACGGCTCGGCTCTTGCACTCCCACGCATTGTGGCTGCCATTCTCGAAAACAATCAGACACCCGAAGGCATTCGTGTGCCGAAGGCACTAGTGCCCTATTGTGGTTTCGAAATCATTGACGAAAAACCGTTCTAAACACTAATTCCACGTGGCAATTGCGAGATGGCCACAAATAAACAAGACAAAAAACAAGACTATTTATGAACAAGATTGTACGCAAGGAGCAATTCTCTGAGAAAGTGTTCCTTTTCGAACTCGAGGCTCCGCTGATTGCCAAAAGCAGGAAAGCCGGCAATTTCATCATTGTTCGCGTAGGCAAGAAAGGCGAACGCATGCCTTTGACTATTGCTGATGCCGACATCGAACGCGGCACCATCACCATTGTCGTTCAGAAAGTGGGACTTTCGTCCATCAAACTCTGCGACCTCAATGTGGGCGACTATGTGACCGATGTGGTAGGACCGCTCGGAAATCCAACTCATATCGAGAATTTCGGAACTGTTGTCTGTGCTGGCGGTGGAGTTGGCGTTGCCCCCATGCTCCCCATCATCCAAGCGTTGAAAGCCGCTGGCAACCGCGTACTTTCTGTTCTTGCCGGACGTTCAAAAGACCTCATCATCCTCGAAGACAAAGTTCGTGAATCGTCGGATGAAGTCATCATCATGACCGATGACGGTTCGTATGGTGAGAAAGGTGTTGTTACCGTCGGCATAGAGAAATTCATCGAACAGGAAGAGCATGTGGACAAGATCTTCGCCATCGGCCCTCCCATCATGATGAAGTTCTCGAACCTCACCGCACAAAAGCACAACATCCCATGCGAAGTGTCGCTCAACACCATCATGGTTGACGGAACGGGTATGTGCGGAGCTTGCCGTCTCACTATTGGCGGAAAGACCAAGTTCGTCTGCATCGACGGTCCTGAATTCGATGGCGCATTGGTTGATTGGGACGAGATGTTCAAACGCATGGGCACTTTCAAACGTGCCGAGCAAGAGGAAATGGAACACTTCCAAGACCACATTGAAAAGCTCGAATCACAAGTGTCAAACATCGAAGAAACTGCCGAGAAGCCTGCTCAAGCTAATGCAGAAAACGCATCTATCGAAGAGCTTACTGACCGCAATGCCGAATGGCGCACGGAGCTTCGCAAGAGCATGAAGCCCAAAGAGCGCACAGCCCTGCCTCGCGTGAAGATGCCCGAACTCGATCCCGTGTATCGTGCTACAACTCGCACGGAAGAGGTGAACATCGGCCTCACTCCCGAGATGGCACTTGTTGAAGCAAAGCGTTGTCTTGACTGCGCTAAGCCTACTTGTGTGGAAGGTTGTCCTGTGAACATCAACATTCCAGCCTTCATCAAGAACATTGAGCGTGGTGAATTCCTTGCTGCTGCCCGTGTGCTGAAACAAACCTCAGCCTTGCCTGCCGTTTGCGGACGTGTCTGCCCTCAAGAGAAACAATGCGAAAGCCGTTGCATTCACTTGAAGATGAACGAACCCGCTGTTGCTATTGGCTATTTGGAGCGTTTTGCCGCTGACTACGAGCGCGAGAGCGGAAACATCTCGTTGCCAGAGATTGCACCTTCAAACGGCATCAAGATTGCTGTTGTCGGCTCAGGCCCTGCTGGACTCTCCTTTGCTGGCGATATGGTGAAGAACGGCTACGATGTCTATGTGTTCGAAGCCTTGCACGAAATTGGTGGTGTGCTCAAATATGGTATCCCCGAATTCCGTCTGCCCAACGCTATTGTGGACGTTGAAATCGAGAACCTCCGCAAAATGGGCGTTCACTTCCAAACCGATGTGATTGTTGGAAAGACCATCAGCGTTGCCGACCTTGAGAAGCAAGGATTCAAAGGAATCTTCGTTGGCTCAGGTGCCGGATTGCCCAACTTCATGAACATTCCTGGCGAAAACGCCATCAACATCATGTCGTCTAACGAGTATCTGACCCGTGTGAACCTCATGGACGCTGCCAATCCCACAACCGACACGCCTATCAACCTCGGAAAGAAAGTGCTTGTCGTGGGTGGTGGAAACACTGCTATGGACAGTTGCCGCACCGCCAAGCGTTTGGGCGCTGAAGTGACTCTCGTCTATCGCCGCTCTGAGGCTGAGATGCCTGCCCGACTCGAAGAGGTGAAACACGCTAAGGAAGAGGGCATCAACTTCCTCTGCTTGCACAATCCCATTGAATATAAGGCTGATGAGAACGGTGCCGTGAAGGCTGCTGTTCTCCAGGTGATGGAACTGGGCGAACCTGATGCAAGTGGTCGCCGTTCACCTGTTCCCGTAGAAGGCAAGACGCTGGAGATTGAAGTCGACCAAGTGGTTGTTGCTGTTGGCGTGAGCCCCAATCCATTGGTTCCGAAATCTATTGAAGGATTGGAACTTGGACGCAAAAACACGATTGTTGTCAACGAGGAGATGCAATCCTCTCGCGCAAACCTTTTTGCTGGAGGCGACATCGTGCGCGGTGGTGCAACTGTTATCCTCGCTATGGGCGACGGAAGAAAAGCTGCCACAAACATGCACAAACAACTCAGCAATCAATAACGCTGGGAATACTATCTATCATCCAATAAAAATGGGCGTAGCATCTAAATTGATGTTACGCCCGTTTTTTCGTAATACCCGAAATTCATTGTGTCGGTGAAACGGCGATTTTCATGACAGATTGTAAAGCAAATGGACGATTTAAATAACCGATTTGTTGAATCTTTTTACTTATCGTCTGATTTTCTCATATGTAGCTTTTAAGGCGGTCATTTGTGGCCTTTGAGCCGCTCATTTGTGGCTTTTGACAGCCTCAAAAGCATGCTTACACATTGTCAAAACATAGCTTTGGCTTGTCGCGGGTGATTCTCATGAATCACTCTATGCGCTCAGCGGCATATTGAGGCAGATGGAATACGTCAATGTTGTCAAACACCTGGCGGACGGGATTGATTTCAAGGAATGTTGTACCTGCAATCTTACCGAGGTTTCCACTCAAATAAGCAATCTTGTCATCGAGCGTCACATAGTTCTTTTGGCGCAACATACGCAAGGCTGCCGTGAACATATACTCGGGCGATTGAGCCTTGTGCTGATAGATGGGAATGACGCCATAGGAAAGATTCAGCAGACGTTGCGTCTTTTCGTTGTAGCAGATGGCCAACACAGGCTTGGGGCCTCTGAAGGCTGCAAGATGGCGAACAACCTCACCCGTAACCGAGTCGGCTATAATTCCAGCAACTCCCAACCGCCGAGTAGCGTCAATGGCTGCGTGAGCAAGGAACTCTTTCTGCGTGCAATTCTCGCTAAGCGGCAATTCATAGCCATTCAGGCGCTGACGGTCTCGCTCTGCTTGCTCGGCAATAATCGACATCGTCTCCACAGCTTCCAATGGGTATTTGCCACTGGCTGTCTCACCACTGAGCATCACAGCATCTGTTCGCATATAGATGGCGTTGGCAATATCGGTCACTTCTGCTCTTGTCGGGCGTGGGTTGTTAATCATGGAGTGCAACATCTGTGTGGCCACAATAACGGGTTTGCGAGCCATCACACACTTGCGAATAATCTCGCGCTGGATTCCAGGAATGCGCTCCAGCGGAATCTCAATACCCAAGTCGCCTCGTGCAACCATAATTCCGTAGCTGGCCTCTATGATTTCATCGATGTTATCAACACCCTCTTGATTCTCAATTTTCGAGATAATCTTGATGTCGCTATGCTGCTCGTCAAGGATTTGCTGAACGGCTTTCACGTCTGCTGCCGAGCGAACAAAGGAATGGGCAATGAAGTCGATGTCTTCCTCTATGGCAAACAAGATGTTCTTGCGGTCTTTCTCGGTTAGCGCAGGAAGGTCTATATGTTCGCCTGGAACATTCACGCTCTTCTTCGAACCCAGCACGCCATCATTCTCTACACGCGCCACAATCATAGGGCCAGTGTTCTCCATAACAGTCATATCGAGCGCACCATCATCAAAGAGCACATGGTCACCCACCTTCACATCCTTGCAGAAGTCGGAGTAGCTGACATTGATAATATCGTGGCAAGTCTCCATCTCGGGACGTCCGAAGATTTTCACAACATCTCCCGTCTTATAGGGAATAGGTTCTTTCACCGCTGTAGTTCTCACCTCAGGCCCTTTGGTGTCAATCAGAATTCCAATATGTGGTGAAACGGCCCTCACGTTCTTGATAACCTGACGCATGCCGTCTATTGAAGCATGTGCCGTGTTCATACGCACAACGTTCATCCCTGCGAAGAAAAGCTTGCGCAAGAATTCCACATCACAACGAAAGTCGCTGATGGAGCATACTATTTTGGTTTGTTTCATAGCTCAATATTGTAATTTATAATAGTTAGGGATTTCCATATTTTCTTTCTCATCTGCGAAGATAGTGAATATTTTAGATATTCACGCCTTATTGCAGCCGGTTTCTTTCTTTTTTAACTATTTTCAATAATCCTCAAATGGCAACCACCCTTCCTCCCATCTTGGAATGAACTCGTCATCACTTGAGTTTGACTTCGATACCGACAACCCAAGCAATCTTATCCGACGCTCGGCATCATAATCCACTTGTGAAAGCAAGCGTTTGGCTAACGGAAGGATTTCTGCTTTGGTTTTCAAAGGACGATGAACGGTGGTGCTCCTCGTAATCTGTGTGAAGTCGTGATATTTCACTTTCAAGGTGAGCGTTTTGCCTTCGAACTGAGCATGAGCAATTCTTTCTTCAAGTTCGAGCACCATATGATAGAGTTCGATGAGCAGTTTTGACTTCAAGCTGATGTCTTCCAAAAAAGTTTGCTCGCAACCAACCGATTTGCGTTCATGCTCAACCACCACTTCACGTTCGTCAATACCACGTGCAAAGCTATAATAAACTGGCCCAGCCTTACCAAACATATCCACCAAATGCGACAACGACACCTCACGCAATTGTGCACCTGTGAAGATGCCCATGTGATGCATGCGTTCAGCAGTCTTAGGCCCTACTCCCCAAAACTTCTCAATGGGCAATCGGGCAATGAAGTCGAGTGCGCTATCGGGATGAATCACGCACAATCCATCAGGTTTCCGCCAATCGCTGGCAATCTTTGCCAGAAACTTATTGTAGCTGACTCCAGCCGAAGAAGTCAAACCTGTTTGCGTCTTTATCTTCTCTTTTATTTCACGCGCAATCTGTACAGCTAATTCCAAGCCTTGCTTGTTGACGGTCACATCCAAGAATGCTTCATCAAGCGACAAGGGTTCAACCACATCGGTGTATTCATGAAACACCTCGTGAATCTGATTGGAAACTTCATGATAGCGTTCAAAATGAGGTGAGACGACCATCAATTGAGGACACAATCGCTTTGCCATCATCATCGACTGAGCGGAATGCACTCCATATCGGCGAGCTTCATAGCTAGCGGTGGAAACAACACCACGCTCGCCATCAAAGCCCACTGCGATAGGTTTGCCACGTAGCTCAGGAAAATCCCTTTGCTCAACCGAGGCAAAGAACGCATCCATGTCGATATGAATAATCTTGCGTGTCATTTTATGGCAAAGATAACAAATTCGGGCGAAAAAACTTGCATGATTGAGAAAAAAACTTTATATTTGCCCAATCAAAACAAGAATCAATTCACTAACTTAAACCTTAATACATTATGGCTTACAAAATCATTGACGTAGAAGGCATCGGTGAAGTTTACGGAAAGAAACTCGTAGATGCAGGTATCAACACAGTAGACGAACTTTTGGAGGCTTGTTGCAAGCCCGCTGGCAGAAAAGCTTTGGCTGAGAAGACTGAAATCTCTCCCAAACTGATTCTGACTTGGACAAACCATGCAGACCTCATGCGCATCAACGGAATTGGCCCGCAATTCTCTGAATTGCTCGAAGCTGCTGGTGTGGACACCGTGAAAGAACTGAAGCACCGCAAAGCTGAGAATCTGCAACCGAAACTGGAGGAAATCAACGTTGAAAAGAACCTTGTCAACCGCGTTCCCAGCCTCAAGGAAGTTCAGAAGATGATTGACCAAGCAGCCGAGTTGCCTGCTAAGATGGAATACTAAATCATTCAAAAGCTAAATCATTCCATATTAAATAAGGTAAGAATGCCAAGTCATTCTTCATGGAATCGACATTAACGGAATCTGGCAAAGTGATTTGCCAGATTTCTTATGTTCTATAAATAACTAAAAACGCCCCACTCTTCACAGAGGGGAGCGTTTATCTCAATAGGTATTAGCCTTCTTTAAGGTAAAAAGATTGTATTCAGGATAACGATGCAAAGGTAAGATTTTTTTACGGTTCAAACAAACTTTTTTTTATGTTAAATAACATGTTTCAACAAAAGAACACAACAAAAAAAACTCCTTTACAATAATTCACATCAAATTAAAAAGCCACATAATAACTTTTTTCAAATTTGAAACCGTTTCTTCGCTAAAAATCATTATCTTTGCAGACAATAAACTAATAAAATGTAAATAAGGAACAAATAACTATACAACTATGGCTATCAAAGAAGAAAACAACGGCGAAGAGAGAAAAAGCCAAAGCTTCATTGAACAACTTGTAGAAAAAGACTTGGCTGAAGGGAAAAACGGTGGACGATTGCAAACACGCTTCCCCCCTGAACCCAATGGTTATCTGCACATCGGACATGCTAAGGCTATTGCTATTGACTTTGGTCTTGCAGAAAAATATGGCGGCATCTGTAACTTGCGTTTCGATGACACCAACCCCATCAAAGAAGACACGGAATACATTGAAAGCATAGAACACGACATCAAGTGGCTGGGCTTCAAATGGGCGAATGTCTATTATGCCAGCGACTATTTCCAAGAGTTGTGGGACTTTGCCGTGTGGCTCATCAAGCAAGGACGTGCCTATGTTGACGAGCAAAGTGCTGAAGTGATTGCCCAACAGAAGGGTACCACCACCAGTCCAGGCACCAACAGTCCTTTCCGCGATCGTCCTATTGAGGAGAACTTGCGTTTGTTTGAATTCATGAACAGCGGCAAATGTGAGCCGGGAACACTTGTGCTTCGTGCAAAAATAGATATGGCTCATCCCAACATGCTTTTCCGTGACCCACTGATTTATCGCGTTCTGAACATTCCTCACATCCGCACAGGAGCTAAATGGAATGCTTATCCCATGTACGACTTCACTCATGGACAGAGCGACTATTTGGAAGGAGTCACCCATTCGTGGTGCACATTGGAGTTTGTTGAGCATCGTCCCCTCTATGACCTGTTCGTCACATGGATGAAAGAATGGAAGGGTGAGACCGATAATATTGAAGACAACCGCCCACGTCAGACAGAGTTCAACAAGCTGAACTTGTCTTACACGCTGATGTCAAAGCGCAATCTGCTGGCTTTGGTCAATGAGCATCTGGTCAGTGGATGGGATGATCCACGCATGCCTACCATCTGTGGATTCCGCCGTCGTGGCTATAGCCCTGAGAGCATCATCAATTTCATCAAGAAGATTGGCTACACCACCTACGATGCACTTAACGAAATGGCTTTGCTTGAGAGTGCTGTGCGCGATGATTTGAACAGTCGAGCCATTCGTGTAAGTGCTGTGCTTGACCCAGTTCGTGTTGTCATTACCAACTATCCTGAAGGTCAAATTGAGCAACTTGTAGCTGTGAACAATCCTGAAAACGAAGCTGATGGCACACACACCGTTGAATTCAGCCGTGAAATATGGATTGAAAGAGACGACTTCCAGAAGGTTTCGGAAAAGAAATTCATGCGACTGGCACCTGGAAAGGAAGTCCGTTTGAAGAATGCTTATATCATCAAGTGCGATGAAGAGCATCCTTTCGATGAAGATGCAGAAGGCAATATCACAACCATTTACTGCACCTATGACCCTGAGTCGCGTAGTGGATTGCCAGGTTCAAACCGTAAAATCAAGGGTAAGACACTTCATTGGGTCAGCTGCCAGCATGCTTTGAAGGCTGAAGTACGCCTGTATGAACGTCTGTGGAATGTTGAGAATCCTCGCGATGATATGGCTGCCATTCGTGAAGAACAGCAATGTGATGCTGTTACAGCTATGAAGCAGATCATCAATCCCGATTCCCTGAAGATCATTTCCAACTGTTATATCGAGCCATTTGCTGCCACCATGAAGCCCGGAAACTATCTGCAGTTCCAGCGCATTGGCTACTTCATGATGGATTCCGATTCAACTGAGGAGCATCTGGTGTTCAACAAGACAGTAGGATTGAAAGACACTTGGTCAAAACAAAACAAGTAAATGCCGCTTCACGACCAGTATTATGAAAGCAAAGAGTTCAAGGAAATCTTAAGAAAATATGAAGAAGCCCAGAAAACGGGTGAATCCATATATCTTGATCCTGACGAACTAACCGATATTGCCGAGTATTACCATATACTCGGCAATGTCAATCATGCTATCAACATCATAGACGAGGCCATCAACATGTTTCCAGGGTCGGTGTCAATTCTGGCTTTTAGGGCTCGAATTGCCTTGCTCAAAGAGAACAATCCGCAAAAAGCTGATGAATATGCAGAAATGATTGAAGACAAGACCGACTTGGAATACTTCTACGTCAAAGCCGAAATCATGCTTGTGGAAAACAAAAAGGAAGAGGCTGACGCCTATTTGGCAAAGCAATACCAAGACATGAACGATGAAGACCAAGCTGATTTTGTGATTGATGTTGCCACACTTTTTGCTGACTACGACATGATGGACAAGGCTCAGAAGTGGCTGATGCTTTCTGATGAAACCGATGCTCCCGACTACCAGGAACTGCAAGGAAGAATCGCTTTGGCTAAAGGAAACTACGAAGAAAGTGAGCGCATCTTCAACACCTTGATTGACCAAGACCCCTACTCCAGCCCCTATTGGAACCACTTGGCTTCCACACAACTCATGCGCAACAACATTCGTGACTCCATTCAAAGCAGCGAGTTCTCCATCGCCATCAATCCCAACGATGAGGAAGCCATTCTGAACAAAGCCAACGGATTGCTCAGCTTGGGCAATTACGAAGAAGCCTACAAATACTTCAAGCGCTATTCAGAACTATGCCCCAATGAAGAAAACGGCCAACTCTTTCAAGGCATTGCCGCTCTCAATCTCGGACAAGCCAACAAAGGCATAGAGCACCTGAAAAAGGCTGAGAAACTGATGAGTCCGGATTCACCCTCACAATACGAAATCTACCAGGAACTGGCATTCTCGCTATCGAGAAAGGGCAATCTGGAAGAGGCACTTCAATACGCCCAAAAGCTGTATGACTTAGTTGGAGACGACGAAAAGAAAGAAGTCTTGGTGTTGAGAGGCCATCTGTTCATGGAGAATGGGAAAATGAAGGAAGCACAGGATTGTTTCTCAAAAGCCATCAACGAATCGAATGGAGCACCCAGAGTCTTCTTGCGAATAGCCATTTCCACCTATGACAACGGCTATTATCAGTCTGCCTACCGCATGCTGAAAACCCTCAGAAAAGTTACAGATGCCGACTACAACGAGGGTTATTCCTACATGGCACTATGCTGCCAAGCCTTAGGTTTGCATGACGAGTTTGTTGAAAACGTGAAAAAGGCCTGCGAAGTCAATCCTCAAGAAGCCCGTGTTGTGCTTGGCGAATTGTTTCCATCCGAATTGGAGCCCCAAGACTATTATCAATATTTAATTTCAAACGACCCACCCACCAAATGAATTTCATCTCATCCCTGTTAGGAAATCTCAATTATGCGACTGTGTTCTTCCTGATGTTGCTGGAAAGCACAGTCATACCCGTGCCTTCAGAGTTGGTTGTATCGCCAGCAGCCTACCATGCTGCAGGAGGCAACATCAACGTTTTCCTCATCATACTGTTTGCCACATTGGGAGCCGACTGTGGTGCCACCATCAACTATGTGGCAGGCTACTATCTCGGACGCCCCATCATCTATCGCTTTGCCAACAGCAAATGGGGGCACATGTGTCTGCTCAACCAAGAGAAAGTGGAGAAAAGCGAGAAGTATTTCTACAATCACGGAATGGTAGCCACCATCACAGGCCGACTGATTCCTGGCATTCGCCACCTCATCTCCATTCCGGCAGGATTGGCAAAGATGAACTATTGGATGTTTCTGCTCTACACCACCATCGGAGCCGGCATATGGAACTGCATTTTGGCTGCCCTTGGCTGGTATCTCTACTCTGTGGTTCCAGAAGACCAATTGAACGACAAAATCCTTGAATATGGCGAGTACATCAAGTTTGCCATCATCGGGTTGGTCGCTTTGGCAATCATCTATTTCGTTGCCAAATATTACCTGAAAAAGAGAAAAAACAATACAACGCAACCAAAAGACACATCTGACAAAGTGTAAGCATTCTTTTGAGGCTGTCAAAAGCCACATATGAGCGGCTCAAAGGCCACAAATGACCGCCTTAAAAGCCACAAATGAGAAAATCAGGCGATAAGTAAAAAGATTCAACAAATCGGTTATTTAAACCGCCCATTTGCTTTACAATTTGTCACGAATTCAGCCCTTTCGCTGACAAGTTGATTGGGCTATAAAACGGAAAAAGAGGTAAGGAGCTCTCATGAAGTTTCCCTACCTCTTTTATATTTATGCTCAAGCAAAACTTACTCCAACCGGTTGTCTTTCGGGAACACAACAGTTGGCTTGAATGTCTTGGCTTCCTCGAAATCCATCAAGGCATAAGAAATGACAATAATCGTGTCTCCCACCATCACTTTGCGGGCTGCAGCACCATTCAGACAGATGCTGCCACTTCCACGCTCTCCTTTTATAATATAGGTGTCGAAACGTTCTCCATTGTCATTGTCAACCACTTGCACCTTTTCGCCTGCTATCAAGTTGGCTGCATCCATCAAATCCTCATCGATGGTAATGCTGCCCATATAGTTCAGGTTGGCTTCGGTCACCTTCACCCGATGCAGCTTTGACTTCATCACCTCTATCATCATATCGCAGTTCTCAATTAAAGTCAATATGGTCAATCAAACGTATGGGAGTCTTTCCACAATAAACGGTGATGCATCCCACAGCCTTCTCACAATCATCCCACGACTGGATATCCAAGAGAGTGCTGCCGTCAACTATTGAGAAATACTCCACATCGAGGCCTTCAACAGCATTGATGTCGGCCACCACTTTGTCATGAGTCTCCTGCACCGTGTGAGTCTTGGCATATTTCACACCAGCCTTCAAAGCCTCATATATCTTAGGAGCAATAGCGCGTTCATCAGCTGAGAGCAAAGTGTTACGGCTGCTCTTGGCCAAACCGTCCTTCTCACGAATGGTTTCACACTCCACAATCTCGATGTTCACACCCATGTATTTCACCAGTTGCTTCACAACAGCAATCTGTTGCCAGTCTTTCTCACCAAAATAAGCACGCTGAGGGCGGACAATATAAAACAAACGGCTCACCACCTGACAAACACCATTGAAGTGTCCGGGGCGCTTTGCTCCTTCCATAACTGTTGTGACAGGAGGAAATTCAAAATGCCGCTCATCAGGAGTAGGATAAACCTCCTCCACAGAGGGTGCAAAGACATAGTCAGCACCTTCCTTTTCCAGCAATTTGCAATCGGCATCCAATGTACGGGGATAACGTTCAAGGTCACCCTTGTCGTTGAACTGAGTAGGGTTCAGGAAGACAGACACAACAGTCACATCGTTTTCCTTCACGCATCTTCTCACCAACGAAGCATGGCCCTCATGCAAGGCTCCCATCGTTGGCACCAATCCAATAGAGCGCCCATTCTTTCTTTGAACGAACAGCTCATTCTGCATGTCAATTACCTTAGTGATTACTTTCATTTTCCGTCTATACAATCAGATATTTTGAAATCGAGTGCAAAATAACAACATTTTTCTTAAATAAGAAAGAATAATTTTAAAAATATGCCAATTCTATGCCGCTTTTTGTTGTTTTAAATGAAAACTTGACGTTTTTTGAACTTTTTTTTGTACCTTTGCATGGTTAATAAACAATCAATTATGGCAAAGAAGGTATTATTCATCAACCAGGAGATCACTCCTTATGTGCCCGACACCGAAATGTCTGTCATGGGCAGGCAACTTCCCCAAAAGATACAAGAAAGCGGATTTGAGATTCGTACTTTCATGCCCAAGTGGGGAATCATCAATGAGCGCAGAGGCCAACTTCATGAAGTTATCCGTCTCTCGGGAATGAATCTTATTATCGATGACACCGACCACCCACTCATTATTAAGGTAGCGTCAATCCCCAATACACGCATCCAAGTGTATTTCATTGACAATGACGACTACTTCATGAAGCGTCAGATGGCCCTCGATGAAAATGGAGAGGAATATGCTGACAATGGTGAGCGTGCCATCTTCTTTGCACGTGGTGTTCTTGAAACAGTCAAGAAACTCCGTTGGACACCCGACATCATTCATTGCCAAGGATGGATGGCTGATGTCATTCCCCTGTATATCAAGACCGCATACCACGATGAGCCCTCTTTTGCCAACACAAAAGTGGTCACCTCTCTCTTCCAGAACCAGCTGAAGAACGACTTTGGAGAGAACTTCAAGCGTTGTGTGGAATTCAGGGATGCCAAAGCCGAACTGCTTGAGCAATATAAAGATAAGGTAGACCTCACGGAACTTGGCAAGATGGCTATTGACTACAGCGACGGCATTGTGGAAGCTGTAGCTGGTGTCAGCCAAGAGCTGTTGGATTATGCCGCCAGCAAGTCAGTACCCGTGTTGAGATACCCAGGTGAAGACTTCGGCGAATCCTACACCAAATTCTATGAACAAATTTGCCCTGATGAAGAATAAGCAAACCAAGGGCATCTTCATGATTCTCAATAAACTAACACGATAACGATTCATCAATGAAACTGAAATATCTCGCTGGCATCTTGCTTGCATCTTTTGCTATGTCTGCTTGTGACGACAACACAGAAGACATAGGCACTTCTCTTGTCAGCAATCTCGATAACTTGGATGTCACCACCGACACCTTCAATGTGACTTCACGCTCCATCATCGTTGACTCTGTCTATTCCCGCAGCTCTATGGGATATCTGGGAAATGTGAGAGACCCTGAGACCAACAGCTATGTCACAGCCGACTTCATGACCCAATTCCACATCTTCGAGAACTATGCATTCCCCAAAAAGGAAGATATTGTGAGCCTTCAAGATGGGAACATCATTGCCGACTCATGCGAAATAAGGCTTTACTACGACAATTACTTTGGTGATTCACTCTCCACAATGAAGTTGTCGGTCTATGAACTCACCAAGCCTATGCTTGAAGACCAGAAGTATTTCTCATCGTTCAATCCTTTCATCAACGGATATACCAACGAGTCAAGATGCCTTGCACAGAAAGCCTACTCCCTGGCTGACCTCACGGCAAGTTCAGCAGATAAAAGCTCAGATGACTATACACCCAACATCTGCATCAAGTTCGACAAGCCTTATACTGACCGTAATGGCAACACATACAACAACTACGGTTCTTATGTCATCAACGAATACTATAAGAACCCGAAGAACTTTGAAAGCTCCATCCGCCTGGCTAACAATGTGATGCCGGGATTCTATTTCAAGAGCACGGGTGGTGTAGGTGCTATGGCTTATATTTTCACCAGCCAGTTGTTCGTCTATTTCAGATACATTGATAAGGATTCCACATATGTAGGTGTGACAAAGTTGGCTGGTACTGAGGAGGTGCTACAGACTTCACGCATCATCAATGATGCCAAGCGCTTGCAAAGCCTTGCCGAAGACAACACTTGCACTTACATCAAGTCTCCTGCCGGCATCTTTACAGAGATGACTTTGCCTGTGGATGATATCCTTGCCAACAGACAAAACGACTCTGTCATGTCTGCCAAACTGGTGATTCCACGTATCAACAATTCCACCAACAGCAGCAATAGTCTTGGTGTTCCGCAGACATTGCTCATGATTCCCAAGGACAGCCTCAAAACATTCTTCGTGAATGAGCAGCTTGTCAACAACCGCACATCGTTCTATGCCCATTTCACCAAATCCAGCAACAGCTATACATTCAGCAACATTGCCAACATGATTTCAGCGATGAACCGCAACAGGAAATCAGAGAATTGGAACAAAGTGGTGCTGGTGCCTGTCACTATTTCCACCAACTCTTCGAGTGTCATCACAAAAGTGTCGTGCGACATGTCTCTGGCATCAACCCGCTTGGTGGGAGGAAGCCAGAATCCTCATGCTCCGGTGAGAATCAGCGTCATCTATAGCAAGTTCAAATAACCAACCCCTATGGCTGACAACTATCTGGAAAGGCAACGTGAGCTATACGAAACCAAGAAGGCTGCATGGCTGAAAAAGAAGAAACATCTTCCCAAACCAAAACCGTTATTGGAGAAACCTGAAGATGAGGCTTTATAAAGCCATTCCGACATAAAAAAAGATGCAAGGTTTGACTGATTTGTCGCCTTGCATCTTCTGCTTTATAAGGTCACCAATTTATGGCTGAACATACCTGTCACCTGTCTGACGAATGTATTCACGGGCAAATGAAGAGGGATAACCAGGACGAGCCACACGTGCACCCAAGCCTGTCTTGGTGCGTTTGAACTGTCCATTCTCCTCAGGTTTCACAGCCATATCATTGTATTTCACAATCAGGTAGGTGGCCAATTGCTTCCAACGTGCTAACATCTGTTGGGCTTTCTCGTTGCTGTAATCATTCAGATACTTCAGCGCCGCAGCCTGGTCTGATTCATAAAGGGCAACTGCCTTATCCTCAATGGCCTTTTGTTGGGCAAAATAGCTGCGTTCCAAAGAATCACGCACTTGCTTCAACGATGGGAACATTTGTGAATAACGGGGATAAACCATGTTGCTCACCCAGTTGCAAACCCAGTAGGCATTGCGGTCTGAGAATGTCACAGCATCAGCTCCAGGGGTGTTATAGCATTCAGGTTGTACCGTGTTTCCACAATAGATGGGCGTATAGACCACCATATTTCCATCATCGTTGCCAAACCACAACACTCCACCAATCTGCCGGGGCAACCATGAACGCATCTGGCTGACATACGAGAAGCCTGTCTGCTGAGTGCTGGTGGGACGTTCATTGAAACACTTCTTGCCATCCACCTCAAAAGAAAGAGGTGTGGGACGGTATGGCATATTCCAGATACCACCACCAATGGTTGTTGTATCGAGAGCCAGTGCAGTTCCTTCATAATGGTCGCGCATGCATTCTTGAATGTCCTGAACACTCACTTTCCTATTGGGACGAATCCACAAGGGCATGTCTTCTGCATTTTCATCTACACCCAGAGCCCATGGCAGATAGCGGTCAAAGTCATTAGCAAAATGACGGAAGAATGCCCAAACACGTGCATCACAATAGCGACGACCACCAAAGTCAGGTGCTGCATAAGCCCATTTCCATGAAAACTCAGCATCTGCTCCTGCATACCACCCCTTCAAACGGGCATAACGGATGACATCTTTTGAGTAATAAAGGTCGGCCTGCATATTCTTTGCCGTGGGATAGACACCCTTAGGATTGATTTTCTTTCCAGCAAAGAATTTGCCTATACGGCTTTGGTTGGCATGACCACATATAGCATCATCAGGCACTCGCATGGCCACCCATACCACACGGTTCAGCTTCTCCTTCTCCACAAGGGCCTTATCACTACCCGTTCCCATCATCTCCAATATCCAAGCCTCATTGGGGTCGCAGATGGTAAAGGTCTCTCCTTCGCTGTTGTAGCCATAAGTTTCAGCCAATTGGGTCATCACACGGATGGCTGAACGTGCAGAAGTAGAGCGTTGCAAGGTGAGATAGATGAGCGAACCATAGTCAATGATTCCTGTTGTGTCCACCATCTCCTCACGTCCTCCATAGGTTGTCTCTCCAATGGTGACCTGATATTCATTGATGTTGCCAATCACATTATAAGTCTCGGCAGCTTCAGGAATTTCCCCATGATAAACCTGGGTGTCCCAATCAAAGATCTTGCGCATTTCACCTGGTGCATGTTTCATTGCCGGATAGTGGCAAAGACCTATGAACATGCCATAGTCATCGGCATTATATGTACAGATGACAGAGCCGTCGACAGAGGCTTTCTTGCCCACAATGAAATTGGTACAAGCCATTGCTGCGCTTGCCATCATGACAAATACTGATAAAATAACTTTTCTCATTGTATGGATTGTTTAATTAATAATATATGCTTGTTGTATAGGTTTGCTTGTTGTTCCGTTGGTCGGTGGCTGTAAAAACCAATTGGTGGCTTTTGCCAGTCTTCTTGACGGGACTGTCAACCAAGCGGCAAGCCACTACAGAAGTCTTCCCTACCCGCTCGAAAAGCACGTAGTGGCCATCAATTGTTCCCTCATAACTGGCCAATCCGCTCTTGGCATCCCACAGGTCAAAACGGATGGAATGGCTGTTATTCCAATTTTCTTGTTCCACTGGTTCAATCTTGGGTGGCATGTCATCATATTCAATCTCGTATGTGGCACCCAACTCACGCACCTGTCCAGTCACCCATCCATCAGAATAGTCACCTCCCATGTATCTGTCTATTCCAAAATGGCTAACGATATACAGCTTTGAAGGGTCTTTCACCTTACGTTTGAGTTGAAGAGACAAGGGGGCGTTGGCCAGCAACTGGAACGAGTGAGGCATCAAGGTGTAGGCATCTGACAGGGCTGATGACTGGTAATCCACACGTGGAGACAGCTCTTCATCTTCAGCAAGAAGGCCTTTCCTGACAAGCAACTGAAGCCCTGGCAGCTGATAGTTGTTCATCCTATTCCACAACAGCTGGCGCATGGGATGCCATTGGGAAGCTGATGGTATCTTCATAGGCTTGGCACTGACCACAAACGAATACTCGCTTCTGTTGCCTTTTATGTCTGTCAGCACATATTTCAGATGGTAATCGCGCTCTTCAGAGAAAACCACATAGCCACGATTCTCATCTGCTTTCAACGCAGGAAAGGTGAGTCCGGGCAGGATGAAAGACTTCAAATACCAGACGTTGTTTTGCAAATAGTGGCTGTAGTCGCCCCAATGGTTGACCTGTAGGTGATGAGTGACAGGAAAGTTATCCACATCACTTGCAAACACCAGAAGGTCATCAACAAAGAGTTCAGTTCTTCGGACACCATAATGATTGTATACGCTGTCCATATAGTCGTTGGCCCTCAAGGCAAATCCCACCTTTCCCCATGCTTGGAACGACTGCTCCAGATGATGGGAAGAGAAGCCAAAAGTCTGCTTCTTGCTGCTTCCCTCGAAGATGCCCTCACCCTCTTTCGGACATGCCATGAAAGCATGAGCCTGGGGCGGAATACCATCCACCAAGAGGTCGCCAATGAATTCCAATGGGTCAAGCAAGTTCCATGTACGGTTGTCATGGATTTCAAGATGCAGATGAGGGGCATATGAAGACCCAGTGTTCCCACTAACAGCAATCAACTGACCATGGGAAACAGGCAAGTCAGTGGGTCGGAACTTCATCACGCCCTCAGGGGAATGATGCTGATACTGCCAACGGCGCACCATTGCTGCTATCTGTGGAGCAAACTTCTTGAGGTGGCAATAGACGCTGGTATAGCCTTCAGGGTGATGCACATAGACAGCATTGCCAAATCCATAGACACCAATGGACACCTGGGATACATAACCATCGCCAATCGAGAAAACAGGCTTGCCCTCCACCCCATCCGTCTTGATGTCTACACCACCATGAAAGTGATTGGGACGAGGCTCACCAAAATTGCCAGCCAACGTGATGGGATAGTTGACTGGTGACGAGTATTTAGGATATGAATGAGTTGTCCCGTCTGCCCAGGCCTTCACACAAAAGAACATGAGCAAACAGGACAACAACCGTATTCTGTTTAGCATGCTTTGAAACTCATGTCGAGACCTTTGACAGAATGTGTCAATGCCCCAACAGAAATGAAGTCTACCCCAGCCTCAGCATACGAACGCAGAGTATCAATGGTGATGCCACCTGAAGACTCTGTTTCATATCTTCCGCCAATGAGCTCAACAGCCTTCTTGGTATTTTCCACTGTGAAGTTGTCAAGCATGATGCGGTTCACTCCACCATGGTCGAGCACACGTTGCAACTCATCAAAGTTACGAACCTCAATCTCAATCTTCAGGTCCAATCCCTTTTCTTCCAAATACTTGTGGCAACGGTCGATGGCATTCTCAATACCACCAGAGAAATCCACATGGTTGTCTTTCAACAGAATCATGTCGAACAGGCCAATCCTGTGGTTCATTCCACCACCAATCTTCACAGCCTGCTTCTCCAGCATGCGAAGTCCTGGAGTGGTCTTTCTGGTGTCAAGCACATGGGTATGAGTGCCTTCCAACAGTTTCACATATTTGCTTGTGGTTGTGGCAATACCACTCATACGCTGCATGATGTTGAGCATCAAACGCTCAGTCTGGAGCAATGAGCGAACCTTTCCTGTAACCACCATTGCTATGTCACCCACCTTCACGGGTGTGCCATCATTGATAAGCACCTCAACCTCCATCGTGGGGTCAAAACGATTGAAGACTCGCTTGGCCACTTCAACACCAGCCAAGATACCATCTTCCTTGATCAGCAAATGAGACTTCCCCATTGCATCCTCAGGAATACAACACAAGGTTGTATGGTCGCCATCACCAATATCTTCAGCAAAAGCAAGATCGATAAGCCGATCTTCTAATTCATTTACACTTAACATAGACTTTTCTTTTTATAAGGTTATAACTGTTTAGTTCCATTCAAAAGTGCCACACGGCGGCCTTCAGCATCATCAACCACCTCAATGGTGCCATCCATCCACTCGGTATAGGGCAGTTCGCATTCCAATTTGTAATAGCGTTCCACCTGGCCATTCACCAATTCCACCACACCTGGGCTCAACATGCATCCATCTGCCACAACATGGTGGGCTGCAAATCTACGTGAATTCATGGGCAAACAAATCTGGAGGTTACTGACTAATTGATATTGGCTGGACGGACAACCTCATCTCTTTGTGTTTCCACACTGATAGGATTTGATATCTTGCTCGAGTCCTTGCGGTTTTCCTCATCCTCAGTGTCAGGCTTTTCAGTAGATACTGGTTTGGTGTCATGCAGGCGCACCAGCTGAATGCCATTCACAGCCAACAGTTTCAAGGTGGTCAGTGATTCACTGTTAGACGAGTTAAGGGAACGGTTCAGGAGGAAGAAACCCCTCACTTCTTTGATTCCCTTCTTGTCTGCATCATCCAACTGAATGTTGTAACGTGAGGAAGAACCCACATGAATCAGACGTGAGATAACACTGTCGTTTCCAAGCTTTACAGCCATCATGGCTATACCATCGCGTGAACCATCCTGGAAGAGGTATTTAGCCGAGAACTCCAGCTTGAACTTGTCGCCCTTGTGGTAGGTAGAGTCAGCATTGATGAAGAAGGTATAGGTGCTATAGGCAGGATTCTGCATGAGGATGAAAGACTGGTCGCCAGGCCATACATTGGCAGTGTCGCCTGTTGAATTGAGACCCATATACTGGTTGATGTCACTCATCGAGGCACCCAGTGCCAGGGCTTCATCACTCAAACGATTGGCCAGTTTCTCATAAACATCATGCAACCGGTCAGAATGGCGCATGTAATAGACCATCGACTCCTCAAACTCCTCTTCCGTATAGCCATGCTTCTTCAGTATGGCAGCCCTGTACACCCTCATCCGCAATGTGTCATCACGATTCTCATAGGTGTTGGCTTCAGCATCAGCCAGATGATAGTCGTAAAGGATATCCTCCAAATCACCTGGAGAGATATATTTCCCAGGCACAGAAGGCTTGCAACTGACCATGAGCAACATTGCCAGCAGACAAACCATCACACTTGAAACATATCCACGTCTCATCATCATTCTCCTTCTTCTTCCGTAGTAGTCGAATCCTCTGCACTCTCTTCAGTCTCCGTGACTTTCCCTCCTTCACCAAGTGTTGCCAACTCCTTTCTGCAGAAGAGCAGCATGGCCACAACACCCACACTCACACAAGCATCGGCAAAATTGAACACCGGGCTGAAGAAGATGAACTCCTCACCACCACACATTGGCATCCAATCAGGCCATGTAGAATGGATGAGCGGGAAGTAGAACATGTCTACCACCTTTCCTGTCAGGAAGCCGGCATAGCCCTCACCCCATGGCACCATAGTGGAGACGGCATAAGGTGTGGACTCAGAAAACACAAGACCATAGAACATGCAGTCTATCAGGTTTCCTGCAGCACCAGCCAGCAGCAAGGACAGCAAGACAACATAGCGTGTGCGGGCTTGCTTCATCACTTGCTTGTAAATATACCAGCCGATGAAGATGATGGCCACCAGACGGAATGTGGTGAGCACATATTTGTTGATGAATGTCATGCCAAAGGCCATACCGTTGTTCTCTATGAAATGAATCTGGAACCAGTCGGCAATCCAGATGCTGTCATAGAGCTGCATGTTGGTCTTCACGGCAATCTTGATGATTTGGTCAGCCACCAAGAGAACCACTACCAGCACCACCGACAATATGCCGTTGGAAATGACACCGTTTTTGTTTCCCATCCCTTACTTCTTGCTACGGGCAATCTTTGATGCTACGCTCAAAGTGGCATGAGGAACAGCACGAAGACGCTCCTTTGGAATCAGCTCACCAGTGATGCGGTCAATTCCATAGGTCTTGTTCTCTATTCTGACAATAGCAGCTTCCAGTCCCTGGATGAACTTCTGCTGGCGGTTGGCCAATTGCACCAGCTCTTCCTTCGATTGTGTCAGACTGCCTTCCTCCAATGCCTTATAGGTGGGTGATGTGTCATCAACATCATTACCATCGGCATTCATCAGTTGGCGCATCATGGCATCATAGTCCCGACGTGCCAATCTCAATTTCTCATTAATGATAGCGCGGAACTCCTCAAGTTCTTCATCGCTATAACGTGTCTTTTCTGCCATAGTTTTTTGATATTAGCTTTATTGTGTCTTTTCAATTTTGATATTCAACTTGAAGTCTTTGATGTCGACCATCTGACCATCATTCCCGGCAATGGTAATCTCATCTGCCAGCACCTGGCTCTTGATGTTGTTGCCAAACTCAGCCACAGCCTCATCGGTCTGCTCACATGGGGCAATGGTCACCTTGATGCGGTCTGTTATCTCAAGACCTGAATCCTTACGCATGTTCTGGATGCGGTTGATCAGCTCACGAGCCATACCTTCCTTGCGCAAAGAGTCAGTAATCTCGATGTCAAGTGCCACAGTCAGGTTGCCATCATTGCTCACCAGCCATCCGGGGATGTCCTCACTGATGACCTCAACATCAACCAGCTCAATAGTCAGGTTCTGTCCGTCAACATCAATCACATATTCGCCCTTGCTCTCCAGCTCGTTGATTTGTGCCTGAGAGAACTGTGCCACCTGGGCAGCCACAGCCTTCATCAGTCCACCGAACTTCTTACCCATAGTGCGGAAGTTGCACTTCACCTTCTTCACCAGCACACTGCTGCCGTCATCAGCAAAGTTCAGCTCCTTCACATTGGTCTCGCTCAGCACAATATCCTTGAACATAGCAATGCGTTCACGCTGGGTCTTGTCTGCCACAGGCACCAGGATGCACTGCAGGGGCTGACGCACATTGATGTTCACCTTCTTACGCATAGCCAACACTTGTGAGGTGATGTTCTGAGCCATCTTCATGCGATACTCAATTTCCTCATCTATCAGCTGGTCATCAGCCACAGGGAACTTCTCCAGATGCACACTCTCCAACTCACCGTTCAGGTCTTTATAGAGCTGGTCAGCATAGAACGGGGCAAATGGAGCCAGGAGCTTGGCCACAGTCATCAGGCAGGCATAGAGGGTCTGGTAAGCCGACAGCTTGTCATCACTCATGTCCTTACCCCAGAAACGTTTGCGGTTGATACGCACATACCAGTTGGACAAGTCCTTGTCAACAAAGTCACTGATGAGTCTTCCTGCACGAGTGGGGTCGAAGTTGGCCAACTCTGCATCCACCTTCTTAATCAGTGTGTTCAATGCCGAAAGCACCCACAAGTCTGTGATGTGGCGTTTCTCCATTGGCACTTGTGGCATCTCGGGGTCAAAGCCGTCAACATTGGCATAGGGTGCAAAGAACTTATAGGTGTTGAACAAGGTGCCAAAGAACTTGTTGCGCACCTCTTCCACTCCCTTCGGGTCAAACTTCAGGTTGTCCCAAGGCTCTGAGTTGGTCATCATATAGAAGCGCACAGGGTCGGCACCATATTGTTCCATCATGTCAAACGGGTTCACCACATTGCCCTTATGCTTCGACATCTTGTCTCCCTTGGAGTCGAGCACCAGTCCTGTGGAAATCACATTCTTGAAGGCCACAGAGTCGAACACCATTGTGGCAATGGCATGCAGGGTGAAGAACCATCCACGAGTCTGGTCCACTCCCTCGTTGATGAAGTCTGCAGGGAATGCCAGACGCTTGTCAATGGCATCACGGTTCTCAAAAGGATAGTGCACCTGGGCATAGGGCATTGAACCAGAGTCAAACCACACATCAATCAGGTCGGCCTCACGGTGCATGGGCTTTCCTGTGGGACTCACAAGGACAATATTGTCTACATAGGGACGGTGCAGGTCAATGCGGTCATAGTTTTCCTGAGAATAGTCACCGGGAATGAATCCCTTGTCCTTCAGGGGATTGCTCTTCATGAAGCCTGCAGCCACCGACTTCTCAATCTCATCATAGAGCTCAGCCACTGAGCCAATGCAGATTTCCTCACGGTCATCATTGCGCCAGATGGGAAGTGGAGTTCCCCAGAAACGTGAACGGGAGAGGTTCCAGTCATTCAGGTTCTCCAGCCAGTTGCCAAAGCGACCTGAACCTGTTGACTCCGGTTGCCAGTTGATGGTCTTGTTCAGCTCAGCCATACGCTCTTTCTTGGCTGTGCTCTTGATGAACCACGAGTCAAGAGGATAGTAGAGCACGGGCTTGTCTGTGCGCCAGCAGTGGGGATAGTTATGCACATGCTTCTCAATGCGGAAGGCTGTTCCCTCCTGCTTCATCTCCATGCAGATGACGATGTTCAGGTCTTCAGCCTTTGCTGCTGCCTTCTCATCATATTTGCCGTCTTTGTTGAACTCTGGTGCATAGGCATTCTTCACATAGTCGCCAGCATGACAGCTGTATTTCTCCACATCCACACATGCCTTCACAAAGTTGTTGTCGAGTTCATCAACCACATAGTACTTACCCTCGAGGTCAACCATTGGGCGTGTCTCGCCTTTCTTGTTCACCAGATAGAGGCTGGGCACTTCAGCATCCTTGGCCACCTTGGCATCATCAGCACCAAATGTGGGGGCAATATGCACAATACCAGTACCATCCTCGGTGGTCACATAGTCACCAGGAATCACGCGGAAGGCCTGTTCTGCCATTTCCACAAAACGGTCTTTGCCATTTTCTCCCTCAAACACTTTGTCAGGATGGGCTGCAGCATAGCTGCTCACAAAGGCAGGAGCCTGACCGTCAAGCTTTGCACAAGGTTTCACCCAAGGCATCAGCTGGCGGAACCTCAATCCCACAAGGTCGGTTCCCTTGTAGTGGCCCACAATGCGGTAAGGCACAAACTTCTCACCTTTGTTATATTCAGGCAGACCCTCATCGTCGGTGATGAGGCCTTCAGGATTCAAGTAGGCATTCAGTCGGGCTTCAGCCATGATAATGGTCACCTTCTCACCATCATAGGCATTATAGGTCTCCACAGCCACATAGTCAATCTTCGGACCCACACAGAGTGCTGTGTTCGAAGGCAGTGTCCAAGGTGTGGTGGTCCAAGCCACGAAATAGGGCTTGCCCCACTTTGTCCATTCCTCCTTGGGGTTCACAGCTTCGAAGAGAGCAGTCACCGTGGTGTCCTTCACATCACGATAGCAGCCAGGCTGGTTCAGCTCATGACTCGAAAGGCCTGTACCTGCTGCAGGGCTATAGGGCTGAATGGTGTAGCCCTTGTAGAGCAATCCCTTGTCGTAGAGCTGGCGAAGCAGCCACCACAAGGTCTCAATATACTTGTTGTCGTAAGTGATATAGGGATGGTCCAAGTCCACAAAATAGCCCATCCTCTCAGTGAGTTCACGCCACTCCTGGGTGAACATCATCACATTCTCACGGCACTTGCGGTTGTAGTCTTCCACACTGATGTATTTCTTCGACTCACGGTTGTCAATGTCAGCCTTAGTGATGCCAAGCTCTTTTTCCACACCCAGCTCCACAGGCAGTCCATGAGTGTCCCAGCCAGCCTTGCGGTGCACCTGGAAACCTTTCATCGTCTTATAGCGGTTGAAAGTATCCTTGATGCTGCGAGCCAGCACATGGTGGATGCCAGGATGTCCGTTGGCTGAGGGAGGACCCTCAAAGAAAACGAACTGTGGGCAGCCCTCGCGCTCACTGATACTCTTGTGGAAAATGTCCAGTCTCTCCCAATCTTTCAGAACCCGACCATTTGTCTCTGTCAGATTCAAACCTTTGTGTTCGGCGAATTTCTTTGCCATTTCTCTTTTACTATTTTTTTACCTAATTATATACGTCTATTAATAATTGGGCGCAAAGTTAGCAAAAAAAAACGGCATAGCCAAATATTTTGGGCAAATGGATGGCTTGTGTTGCGTTAAAAAAACTGATTCACCCCTTCGGCTTCTTCTTAGGCTTTGGCATTGGCAGCTCCCTGCAGGTCTCACGCACAAGCTGGGAGACATAGTCGTGGTCATCCACATCTGCCACATAGAAGTAGTCTTTAGCACCCTCATAGGGTGGGCACAGCTCCACACTCCTGAGCAGTGAACGCCCTGCCTCAGTGGGTTTCAGGTAGAAACGGTCATCACAGATGAGGCCGAAAATCTTCCCGTCACAATAGATGCCATAGTCACCAAACATCTTCTTTGCGGTGATCTCCCCTGCCCCACCACACTGGTCAACAATATATTGCACAAAATCTTGACTGCTTGCCATAGCGTTTCTTTATTTGTTATGATTGGACATGCAAAGATACAAAAAAACAGCGAATGATGAAAAAGGGATAGAATAAAAAAAATTACAAAGGGAAAAGAAAAAGTGTTCATAAATTTGCGAACAGTCAAAAAATTTTGTATCTTTGCCGCCAAATGATAGTTACATTCGAGCAGGCATACCTGCAGGAACTCTACACAACTGGCAAAGCCAATGACAAGAAGCATCGGTTCCAGCCTCAGATTGTGGCCAAATACATCAAGGTCATCAACCTAATGAAACAGCTGGAGAATGTTCTCGGATTGGCCAAGTATGGCTCCTTGCATTATGAGAAACTGCATGGTGACAAAGAAGGAGTGTCATCCGTACGTGTGAACAATCAGTATCGCATAGAGTTTACAGAAGGCATGGAAGCCGGCAAGCAGATTGCCACCATTTGTAACATCACAGAATTGTCAAACCATTATCAATAATTAAGGAGGAACCCAAACATGACGACACTTGAAGGAGTAAACCCACAAATGATAGCAAACAACCTGAAACCCTTTCAGCCCACCCATCCTGGTGAGGTGTTGAAAGATGAATTAGAGTTTCGAGGCATTTCCCAACGGGGATTGGCAAGGGAGATAGGCATATCCTACTCTGCATTCAACGAAATGCTGAACGGCAAGCGTTCACTCAGCCCAGAGTTGGCCATGATGATGGAAGCTGCCCTAGGTGTGGATGCAGCCCCCCTTCTTGCCATGCAAAACGAATATGACATGCTGATGGCAGAGCGTGATGAATCATTCATGGAGAAACTCAAGCAAATTCGCCGTATTGCAGCCATCTTCTAACATAAGATTTTAGTCCCATATGCAATGCTCATCACCATTCATCGTGCATTGCCCCTTGGGTATAATAAAAAAAGGAGCAAATGGCATTCATCCATCTGCTCCTCTTCACGATTCATACGAAGAACTCCTCAGTCAGGGCTGTCAATTGTCAATTCTTTTAGTCGGCTCACGCCTTTGTAAAAGCGGCAAAGCCGAGCGGTTAATTGTTAATTGTCAATTGTCAATGTCAATTATCCATTGCCCTCACCCTCCTCAGGCTTGGGAAGCAAGTCCTTCACGTTCTTCACAGTGACATTGTTCAGGAACTGCCTGTTACGCTTCTTGGTAGCCACATCCACGCTGTACTCAGGCTGGAACAACACACGGCTGCCCACAATGTTCTTTGAGGCCGAGAAGTCCTCCTCGCGCAGGGCACCCTTGGTCTTCAGCCCAATCTTGAAGGCTCCAAAGCCATCCAGCTTCACCCTGCGGGAAGCATTGAGGTGACGGTTCATCACATTCACCAGCTCAATCAGCACTGCTGATACATCCGAATACTTCACAGAGACGTTCTCCTCAATCTCCATAGCCATCTCCTTCAACCCAATGGTGTCAGTGTGGATAGCCCTTGCAAAGAACTGACCATGAGTCAACGACTCCTGACGAGTGTCTTCATAGACACGATACAAAACTGCCATAGTTTCCTCCTTTCTTTTGGCCCCCTCCAACCTCCCCCCGTAGGGGAGGCTTTTATTCCTTTCGGTTAGGGAGCCTGGTTAGTAATTAATTTAGTTCTCTCGTTTTAGAGGAGTTCAGAAGTCTGGGAGTTTGGGAGTTTGGGAGTTTGGACAATAGCCTGCGCGCTTGGCAATCCTCCTCTCTCCTCATCCTCCATTTCCCGGGCATTTGGCTTCTGATTCTTCTACTCCTTCTGCTTCCTTTACCACCTCTTATCACTTTACAAAGATACAAAAAATCTTTGAAACCGCCAAATATTTTCCTCATTATTTTGCCATTAATTTGTTAATTTTTAAGTTAATCATTCACTACGAATTAACATTTTTCTCCGGCACCACCTTTTCCATCTGTAGCGATTGCTTCTTATGGCTAATTTTTTGAAATATAAACACAGGATGAATTTTTAACGAATCAGACGAACATGGAAATCCGATTTATATAGGATATTTTCCAGAATTAATAATTCGTTTGTAAATGTATTGTTTAAAACGTAGATGGAATCTGTTACACTAGAATCCTCTTTAAATTCTGCATTTTGAATATTATGCTCATAAATTTTATCAAGCATATCATTAATCACGTATTTATAGTTTTTCTTGAGTAAAACTTTTTTGTGATAATGATAATAAAATAATAAAAAGAAGAATATTTTTCATCATTTAAATATTGATAGTGGTAATGTTGCTATTACACCTTTTGGGGTGTATTTATACAACGTATTATTGCCCATTGAATACACGTATTCTGCCTTTTCCTACCCATAGTGTGAACGGGGAACCGTCCATTCATATTTTTTTCCATCTTCATTTCTTAATATATATCCGTTAATACTGAAAAATTCGCTCTTACCTCAGCTGTTTGGTTGTCAGTATTGATGTAGTAGTTGATTCCATCGATTACGGCTGTTCCTGTAAATGTATTTGCCATCGTTGGCATGAACATTAGGGCGATGAACAGGAGTTGGATGGATTTCTTGGTTTTCATTGTTTATCGAGTTAGTCGTTGTTTGACAAATGGGTTAAAAGATCCCAATCGCAAAGGTACGAAAAAAAAGGTAGGTCAAAAGGATTTGCACGTATTTTTCAGAAAATGACAAAATGACAAAATGACAATAAGATTTAGACCCCATTTTACATCACAGGGGAGATAGAG
>CACXPX010000018.1 GCA_902769705.1 uncultured Prevotellaceae bacterium
TCAGGAGAACGTCTCCGTGAAGTATTCTGATGTGATGGGCGTGCTCATCGAACTCATCAACGTGATGAACCGTCACCTCAACGCCTCGGAGGTGGTGAAGCTCAACGGCTTCGGCTCGTTCAAGATCGGACTGAAGACCAAGGGCGCACTCCGCGAGGAGGACTTCACCGCCTCGAAGAACATCGTGGGCGCACGCGTCAACTTCCTGCCCTTCTACACCGTGGACGGCGCATCAGGCAAGCACAACACCCGCTTCCTCAGCAACGTTTCGGTGAAGAATGTCAAGGATTTGCTCCCGAAGCCTGACGACGAGACCAATCCGTAAAGCAGACCCACCCCCGCCCCCTCCCTATAGGGCGGGGAGTGGTTACCCTCGGCAATTGAAAGGCATTTTACTCCCCTCCATTTAGGGAGGGGCAAGGGGAAGGGTCTTTCTTAAAGGCGGTCTTTTACCGCCTTAGATGCCGCTTCTGATGGGCTCAAAAGCCTCTTCTTACCGCCTCAGATGCCGCTTCTTAGCACCTCAAAGACCGCTTCTTGCAAAAGACTGGAAAAGCCACTGGACTACTGCGTGTGAGTTCGGTGGCTTTTTGCGGCGTCGGGGCATTTATAAATAGAAAAAACGTCCATCCTGCTGGCTGCAAAATGGACGCTTGGGGGGATATTTCATTATAGGATGTTATCCGCAGATAGAACGGTAGTAATGTCACCCGCAGAAGAAGAGCACAAGGATTTGTGCGGTGAAGATGCGGAGGAACATGCTGAGGGGATAGACCGTGGAGTAGCCGATGGCTGGTGCCTCACGCGAGCAGCATTGGTTGGCATAGGCCAGGGCTGGTGGGTCGGTACACGTACCGGCCAGCATTCCCATGATGGTGAAATAGTTGAAATGATAGCGCAGACGGGCTATGACTCCGATGATGAGGATGGGGATGACGGTGATGAGGAAGCCTGTGTAGACGTACTTCAGTCCGTCGCCTTGCACCACGGTTTCCCAGAATCCGGCTCCTGCCTTCACGCCCACACTCGCGAGGAAGAGCACAAGTCCTATCTCGCGGAGCATCATGTTGGCTGATGTGGTGGTGTAGGTGACGAGTTTCATGCGATAGCCAAAGCGTCCGATGAGGATGGCGATGATGAGCGGACCTCCGGCAATACCCAACTTCAGGGGAACGGGCATGCCTGGGATGGCGATGGGGAGGCTTCCAAAGATGATTCCAATGATGATGCCGATGAAGATGGTGGCGATGTTGGGATGGTCGAGTCGCTTGATGGAGTTGCCCATGAGGTCGGCCACCCGGTTGACATTGTCTTCGGGTCCGACAACCATAATCTTGTCGCCCACGTGGAAGTGGTGGTTGCGGCTGGCAAAGAGGTCGATGCCCTGACGGGTGATGCGTGTGACATTCACTCCGTAGACGCTGGAGAAATGCATCTTGCCGAGGGTTTTTCCGTTCATCTTGGGGTTGGTGACGATGATGCGCTTGGAAATCATCGGCTGTTTGTTCTCTTCGATTTCCACAGGTCCTTCGATGAGTGGGCCGATGAATGCCTGGATGGCCTCGGCATCGCTCTCGGCACAGACAAGGAGGATTTCGTCGTCAAGGCTGAGCACGGAGTCGCGGTTGGGGATGATGATCTCTCCATCGTGAAGGATTCGGGTGCAGACCACATCGCGGTTGAGGAACTCAGAAATCTGCATGAGGGAGCGCCCCGTGATGTATTTGTTGCTCACGCGGAGGTGCATCTGATGGGGTTTCTCGTGCGGATTCTCGGCTTCTGCCTGGCTGAGCTGCTCTTCCTCAGCATCGAGGTTGATGCGGCAGATGTAGTGCACGGCAATGGTTGCTCCGATGATGCCCACCACGCCCAACGGATAGGCACAGGCATATCCAGAGGCGATTTGGGGAACTTCACCGTCGAACTGGCTGGCGAGCGAGGTGAGGGCCTCGTTGGCAGCTCCAAGTCCGGGCGTGTTGGTCACAGCTCCATAGAGCGTTCCAATCATCATGGGGAGGTTGGCCTTGTTGCTGGTGTCGAAGAAGAGGTAGTAGCAAGCAAACATCACGGCAATGTTGAGCAGAATCATGGCTGTGGAGAGCAGGTTGAGCGTGACGCCGCCCTTGCGGAAGCTCTCGAAGAAGCCCGGTCCCACTTGCAAACCGATGCAGAAGACAAAGAGGATGAGTCCGAAGTCCTGTATGAACGTGAGGATGCTTGTGGGGGCTGTGAAGCCGATGTGTCCGGCAAAGATGCCCGCAAAGAGCACGAATGTCACTCCCAGCGAGATGCCGCAAACCTTGATTTTCCCCAGCAGTACGCCTACTGAGATGACTACGGCATAGAGCAACATGATGTGCGCCACTGAGTCCGTAGCCGTGAATAAGTTAATAAGCCAATCCATATTATTATTTGACAATTTGAACTATTTGACGATTTTACTATTTGACGATTTGACTATTTGACAATTTTACTATTGAACGATTTTACTATTTTACTATTTGACCGTTCGGCTTTACTTTGATTTGCGTTGCAAAATTACATATTATTTTGGATATAAGCAAGAGGGAAGGGGAAAAACTATGTATTACATAATCTATAATACGGACACGAGGCACATGTGGTTTGGTCTTCAGTGGGCTTGAAGGGTAGTGAAGCGGTGAAGATTTCGTTCACAACACCTTGCAGGCCTTGCATGAAGTCGTCGTAGAGGTCTTGGATGTCGTTGATTTTTGCCCGTCCAATCTCCAATGTGGGGTCGTAGTCCTCGGCTGCTGCATGCTGGATGAAGAGCAGGGCAGGGCTCACGGCTTGGTTGGCGGGGTTGTCGTTCTTGTCGGTTCTGACGATGGCAGAATAGAGCATGGTCTGCAAGTAATAGTCGCTATGCTTCTTGCTGGTGTTCACTCCGCTGAAGACATCGTCGATGGAATACACCTGTTGCGAGGGGATTCGGCCCGTTTTGTAGTCAAGCACCCGGATGCGCTCGTTGCCATCAGGGTCTTTCACCTTGTCAAGCCTGTCGATGTAGCCCCCGATTCCGAAGGTGATGTCCTTGCCGTCTTCCAACGTGACATTGATTTGGGTGAAGACTTTATGCTCCACGTCGATGATTTCGAAGGGCGTGAGGCGTTTGTCAATCTCGAGCAGCTGTTTCAGGTAGCTGATGATGACGCGTCGGTTGATGAGCATCAATCCATTGTATTCAGGGCGGAAACGCTGGTCTTCGGTCTTGAAGAGTTCTTTTCGAAAAGCCCTGTCGACAATGTCGTCGAGCATGGTGGGATGTTTCAGGATGCCGTCGAGTGCCCCAGCCGTGACGGTGTTTCCATAAGAATCCTTCAGATGGCGGTAGATGAGCTCGGCAGAGAGGTGGAAGATGTTGCCAAAGATGCGGTTGTCAATTTCATCGTTCTCCGGGTCGTCGGGTTCCTTGATGCCTGCCACCACATTATAATAGAATGCCAGCTGGCAACGGATATAGCGGTTGATGGCTGTAGGCGAGAGGTAGTTCATGCCCAGCATCTTGTCCATCACGGCCTCCGTCTTCTCGATTTGCTTGGGTTTTGACGCTTGTGTCACTTGCCCCGTCTGCAAGGTCTGCAGCTTGATGTTGTGCGGGCTTTCCACCATCAGCTGCAACATGAACCGGCTCATCTCGCCCGTGTGCCCGTCTTCTGTGGCATTGTTGTAGAGCAGGTTGATGTCGGTGGCACGTTGCAAGAGCCGGTGGAAATAGTAGGCATAGATGGCCACCTTGTTGTCGATGGTGGTGAGGTTGAAAGCCTTGCGAATGGAGTAGGGGATGAACGATGCATCGTTGACGCCCTTGGGCATGTTTCCCTCGTTGCATGAGAGCACCAGCACATGGTCGAAGTCGAGGTTTCGCGTTTCGAGCACTCCCATGATCTGGATGCCTTCGGCAGGTTCTCCGTGGAATGGGATGGACGTGGAGGAGATGAGTTGCGTGAGCAGGCGTTGGAAAGTGGGCATGTCGGTTTGGAGGTCTCCCTTTCGCATGAGTTCGTGCAAGCGGTTGATGAGTGTGTACATGCGGAAGAGGGACTCTTGGAAGAAGGGGTCGGACATCTGGCGCGACTCTTTTCCTATATGCTTGAACACCTCCAACAGCCAATTGGATACGGAGAGCGTTTCCGGCTCATCGGCCACATGGATGTCTTTGAAGAGCAATGACAGGCCTTCGTCTGCCGACAAATACTTGCGTGAAGGATAGAACTGCTTGTTTTCAAGGAGGTCGTCGATGATGTCCTGGAAGCTTGGGGAAACAAACTTCATGTAGGGGTGGCGCAAGAGCTTGAGCACAGAGCGCAAACGGTATTTGCCAGACTGGCGTACGATGTTCTCCGTTTGCACGGAAATCAGCATGTTCACCAACGAGGCAAAGGGCGATTGTGCAAGCGGATAGCCAGTGGTGATGTTCACTTTCTTCACTTCGGGGGGAATGCAATGCACAACGGCCTGCAACAAGCTTTCGTCACACAACACGATGGCTGTGCTTCTGCCTGCTTCAATCCGCCCATTCTCGCGAAGCCACTGGCTCACATAGCGGGCCTGAACGTTCTCGGTGGGTGCTGTGGTGAAGGTGATGTCCTTTTTCTTGGAGAGATTGTCGTAGATGGCTTCGTTGTGGTTGTCGAGTTCGTTGGGGAACAGCTCCAGGTATTGCTTGATGTAGTGTCCGCTTTCGTTGTGCCCGGTCATGTAGTATCGGTCGAAATCCCAATAGAACAGGGCTTTCCCGGCATCTTTCAATCGCTTGAAGAGCTTCTGTTCAACCTTTTGCAACACGTTGAACCCCACAAAGACATAGACGTCGTAGTTGAACTGGATGTCTTCGTTATCGGCCACCTGGCGATAGAGCGCGCCTTCGTAAGCCAGCCCTTGCTCGGAGAGCTGCTGGTTGTAAACGGTGTAGATGTCGTTGAAATGGTTCCAAAGCTTCAGGAAGCGCTCTTTGAGGATGGAGTTCTGCTCTTCCGAGAAATTGCTGAAGAACTTGGCCAGCAGCGCCTTTTGCTCTTCGGTGAGATAATCGATATCGTCCATCTCGTGAATGTCGCGCAGATTGGCAAACACCTTGTCGGAATCAGCCATGTTCTTGTCGATGTCATCAAAGTCGGCCAACAACAATTGCCCCCATCCATAGAAATGGTCGAGTGTCTCGTCTATGCCTGTTATCGATGTGAAGACTCTGTGCAGGTCGCAGATGAGCTTGATGGGGTCGGCAACAGCAAGGGGGCTGTGCTTGCGGAAGAGGTCGCTGATGGTGATGTAGCTGGGGCTCCAGATGGGTTTGTCAACCAGTCGTGCCAATTGCTCGTTCATGAACAACGATGCACGTTTGTTGGGGAACACAACCGCCACCCTCGACAGATTTGTGCCGAACTTGTTGATGATGTCTTGTGCGACGTATGTCAGAAAAGATGTATTCATTTCACTTCTTCAATTTTGTTACTATATACAAACCACAGATAACCCTTGACATTCAGATAGCCCATACCGGCCAAGAGCGACATGTAATGGTGCACCTGGTCGTGGTATTCAGGGCGTGGGCGTCCGAACTTGAAGTCGACCACCACCACCTCATTCCCGTCAATCATCACTCGGTCGGGCCTTTGCTCCACAACCTCGTTTGTCAATGGATTTACCGACAAGATGCTGCATTCGTTGTAGAGTGTCCAACGGTCGGAAAACCAATCGGCAACCTTCTGGTTTTTCAATCGGCTTTCCAGCAACTCGTGAAGCTTCTCGCGCGACACTTCTTCATCGTATAGCACGCCTTGGCCTTCCAGTTCTTCCAAAGCCGACTGGATGTCGTCCTTTGTCCGGATGGTAGAGAAAACGGAATGGAGGATGTTTCCCATCTGGATGTAGCTCTTTTGCCTTTCCTCTTCCTCGTCGCCTTCTATGAAGTTGCGGCTTTGGTTGCTCTGCTTGAATTCCACAGGGCTGTCGAACGAATGGATTTCCAAGCGCAACGTGCTGACGGGTTGCTCAAAGACGTTTAAGGTTTCCTTTTCCTGAGTTTGTGGATGAGAGCCCTTCAGTTCGCCGAACTCAAGCCATATCTCTTCGTTCTTCGCATCCAATTGGCTGTGGCGCACATTGGGCAATTGTTCCACCAGTTTAGGCAGACATTGTTCGATGATTTGCGAACGCGAGCCTGTCCGTCCTCTTCTTCCAAACACGAAGAGGTTCTTGCCCGCACGGGTGAAGCCCACATAGAGCAGATTCAGATTGTCGACAATGTTTTGCAAGTGTTCGTGATGATAGTCGTTTTCGTAAACGGTTTCCAGCATGCTCTTGTTGAAGTCAATCGGTATGATGGGCAACTTGTTGAAAGGTTCGTCCTCGGCTTCAAGCTGGCACCATATCAGGTTTCCTTTTTCGAGCGTCCAGTCGCAGAAGGGCATGATGACATTGTCAAACTCCAGTCCCTTGCTCTTATGGATGGTGATGAGCCTGATTCCGTTGACTTCATCACTCTGGATCGGCTTCTTATGAATGCTGTCGTCCCATGCTTCCATGAAAGAGTCGATGTCGGCAACGTTGTCAGTCAGATAATTGGCAACTTGGTCGTAGAATGCACAGACATAAGCGCTTTCATCGGCCAATTGCTCGAGTTGGAAAATGGAGTAGAGCTTTTCCACCAAGTCGAACATGGGCATGGTCAGCAACTCGTCCATGTGGTTGGTATAGGCCTTTGGCAAAAGGGCGTCTGCATCTTGGTTTTCGACAAACAAGAGCGTGTCGTCCACATCTTTGCCCAGCAGCACCTTTTGGTAGGACTTGGCCAAATTCGACTTGAGGAGCTGATTGTCGCGATGAACCAATAGTTGCAATGCTTCAACCAGAATGTTCACGGCGAGGGATGCATCGAGCTGGAAGGCTTCGTCGGAAACCAGTTTCAGTTCGGGCATCTCGTGCATCAGATACTCGCCAATGACCTTGATGGTTTGGTTCGAACGCACCAGGATGGCAATCTTGTTGGCAGGGATTCCATGAGCGGTTAATTCGGCGATTTGCTCCTTGACTTTCCCCAACATCTTCTCTTGATAGTCCTCGGCAGGGATGAGTTGAATCTTCACCAAGCCTTCATCGGGCAATCCTTCGCGTTCCTTTTGCACCACATCATCGTAGGCCTTTTTCATTTGCAGGGCTTCTTCAGGGTTGCTGGCGGCCAATCCGTCGTATTCCAACCCTCTTGCTATGGTGAAGAATGCGTTGTTGAACTTGATGATGTTGGCACACGAGCGATAGTTGACGTCGAGCGGCAATGTTTCCATCTGCTCTTTGGCAAACTCTTGTTCGATGTTGTTCAGCAAGCGCCAATCACCTGAGCGCCAACGATAGATGCTTTGTTTCACGTCGCCCACAATGAGGTCTTGCGAACCCTCATGGCTCAGGCATTCTTTCAGCAACACCTTGAAATTCTCCCATTGCACCGTGCTCGTGTCCTGGAACTCGTCAATCATCACATGCTCGAGCTGGGTGCCAATCTTTTCGAAAATGAAGGGAGAGTCGGAGTCCTGGATGAGCTCATGGAGCAAAGCCTGCGTGTCGCTCAAGAGAAAGCGGTTGGACGAACGATTGATTTCTTTCACCTTCTCGCTGATGCTGTTCAGCAGCCGCAATTGGTACATGTATTTCAACGTCAAATCAGCCGACTTGTATAGTCCGGCTTGCTTCCTGCGTATGGCTTCAGCCTTGTTGAGCATATTGAACAGCGTGGAATCAACGGCACAATAGGCAGGGGAACTGGGATTGTTGCGGTCTTCCTTTTTCAGCCATTTCATCGGGTCGTTCATTCCGTCTTTCACATAGGTGGTCAACAGGTCGTCTTTTTCGTATTTCCCTTTCTGCAACTTCAAGAAATAGCCACACGGACCTGATTTCCCACGAAGGAAATCATCTACGGTGAGACCACGCTCGTCGAGCACTCCAAAGAAAGAATCAACCATTTCATCGATATTTTTCTTTGCCTTGGCACGTATCTCGCGCAGCAATCGGGTGTATTCGCTGAAGAAGTCCTTCTCTTGCATCAGCCCCTCAAGCTCTTTCGAGTGCGCCTTATAGACGTCCTTGAAGATGTTCTCGCCGAATTTCTTGATTCCACCGATGACATTCCAAGTCTTGTCTTCATCGATGTTCTCTTTGATGAAACTTAGAATCCACAACAGTTCCTTGCTGTCCTTGTCAAGACTTTCAATCAACTCGTCAACAGCCAGCTGTTCCACTTGTTGGTCGTTGAGCCCGATATGCAGATTGGCTGTCAGCTCCAATTCGCGTGCAAGGTTTCTGAGCACGCTTTGGAAGAATGAGTCAATCGTCTCCACGCGGAAATAGTTGTAGTTGTGTACCAAGTTGCTCAAGGCTATTTGAGCCCGTTCGGAAGCATATTCCTCGCTCACGCCCAATTCTTCAGTCACCCTGTCCATATAGCCTTGGGAGTCGGGCAATCGTTTCCAGATGCCATACAGTTGGCTCAGGATGCGCATCTTCATCTCTTCTGTGGCTTTGTTCGTGAATGTCACGGCCAATATGTTACGGTATGCCATCGGGTTGTTGATGAGCAACTTGATGTATTCCACCGCCAGCCTGAAAGTCTTTCCTGAGCCGGCACTTGCCTTGTAGACAACCAATGGTTTCCTTTCTTTTGCTTCCTTCATTGTTCTATCTGTTGTGCTATATTTACCATTTTCTGAATAATTCGAAACCGAACTTGAAGCCTATGCCATCGAATTTCCCGTTCTTGTTCGACACGAAAGACCCTACTGAGAGCCATCGCGTGGTGAATCCGTATCCGCATTCCACATACGGGTGTAAGTTGGTGACGGAGAGCAAGCTGAAGTAGATACGCTCCATCTCGATAAAGTGTCCTGCCCAAGGAATCCAACTCGACAACAACAGGGGCGATTCATAGGTGACATTGCTCCGGACGTAGTACTTTGAAGAGTTGTACCACGAACTACGGAGCAATTCGAACTCGCCACTCCAGTCGTCGTTCCATCCTCCTGGGATGTTGTTTTCGCGGAAATTGGTGAAGTCAAGGAAATATTGGCGGCCTTCCTTCACGGTATATAGTCCAGCTCCAAGGCGCATAGAGAACGAACTGAGGCTCTTCATGCGATGGATGTAGGAGCCGTCAATCTCCCAACGCTCGTAGCTGGTGTTCGACTTCATGAACTTGTTGAAGCTACGCTCGTAATCCAATGTGAACACAGGTCCTTCCCATCCCCACGGCCTGTATTGCCATTCCATTCGCGGAGCAGCCGAGCGATAGTATTTAGGCTTGCCAAACAGTTCGAAGGCAGCAGGGTTCACCGGGCGCCGGTTGTGGAAGGTGAAACCCACCTCGAAGCTCCAGTAATCGGATATGTCGTAATTGTTGTAGACCTTCATGTAGGTGTCGCGGAAATAGTCGAGTTGCAATTTATCCCATTGCATCGTGTCAACAACGGTCTCGTCTTTCACTTCATTTAGTATCTCAGAGCTGTAGATGCGTTGTCCGTCGTTGATGTCGATGGCGAAAAAGGCATGTCGGCGCTTGTTGTAGTTGAAGCGTATGGGGATGTTGAAATAGAGTTGTTTGAGCTTGAAGCGATAGCCCGACTTGAAGCGAATGGTGAAGTCTCGGTTTGGAGTGAAATTGTAGCTGGCGCGAATGTCAAACTTATAAGTGATGCCTTTGCGTTGGCTGTAATCCAGATACAGAGGATTCAGTATGGGGCCTATGCGGAATTGCCCTTGGTCTTTTGAGCCGAAGGTGCCTCTCGTGCGGTTAAGCAGATGGTCGCCAAGGATATCCCAGAAGATGGTTTTCGCCATATTCACTTTCTTGGGGTGGGGGATGGTGTCGGCTTGCCGCTCACGATCTTTCTGCTCTTGCTTGGCCAGATATTCGTCAACGAGCGGCTTGATGTTGTCAGGCAAAGGCTCGGGGCGCACTTTCTCCATCCATTCCCTGTCGTAGCTGCGGTTCAGGGAGTCGGGCACTTCCGTGTTCAGGTCGTAGAAGGCATGGTATTTGCACGTCGTCTTGCTTCCCATGAAGTTGAACTGTCCGTCCAATTGGCAGTCCACCGGCAATGCCGCCTTGAAGCCTGTGTCGCCCATGTTCATCTGCAAATGGAAATGAATCATGTCGTATTCGCCCTTGAATTCGGTGCTGATGACTCTGCCCGTTTCGTAGTCCACCAACGCGCTGCCTTCCACAAGCTGGGTGTTGTTGATGGTGGGCTTGAAGGTGATTTTCACGGTTCCATCGAGCATGAAGGCGAATTTCATCTTGTAGAACTTCTTGTTTCCCCGATGGAAAGGCGAGAGCAGGTTGCCGCTTATCATTGTGACATCATAGATTTCGGGCATCAGGTATTTCTGAAGCGTGGTCAGCGTTCTGCGGCGGTGGGGGATGGTGTTGATTTCCAGCAGGCGTTGGGTCTTGAGCTTCCCATAGCCTTCGATGTCGACACGGTCATAAAACTCGCCTACAAACGTGCGCGCCTCGCGATTGGCAATCCCATACATCGTGGGGACGGCCATCAGGGTGATGTTGCGCTTGGGGATGGATATTTCGAAGCGATGGTAGGCATAGGTGCGGGTGCCTTGCAATCCGGTGGTGTCGACGGTGGATGCGAAACTATATATCTTGTGCAGCATCATGGTGTCGGGGCGCACTTTGGCTGTGGCACCGGCAAATGGCAGAAGAATGGCCATCAATGTGACAAATATATAACGCATGTATGTTTTCATGACATGCAAAGATACTAAAATAAATCGCAAAAAAGCAAGTTTTCACCGACATTTTTTAGTGATATGCGAAAAACAAAGCATCCCCACCTTTCCCAGATGAGGATGCTTGTCGTTGTCGGGCGTGTGTTGCCCTCTCTCTATGTCTTGCCTTTTTATCCGAGATATTTCATCAGAATCTTGGCATTACCGCTGTCGCGCAACTTGGCAATGCTCTTTTCGCGAATCTGGCGTACACGCTCGCGGGTAAGTCCCAGCTGGTCGCCAATCTCCTCCAATCCTTTCTCGTGACAACCTATACCAAAACATTCACGGATGATGGTTATCTCTCTCTCTTTCAGTACCTTATTGAGCACGGAGTTGAGTTCAAGAGCCATCGACTCATGATCCACTTGGCGGTCGGTACGGCTGTCCTCGCCAGAAGGCATCACGTCGAGCATACAGTTGTCTTCACCATCCTGGAAGGGGGCGTCGATGCTCACATGGTGACCGTCGGCCATCAAGCTTTGTCCGATTTTCTCTTCATCAATCTTTATGGCTTCCGAAAGCTCCGAAACCGATGGCTGGCGCTGGTTCTCTTGCTCGAACTTGTTGATTTCGTGATTAATCTTGCTCAACGAGCCCACCTGATTCAGCGGCAGACGCACAATGCGGCTCTGCTCGGCAATGGCCTGCAGAATGCTTTGGCGAATCCACCAAACAGCGTACGAAATGAATTTGAAACCACGAGTCTCGTCAAATTTCTGTGCGGCTTTAATCAATCCAATGTTACCCTCATCGATGAGGTCTGTGAGTGTGAGTCCCTGATGTTGGTATTGCTTGGCAACGGACACCACAAATCGTAAATTAGCTGTTACCAGTTTGTCTTTGGCCCGCTCGCCTTCGGGGCCACCCTTTTTGATTTTTTGCGCCAATTCAATTTCCTCATCAATCGAAATCAATGGGGCACGACCAATCTCAACAAGGTACTTGTCAAGTGCCTCGCTAGATCGGTTAGTAATACTTTTCTGAATTTTTAATTGTCTCATCTTGCGCCTTTTTCTTACTAACTATTTGAAAATCAAGCAAATATCTGAATATAATCCCTAAAACCTTGCAAAGGTACAAATAATTATCGAATAATTGTCGTTTTTGACCAATATTTTTAGGTTAAATGTTGTTAATGGCTTCGGTGAAGCATGTCTTTTTTTCATTTTTCAACTCTTCAATTCTCCCATTCTTCTAATTTTATCGCCTTTCTGTCTTTTTTTTGTTGAAAATGGACGTATAATTCGCAATTCTTTGTATTTTTGCACCCGTAATTGTCGAAAATTGCACCGATATCGTCAAAAATGACGCGCGAGAAAGAAATTTATAAGGTAACACTTGTCGGCAGCCTGGGAAACGTGGCGCTGCTGGCATTCAAGTTTGTTGCTGGCGTGCTTGGGCACAGTTCGGCGATGATTGCCGATGCCGTGCACTCTCTTTCCGACTTCCTCACCGACCTCGTAGTGCTGGTTTTCGTGCGTATCAGCGCCAAGCCGCAAGACGACTCCCATGATTACGGACACGGTAAATTCGAGACTTTCGCCACATTTCTCATCGGAATGGCCCTGATGGCGGCTGCCATTGGCATCATCGTTGCCGGTGGCACAAAGCTGGCCCATTGGCTGGGAGGCGAACAGATTGAAACACCGGGTATGCTGGCGCTTTGGGCGGCTCTGGTGTCCATATTGGTTAAGGAGGTGCTCTATCGCTATACCGCCCGTCGTGGAAAGGCTTTGGAGTCGCAGGCCATGATAGCCAACGCCTGGCACCATCGAAGCGACGCACTCTCTTCCATTGGAGCTGCCATTGGCATCGGAGGTGCCATCATGTTGGGCAACCGCTGGACGGTGCTCGACCCCGTGGCTTCCATCGTTGTGGGTGCCATGCTTGTGAAGGTGGCGGTGGAACTGTTGAAAGCCAGCATGGGCGAACTCACCGAGTCATCCCTTCCGGCTGAGATGGAAGACGAAATCATGGGCATCATCCAGTCGTTTCCCGATGTCAAGCAACCGCATAACTTGCGCACGCGCAGAATAGGCAATCACATTGCCGTAGAGGCGCATATTCGCATGGACGGGCATCTTTCCCTGCACGAGGTTCACGAGCGCGCCACAGCCATCGAAAACAAGCTTAAAGAGCGTTTCGGGCAAGATACGCATGTCACTATCCACATGGAGCCGGTGAAATAAATTGTATTTCCCCTTTCTTTTTGTTATCGTCACTTGCCCCATCTGAGCCCGTCAGGTGTGGCATGTAAGGCGGTCAGATGATAGATGTAAGCGCGTCAGATATAACACCTGAGCAGCTCAACGAATCGGTTGTATGAAACCGCATCTGGAAAAACGGACCATAGATACGTGTCTGATGAAGGACAAGTAGTAGTGCTTGAAATTGTGGAACAAGCCGAACTGAAGCACGATGAGGATGGTCATAATTTCACTGTCCGAAAGCTAGGCCTTGCTATAGCGGCAATGCTTGCCATCGAAGGATATTAGAGACTTTTTATTGGTAATCACTTATAAATGGTACAAAAAACATCTCAGGTTACCAACTTTTTGCACATCTTTCTTATCTCGAACCGAGGTGAATTTGGTAGTTTGGAGTTTTTTTTGTATCTTTGTAAAGGAGATTTGAGATGGGCGTTAGGTGTTAGGTGTTAGGTATTAGGTATTAGGTATTAGGTATTAGGTATTAGGTGTCGGGGGTGAAAAAAATGGCAGGCGCGCCACAGGGGTGAATGACGAATCAAGGGGGGATGGATGATTGTCTGTATGACGCGCCCGCAGGAGGAAAAGGGTTATCTTGCCATCACATACTTGTGGAGGGTGCTGCGCACGGCTCCGATGCCGGCATAGAGTTCTTTGACCATGCCCTCAATCTGCTCGCCAAGGCCGGCTTCGTAGAGGTCGACACCGAAGACGTCCTTGCGGCTGTAGAGTTGGCGCAGGCATGAGAAGTCTTGTTCAGGCTTGCCAATCTCGAGAGGGGCCACGATGGCTTGGAGTTCCTGGAGCATGGGGTCGGGAGACGGTTCGAAGGGGGTGCCGTCGTCCTTGATGCCCTTCAGGTAGCGTGCATAGCCGGCCAGCGTAAGGGGGATGAGCACCAGGTTCGACATGTCGAGCCCACGGGCGATGTACTTCTTGATGGTTTCACCGAAGCGTATGGGGAGCTTCTGGCTGGTGTCCATAGCGATGCGTTGCGGAGCATCGGGCATGAAGGGGTTGGGCAGACGGCGGTTGATGACTGCACCAATGAACTCATAGGGGTTCAGCACGCCCGGGTCGGTGACCACAGGCATAGCCTCCATATAGCCGATTTTCTGGATGAAGGGTCGAAGGTCAGCATCGGCCATCTCGGCTGAGATGAGGGTGTAGCCAAGCATGCAACCGTAGATGCTCATGGCGGTGTGAAGTGGGTTCAGGCACGTTGTCACCTTCATGGTCTCCACCTTGTCTACGGTCTCGCGCGTGGTGTAGAGAGCGCCACCCAAATCGAGTGGAGGACGTCCGTTGGTGTAGTTGTCCTCGATGACGAGGTATTGCACTTCCTCGGCGTTCACAAAGGGAGCTGTGAACGTGTGGCGTTCGGTCTCGATGTAGTCGTTGTCTTCGAATCCGTCGGCGGCCAACATCTCCTTTACTTTCTCGTGCGGGCGTGGAGTGATTTTGTCAATCATCGACCAGGGGAACGTGATTTTCTTCTCATTCTTCAGATAGTCGAGGAAGGCAGCTGGCACAAGTCCGTCGTTCACCCAGCGCTCGGCATAGGCGAAGACTCCGGCACGCACCTTGTCGCCGTTGTGAGAGCAGTTGTCCATTGACTGTACGGTGAGCGGCAGCTGGCCTGCATTGAAGCGCTCGAGCAGCAAGGCGCAAACCTTTCCCATTGCAAAGACGGGCTTCAGTCCTCGTGCGAGGTCGGCATCGTTGAAGGTGTAGCCTTTCTCGGTGATGGTGAACGATATCATCTGCAACGAGGGGTTGCGGAAGATTTCCAACAGACGGTTCCAGTCGTCGAATTGCGGGTCGGCCTTTAGGGCTTCGGTGACGCTGGCAATGACTTTCTTCTCGATGGTGCCTGTAGACTGGAGGCTGACGAGGAGCGAGAGGTTGTTGTAGGGGGCATAAGCTTTGTCAATGACTTCGAAGTCGAAGGTCTCGGCAACAATGACACCTCGGTCGTATTGCCCCGTGTTGAGGGCGTCGTTGAGGATGGCTGCCGGGAAGGCGCGGAAGATGTTTCCGCCTCCGAAGTGCACCCATGTGGGCTCTTTGGCCGTTTTCTCGCGCACGGCCTTGATGTCAAACTTGGGAAGCTGATAGCCTTTCTGCTCCCATTCTGCGGCATTGAACTGGCCGCTCAGGATTTCATTCAGTTTCATGTTATTATATGCGTTTGTTTTGATGTCTATAAGTCGGGGCGTTGATTATTTCAATACTTTCCGCCCGTTAGAGATGTAGATGCCTCTGGGCCACGATGCAGCCTCACCCTTCATGCGCCGCCCTTGAAGGTCGTAGACGGCTGAGGTGAAAAGGTGGGCGTGTTCGGATGTGATGGGGTGGATGGCGGTGATGTCTGCCGAGGCCTTGATGCCAATCTCGGCTGCCGATGTCCACTTGTTGTTGTTGATTTCCGACTTGGCAACGAGCTTCAGGTATCGGCCGGGAGTGGGCGTCTTGAGCGTGGCCACTTGCAGGGCGGTGGTGTTCTTGAACTCTCCACTAGCCACCGGATTGCCCCAAGTGGTGCCGTCAAGGCTAAGATAGACTTCGTAGGCCTTCACCATTCCGTTCTGGTTGCCGTCTTGGCGTGAGAGATAGGTGAATGCCGTCACGTTGTAAATCTTCTGCATGTCGATTACGATGGTGTGTGGGCAAGCAGGCTCGTTAGCTCCCCAGTCGGTGTGCCAGAAGGTGCTGTTGTTCCCATCGATGGCCAATCTGGCTTCGTTGCCTCCGTGTTGGCTGTCGTAGCTCACGACTTTCCATGCCGACTTGTTGATGAACATGTCGAACTGATAGGTCATCGTGGGACTGGTGAGCATTCCGTCGGCAACACAATAGGTTTTGACGGTGCAAGCATCAGCGTGGTCGATGGTGCCGGTGTACTTCATGACCTCTCCGTCGTTGATGCTATAGTAGATGGTTGCATTCTTCGTTGAGGTTGAGAGTTTGATGCGACCATTGGTTTGGCGTTCACAACTGACGGGTTGGCAGACGGGCATTCCCACGCGTGCCGCAGAGGCTGCCTTGACATTGCTGTTGAGCGGGATGATGAGGAAGCGGAATGGGGTGTTGGCAGCATGTAACTCGTATTTCTCCATCACGTCGGGGCCACAGCTGGCATTGCCCAATCCGCGAGTGGCAGCATCGAGCGACACCACCGTTGTGGCGCATGCCTTGAACTGATAGGTGTGCTTCGAACGGTTGCCGCGGTCGGTATAGTTGTCTTCTGGGCGGAAATGAACGGCAGAAGCGGCCATCTTGTCGGGAGCCACAAAGAGCAATCCCTGGCCTTCTCCGTTGGTGAGTGAGAGCCAGCGCACTTCTTGCTTTGTTCCGTGCTCTTGGGGCAGAATGTAGTCTTCGCGTTGGTCGGCCACCGTACTCTTGTAAATGGCAGGCAGACAAGCTTCCTTGCGGTCGCGATAGCTGTCCCACGGACCACGTCCGAACCACGAGAGCTGTTCCATCGAGGAGGGCATCTCCAAGCGGAATCCCAACTTGGGAATGATGGCTCCCTTATTTGAGGGATTGATGATGGAGTTGACCATCAATGTGCCGTCGGCGCATACGATGAAGTCGAGCATCACGGCGAATGTGGTGCCGTTCTTGCCCGTGTAGGTGCTGTTGAGCGTCACTCTTGCAGTTTTCCCGTCATCAGCCGTGTTTGCTTCGGCTCCCGTTCCTTTGACCGAGAGTTTGCGAAGTCCCATTGTGTCCCAACTTCCACTCTGACGACCATCGTTGTCAGTGGGCAGGCGGAAAACGTTGAGCAACAGGGGCGTGCTGACGAGTGTGTTGCCTTCGTAGACATAACTGGACAATGTTCCTTGCGTCTTGCTGAAGGTGGCTTTGAACGCCGTGTTCGAAATGGTGATGGTGGTGGATGTCTCCTCCAATGTCAACTTGTCGCCCGACATGTTATTGATGTCGTACATGGGCTTCACGGCTGACCTCACGGGCAATTTCTCTTCGGCCACCACGTATCCGGCATCAGCCCAAAGCGTGGCTGCTTTTTGCGTAGCGGAGAAGTGGATGAAGGCTTCGCGGTCGGAAGCGAGGGAAGAGAGTGCCGAGAGGTCGAGCTCAATAACAGAGCTATCGGCTGCTGCCACCTCTTTGTCAATCGTTCCGCTTGAGAGCGTGTTGCCTTCTTCGTCAACCACCTCATAGCGAACGTCATAATGCGAACTGGGCAGAAAAGCCATCTTGTTCTTGATGCGGAATTGGTTGGCTTTTCCGTTGACAGCCTTGAACTCTAACGGTTGGTAGATTTTCTTTGTGTTGTAGGACTTGGAGGTCAACGACCAGTCGGGGCGAACCAATCCGTTGATGCAGAAGTTTCCATCGTTGGGATTGTCGCCGAAATCGCCTCCATATGCCCAATATTCCTTGCCCGTGCTGTTGACTTTGGTCAGCAGACCTTGGTCTTTGAAGTCCCAGATGAACTCACCCGTCAGGCAAGGATATTTTTCATACAGGTCGAACATGTCGCGCACATTACCCATCGAGTTACCCATCGAGTGAGAGTTCTCGCATTGGATGTGCGGTCGGTCTTTCTGTTGTTCTCCCTTTCCCTTGATGCCGTTGTAGTCCCAATACATCGAAGAGGTGACATCAGCATACTGACTTCCGCCCTCATAGTGGGTCAGGCGTGTCTTGTCTAAAGCCTTGATGGCGGTTTGCACGTACGAGAAGTTGTTGCCGTTTCCACTCTCGTTGCCGAACGACCACATGAAGATACAAGGATGGTTGCGCATCCAACGCACATGATTCTCAGAGCGCTCCACCATTGCGGGACGGAACAAAGCTACCGAAGAAAGCCTTTGGTTAGCGTGGCACTCCACATCAGCCTCTGCCAAGACATAAAGTCCGTATTTGTCGCAAAGGTCGTAGAAAATGGGGTCATTAGGGTAGTGGGAGGTGCGGACGGCATTAATGTTCAGCCGTTTCATCGTCTTGATGTCTTCTTCTATTTCAGCATCAGAGATGGCTCGTCCGTTGATGGGCGAAAAGTCGTGGCGGTTCACACCATGAAACACCATACGCTTGCCGTTGATGAGCAAAGCGCCATCGTTGCGAACGCCCACTTCACGGAATCCCACTTTTCCGCCTCGGGTGTCCAGCACACGGCCGTTTCCGTCTTTCAGCGTAAGAACCAAATTGTAGAGGTTGGGCTCTTCAGCACTCCAAAGCTTGGGTGCCGTTACATCCATGTCGATGCTTGTAATGCCCGTTGCTACATCTTTTGATGTTTGGGCGATAGTTGTGGCACCATCCATCACTTTAGCCTCAACCTTCAATCCTTCAACCTCTTCGCCAGTCACCATAATTTTCACGTTAGCTTTGGCGTTGGTGTAGGTGTTGTCCAGGTCGGTGGTGAAGAAATAGTCGCGAATCTGTGTTTTGGGAGCTGCCCAAATGAAGCAATGGCGTTGGATTCCCGTCAGGCGCCAGTAGTCCTGGCACTCAAGGAAAGAACCGCTCGTGAAGCGATAGACTTGTAGAGCCATCGTGTTGTCGCCCTCAACGAGATAATCCGTGATGTTGAACTCGGCTGGTACATACGAGTCTTCGCTATAACCCACACGCTGACCGTTCACCCAAAGGTAGAATCCGTGTCCGACACCATTGAAGCGAACATAGACATCGTGCCCGTTCAGACAATCGGCTGTGATGTTGAAATGGCGGCGGTAGGTACCCACTGGGTTGGGCATATTGCTGTTATAGGTGAACCATCCCGGACGGTCGGCCATAATGCTATATGTCGATTCGTTGAACGAGAAAGGGTAGGCAACGTTGCAATAAAGTGGCTTGTCCCACGACTTGTTGTTGTGCAATCCCCATACTTGCCAGCTGCTAGGCACATCGATGTCCGTCCAAGCGGCATCATTGTATTCTTTTGCACACATAGCCGTTGTTGCCTTCGTGGGTGTGTTCACCCATTGGAACTTCCAAACGCCGTCGAGCGACTGATAATAGGGAGACAACGTCAGGTCGTTTTTGGCCACATCAGCCTCGTTAGCCATAGGCAACGCAACAGTATGCGCCGTCTCACGATTCACGCTCGTTATCTTCGGGTCATCCCATTCTTTTCCCGTTTGTGCGAAAGCAGTCAATACGAATGTGAATGCCGCAATTGTGAAAATGCTTTTTTTCATACGAAATCAATTCTTATGGTTTCGTGGAAGTACTATAGTGTTAATCGAAGAAGCCGGGTTGGGTGTACGGAATACCTAACTCGCGGTCAACGGTAGCAAGGATTCCCTGCACTTGTCCGAGAGCGAACATACGTCCCAAGAAAGAATAGCCGGCATTGTAACCCTTTGTTTCATCGCCCAACATCGTCATTCCATGATCCACACGCATGGGAAGATTCGGATTTTCTTTCTCGAAGATGCGTGAAAGTTCGATGATGTCAGCACGTCCACCAAGATGTGAGGCTTCGGTGAAGTCTCCATTGGGGAATATGTGGCATGAGCGCAGATGAACGAAATGGGTGCGTGGAGCGAACTTCTTAGCCATCTCCACCACATTGTTGTAGGCTCCAGCCGAGAGCGAACCGGCACAGAAGGTCAAGCCATTGTGCTTGTTGGGAACGGCATCGAGGAACCATTGGATGTCTTCTTCGGTGCGAACGATGCGCGGAAGGCCGAGGATCTCAATTGGTGGGTCGTCGGGATGTACGCACATGTTCATTTCGCATTCCTCACAAGTGGGCATAATGGCTTCGAGGAAATATTTCATATTCTCGCGCAACTGCTTCTTGTCTATGCCTTTATAGAGATTGAGGAACTCACGGAACTTCTGAATGGGAGCCTCGTCGTTCTCGCTGAAGTTGCCACTCACGAAGCCTTGTGTCTTGATAACGATGTTTTCCACCAGTTTGTGGTCTTTTTCGGGTGTCATCGTCTTGGCAAGTTCATCACATTCGGTAAGCACATTTCGTCCTTCGCCCACGCCCTCGGGGAATTTGAAGGCAGCCCATTCCTCGCGAGCACCTTCGCGTTTGAGGATGTAGATGTCGAAATAAGCGAACTCGGCATAGTTGAAATAGAGGTTCGAAGTGCCATTGGGATTGTCGTGCAACAGGTCGGTACGAGCCCAATCGAGCACAGGCATGAAATTATAGCAGATGCAATGGATTCCCTCAGCCGAGAGGTTGCGGAGCGACTCCTTGTAGACCTCAATCTGCTCATCGCGGTCAGGACCGCCATATTTGATGGTCTCAACAACGGGAAGCGATTCGACAACGCTCCAACGCATTCCATAGCTTTCGATATACTCTCGAAGGTCGCGGATTTTCTCACGTGTCCAGATTTCGCCTAAAGGCACATCGTGCAGGGCTGTTACAATACCTTCAACTCCGATTTGTTTTAGCATGGCAAGCGTGATTTTGTCGTTCTTGCCAAACCATCTCCATGTTCTTTCCATATAGATGAATTATTAAATTTGTATTTGTAGATATTTCGCGATGCAAAGTTATGAAAAACGAAGCAAAATACGCTATAAAATCGCGCGTTTTTTGTGCTATCTTTAAATATTGTCGATAATTTGTTTGTTTTTTATCGTTAAATTATGTGGATTTTTAAAAAAATGCGAAAAAATTATTAAAAACAAAAACGTGGGTTGTATATATGAAAAATGTTTATTAAATTTGCAATTTGAAGAATAAGGACTAATTCAAAACCTACGGCTATGGCAAAGTACAATCTTACTGAAAAAAAGGAAAAGGAGGCTGCCTATCGCACTCTTGTCAGTCCCAAATTGATGGATGAATTGAAAGAAAAAATTCTTGACATCATCCTCATCCAAAAGAAATTCAAGGATAAGAACTATTCCGCTAAAAAGCTGGCAGAAGATCTTGGAACGAATACGCGTTACATTTCTGCCGTTGTGAATGTTCGTTTCCACATGAACTACACATCCTTCATCAACCAGTACCGCATCCAAGAAGCGATGACAATCCTGACAGACAGACGCTATCAGAATCTGAATATGGAAGACATTTCCGATATGGTGGGATTCTCCAATCGTCAGTCGTTCTATGCATCGTTCTTCAAGCTGAACGGGATGACGCCGCGTGAATACAAGGTCATCAATCTGGCCCAGCATCCCACGTTGGCTGAGAAACCCAAGAAAAGAGGCCGTAAAGCTGGTGGAAAGAACAAGGCAAAGGATAAAGTGGCGGCAGAATGAAACAAGACGATTTTGTCTATTCGGGTGAGCGGTTTGCTGATTTGCAAATGCTTCGCTATCGCCTGAATGGATTCGAAGACTTGACTATCCAACAAAAGAAATTGGTTTATTATCTTTCCGAAGCCACTTTGTGCGGACGGGATATCACAACAGACCAATTCGGGAAATATAATTTGCAGATACGCAAGCTGATGGAGCTTGTGTATTTGCATTATAAAGGCTCGCGTCAAACGGATGACTACAAGCAGTTTGAAACCTATTTGAAGCGTTTGTGGTTCTCAAACGGCATCTATCATCATTATGGTTGCGAGAAATTTCTTCCGGGCTTTGATGAAGAATTCTTGCGCTCAGCCATAGCCGACATCAATCCGGAATTGCTTCCCATTCGTGAAGGACAAAGTGTAGAGGACTTTTGCCAAGAATTGTTCCCCGTGATTTTCAATCCCGATGTGTTGCCCAAGCGAGTGAATAAAGAGGATGGAGTTGACTTGGTCAAGACTTCGGCTTGCAACTTCTATGAAGGCGTTTCGCAACAAGAGGTTGAAAACTTTTATGCCCGTCTGAAGGCTCAAAACGCCGACAATCCTCCCTCTTACGGATTGAACTCGAAATTGTGCAAGGAGGAGGGAGTGCTTACGGAGAAAGTTTGGAAGAAAGACGGCATGTATGGGAAAGCCATTGAGCGTATTGTCTTTTGGCTTCAGAAAGCTGCTGATGTGGCGGAGAACGACCAACAAAAGAAAGTCATTCAGCTGCTCATAAACTATTATGAGACAGGAGATTTACGCGTGTTTGATGAATATTCGATTGAATGGCTGAAAGAACTTGACGGGCATATTGATTTCATCAACGGATTCATCGAGGTTTATGGCGACCCATTGGGATTGAAAGGCTCGTGGGAAGGATTGGTGGAATACAAGGATTTGGAAGCCACCAAGCGCACGCAAACCATCAGCCAAAACGCCCAATGGTTTGAAGACCACTCGCCCGTGGATTCGCGATTCAAGAAGAAGGAAGTGAAGGGAGTGACCGCCAATGTCATATGTGCTGCTATGTTGGGCGGTGATGAATATCCTTCTACGGCCATCGGAATCAATCTTCCAAATGCCGATTGGATTCGTGCACAATATGGTTCGAAAAGCATTACAATCGCCAATATTACCGATGCCTACAACAAAGCCGCACACGGAAACGGATTCAAGGAGGAGTTCGTGGTGGATGAGAGAACCCGGAGGATGATTGAGAAATATGGCGATGTTTGCGATGATCTTCATACCGACTTGCATGAATGTCTTGGACACGGAAGCGGACAACTTCTTCCGGGTGTCGACCCAGATGCCTTGAAGGCGTATGGAAACACCATTGAAGAGGCTCGTGCCGACTTGTTCGGGCTTTATTATATTGCCGATGAGAAGCTAGTTGAACTCGGTCTTGTACCCGACAAAAAGGCTTATCAATCGCAATATTACACCTACATGTTGAACGGATTGATGACACAACTTACCCGAATCCGCCCCGGCCACCAGATAGAGGAGGCTCACATGCGCAACAGGGCTTTGATTGCACGATGGGTTTACGAGCATTCGAAGGGTGAGGTCTCGATGATTCGGCGAGATGGGAAAACCTTCTTGCTGATTCATGATTATCAGGCTTTGCGAGGATTGTTTGCCCAATTGCTGGCTGAGGTTCAACGCATCAAGAGCGAAGGCGATTTCGAGGCGGCTCGGGCGTTGGTGGAGCGTTATGCGGTGAAGGTTGACAAGGAACTTCATGATGAAGTTTTGGCTCGATATGCAAAGCTCAACATCGCCCCATACAAAGGATTCCTGAACCCTTGGCTGAAGCCTGTATACGATGCTGAAAGCGAGATGGTTGACGTGGAGGTGGATTATTCGGAGAGCTATGCCGAACAGATGCTCCGCTATAGCCGAGACTATGGATTCCTGATTTGACAAAAAGAAAGGAAAAGGGACTATGTGGCGGCAAAATGAAAGGAAAACGGGCGGTTTAAATAACCGATTTGTTGAAAGTTTTTACTTATCGCCCGATTTTCCCATATGTATCCTTTGAGGCGCTCATTGCTATGCTTTGACCGCCTCAAAGCATAGCTTTAACGAGGTTAAAAGCCACCTGTCATTTTGTCAAAAGGGGTCTTTGGGAAATCGAACGTTGGAAGACGAATTTTAGAAACGCTAACTATGACAGAAGAAACCAACAATAAAGTGAAGGAAATCAAGCGCTCGTTTCGTTTGATGATGAATGGTGTGGCTTCGCAATCGATGAGACAAAAGGGGGCCGAATATCAAGTGAACTGGGGGATTGGGCTCGTTGAATTGCGGAATATGGCTGCCGAATACGGCAAGAACTATGATTTGGCGATTGCCCTTTGGAAAGAGAACATCCGCGAATGCAAGATTTTGGCAACCATGATAATGCCGGCTGAAGAGATGTTGACTGAGGTCGCCGACATTTGGATGGAGCAGACACCCACTCAAGAGATTGCCGAAATCGCCGCTTTCCAACTTTATCAGTATTTGGAAGACGCTCCCGTGTTGGCTTTCAAGTGGTTGGCAAGTGGAAAAACACTTTATGAGATTTGCGGTTTTCAAGTGCTTGCTCGATTGTTCATGCAAGGTTTGGAGCCCGATGAACGCGGCATTAATGAGCTGATGGACCAAGCTTTGGCGGCTTTGCAATCAGAGCATGCTGGAGTGCGCCATGCGGCCATGAATTGCATTCAGAGATTTGCGGGATTTGGAGAGGATTATGAGACGATTGCGAGGAAGGCTTTAAGTAGTGTTGGCACTAATTTAGATTTTTTTTAAGTAATGATTCCGTTATGTGACAAAAAAATAGTAAATTTGCACGTTTTTCTGTCACATGGCAATTTATGGACGTCAAATTGAACGAATCTGTCAGGCAAGTGCTGAGCGATTATCTTGAGATGAATCATCATCGCAAGACGCCTGAACGCTTTGCCATATTGGACGCCGTATATACTTTGCAGGGCCATTTCACCCTTGAAGAGGTTAGCGAATATCTGGAGCAAAACAACTTCAGGGTGAGTCGTGCAACTTTGTACAATGCCATGCGTTTGTTTATGAAACTTCGGCTCGTTGTTAGGCACCGCCTTCAAGACGGAACCAGATATGAGGCGAATTATGCGAATGCCAATCACAGTCATCAGATTTGCTCGATGTGTGGAAAGGTTTCTGAAGTGAAAGCCCCTGAAATCGTTCGTGTGATTGACAATACTAAACTGAAGCGTTTCCGCAAGGATGGATTTGCGCTTTACATCTATGGCATTTGTAGCACATGCCAGGCGAAGATGACTCGAAAGAAGAGCAAAATGGAGCAAGTGAAAACTAAAAAACAAAATAAAAAAGCATGAATAAAGGAAAAGCAGATGTCTTGCTGGGACTCCAGTGGGGCGATGAAGGTAAGGGAAAGGTTGTTGACGTGTTGACACCTGAGTATGATGTTGTAGCTCGTTTCCAGGGAGGCCCCAATGCCGGCCACACGTTGGAGTTTGAAGGCGAGAAGTATGTGTTGCGTAGCATTCCTTCGGGTATCTTCCAAGGTGGGAAAATCAACATTATCGGAAATGGTGTGGTATTGGCTCCCGACTTGTTTATGGCTGAAGCCAAAGACTTGGAAAAGAGCGGCCACGAGTTGAAATCACGTCTGCACATCTCTAAGAAAGCCCATCTCATCATGCCTACCCACCGCGTGCTTGATGCCGCTCTCGAGGCAGCCAAGGGCAAGAACAAAGTGGGCACGACTGGAAAGGGAATCGGGCCGACCTATACCGATAAAGTGAGCCGTAATGGTTTGCGAGTTGGCGACATTCTTGAGAACTTTGAAGAGAAATACGCCGCCCACAAGGCTCGCCACGAAGAGATGTTGCGTTCGTTGAACTATACCGATTACGATATCACCGAAGTGGAGAAAGTGTGGATGGAGGGAATCGAGTATATGAAACAGTTCCCCATTGTTGATAGCGAGCACGAGGTGAACAATCTGCTTCGCGAGGGAAAGAGCATTCTTTGCGAAGGTGCTCAAGGAACGATGCTTGACGTAGATTTCGGAAGCTATCCGTTTGTCACTTCTTCAAACACCATTTGCGCCGGTGCATGTACGGGTCTTGGTGTAGGCCCCAACAAGATTGGAAATGTCTTCGGCATCATGAAGGCTTATTGCACTCGCGTGGGAGCTGGTCCGTTCCCCACAGAACTCTTCGATGAGACGGGCAAGCTGATTCGCGACCTCGGCCACGAATATGGTGCCGTTACAGGCCGTGAGCGCCGTTGTGGTTGGATTGACTTGGTGGCTTTGCGTTATTCCATAATGGTGAACGGAGTCACTCAACTGATCATGATGAAGAGCGATGTGCTTGACGGATTTGACACTATCAAGGCTTGTGTGGCTTATAAGCAGAACGGAAAAGAAATCAGCTATTTCCCGTATAACATCGAAGAAGGTATCGAGCCCGTTTATGTGGAAATGCCCGGATGGAAGACTGATATGACCAAGTTCACCAGCGAAGAGCAATTTCCGAAGGCATTCAACGACTATGTGAAATTCTTGGAGGAGCAGTTGGAGACTCCCATTAAAATCATTTCTATCGGCCCCGACAGGGCTCAAACCATCATCAGAAAGTAAAGAATGGCAAACAAACCCAGTATACCAAAAGGTACGCGCGACTTTTCTCCCTTGGAGATGGCCAAGCGCAATTATATCTTCAACACGATAAAGGAGGTCTATTCCCTTTACGGCTTCCAGCAGATTGAGACTCCGGCAATGGAGAATCTTCAGACACTGATGGGCAAGTATGGGGAAGAGGGCGACAAATTGTTGTTCAAGGTCCTGAACTCGGGTGATTATCTGAATAAGGTGTCGGATGAGGAACTGGCTGAGCGCAATGTGCTTCGTTTGGCTTCACGCATTTGCGAGAAAGGTCTTCGATATGATTTGACCGTTCCTTTTGCGCGTTATGTGGTGATGCATCGCGATGAACTTCAGTTGCCTTTCAAGCGTTATCAGTTCCAACCCGTGTGGCGTGCCGACCGTCCTCAGAAAGGGCGCTATCGCGAATTCTATCAGTTCGACGGCGATGTGGTGGGAAGCGATTCTTTGCTCAACGAGGTTGAGTTGATGCAAATTATCGATACCGTGTTTACACGCTTCGGCATTCGTGTGCAAATCAAAATCAACAACCGCAAGATTCTTTCCGGAATTGCTGAGGTGATAGGCGAGGCTGACAAGATTGTTGACATCACGGTTGCTATAGACAAACTTGACAAAATCGGTTTGGAAAACGTGAACGCTGAGTTGAGGGAGAAAGGTGTCAGCGAGGATGCGGTGGCTAAATTGCAACCAATCATCTCGCTTTCGGGAACGAACGAGGAGAAACTCGAAGTGATGGCCAAATTCCTTCAATCATCCGAAATCGGAATGAAAGGCGTTGAGGAGACACGCTTTGTTCTTGACACGTTGAAAGGATTGGAATTAAAGAACGAAATACAGTTCGACTTGACTTTGGCTCGTGGCTTGAATTACTATACAGGCGCCATTTTCGAAGTGAAGGCTTTGGATGTCCAGATGGGAAGCATCACTGGCGGTGGCCGCTATGACAATCTGACGGGCATTTTTGGAATGCCTGGCATTAGTGGAGTGGGTATCTCATTCGGTGTCGACCGCATCTTCGATGTGCTGAACGACCTCGATGCCTATCCCAAGGATGCGATGTTGGCCACCCGTGTGCTGTTCATCAATTTCGGAGACAAGGAGACGGCTTATTGTCTGCCTATTGTCAAGAAGTTGCGCGAAGCCGGAATACGCACCGAGATGTATCCGGAGAGCGCTAAGATGAAGAAGCAGATGAGTTATGCCAATACCAAGCAGATTCCGTTTGTGGCTTTGGCTGGCGAAAACGAAATCAACGAGGGTAAAGTGACCGTCAAGAATATGGAGACGGGAAATCAGGAGATGGTTTCCGTAGATGAACTCATCGGCATGTTGTCGTAAAATCAAGATGGGATGAAGAAGGTTGTGCTATTCCTCTCTATTCTTCTGATGACCCTTTTGTTGAGTTCATCGAAGAAGCAGACAACCATCTTCATCATTGGTGATTCGACGGCAGCCAACAAGAGCAATTTCGATACCAATCCCGAACGAGGGTGGGGGATGGTGCTTCAAGGCTTTTTCGATGAAAGCATCGTTGTTGACAATCATGCCGTGAATGGCCGTTCTTCGAAGAGTTTCATTGATGAAGGCCGATGGCAGAAGGTGTTTGAGAAGATAAAGCCTGGCGATTATGTCTTCATTCAGTTCGGACACAACGATGAGAAGCCAAGTCCACAACGCCATACTGACCCAGGTTACACTTTCGACGACAACCTGAGGAAGTTTGTCAAGGAAACGCGCATGAAGGGCGGCATTCCCGTATTGTTTAACGCAGTTGTGCGCCGCAATTTCTTTCGTGAGGTTGACGGCTCAATAGAAGACGAATCGTTGCGAAACACCGAGTATGCGGATGAAAAAGTGAATAGCGACACGCTAATTGACACACATGGCGCTTACCTGCTTTCTCCTCGAAATGTAGCTCGCGAGATGAATGCTTACTTTGTTGACGCCAACAAAATCACACACGACCTGGAGCAGAGTTTGGGTGTTGTTGGTTCGCGTAAACTCCACATGTGGTTGAAGCCTGGAGAAGTCGCATCGATTCCCAACGGCCGGCAGGACAACACCCATTACAACATCTATGGCGCCCGTTTGGTTGCTGGTCTTCTGGCTGATGCCGTAGGAAAAGAGATTCCGGCATTGGCCAAACATGTGAGGCATTACGACTATGTGGTGTCTGCTCAAGGCAAGGGCAATTATCTCACGTTACAGGAGGCTGTGGATGCTGTTGGCTATAACAAGAAGACAATCCTTGTGCTTGACGGAAAATGGCCGGCTCCATACTCAAAGGCAAAGCTCATCAAGTTGAAGAAGTTTTCCGGGGTGGTAATTGGTAATAGGTAATATTAATTTAATAGGTAATAAGTAAGGGATGACTTCCAAAACAATGGAGTCATCCCTTTCTTTAGTGTTTTAATTTTCTAATTCTTTATTTTTACTTTCCGAAGTATCTCTTCAGCAAGCCGGCAAAGCCAGCACCATGACGAGCTTCGTCTTTCGCCATTTCGTGAACCGTGTCGTGAATAGCATCGAATCCGGCAGCCTTAGCGTTCTTGGCAATGCGGAACTTGTCTTCGCAAGCACCAGCCTCAGCAGCGGCACGCTTCTCCAAATTGGTCTTCGTATCCCAAACACACTCGCCCAGCAACTCAGCAAAACGAGATGCGTGGTCAGCCTCCTCGAAAGCATAACGCTTGAAAGCCTCGGCAATCTCGGGATAACCTTCGCGGTCGGCTTGGCGAGCCATAGCCAGATACATTCCAACCTCTCCGCACTCGCCATTGAAGTGGTTGCGCAGGTCGTTAATCATCTCTTCGCTCACACCCTCGGGCTTGCCATCGCCAATCTTATGAACAGTAGCGTAAGTTACATCGCCATCGTCCTTTAACTCAGAAAATTTGGATGCAGGAGCCTTACAAATAGGGCATCTCTCGGGAGCTTCGGTTCCCTCATAAATGTAGCCGCAAACGGCGCAAATGAATTTTTTCTTCATGATGTTTTTGTTTTAAAGTTATTACTACGATAGTGTTTTTGTTTTCGCAAAGATAAGACATTAGTTTGGAATCTCCAAAAAAAGAAAAGGATAAATTGCGTATGTCAACGTTATTTATCCTTTTTTATATAATGACCAGTTTGTCTATAAAAACAGCTCCGTTATCGGGTTTCAAGTTTCAATGTGGCCGTCTTGAAGGCATCCGACTTGACATTCAGTGCCACCCGTCCAGCCGTCTTTCCAGCGCGAAGTATCACCAATGCCGTTCCGTTGAACAAATGCCGTTGGTTGGTCTTGTGTAGTTCATCGCTGACAATATTGCCATTGTCCACACCCACGATTTGAGCATCGCCCACCACATCAAACGTCAACAGCTGATGGGCATTCCACACACGGCGCCCTTTCTTGTCAACTGCCGTCACACGGATGTGCATCAAGTCAGTTCCATCAGCCTTCCACGTCTGAATGTCGGGCTCCAACTTCAACCTCACGGCCTCGCTCGTGGTTTCAATGCGATGGCGGGCCACCACCTTCCCAGCATTGTAACCCACCGCCTCAATCCATCCTTTCTCGTATTCGATATTGTCAAAACGCAGTTTGTTGCGGCTCTTGGCTTCCGTGGGATTGTCTTTTTCTGCCACCTTCCTGCCGTTCACGAAGAGTTCCACCCGCTCGGCATTGGTGTAGACATACAAAGAAACCTTTCCCGGCTTCCGGTTCCAGTTCTCACTCATGCGACCCGTTCCCACCTGCACATCGTTCCACATCACATCCGAGTTTTCATCGTCCACGACGCCAATATGTACCGTTGGCTCGTCAGAGAACATCGATTTCATGAGATATGCCATCGGCTTGGGTTGCAACGAGAGGTCAAACACGCCCTGAGCCCAACCCTTGGCTGGCCATCCCTGGCTCTCTCCCAAGTAGTCGATGGCTCCCCAATAAGCCAGTCCAATCACTTTGTCAAGGTCCATCTCGAAATAGTTGGGGCCCATTGCCGACACGCTGGCCTCGCTCTGATAGAACTTCATCCACGGGAAGCGTCTGCCGTCGCCGGGAAAATACATGTAGCGGTAGTTGTAGGCTTGCACATCGGTTTCCATTGCCAAGTCGCAAGGCAGCGAATCGGTCTCCCAATTGCGGTAGCGCGGATGCATGGCAACCGTCACTTGGCGTGTGGAGTCGTATCTGTTCAAGAGGGTTTTCATCAGCTTGTACATCGTCACGCCAAAATCGTTGAAAGGCTGGTTGGGGTCTTGTTGCAACTCGTTGCCCAAGCTCCACATCACCACCGATGGCGAATTTCGGTCGCGTTTCACCCATTCAGGCACCTCATATTGCCAATGTGCATCAAAGCCGGTGCGCCCACCCGTGTGCTGGCGTGTCCATTTGTCATACAACTCATCAACCACCAGAATGCCATGCTTGTCGCACAATTCGATGAACTCGCGGCTGTAAGGGTTGTGGGAGGTGCGGATGTGGTTCACTCCGAATTGCTTCATCAGCTCGATGCGTTTTTCAATGGCGCGAGGGTAGGCTGCCGCTCCAAGAGCTCCGAGCGAGTGGTGGTTGGCAAAGCCTTTCAGGAGCACCTTCTTGCCGTTCAGTTTCAGTCCGAATTCGGGGCTCAGCTCAATCGTGCGGATGCCGAACTGAGAGGCGGTCTTGTCGGCCACCGATCCGTCTTCGTGCATGAGTTCCACTTCGGCGGTATAGAGATTGGGATTTTCCACCGACCAAAGTTGCGGAGACGTAATCTCAACTCTCGGCAGTTGGGCTTCCATCGTGCGGGATGCCGTAATCCGTTGGCGGCGGACGGTGTCAGTATAAACCACCTTCCCCTCGGGCGAGATGATGCGAAGACCAATCAGCGAAGCCTTCTCCCGACCTCGGTTTGTGAATTCGGCTGAGATGCTCACATATTTGTTCTCTTGAGTGGTGATGTAGAGCGGATGGCGCTCGAAGTAGAGGTCGGATGGGGTGGCAATGAGCTTCACGTTTCGAAACAATCCTCCGCCTGTGTACCATCGCGAATTCAGCGGGTCGCGTGTGTCAGCCTTTACGGCAATCACGTTCTCTTCCCCCAGTTTCAACTTGCCCGTGACATCGATTTCGAAGCCCACATAGCCATAATCGGTTCCTCCGATGCGTTCACCGTTCAGATAGACATCGCCCACATACATGATGCCACCGAAGTCGAGCAACAGACGGCGTCCTCTCAAGTCGGCACTGGGCGTGAGATGCAGGCGGTACCAACCGATACCCATCTCCTTGAATCCACGGCTCGACAGGCGGCTCTTGATGTTGGCTGCCACATCGGTGTTGTCGGCTTTCTCGTCAGCGCCAGGCTTCACCCAGGGCTGTTCTATCTGGAAGTCGTGGGGCACGTCCACCGTGCGCCATTCAGAGTCGTTGTAGGCCCTCTGCTCAGCACCAGCCACGTCGCCTGCGCAGAACTTCCATCCGAAGTTCAGATCAAGTTCCTGACGGCCTTGTGCGGCGATGCATGCCGTTGTGATGAGTGCTATGGCCACGAGGGCTGTCCGTTGTATGATTGTCGTCAATTTCATGTCGTCGTTTGATTTGTTTTTCTACTTGCAAAGATACAAAAAATCCGGCAAATAACCAAACAATTTCCTTTTTATTTTCAAGCATCCCGGAAGTATTTTCCAGCTATTATTTCAGACAATGCAAATGAAGAAAACGTCCCGCGTCCCAATGTCCCATCGTCCCATTAACAGGGTAGGGGATGTGCAAGGAGAGAGGATATAGTAGGTATACTACTATATATAAAATATATAATAATATAATATATTATATAATATTATATAATTTTAACACACTACTTCCACTATTTTCTGTCCACCCACATCATGTCTGGCTGACGCTTAATGGGACGTTGGGACGATGGGACAATGGGACAAACGGTGTGTCATGACCTTCTAACCTTGCCATTAATGGCATTTGACCTTCCCATTAACGGCATTTGACCTTCCCATTAGGGGCATTTGACCTTGCCATTTGTGGTCTTTGGTCATAATTGGTTAATGAGAGAGTGGGGCTGAATGCAAAAAATCTTGCTGAAGCCGACGAATAATTCAGAAATTATGCCTATCTTTGCAAAATGATAGCAGTGTTCCGGCTTGTCGCTGGCAACATCAACCTGCTGCTCTCTTCGGAGGGTGGAGGCGTTGAAAGAGGAAAGTCCGGGCAGCACAGGGTGCTCCACTTCTGAAAATGGAAGCAATTGGTGACAGTTGGTGTCGGCAGAAGAAAATAACCGCCCCGCTTAATGGGGTAAGGGTGAGAAGGTGGTGTAAGAGACCACCAGCCGTCGGGTGATCGGCGGGCTGTGCCATCTGGAGGCTGCAAGTTCGTGTATACCATCGACTGAGGGTTGCCCGCCCGAGGTTCTCTCCAGCACTTTTCTGGTGTTGTTGAGGACGCGATGGAGGGTGGAACGCTTGAGCCCAAGGGTGACTTTGGGTCTAGATAAATGACAGGCACTTTGCATTTGAGTGAGGAGACAGAACCCGGCTTATAGGGGCACTGCTATCTTTTCGGAAAATCAATCCCCTGAGGGGCGAAGAAAAGCCCTTTTCATGGGGAAATTGAATATATGGCTGAACGGCCTTTCTTTTCGCTTGAAAGAGGCTAAGACAGCGAGGGTGGACAAACACCCGCAGAGTCTCGAACAAACCCTGAAAAGGGCGGGGGAAGGGCGGTAACAAAAGAAGCAGAAAGATGAGCTTGGACAAGATTTTGCGATTCTTGAAGGTTGACATCTGGCACGTCAAGAAAGAGGATGTGTCGCCATTGGCCTTTTTCGCCATCGATGTGGTGAAAAAGCTGATTTTGGCCGTTCGTTTCTTCGTGAACAAGGGCGTGCTGGACACGGCTTCGGCGCTGACCTATTCCACGCTTCTGGCCATTGTCCCCATCGTGGCCGTTGTGTTTGCCATTGCCCGCGGATTCGGCTTCAACAAGTATATCGAGCAATGGTTCCTTGACACACTCTCAAGCCAGCCTCAGGCGGCTGAAATCATCGTTGGATTCGTGAATTCCTATCTGGTTCATGCCCGTAGCGGCGTGATTTTGGGAATTGGTATGGTTTTCATGTTGTGGACGGTTTTGATGCTGATACACAACATCGAATTGGCTTTCAACCGCATTTGGCAAGTTCAGCAGCAACGCTCACTCATCCGAACCGTCACCGACTACATCTCGTTTTTCTTCCTTGCCCCCATCATCATCGTGCTGACCTCAGGTATCTCCATTTTCATCACCACGGTGGCCAAGCAAACCGAGGAATACCTGCTGCTGGGGCCTGTGGTGAGGTTCCTGATTGGCTTGATGCCCTACGTCATCATGTCGTGTGTGTTCATCGGACTCTACGTGCTGATGCCCAACACGAGGGTGCGCTTGAAGTATGCCATTGTGCCCGGCATCTTGGCGGGTGTGGCGATGCAGATGCTGCAGTTGTTCTATATCAAGGGACAGATACTTCTCTCGAGCTATAACGCCATTTACGGCTCGTTTGCCGCGCTTCCGTTGTTCATGCTTTGGGTGCAGTTCTCGTGGACCATCTGTCTTTTCGGAGCCCAGCTGTGCTATACCAATCAGAATCTCGAGGAGTTTGCTTTCCTGGCCAAGACCGACGACATCAGCCATCGCTACAGGCTGTTGCTCAGCGCTATGCTGATGAACCGCATTTGCAAACGTCAGGAGAACGACCAAAAACCCTACACGGCGTTTAAGCTGAAGATGGAGACAGGAATCCCCATCCGCATCACCAACGACCTGCTGAATGACCTTGTTGACGTGAAACTGCTGATGCGTTCGGGTGCCAACGACAAAGATAAAGACCCCGTATACTATCCCGCATTGGCTTCGGAACAGCTCACGCTTGGCACCATGATCGACCGTTTGGAGGCAATAGGGCAATGGCGGTTGGAACTGGATTTGCACAACAACATGGAAGGCGACAACTGGCGCAGGGCCATCGAACTGCGCAAAGACTATCTTCAGCAGATGCGAGGCATGCGTATCACGGATTTGAGCGTTTGATGCGCTTTGCCGTCGGGTAACACAATAAAATTGTGTTTTCGGCGTTTAAAAAATATGACCAATTGAAGTAAAAATGGATAAATCGAATTTGCCTGATTTCATGTCTTACAAAGACAAGTTCACAAATGGGAAGTTTGTGGAGAAAATTTCGCGTATTGCCAAACGTGCAGGAGTGAAACTCGTCTATGCTGCTTTGATTCTCTACTATACGCTCGAGAGCGACAAGGTTTCAAGGAAAGACAAAGCAGTCATCATTGGCGCATTGGGCTATCTCATCAGTCCGCTCGACGTCATTCCCGACGCCATCCCCATTGCCGGCTTAAGCGACGATTTGGCGGTTCTCATCTACGTTCTGCACAAGGTGTGGGGCGATGTTTCGGAAGAGGTGAAGGCGAAAGCCAAAGCCAAGTTGGCCATGTGGTTCGATATGGATGAAATCGAGAATGTCAATGACATTTTCGATAACAACAACACCGATGAGAATCCCGTTTGAATGAACTCTTTGTTCCAACAAAAGCACAAACACTAAAAAAAGTATCGATATGAATCTAAAAGTACGTTTAGCAGTCATGAACTTCCTGGAGTTTGCCGTCTGGGGAGCGTATCTGACGTGTATGGGCAATTATCTCGGAAAGGCCGGACTGGGTGAGCAGATTGCTTGGTTCTACGCCATTCAGGGCATTGTGTCGATTTTCATGCCCACGCTGATGGGTATTGTAGCCGACAAGTATATCCAACCGCAACGGCTGCTGGGCCTTTGCCATTTGGTGGCTGGCGCTTTCATGCTCGGCTGCTGGTGGATGGGCGTGCAGGCAGGTTTTGGCAACGAACTGCCTAACAAGTCGCTATTCATTGCCTTATATACGCTTAGCGTGGCGTTCTTCATGCCTACCATCGCCTTGGCCAACACTACGGCATTCACCATTTTGAAGAACAACGGAATGGATACCGTGAAGGATTTCCCGCCCATCCGTGTGCTGGGTACTGTTGGATTCATCGCCACCATGTGGTTTGTAAACTGTGCCGTATGGGAAGACGGAGCCTTCTCGTTCACTTTGGCTGAGAATTCGCACAAGTTCCAATACACCTACATGCAGTTCTTCGTGTCGGGCTTCCTGAGCTTTGTACTCTGCGCCTATTGCTTCACTTTGCCCGAATGCAAAGTGGGTGAGAAGAAGGGCAAGACATCGTTGGTGGAGGCGTTGGGCTTGAATGCCTTCAAGTTGTTCAAGACCAAGAAGATGGCACTTTTCTTCATCTTCTCGGCTCTGCTGGGTATGTGTCTGCAGGTGACCAACGGCTATGCAGGACCGTTCATTACGAGCTTCAAGGGTAGTGCTGATGCGGCCATAGCTTCTTCGTTTGCCGCCAATAATGCCACTTTGCTCACCTCTATCTCGCAGATTAGTGAGGCGCTCTGTATCTTGATGATTCCGTTTTTCCTGAAGCGTTATGGCATCAAGGTGGTGATGCTCATGTCTATGTTTGCTTGGGTGTTCCGCTTTGGCTTCTTCGGAGTGGGTAATCCAGCAATGCCTGGCGTGCTGTTGTTCATCTTGTCGTGCATCGTTTATGGTGTGGCATTCGATTTCTTCAACGTCTCGGGAGGTATCTTCGTAGACCAAGAATGCGAGCCCAGCATCAAGGCTTCTGCCCAAGGACTGTTCATGATGATGACCAATGGCGTGGGAGCAACTGTAGGAACGCTTGCCGCCGGCGAGATTGTCAATCACTATTGCTCTTGGCAAGGCGACTACTTGCTGGGCGATTGGCAGACCTGCTGGTTCATATTTGCAGGATTCGCCCTCGTGGTGGGAATTCTGTTTGCGTTGGTGTTCAATCCTGAAAGTAAGAAGACCGCCGCATGAACAAAGTCAGGCTGACTATCAGAGGCGTGTCTGAAATTGTCGGGACAGAGGAAATCGGCCTTATTGTTCTGGTTGATGAGACTTTGTCCCGACAACTTACCATCCCTTGTGACAAGCAAATGCTCTCGCAATTCCGCTTGCGCATAGGGAAGGTTCCTGTTGTGGGGCGGATGTTGCCCGAAGTGTTGTGGCACGTTATCAGCACGCAAACCGATATGCATTTCGAAATCATCATCAACGACCTGATAGACGGCCAATATCGCGCGTTACTTTATAATACTGAGACGCTTGAGCCCGTCTCGATGCGAGCCAGCGATGCTGCTCTTTTGTCTTACATCAGCCACATTCCTTTGTTTGTGGAACGTGGATTGATGGAGAAGCAGAGTGTGGATTTCTATGAAAAGGCGAAAGGGCTTTCCATTCCTGTCAACACCATAAGCGACGAGATGTTGCAGAGTGCTTTGGACAAAGCCATCAAGGATGAAAATTATGAGATGGCGTCTCATTTGCGTGATGAAATCAATCGCCGGAAGACGCGTAAATAAATAATGAAAGAGGTTAGGTATTTCTATGTTCCCAATGCTGGCGAGGTGAGCGAGCTTCCTCAGGAAGAAGCCACTCATGCGTTGCGCGTGTTGCGCTTGAAGGATGGTGACGAGATGTTTCTCATGGATGGAGTGGGGGCTTTCTATCGTGCAACGGTCATGATGGCCAACAACAAGCATTGCTTCTATCAAATTGAGGAAACCATTCATCCCGAAAAGACTTGGCGCAACCGCATTCATCTGACTGTTGCCCCCACGAAGATGATTGAACGCATGGAGTGGTTGGCGGAGAAAGCAACCGAGGTGGGATTTGACGAACTCTCGTTTCTCGATTGCCGATTCTCCGAGCGCCGTGTGGTTCGTGAAGACCGCATAGAAAAGATTGTCGTATCGGCCATGAAACAAAGCCGTAAGCCTTTCAAACCGATGGTGAACGGGATGTGTCCGATGACTGATTTTGTGGCGGCTCAGAGCAAAAATGCCCATCGTTTCATTGCCCATTGTTATGATGAAATAGAGAAGAAGGATTTCTTTGACGAATTGCGGCAAATAGATGATAATGAAGAGGTTATCATTATGATTGGTCCGGAAGGTGATTTCTCTGTTGAGGAAGTCCAACAGGCAATGGAGGCTGGATTTGTTTCGGTTTCGTTGGGTGCCAGCCGGTTGCGAACCGAGACGGCTGCTTTGTCAGCGGTCATGATGGCCAATTTGGTCTTCCGCAAGGTTTAATTATTTTTTATGCAATGAAAATGAAGAAACAATTCATAACATTTCTGACAGTTCTCCTCGTGTTTTTATTGTCTTCGTGTTCGAATTCCGATTATCTGAATTCCATCCCAAGAAACTCTACCGCGATTGTTGAAATCGATATGGGTGAGGTGAGTGGTGTGAAGAACAAAACCATTCTGAAGGCTCTCTTGCATGTCACTAATTTGGACGAGTCGGGAATCGACCTTGGAAGCAACATCTTCCTATTTGAGACGGTTGACGGGAATTTGGGGTTGTGTGCCCGTGTTTCCGATGCCGGAGATTTGGAAAAGACGTTCAACGAACTGGTAAAGAAAGGCACTTGCACAGAACTGAAAGAGCGTCAAGGTGTTCGTTTCTCGATGATGAATAACGCTTGGGTGGCGGGCTTCAACGACCGAGCTTTGCTGGTTGTTGGTCCTGTAGCCATTTCCGCCCGAACGGAGATGGAAGGCAAACTCACTACATTCCTATCCCAAGACGAGGAACACAGCATCAAGAGTTCTCCGATGTTCGACAAGCTCGACTCTATTTCCGCCCCGATAGCGATGGTGGCCCAAGTTCAGGCGTTGCCCGAGAAGTTTATAGCCCCCTTCACTTTGGGCGCTCCCAAAGATTCCGACCCTTCACAAGTGTTGATTGCGGCCGAGATGTCGGTCAACGATGGTTGCCTGGACATTCAAGGCACCACGTTTTCGTTTAATCGTCGTATAGAAGAGTCGCTTCGCCAGTCGGCTCATGTCTATCGTACCATCAAAGGACGTTATGTAGATTGCCTGCCTGAAGGCGCTATGATGGCCATGTTCATGAATGTTGACGGCAGCCAATACATCGATTTGCTTCGCCGCAATAGTGGCTTCCAGGCTTTGCTTGCCGGCGTGAATGCCGCTATTGATATGGATAATATCATCAAGAGCGTTGACGGCGATTTAGCCATCATGATTCCCACGATGTCGGATGATGACCTTCGCATCTCTATGTCGGCTGAGTTGGCTCATAGCAAATGGCTTGCCGATGTGAGCTATTGGAAGCAGTCGTGTCCTGAAGGCGGTCGTATTACCGATTGGGGGCCTAACGCCTATTCTTATTTGAATGGCAAGACTTCGTTCTTCTTTGGTGTTTCACCCGACAACCAATTCTATAGCGGAAGTAGCGCCGAAGAAGCCAAGCGCTCCATAGTTCCTTCCAAGAATCCCACGTCCGCACTTCTGCGAACTAAGATAAAGGAGGGCAAAGTGGTGATGGTGGTGAACTTGCAGGCTTTCGGGGGTGATGAGGGCATGTTGCCCACGTTGAAAAACCTGATACGCCCCGTGTTTGGTGATGTAAATACGATTGTTTATAGTATGAAGTAGCAGTTTTGTTGAGATGGAGACCATTCGTTTTCGTTCGGTTTTGCCGTTGGTGTTCGAGCACCAGCCAGATGTGGAGTCAGAAGTTTGGAACCAGGATGTGACATTCGAGAAAGGCCGCTTATACCTGTTAGAAGCCGATAGTGGCAAGGGAAAGAGCACCTTTTGCAGCTATGTCGTAGGGTTCAGACACGATTATAAGGGTAGTGTGTTGTTCGACGACCGTGATGTGGTATCTTTTTCCACTTCCGATTGGGTTCGTATGCGTTTGAGCCACGTCAGCCATTTGTTTCAGGAGCTTCGCCTGTTTCCAGAGCTGACCGCGATGGAGAACGTGGAAATCAAGAACAAGCTCACGGGCTTTAAGTCGCGCAAGGAGATTGAAGAGTGGTTCGAGCGTGTTGGAATAGCCGACAAGATGGAATCTCGTGTGGGCTTGATGTCATTCGGGCAGCAGCAGCGTGTAGCCATGATTCGCGCCCTTGTACAGCCTTTCGACTTCATTCTTGTTGACGAGCCTATCAGCCATCTCGACGACGCCAACTCATCTGTGATGGCCGACCTGCTGATGGAAGAGTCACGTCGGCAAGGGGCAGGCGTAATTACCACGAGCATCGGAAAGCACATGGATTTGAAGTATGATCACGTTTTGAAATTGTAATTTGGTGAAATTATGAATTTGGTTTGGAAACTTCTGCGTCAGCATATTAGCATTCCTCAGTTCTTGGGCTTCTTCTTTGCCAATCTCTTTGGCATGGCGATAGTGTTGCTGGGTTACCAGTTCTATCGCGATGTGGTTCCCGTCTTCACTTCCGAAGATTCGTTCATGAAGTCCGACTTTATCATTCTTGGCAAGAAAATCGGAGCTGGAAGCACCATTAGCGGCCGTTCAAACACCTTTTCTGCTGCTGAGATTGACGAAGTTGAAGGGCAGCCGTTCATCGATGAGGTGGGCGTGTTCACGTCTTCAGAATATAAGATTGACGCCGTGATGTCTGTAGATGGCAAGAAGGTGTTCAACTCCGAGCTGTTCTTTGAGAGTGTTCCCGACGCTTTTGTCGATGCTCCGATGGCCGATTGGAAGTGGAAGGAGGGCGAGCGTGAAGTACCCCTTATCCTCCCGCGTTCTTATATCATGATGTATAACTTCGGTTTCGCCCAAAGCCGTTCGTTGCCAAAAATCAGCGAGGGTCTTGTGGGAATGATTGACTTCAGCCTCTTCATTCATGGTAATGGAAAAGAAGACAATTTCCACGGTCGCGTCATTGGCTTTTCAAGCCGTCTAAACACCATTCTTGTTCCCCAAGAGTTTATGGATTGGAGCAATTCATACTTCTCCAACGAAGAGAAAAGCAAACCCTCGCGCGTCATCGTGAAGGTGAAAGACCCCACAGACGAAAATCTTGGCAAGTTCATCGAAGCCAATGGCTACGACATCGACGATGACAAGCTGAATACCGAGAAGACCATCTATTTCCTCAAGTTGGTAGTGTTGATGGTGATGGTTGTGGGATTGGTCATCTCGTTGTTGAGTTTCTATATTCTCATGCTCAGCATCTACTTGCTTGTGCAGAAGAATGCCGGCAAGCTCGAAAACCTGTTGCTCATCGGTTACAGTCAAGGTCAGGTGGCGCGGCCATATCAATGGCTTACGCTCGGTTTGAACCTCCTTGTGTTGCTCATCGCACTTCTTCTGGTGTGGTTGGCCCGACGCTATTACTTGGGTGTGCTCACAGCCATGTTCCCCGAGTACGAAGTCAGTTCCTTCCTGCCAGCTTTGCTGCTTGGCGTTGTGTTGCTCGTTGTTGTCACGTTGATTAACCAACTGGCCATTCGCCGTAAAATTGCAAAGATATGGCGACATGAGGAAAACTTTTAGCAAATAACTAAATGGTTTCTGAAAAATATTTTATATATTTGCAACGAAAATAAAAAAGTAATAACAATTAAATAAAACCAAGTCCATGAAAAAGAGAATTCTTTTCTTAGTTTCTGTGATGCTGGCCTTTGTTCTTCAGGCGTCGGCACAGATTACCACTTCGGGTATTTATGGAAAGATCATGTCGGAAGGCGAGGAGGTGATAGGAGCCACCATCACGGCCATCCACAAGCCCTCAGGCACCGTCTATCGGGCGGTAACCAATTCCGAAGGCCGCTACACCATTCAGGGTATGCGTGTCGGAGGTCCCTATCAGGTGGAAGTCACCTATGTGGGCCACCAGCCCAAGACTTTCAACAACGTGAACCTCCTGCTGGGTGAGTCACAAAACCTATCGTGCTCGCTTCAGGAGGATGCTCAAGTGCTCGACCAGGTGGTCATCACTGGCCGTAGCGGATTGAACGCCACCAAGACGGGAGCCGCTCAGAGCATCAGCGCGCAGATGATTAACGACATGCCGACTGTGAGTCATAGCATTGCCGACATCTCGCGTCTGAATCCCCAAATCTCCACCAACGGAATGACGGGCTCCATGTCGTTTGCCGGAACCAATAATCGTTACAACTCGTTCCAAATCGACGGTGCCATGAACAATGACGTCTTCGGTCTCACCTCGAGCGGCAGCAATGGCGGTCAGGCAGGAACCCAGCCCGTCAGTATGGAGACCATCGAGCAGATTCAAATCAACGTGGCTCCCTATGACGTTCGTCAGGGAGGTTTCACGGGAGGTGCCATCAACGCCATCACCAAGAGCGGAACCAACGACTTCCATGGTAGCGCATATGGCTATGGCAACAATGAACAGCTTGTGGGTAAGCACTATAAGAATCCCGACGGCACCTATTCCGACCCCTATGAGGATGAAAAGGAATATCTCTTCGGCTTCACGTTGGGCGGTCCCATCGTGAAAGACAAGCTTTTCTTCTTTGCCAATTACGAGCGCGCCAACAAGGAGTATCCCAACCAGTATGCACTTGGCTCCGAGGGCTCTAAAGTGCCTACCGACCTCGCCAACGACATCCTTTCGAAGGTGAAGGAACTGGCAGCCGACCAGGGCGTGACCTACAACGGCGAATATACCGACGCAGGCCGCTATATCAAGAGCGACAAGGCTGGTTTGAAACTCGACTGGAACCTCAACGACTTCAACAAATTCACCGTTCGATGGAGCTTTGTGGGAGCCAAGAAAAGCCTTGGACAAGGCAACATCGCCACCGTCAACACACTCGACCATCTCTACGACTTCGAATCGCAGACCCACTCGTTTATTACCGAGCTCCAGAGCCGGCTCTCGCCAACCCTCAGCAACGAGGCACGTGCTTCCTACGTGCGTGTTCGCGACAAGCGCACCTCGGGCACTCCATTCCCCGGTGTGACCGTTTATGGAGTGGGCAGCAACGGTGGAGCCGTGAACATCGGAAACGAATATTCGTCGATGGCTAATGCTCTTGACCAAGACATCTACACCATAGAGGACAACCTCACATGGCTTCGCGGAAACCACACGTTCACCTTCGGAACCCACAACGAGTTCTACAAGTTCCGCAACCTCTTCATCCAGAACCTCTATGGTTGCTACTATTTCCAAACCTACGACAACTTCCAGAACTATTACCTCAGCGCCAAGGCCGGCCAACCCGACGGAACGCTCTTCCGCGACTTCTACTACAACCAGGCTAACGTCGAGATAACGGGCGACCCACGTTGGGCAGCCGAGTTCGGAGCCGGACAGTTGGGCTTCTATGCTCAAGACAAATGGGACATGTCCGACAAATTCCAACTCACCTACGGACTGCGTTTCGACGTTCCTATCTTCTTCGACAAACCAGCCGAGAATGCACCCTTCAACGCCTATTCCGAGGAAAAAGGGTGGGGGTATAAGACTGACCGCAACATCCGCACGTCCCTCATGGCAAGCCCGCGTCTGGGATTCCGTTGGGACATTGACGGAAAGCGCAACTATATCCTGCGTGGAGGCGTTGGTATCTTCACGGGTAGAGTGCCCTTTGTATGGCTCAGCAACAGCTTTTCAAACACAGGTGTGCAGATATCGAAATACAGAAGCGGCGGACTCGATGGCCTGCAGCTCATCCTCGACCCCGACAAGCAATACATCAACGCTCAGCGTCTGCAAGCCTCCAACGGCAGCCAGGAAGTTGACGTCTTCTCCAAGAACTTTAAGTTCGCTCAGAACTTCCGTGCCAACCTCGGTCTCGACTTCAAGTTCTTGGGCATCGACTGGACAGCTGAGGGCATCTTCTCGAAGACGCTCAACGACGTCTACTACCAAAACCTCTCATACGAAGAGACTGGCCGCACCTTCAGCCAAGCCTATGGCTATGCTTGGGACAACCGCCCCATGATGCAACGCGTCACCACCGGAACACCTTACACCGACGTCATCGCGCTCAACAACACGTCCAAGGGCTATAGCTACAGCCTCTCGCTCAAGGCCGAGAAACACTTCCCGTTCGGACTCGACCTCATGGCCAGCTACACCCACACACGAGCCAAAGCCATCGGAACCGTGACGGCATCAACAGCAGCCGGCAACTGGAAGAACAACCACACTTACCGCAACCCCAACAAGCCCGAGCTCTCGAACGCAGCATTCAATCTGCCGCATAGTGTCAAGGCTTCTGCCTTCTATCATTTCGACTACGGTCGTCAGAAGATGTTCACCACCACCATCGGAATCATCTACGAGGGACGCAACGGACAGGCCTACTCGCTCTACTATTCTGGCGACGCCAATGGCGACACTTATGCCGTGAACGACCTGATTTTCATCCCCACCGACGCACAAATCGACCAGATGAAGTTTGCCCCGTCTACCGACTATACGGCCGACCAGCAGCGTGCAAACCTCAAGCAATGGCTTGCCAGCCAGCGCTATCTGAAAGACCATCGTGGCCAGTTCTACGACCGTTATGCCGACAACTTGCCTTTCGAGAACCACTTCGACCTCCACGTGGCTCAGAAAATCAACATCCGCTCGGGCAAGTATGTGCATTCGCTTGAAATCACAGCCGATATCATGAATGTGGCCAACCTGTTGAACAAAGACTGGGGACGCACCTACGGCAGCACCTACGACACACAGTATAAGTCGCCCATCGGCTACGCTGGAAACGGAAACTATCAGTTCCTACACGACGCCGACTACGTGATGTTCTATCCTGACTCCTACTACAGTCGTTGGCGCGGTCAGCTTGGCGTGAAGTATACATTCTAACTCCTTTCTATTATCAACACCCCAAATCGAAAAGTGGAGACCCTGCAAGGTCTCCACTTTTTTGTTTCCCTCTAACAGACGCAGACTGTCACACCCAGCGTGGTTGCAATACATTTTTGTCACATGCCCCATCTGAGCCTGTCAGATGTGGCATGTAAGGCGGTCAGATGATAGATGTAAGCGCGTCATATGATACATCTGAGCGGCTCAGAAGCATGCTATGAGAGTAGGACAGTCGCGAGAAATTTATCGGAAATATTGGAATAATTGGAATTACCCCATTCTTAAGATTACCCACTTACTCTTCTCCTACGAGGCCTATAGAGAGTTCGATGAACTTATTGATATCCCTAAAACTTCTTACATAATAAGGTGTATAACAGGGCCTCATAGAATGTTTTTCTGCAAGAGGGCGGTTTGGGTGATGTTGAAAGAATAAATAATTAGTGAATAATGAAACAATAGGTGTATTTTCCAAAGATAAGATGAAATTTGGAGGTTATTTCTAAACATCGTAACTTTGCACCCAGAAAAGTTCAAGAACGAAACAAGTTTGAGAACGAACAGAGTTAGAAAAAATAAATAAACAACAAATAAAAAAAGAAAAAATTATGAGTACAAAGAAGAACTATCGTTTTGAGACCTTGCAATTGCATGTAGGACAAGAACAAGCTGACCCCGCTACTGACGCCCGTGCGGTACCCATTTACCAAACCACGAGCTATGTGTTCCACAACTCTCAGCACGCTGCCGACCGCTTCGGATTGCGCGACGCTGGTAACATCTACGGCCGCCTGACAAACTCCACTCAGGGCGTGTTCGAAGACCGTGTGGCTGCCCTTGAGGGTGGTGTGGCCGGACTGGCTGTTGCATCGGGTGCTGCCGCCATCACTTACGCATTGCAGAACATCGTGCAGGCTGGCGACCATATTGTGGCTGCCGACAATCTCTATGGTGGTTCCTACAACTTGATTACCCACACGTTGAGCACACAGGGCATCACGAACACTATTCTGAACGTGAACGACCTGGAGGCGCTCGAGGCTGCCATCAAACCGAATACAAAGGTGGTGTATGCTGAGACGTTCGGTAATCCCAATAGCGATGTGCTCGATATCGAGGGCGTGGCTGCTGTGGCTCACAAGCATGGTATTCCCCTGATTGTTGATAACACGTTCGGCACTCCTTACCTGATTCGCCCGTTAGAGCATGGTGCCGACATCGTGGTTCACTCGGCTACGAAGTTCTTGGGTGGTCATGGTTCAAGCCTGGGTGGTGTGGTGGTCGACGGCGGTAAGTTCGACTGGAAAGCCAATCCCGAAAAGTTTCCCACGCTGGCTAAGCCCGATCCTTCGTATCATGGCATCGTGTTTGCCGATGCTGTTGGTGCAGCTGCCTATGTGACCCGCATTCGTGCCGTCATCCTCCGCGATACAGGTGCTGCCATTTCACCCTTCAACGCCTTCATCCTACTGCAGGGTGTAGAAACGCTGAGCCTGCGCGTAGAGCGCCATGTGGAGAACACGTTGAAGGTGGTGGACTTCCTGGCTAAGCATCCGAAGGTGGCTAAGGTGAACCATCCGGCTTTGGAGAGCCATCACGACCACCAACTCTATCAGAAGTATTTCCCCAATGGCGGTGGCTCGATTTTCACCTTCGAAATCAAGGGCGGTCAAGAGGAAGCTTGGCGTTTCATCGATTCGTTGGAGATCTTCTCGCTGCTGGCTAATGTGGCCGATGTGAAAAGTCTTGTGATTCATCCTTACACCACAACCCACTCACAACTGTCGCCCGAGGAGTTGGCAGAGCAGCACATCACGCCTTCCACCATCCGCCTCTCGATTGGTACGGAGCACATCGACGACATCATCGCCGACTTGGAACAAGCGCTGGAAAATGCATGATTAAAGTTGAAAGATTAAAAATGAAAGATGAAATATTAAAGATTAAAGATTACGATTTTAAGAATTAATGATTAACTTTGCGCCGCAAAACCAACAACTAAACAAAAGATGAAAGAAAAAATTGTATTTGTGACAGGTGCCAACAAGGGCATCGGATTCGGAATTGCCAAGCATTTGGGCTTGAGCGGATGGAAAGTAATCATTGGCGCACGCGACGAGAAACGCGCTCAGGAAGCCATTGGGAAACTTCAGGAGGCTGGTGCCAACGTACTGGGATGGGTGAATATAGAACTGGCTGACCTTGCCAGCATCGAGCAGGCAGCGAAAGAGCTGAACGAAAATCACCCCAATCTGTCGCTCCTCGTGAACAATGCGGGAATACCAGGCGACATGAGTGTCGACGGCCTTCACACTGAGATTGACGACATCAAGAAGACGCTCGACGTGAATTTCATCGGCACCTTCGCCCTCACCAAGGCGCTGGCTCCCACGCTGGAGAAGAATGGCGGTCGGATTGTCAACATTACCGTGCCCTCGGAAATCAGCCCCTATTGGCACCCGCTTGCCTACGTGGCGAGCAAGGCAGCCCAAAACGCGATGATGGGCGTGATGGCTATCGAGTTCGAACAGAAAGGCTCTGCACTGGAGATTTTCTCGGTACACCCAGGTCCGACAACCACCGACTTGAATGGCAATATGAGTCTGCCAGGCTTCCACGACATCGAGACGGTGGGACAAAAGACGGCTGAGCTGATCAACGACGGGGCCAATCACCAAGGCGAGTTCATTGAGCTTTATCCGATAGTGAAAGAAGACTAAGAAATTAATGACAAAACAATAAACAACAGAAAACGTTATGGCAAAGATTGCAAAACAACTGACTGAGCTCATTGGCAACACTCCGCTTCTGGAGCTCAACAAATTCTCAAAGGCTAAGGGAATCGAGACGCCCGTGATAGCCAAAGTGGAATATTTCAATCCTGGCGGTTCGGTTAAAGACCGCATTGCGCTGGCGATGATTGAAGACGCCGAGCAGAAAGGATTGCTGAAACCGGGTGCAACAATCATCGAGCCTACCAGCGGCAACACTGGCGTGGGATTGGCTTTGGTGAGCGCCGTGAAAGGCTACAAGCTGATTCTCACCATGCCCGAGACGATGAGCATTGAGCGCCGCAATCTGGTGAAGGCTTATGGTGCTGAGGTAAGGCTGACATCGGGCAAGGACGGTATGCCTGGTGCTATTCGTGCCGCCGAGGCCTTGCGCGATTCCATTCCAGGCTCCATCATCTTGCAACAGTTTGAGAACGCCGCCAACCCCGCCAAGCACTATGCCACTACCGGCCCTGAGATTTGGGCTCAGACAGACGGCGAGGTCGACATCTTCGTCGGTGGTGTGGGAACTGGTGGAACCATCTCAGGCACAGGCAAATACCTGAAGGAGCAGAATCCGAACGTGAAGGTGATTGCCGTGGAGCCCAAGACGTCGCCCGTGTTGAACGGTGGTCAGAGTGGTCCGCACAAGATTCAGGGCATCGGAGCCGGATTCATTCCCAAGACATATGACGCTCAGGTGATTGACGAAGTGTTTGATGTGGACAACGACGACGCTATTCGTACAGGTCGTGAGATTGCACAACAAGAAGGCCTGCTCGTGGGTATCTCGGCAGGTGCAGCCCTTTATGCAGCCTCTCAAATAGCTCTTCGCCCCGAGAACAAAGGCAAGAAGATAGTAGTGCTGCTGCCCGACACGGGTGAGCGTTACCTTTCTACCGTGCTCTATGCCTTTGAGGACTATCCTCTTTAAAGATTAAGGCTGTTGAGGATATATCCTTTGAAAATGAAAATGCCGAATTACAAATAATAATCCTCAATCCACAAAGAAATCCCCAAGTCGCAAAACGCGGTTTGGGGATTTTCTCATTTATCTCTCTCTTTATTGCGAAGTGTTTTACTTCTTGCCTTGTACGATGTCTTTCAGAGCCGAACCGAAAATGATGTATTGCGTGTTGCCGGCAATGGTTCCTTCGTTTTGTCCCCAAAGGAAGGGCCAGTCATCATAGTTCTCAAAATGGTCGGGCTGACGGAAGAGCAAGCCAGGTGCCACGTTTCCGGGTATGAACGAGAAGTCGGCACGATTGTTCCCATAGAACACTTGCTTCGGACGGGCAGCACCCACAACGGCCACGAACGAGTAATTGTGGTAGGGGTGGCAGCCGTAGAGCCAGTTAGCTGCACGATAGACCTCGTCTTTGCTGACGATGTCGGGGAAATAGAGATGGGCAAAACACACGGTTGTTCCGAAGTTGAGCACAGCGTTTCCACCAGCCCAGTTGCCAAGTCCGATAGGTACACCATAAGGATTCTGCGTGTCGAAACCTTTGATGTAGGTCACATACTTCTCCACATAGGGGCGCAGCTTAGTCTTATAGTCGTTATCCATATAGGGAATGGCGTCGAGGGCCGTCTGCATGGTGTTGTTCACGTTGCGGTCCAAGGCGTTCCAAATCTGCTCGAGGAAACGGTCGCGGTATTGCTGTTCGTGGGTGGCGGCATAGAGTTGCAGATTGGTTCCGAGGTCTCCGCGATTGTTGCGACGACCTTGCTGAGCGTTGTTGCGACGTTGGTTGTTACCCTGACCGTTGCCGTCGCCGTTTCCTGTCAGCCAGTTGGCACTTGCTTCAGCTTGAGCGTCGGCACGTGGCCCACGGCGCTGGTTCATCAACTCGGTAGCCTCTTGCATGAGTCGTTTCGACTGGGTGAGTGCACGGTTGGCAAGCTCGTCGTTATAGCCTTTGAGCGCACGACTGGCGGCAGCAAACATCGTAGCTGCCTGGAAGTCGAGATTGGGATTGCGGTTGGTGAAAGCCCACATGTCGTCGGGCGTGCCGCTTTCCTTACCGTCGGCAGAAACTTCGTAGGGCTTCAACGATGGGTTGTAGTGCAAGCCATCTGTGATGCTGGCGGCATCGCCCAGATGGTGGTAGTTGTCGAGCACAGAGTTGGAAAGTGTGGAAGCCATATGGCCGATTTGCTCGGCTTGTGCCACAAGGTTTAAAGTGCCGTGTTCGATGAACTGAAGTACGTCGGGCACTCCGTCGGGTCGGTGGAGGTCGACATAGCGCTGTTCCTGGCTCACGAACGTCTCATCGCGCTCAGGGTGGAAGAGTTCCCATGTACGAATGAAATTCTGCACCACGCTGATATTGGAGCCTGTCTCGATATCAAAGTCGCCTGCATCGAAGAAACCGCCGATGTTCAAGCCCGGAATCAGTTCAAGCGGTTTGTATTTCGTATCTGTGTTTTGTCCCTGACGATGAAGGTCGAAGTGGTCGCTGGGCGGAGCCTGCAAGTAACCTTCCTTGAAGGGCTCTCCGTGCCATGTGCGATAGCCTTCGGTAACGTACATGTGGTTCATGTGAATGGGAACCCACACGTCGGTCGTGGCATCGGTAATCTTGTCGTAGACGTGCTCATCAATCAAGAAGTCGTTGGAGCGCGTGTCGCCATATTGTATATAGTAAACTCCAGGAGTGCGAACATCCGAGAAATCGAATTTCACATAGTTATATTTGAAGTAGGGGCCCCAGAGTTTGGTGTCGGCGGTAAAGACTTTTTCGGTTGTTCCGTCTGCGTTGATGCGCACGAGCGTAGCTTTTCCTTGGGTAGGAGCGTTCTTGTCGAGTTCTATGACTGAAACTTTCGGTTGCTCGGGCGTGTAGCCAATCTGCGAGAATCCTATGTTCGGCTCACGAATCCACCCTTCGATGGCATGTGGTTTGACCGTCCACGAAAGCACTTTGCCCGTCTTTCCCTTGGGCAGAGGGCTGTGGAGCACAAACCAACCGTTTTGCGCAAGTATACGACCATCGTAGAGCTGAAGTTCGGAATCTTCACTACTGATGCTGATGGTGCGCGAAGGGTCGTCGGTTGCCAGGCAGAAGTTGTGGCCGGTTTCAATCGGAAGCGGGTCGATAAAACGTCCGGTACCGCGGTCGTCATAGGTCTTGAATCCCTTGAATTGTCTTGGCTTTTCGCTGTTGGGGCGTGTGATGGTCTGGCTTGTAGCATAGCGTGGCAGTCGGCCTAAACGACCGTCAACGGTAAAAGTTTTGAGCCAATATTGGGAGGGTAGGAACTCGAGATTGAACCCTGCTTCGCCAGCCAATTTATCAGGAACGGGATTGTCCAACCAAACGGCAATCTCCACCTCTTTTCCTTTCTCCGTAACGACCACGCGGCTGTTGAAGTCGTAATCGTCGTACCGCAAAGATACTTCGATGCTTCCGTTTTCGCGGTCAACACGGCGGTTTGTCATCTTGGGCACAAGGTCCCATTGCTCGGGCGTCTTGTTGAGTCTGACAGCTCCGCCTTGTACGGTGCGCACGCCATGATGGATGATTTCGATTCCCGCATTCTTCTCGTCGTTGAATCCTCCGTTGAAAGCGTTGCTGAACACCAACACGTTCACCCCTTGACGTTCGAAATAGTCACGGTCGTTCAATCGGAAATCTTGTGCCTGACATGTTAGTGTCGCCATGGATGCGAATGCAATAAAAAGTTGCAATTTTCTCATATTGTTTAGTTTTTATGATAAATGATTCTTAGCCAAAGCCCACCATTCTTCGTGAATGATGATGTATTTTCATCGATATTATATACTTAGATGTATATAATCGGCAAAGGTTTATTCGATGGAGTGCAGGTTTTTCATGTTTTTCTTGAATCAAGTGGTTTTGCCATTGATAGGTTTCGCTCTTTTAGGCAAGAGACATACGGTGGAATCGGGCAAAAATGGGGCAAAACTTAAGAAAAAACACGCTTTTCTCATATTTTTATGCGATGTTTCGAATATTTTGTGTAGATTTGCACAAAATTTCAAGTTTATGGGACTTTTCGGATTTTTTAATAAGAATAAGAAAGAAACACTCGACAAAGGGTTGGAAAAGACCAAGCAGAGTGTGTTTGGCAAGCTGACGAAAGCGATTGCCGGAAAATCAAAGGTTGACGACGACGTGCTCGACAATCTTGAAGAGGTGCTCATCACGAGCGATGTGGGCGTAGACACCACTTTGAAGATCATCCATCGCATAGAAGAGCGCGTCCAACGCGACAAATATGTGTCGACGTCCGAGTTGAACCGCATTTTGCGCGAAGAGATTGCCGCCCTTCTCACCGAGAACAATACCGAGGATTTGGACGAATGGGACTTGCCTTCCGACCACAAACCATACGTGATTCTGGTGGTTGGCGTGAACGGAGTGGGGAAGACCACCACCATCGGCAAGCTGGCTTACCAGTTCAAGAAAGCCGGTAAAAAGGTGTATCTGGGAGCTGCCGATACGTTTCGTGCTGCCGCTGTTGAGCAAATATGCATCTGGGGCGAGCGCGTGGGCGTTCCCGTCATCAAGCAGCAGATGGGCTCCGACCCCGCATCTGTGGCCTTCGACACGCTCAGTTCTGCCAAGGCAAACGATGCCGATGTGGTGATTATCGACACGGCTGGCCGCCTTCACAACAAGGTGGGCTTGATGAACGAGTTGAAGAAGATTAAGGATGTGATGAAGAAGGTGTTGCCACAAGCGCCCGACGAAGTGATGTTAGTGCTCGACGGTAGTACCGGACAGAATGCCTTCGAGCAGGCAAAGCAGTTTGCCGCCGTTACCCAAATCACGTCGCTGGCCATCACCAAACTCGATGGAACCGCCAAAGGTGGCGTTGTCATCGGCATTAGCGACCAGTTGAAAGTGCCTGTGAAGTACATCGGTCTTGGCGAAGGAATGGAAGACCTTCAGCTGTTTAACAAAAGCCAGTTCGTCGATTCTTTGTTTAACGAATAAGATTCTTTGTTTAACGAATAAGATTCCTTGTATAGCGCATGAAAAAGAATCAGGTGGATATCATCACGATGGGGTGTTCAAAGAACCTCGTTGACAGCGAATTGCTCATGAAGCAGTTCGAGGCCAACGGCTTCAAATGCACCCACGACCCCAAGCATTCGCAGGGCGAGATTGTGGTGATTAATACTTGCGGATTCATTTCAGACGCTAAAGAAGAGAGCATCCAAACCATACTCGAATTTGCAAAAGCCAAGTCTGAGGGACGCTTGAACAGATTGTACGTAATGGGTTGTCTGTCACAACGTTATAAGGACGACTTGGAACGGGAAATTCCTGAAGTCGACAAGTTCTATGGCAAGTTCGACTACAAGCAGTTGTTGCACGACTTAGGCAAGGCTGAGGTTCCCTCATGCGCAGGCAAACGCCACCTGACAACTCCTCGCCACTATGCCTATCTGAAGATTAGCGAGGGATGCGACCGTTCGTGTGCCTATTGTGCCATTCCCATCATCACCGGCCGTCATAAGAGCCGCCCCAAGAGCGAGATTCTTGATGAAGTGCGCGACCTGGTCGCCCAAGGCGTCAAGGAGTTTCAGGTGATTGCACAAGAGCTCACCTACTATGGCGTTGACATCGACGGGCGTCGGCATTTGGCTGAACTCATCGATGAAATGGCCGAAATTCAAGGCGTCAGATGGATTCGTCTGCACTATGCCTATCCCAACCAGTTCCCTATGGATTTGTTGGAAGTCATGCGCCGACACCCTAACGTCTGCAAATACATTGATATCGCCTTCCAGCACATCTCCAACCACATGCTCGACCGTATGCATCGTCATGTGTCGAAAGCAGAAACGATGCGGCTGATAGAGCAGATTCGCGAGGCTGTTCCCGGCATCTGCATCCGCACAACGCTTATGGTGGGCTTCCCCGGCGAGACCGAAGAAGACTTCCAAGAGCTTCTGGAGTTCGTCAGATGGGCTCGCTTCGAGCGGATGGGAGCGTTTGCTTATTCCGCAGAAGACGACACGTTCAGCGGAATCCACTACGAAGACGACGTTCCCCCTGAGGTGAAGGAGCAGAGGCTGGGCAAGTTGATGGCGTTGCAACAAGACATCAGCACCGAATACACCGCCTCGTTGGTGGGGAAGACGTTGAAGGTCATCATCGACCGACGGGAGGGCGACTATTATGTAGGCCGTTCCGAGTTCAGCTCGCCCGATGTCGACCCCGAAGTGCTCATCCCGGCTGGGGCACGTCGCTTGCGTGTGGGATGCTTCTACGATGCCCTCATCACCGATTCCGACGAATTCGACTTGTATGGCATAATTGACTAAAAATCAACGAATTAAATCTAAACCGTTATATGAACAATAAAGAGTTTATTGCCGAACTTTCCCAACGTAGTGGCTACTCGCAAGAAGACACGCAGAAGCTGATGAGAACCGTTGTCGATGCGATGGGGCAAAGCTTTGAGGAGGGCGCGCCAGTCTTCTTTCAAGGCTTTGGAACGTTCGAAGTGAAGAAACGCTTGGAGCGCACAGTTGTCAGCCCCACCACGGGCCAGCGCATGCTGGTTCCGCCTAAGTTGGTGCTCAATTTCAGGCCGGTTGCAGCCATAAAGGAAAAACTAAAGAAAGGAGAGGGAACAAATGAATAAGCAGGACATTGCCGCCGTGTTGGCTGTGAAACACGGATTGCCGCAGAAGGAAGCCGACAGTTTTCTCTCTCAGGTCATCGATGTGCTCAACGATGCGCTCAAGGAAGAGAAACTAGTGAAAGTGAAAGGTCTCGGAACGTTCAAGGTCACTTCTGTCAATGCCCGCGCAAGTGTCGACGTGAACACGGGAGAGCGTATAGTCATTGAGGGACGTGAGAAAATATCGTTTACCCCCGAAACGTCCATGCGCGATTGGGTGAACAGACCCTTTGCACAATTCGAAACCGTTGTGGTCAACGAAGGCGTGAACTTCGATGAAATCGATGCAAAATACGAGGCTGCCTCTGATGAAATCGCAGAATCTGCATCCGAGGAGCAACCTTTGGTTGACATCGACCTCAAGGATGAAGCCGAAATTGTTGAGCTTGCGTCGGTTTCCGAAGATGCTGGCAACTCCAAGGATTCTCAGATTGACATTCCTGAATCTCCAGCGACTGCTGAGAACCCTGAAGTTTCGGAAAATTCTGAATCTTCGGATGATTTTGATAACTCGGATAACTCTGAAAATTCGGAAAATTCAGAAAATTCGGATAATTCAGAAAATTCTGATGCCCCCGAGCCTTCCTCCCTTCAAGAAATAGCGGTTTCATCGGCACCGATTGCTTCTGTGGCCGCCCTGGTGGAGGTCGACGACTCGCCAACTGAAACTGAAATCATTTCCAATATTACTAACAATCCACAAACCGACGACGAAAACATGAATACCGAAAACAACAATGTGCTCGACAATGAAGAGAAAACCCTTCATGAAGAAGCCAACACACAAGAACAACCCATTGAAACAGTGTCGGCGGAAACCTCCAACGACAACGCAGAAGAGCAGCCTTCATCTGCAAATGAAGAGCCTGAGCAAGTTGAAAACAGCGATGAAGACAGGGATTTCGATGAATATGGCTATCCCACAACCAAATACGAGATTCGTGACTTGAAGTGGAAGCTGTCGCGTAGCAACCGACTCGTTCACATCCTCTCGGCTGCCCTCATCGCCCTTTTACTGCTGTCCGGCGCTGGCGCTTATATGCTTTTCCGCGAGATGTCCAAGAAAGACAGGCGCATCGACAGCCTTGTAGCTGAGGTGCTCGACCTTTCGCGCAAAAACACGGAGGTGAACGAGGAAAATGCCCATATGATCAACGTTGACGACATCAATCTGACTGCCGAGCAGGCTGCTCAATTGGCTGAGATTCGCAAGCAGCGCAGGCAGGAAATGCAGCAACGCAAGAAGGAAATCGACGATGCCTACGTGAAGAAGATGGAAGATACCCGCGAGTCGGTTCGCGAGCAATACAGACTTCGCGAGGAGCAGGTGAACGAACGTATGCAACGACAGAAAGACAAGGAGAAGGCCGAACAAGAACGCGCAGCCAAGGCACAAGCAGCAAAGGAGAAAGCCGCTCAGGAGAAGGCCGCCAAAGAAAAGGCTGTGCTTGAGCAATTAGCACGTGAGAAAGCCGCAAAGGAGCAGGCCGCCAAGCAGAAAGCCGCTCAGGAAGCTGCCGCCAAGCAGAAGGCCGCTCAGGAGGCTGCCGCCAAGCAGAAGGCCGCACAAAAGCAACAGCAAGCCGCTAAGCCCACATCGGCCAACACATCGGCTTACAACCAAGACTCGCGCGTGCGCTTGGGTGCTTACAACATCACGGGCGTCGCCCAAACCGTTACAGTGCGTCCTGGTCAGACTCTCGCTTCCATCAGCAAGGCCTATCTGGGACCGGGAATGGAGTGCTATGTGGAAGCTGTCAACGGCGGCATCAAGGAAGTGGCGGCTGGGCAGAAAGTCAAGATTCCATCGCTCCAACTGAAGAAAAAGCAGTAAAAACGAGAAAGATTAAAGATTAAAAATTAAAAATGAAAGATTAGGATTTTTGCTCTGGCAAGCGTCCCAAGGGCCGAGCGATATAAAATATAAGATGATAGAAGTCCCGTTGTGCAACCAGTGCATGGCGGGCTTTTTTTGTTTCTTATCTCTTATCTCTTATCTCTTATTTCTTATCTTTGTCAAAGACCATCTTTGACCGCGCCATTGCATAGCTTTAAGAGGCCCTTTCCTTATTTTTGGGCAATATCGCAGTTGCCCCCAAACGCCCCTGAAGGGGGCAGCAGCAACCAGCCCAAGGCAGCGCCTTGGGTAAGGGGCATGTGAGAAGGACGCGCTGATAGTGCAATTGAAGTGCAAGGCGAATGCAGAGCCAAGCTCGCTCGAGCTATGCTGAGCCGCAGCCTTCAATCGCTTTAAGCAAAAGCACTACAAGATTCAGGTGCTGTTCCTAATGCTTTTGCCCCTGTAGGGCGTTGGTTTGCTGTATCACTCTCACCCAGGGCGATGCCCTGGGCTATGAGCGGGTTGGCCTTACAGGCCGCTCTTTGCCCGAAAGAGTCAACAGCTATATTATTCCCTTTATTTTTTCC
>CACXPX010000019.1 GCA_902769705.1 uncultured Prevotellaceae bacterium
AACCGCGACTGAATTTCTTGTTTCCCATTTTACTTAAATGAATTTAATAATTTAACATTTAAGGCTGCATGGGAGTCAACCTATTTCAGTACAAGACAACATGTCTTGGGCGCAAAAAAGTGATTGGATTATTTGGTTATTTGCTGATTTTTTTGTATCTTTGCATATGCTTATGGAAATGATATATTTGTTGATAGGAGTGGTTGTGGGAGCGGTCGTTGGCGTGCTCTTCATGCTGAATCGCAAGAAGGCGCTGCAGCAGACGCTGATGCTCACTGCCCAGCGGCTGACCCAGGAGGAGACGGCGCGGCAAGGATTGCAGCAGCAGCTCGACGCATCGGCCGATGACGTTCGTGTGCTGAACGACGAGCTGACCAGCATGAAGGTGGCGCTGGCCAGCAAGCAAACACAGTTGGAAGCCGAGCAGGAGCAGAATTCGCGCGAGACAGCCCTGCGCAAAGAGCAGTTCGAGCAGCAGCTGAAGACCGTTCAGGAGCAGTTCGCCAACCTTGCTTCGCGGTTGCTCGACCAGACGAGCGTTCAGCTGAAAGCGCAGAACACCGAGTCGATGAAAACCCTTACCGACCCCCTGAAGGAGAATATCGACCAGTTGCAACGCGCCATTCAGCAAACCAATAGCGAGACGGCCAAGCAGACGGCGTCGCTCTCGCAACAACTGAAGGAGATGAGCGAGCAAACCAGCCGCATCAACAACACCGCCACAAGGCTCACCAACGTCATTCGCGGTGGGAACAAGGCACAGGGCAACTGGGGCGAGCGCATGCTGACAGAGATTTTGGACAGCCAGGGATTCCGCCAAGGAATAGACTACGACACGCAACAGGTCATCACCACCACCGACGGCAACAAGCGCCTGGTGCCTGATGTGGTTCTCCACTATCCGCAAAACGAGGATGTGATTATCGACTCGAAAATGTCCATTGAGGCGTATTACCTATACGTGAACACCGAAGACTCCCAGCAGAAGCAGCGCTATGCGCAGGAGCTGGTGCGAAGCGTGCGGTCGCAGATGAGCAACCTGGCGCAGAAAGACTATAGCAGCTTTGTCCAGCCGCCGCGCCACGCCATCGATTTCGTCATCATGTTCGTGCCCAACGAGGGTGCTCTGCAGCTGGCTCTGCAAACCGAACCGCGATTGTGGGGTGAGGCGTTCGACAAGCAAGTGTTCATTACCAGCCAGCAAAACCTGATGGCCATTCTCAAGATGATACAAATCGCATGGCGTCAATACGCCCAGACGGAAAACCAGAAGCGCGTCTTCGGAATGGCTGAGGAACTGTTGAGGCGCGTGGGCGAGTTCATCAAACGCTTCGACAAAGTGGGGAAGGACCTTGAGGTACTTCATCATGACTACGAAGAAGCCTACAAAAAGGCGTTCACGGGGCGCCAGAGCATCGTGCAGAAAGCCAACCAGCTGAAGGAACTCGGCGTGAAAGAAACCGCCAACCTGCCCATTCCTGTGGTGGAACCCGACAACGACGAGAAAGAATTGGAGCAAGAATCGTGATTATATAATAATAATGATTATCTTTGCACGGTCAAACCCCGAGGAAGGGTAATCATTAGTTTTTGAATCCTAACGTTATGAAAAAACGCTTGTTGTTTATTTGTTTGGGCAACATTTGCCGTTCGCCAGCCGCTGAGGGCGTGATGAAAAAGATTGTGTGGGACAAGTGGGTGGACGATGAATACGAGATTGACTCGGCTGGCATTGGCTCGTGGCATGTGGGTGAATTGCCCGACCGCCGTATGCGCCAATGTGGGGCGAAGCGTGGGTATGATTTCAACAGTCGCGCCCGCCAGTTCAAAACGGAGGATTTCGACCGTTTTGACTATATTTTCGTGATGGACAGCGAGAACGAGGAAGATGTGCGTAGGAAGGCGCGTGGCGAGCACGATTGCCAGAAGATTCGCCGGTTGTCCGACTATTTTCGTTCGCACAAAGGGCAACGTTCCATTCCCGACCCTTATTATGGCAACGAACGCGATTTCGAGTTTGCCCTCGATTTGATAGAAGACGCTTGCAAAGGAGTGTTTGAGGAGTTGCAAAACAAACATGACGATTTCTGAATAAATATGCAAGGGAAGTTCCATTTCTTCTCTTCAAACTGTTGCTGATTACATTTTTAAGGCATTGTTCTTTGTTTTGAGCACAACTTTTAGTAACTTTGCAGCCGCTATTGTATGGCTGTATGCGATAATAACAATTAAAAACAAAATAAACTATGATCCTGGATATTGAAATGCTGAAAGATTTCTACGCTGGATACGCGCAGAAAGTGAGTGTGGCACGCGAGGCTGTTAGCCGCCCATTGACCTACACCGAGAAAGTATTGTTCGCCCATCTTTATCAACCCCAAGACATGAAACCCTTCAAGCGTGGCGTTGATTATGTGGAGTTCCGTCCCGACCGTGTGGCTATGCAGGACGCTACGGCACAGATGGCTTTGCTGCAGTTCATGAATGCCGGTAAGGCTCGTGTGGCAGTTCCCGCCTCTGTGCATTGCGACCATTTGATTCGTGCTGATGTGGGTGTCGAGAAAGACCTTCCAGCTGCTCTCGAAACCAATCGCGAGGTGTACGATTTCCTGCGCTCGGTGGCTTTGAAATACGGCATTGGCTTCTGGGGTCCCGGTGCTGGCATCATTCATCAGGTGGTGCTCGAAAACTATGCGTTCCCTGGCGGAATGATGGTAGGTACTGACTCGCATACGCCTAATGCTGGCGGACTTGGAATGGTGGCTGTCGGAGTGGGCGGCGCAGATGCTGTTGACGTGCTCACGGCTCAACCTTGGGAGCTGAAGATGCCTCGTCTCATTGGTGTGCGCCTGACTGGTAAACTGAACGGATGGGCAACTCCGAAGGATGTGATTCTTCAGATTCTGGGCTTGCTCACCGTGAAAGGCGGAACGAATGCCGTGCTTGAGTATTTCGGTGAAGGACTTGAGAGCCTTTCAGCTACGGGTAAGGCTACGATTTGCAACATGGGTGCTGAATTGGGCGCTACGTGTTCCATCTTCCCCTTCGACAGAAACGCTGATGAATATCTGTGCAAGACAGGACGCGAGGCTGTGGCTGTTATGGCTCGCCAAAACGCAGCCGACCTTCAGGCCGATGCTGAAGTATATGCTAACCCCGAGATGTTCTACGACCAGATTATCGATATCGACCTCTCGAAGGTGGAGCCCCATCTCAATGGTCCTTTCACTCCCGATGCTGCAACTCCCATCTCGCAGATGAAAGCCAAAGGTCCTGCCAACGACTATCCGATGACGGTGGAAGTGGGATTGATTGGCTCGTGCACCAACTCCAGTTATCAAGATTTGTGCCGTGCGGCTTCGGTTGCCCGTCAGGCTGCTGAGAAGAATATCAACGTTCATGCTCAGCTCATTATCAACCCGGGTAGCGAGCAGATTCGCGCAACTGCCGAACGCGATGGAATTCTCGACGATTTCAAGCGCATTGGTGCAATCATCATGACTAACGCTTGCGGACCTTGTATCGGACAATGGAACCGCCACACCGACGATCCGCAACGCAAGAACGCCATCGTCACTTCGTTCAACCGCAATTTCCGCCGTCGTGCTGATGGCAACCCCAATACATTTGCTTTCATCGGAAGTCCAGAACTGACCACCGCTTTGGCCATTGCCGGAAGGCTCGACTTCAATCCTATCACCGACACGCTGACCGACCGCGATGGCAACAGCGTGCGTCTTGATGCTCCGAAGGGCTACGACTTCCCACCGAAGGGCTTTGCTGAGGCAGACAATGGCTTCATTGCACCTTCCACCGACCATGCTGACATGGAGGTGGTGATTGCTCCCGAATCGAAGCGCCTGCAGCGTCTGGAGCCTTTTGCCGCTTGGGATGGAAACGATTTTGTCAACATGCCGCTGCTCATCAAGACTCAAGGAAAGTGCACCACCGACCACATTTCGATGGCTGGTCCTTGGTTGAAGTTCCGCGGTCATCTGCAGAACATCTCCGACAATCTGCTGATGGGCGCCGTGAATGCGTTCAATGGCGAGGCAAACAAGGTGAAGAACCAGCTCACGGGCGAATATGTGGAAGTTTCTACAGCCGCCAAAGCCTATAAGGAGAAGAATCTGGGAAGCATCGTTGTGGCTGAAGACAACTACGGCGAAGGAAGCAGCCGTGAGCATGCGGCTATGGAGCCTCGCTTCTTGGGTGTGAGAGTGGTGCTCGCTAAGAGTTTCGCCCGCATTCATGAAACCAACCTGAAGAAGCAGGGTATGCTTGCCCTGACATTTGCCAACAAAGACGACTATGACAAAGTGAAGGAGAACGACCGCATCTCACTCATTGGTTTGAAGGATTTCACACCAGGCAAGTCGCTCACCATCGTGCTGAAGCATGAGGATGGAACCGAGGAGAGCTTCCCCGTTGAGCATTCTTACAACCAAACGCAGATTGATTGGTTCAAGGCTGGAAGTGCACTGAACTATAGTGCAAAGTAAAGAGAGCTATATAGTGATATAGAATAAAAATGAAAAAAGAATATTTAATTTACAAACTGAGTGACGAGGTTAAAAACTCGTGCAAGATTGACAACGAATTATTTCAGAAATATGGCGTAAAGCGCGGCTTGCGCAACGAAGACGGTAGCGGTGTGCTCGTGGGCTTGACCAACATTGGTAATGTGGTGGGCTACGAGATTGACGATGAAGGCAAACCCCAGCCAACACAGGGTAAACTCTTCTATCGTGGATATGAACTCGACGACCTCGTGGAGCCGTTGCTGAGCGAGAAGCGTTTCGGATTTGAGGAAATCGCCTACCTCTTGCTGTCGGGTAACCTGCCTGACGAGGAGGAGTTGGAGGCTTTCCGCGAACTCATCAACGAGAATATGCCGCTCGACCATCGCACCATCGTGCACATCATCGACCTCGAAGGTTCCAACATCATGAACATTCTTGCACGCTGCGTGCTTGAAATGTACACCTTCGACCCCAATCCCGATGACATCTCGCGCGACAATCTGATGCGTCAGTCGATTGAGCTGATTGCCAAGTTCCCCACTATCATCGCCTACGCTTACAACATCTACCGCCACTCTGAGCAAGGTCGCTCGCTTCACATCCGCCACCCGAAGGAGGGTGCGTCGATTGCCGAGAACTTCCTCTTCATGCTGAAGCACGATGATTATACGGAACTCGACGCTCGTATGCTCGATTTGCTGCTCATCATTCAGGCTGAACATGGTGGAGGTAACAACTCGACCTTCACCGTTCGTGTAACTTCGTCAACCCGCACCGACACCTACAGCTCTATCGCTGCCGGCATTGGTTCGTTGAAAGGTCCGCTTCATGGTGGCGCCAACATCAAAGTCATCAACATGTTCCACCACTTGAAAGAGCAAATCAACGACTGGAAAAACATCGACGAGATTGATGTCTATCTGAACCGGATGCTCAACAAGGAGGCTTATGACAAGAGCGGACTGATCTATGGAATTGGCCACGCCGTCTACACGATGAGCGACCCGCGAGCTGTTGAGCTGAAGAAGCTGGCTGGCGAATTGGCAAAAGAGAAGGGCAGGGAAGAGGAGTACGAGTTCCTGAAGCTCATCGAGCAAGAAGGTATCAAGTGTCTGATGAACTTCCGCAAGAGCCGCAAGCCTGCTTGTGCCAACCTCGATTTCTATAGCGGCTTCATCTACGAGATGATTGGTCTGCCTCAGGAAATCTATACGCCCATCTTCGCAATGGCGCGTATCGTGGGTTGGACCGCCCACCGCATTGAGGAACTCAATTTCGAGGGAAGACGCATTATTCGTCCTGCCTACAAGAACATTCTCGACCGCAAAGAATACGTGCCCATCAACGAGCGATAAACCTATTTTTCCTTTGGTTTTCAGCGCCTCTTTTCTTTTATAGCGCGAACATCAAGGAACATTCAATTTATGAAGCCGTCACATTCGATTGTGGCGGCTTCTTTCGTTAAAGAATCATAATTCTATTCACATTTATAGTACTTTGTATTGCAAGGTACTAATATTTTACCTATCTTTGCACCGACGTTGAACGCCAACAAATAAAATAATGAAAAAAAGAATTGAGAATTATGAACATTGACAATGCAAAATCGCAGATGCGAAAGGGAATGCTCGAGTATTGCGTCTTGCTGCTTATCAGGCGCAGACCGTCGTATGCTTCCGACATTCTTCTGCAACTGAAAGAAGCGCATCTGCTTGTTGTTGAAGGCACGCTCTACCCGTTGCTTTCCCGATTGAAGAACGACCATCTGCTCTCCTACGAATGGCAAGAGTCCACTCAGGGGCCGCCACGCAAGTATTATGCCCTCACTTCCGAGGGCGAAGCATTCCTGCAAGGGCTCGATGCTGCTTGGGGCGAGATTTCAGACACCGTGAATTTATTGAAAACCGAAAACAAATAAACAAGATGAAAAAGAATATTACAATCAATCTTTGCGGCCGATTGTTCAACATCGACGAAGACGCCTACGAGTTGTTGCACAACTATATGGAGACGTTGCGCAACTATTTCAAGCGTCAGGAGGGAGGCGAGGAAATTGCCGACGATATTGAAGAGCGCATAGCCGAACTGCTCGATGAATTGAAAGCCAGTGGTGTGGAAGCCGTGAACATCGACCACGTGAAAGACATCATCAACCGCGTAGGCCAACCCGAGCAAATGGAGGGCGACGCTGAATCGGCAGATGGCAACTCTGCCAACGCTGACGGAAACACGAATCAGCAGTCGGCGTATCATCAGCCATACGGCCACAAGGGGATAGAGGGCGTGAAGGAATTCTTCAAGACTCGTCGCCTCTACCGCAATCCGAAGGACAAGATGTTTGCGGGAGTCGTTTCAGGTTTGGCCTCCAGTTTCGAGATTGAAGCCACACAGTTGCGGTTGGCCATCATTTTGGTTATGCTCGTGCTCTCGTTTTTGGGCAGTTTCTTCAGCAGAAATTACACGTTCGTCTTGTTCAACATGAATGTCGTTCTGGTATTCCTTGGGATTTACATCATTCTTGCGCTGATTATGCCCGAGGCCGAAACACCCGAACAACAATTGAAAATGCAAGGCAAACCCGTGAATATGGCTAATTTGACCAACGAAGTGGTGCAGAATGTTGATGAACGAGCCGAACGCCCAAAGCATCGCGGCGTGATGCGCAGAATGCTCAACGGTGTGATGCACTTTTTTGCAACATGTTTCAAAGTGTTGCTGGTGATGCTCGCCATATCTTTGTTCTGCGCGGGCGTAATTCTGATAGTATGGTCGTTGTTGGCTATTTATATGCCCGACCAAGCACCTTATTTCTTTGATTGGTACACGGCTAAGATTCTCGAAGGTAATATGCCGCTTTTCCTTGGTTTCCTGGTAGCAGCATTGTTGGCTTTATTCATTCCCGCCTACGGTATTGTGCACAGCCTTGTCTCGCGCATGAGCGTTCTTCACCGCATACTCGCTATCGTCTTATGGATTGTGGCGATGGTTACGGCAGTTTGTCTTGGAGTCATGCTCACGCAAATCAGTGATGATTATTGGCATCAGAAACGTAATGCTCCTGTGACAATCAATGGTGTGGAAGTCAGATATGACGAATACGACTTTTTGAACGAAAACGGCTGGTACATCTTGAATGCTGAAGGTTGCAACGGGCGGTTGACTTCTTATGGAGAATATTATATGTCTAACCATTCTGCTGGCAGGCGCTACCTCGACAGCTATGATGATCACCACCGCCAGCGTTATCGCGTGGAACGCTCTGATACGCTCATGCCCGGAACCTATGAACTCACCGTAGCAGCACGAGCCAACGGAACGGGAGCGTTTGTCTACACGCTTGTCGATGGAAAGAAACAGTTGATAGAGATCCCCGCAAATGGAAACGAAGGCGGTGGAATATGGCAGGCGGCGAGGGATTCCATTGATCACATGGTTGCCACAATCCCAGACCAGATTCCTAAAGGCCCTCAAGGAACGCCCGACTTTCCTGACGAATGGGAAGAGGCTGTCAAAGCCAACGATGGAAAGGGCTACGGCTGGAACCGCCTGAAATTCGACAACATCGTCGTTACGAAGCCCAACACGGTGGTGAGCTACGGCCTGACTTCCGATCCTGAGTTCACCGGTCAGACTTGGCTCGGCCAATGGTTCTCGGCTTGCGACTTTGAGTTGAAAAAGAAATGAAACATTGTTAGTCATAAACATAGCAAATTGCATGCAGCAAGAACCCCCGACATCGCTCGAGAGAGTAGGTCGGGGCATTTTGTCAAAAGCCCCTAATGACGTGGTCAGAAGCCCCAAATGACGCGGTCAAAAGCCCCTAATGACAGGCTCATTTGCCGTTAATGACTAGCTCATTTGCCGTTAATGACAACGACATTGCTCTCAAAGCCTTTCCTGCGGTAAGAAAAGAAGGGGGGATGGGCAAACGGTCAAACACATAATTAATGTTAATGGTATTTTACAAACGCCCGTCTACTTCGTTTAATATATAGAAACATAAAGGATGTAACAATGAAAAAATCCATATTGACTGCATGCATGATGCTCGTCTGTGGCGTGATGTCGGCTCAGAACTTGAGTCGGCGAGTGACTGAATATGCTGAATTCAAACCGGCTGTCATTCATCTGGTGACAGGTAAAGATGTTTCCACTCCATTGGCTAATATCTTCTTGAAAAACAGTACGTTAGTCTATAAGAGTGGAACAAAAACTAAAGAGGCTTTCACGAATAATTTGAAGAGCGTTGAATTCGACGACCGCACCTATTATCGCATCGACTCTGTGTTGGCTTACCGCGTTGACTCGGTGGGTACTGGACAGCTGTTTTGCGCTCGAGTGATAGACATGCCCACTTTTCGTAGGATGGTGTTGAACAATCGGCAAATCACAAACATTCAGGTCGGCGACCAAATCAGTACGACATCTTTGGACTTGATTGACCAAGACCAAGTGGAATATCCTCTTCTCAACTATTATTACATCAGCTATGGCGGAAAGACAGTTCGCGCTCACGACCATGATGTGCTGCGCCTCACGCCAAAAGCCAAGCGGCGCCAGTTTTGGGCGATTGTGCGCGAGCCGTCGTTCTCGTGGACCAACGAAGTATCGCTCAAGAAACTGCTGAAAGCAATAGCAAGTGATTGATGAAAGAAATAAGAGGTGAGAAGTTCGCGCTTCTCACCTCTCTTTTTTTATTCTCCGAACCTCTCCACAAATGTGTCTTCCGAGATAATCTCAATGCCCAACTCTTGGGCTTTTTTGTTTTTGCCCGATGTTGACGTGATGTCGTTGTTGATGAGGAAACTGGTTGCACCGCTCACGCTTCCGCTCACACGCCCGCCTTGGCTCTCGATATAGGCTTTCAGCTCGTTGCGGTTCTTGTAGTGGTGCACGTCACCCGTGATGACGAACGTCAGTCCTTCGCATCGTTTCCCCATGGGTTGCACAGGTGTTTCCTTGAGCGTGATTTGCTCAAGCAACCGGTTGAGTGTTTGTTTGTTTTTCTCATCGCGGAACCAATTGACTATCAGCGTTGAACGCTCAGGGCCTATGCCGTCGATGTGGGCGAAATGCTCAACGTCTTCACATGTGGTGGCAGTCTCTACGAGTTCGTTGAAGGTGTAGGCGCCCAACAGCCGTTTGGCAACGTCGGCTCCGCACTTCGGAATGCTCAAAGCGATGAGCAACCGTTGGGTGTCGGCTTCGCGCGATTTGTCTATAGAACGCATAATGTTGGCTGCCGACTTCTCGCCAAATCCTTCGAGCAACGAGATATCACGGATGTGTTGGCGCAACTGGTAGATGTCGGCAAAGTCGCCAATCCAACCCAAGTTGATGAATCGGGCGAGTGTCTGTTCGGAGATTCCATCAATGTCCATTCCTGCCTTCGACACGAATCGGGCGTATTTCTTCAGTTGTTTGGCGGGGCAAGCAGCGTTTGTGCAATGCAGGGTGCGTGTGCCGCTGGTGGCGCTTTCCACTATTTCCGTTGCCTCGTGGCAAACGGGGCATTGCTCGGGAATGTGCAACTGCCCAACGGTTTCAATCACCTTGATGACTTTAGGTATAATCTTGTTGGCTTTGATAATGCTCAGCCGTGTCCCTTTGTCGCCAATGCCCAACCGCTCGCATTCGCTGATGTTGCAGAGTGAGGCGCGTTTCACGGTGGTTCCTTCGAGTTCCACAGGTCGGAAAATGGCCACAGGCGAGATGGTAGAGGCGGCACACGACCATTCAATCTCTTCCAGTTCGGTCTCGGCGGCTTCATCTTGCCATTTGAAGGCAAGGCCGGCGCGGGTTGCGTGATGCCCTGTGACGCTTCCCGTCTGTGCATAAGCTGTATCGTCGTAGGTCACCACAAGGCCGTCGACAGGGTAGGGGAAGCGTGAAGGTTGTTGGTTGCTTTGTCCAGTCACTCGCTCGGTAAAACGGTCGATGGCGGCTTGAATATTCTCTGCGGTTGGTGTCTCCACCAGTTCTCGCTCTACGGTTTTGAATCCTTGCTCGTCTAGCCACGCCATTCGTTCGCCCCAGGAGACGGTTCCTTTCGCTCCCTCCTTGGGGGGAAGATCAAATAGAGAAGGTTCCTCTGTCTCAGCAAACAAAGACATTTCTCTTTCGCCAGAGGTGTTCCCCCTCGCCTTCTGGAGAGGGGGGTAGGGGGTGAGGCTTTTCTCTTCTAAATACACCAACGTAAACGGAATCCATTGGAGGTTGCGGCGGCGCAGTTCATCAAGGTTGTCCTTTAGCGACAACGACCCTGATGCCAGGTTTCTCGGGTTGGCATAATCCTCGCCGCTCTCGATGAGGAAACGCTCGAAGTCGTCATAGGAGATGACGGCCTCACCGCGAATCACCGTATGCCCTTTCTCCTTGATGGTGGCGGGAATGCCGTTGATGGCGCTGGCCAAGTGCGTGATATTGGTGCCGATGTGGCCGTTGCCGCGCGTCACCACCTTCTGCAAGCGACCATCGTCGTAGGTCACCACAAGGGTCAATCCGTCGAGCTTCCACGAAATCCAAATCGGACGACCTTCAGCCCACTTCACCACATCGCCCACCAGTTTGGTCTTCGCCAACGAAAGCGCGGCAAACTCGTGAGCCTCTTTCTGCCCGGCAGTGTTGTCTTCCGACACGTTGTTGGTGGGCGAGTCGGGTAGCGTGGTGCCAGTCTCTGCCTCCAGACGCTTCAGTTCGTCGAAACGCGCGTCCCACTCGTAGTCGGTCATCAGTTCCTGGCGACCGTTATAATATGCGTCTGATGCGCGGTTGAGTTCTTCAACCAGCTCTTGCATCCTTCTCAGTTGTTCTTCCATCATGCTTGTTTTTCGGTATGCAAATATATCGATTTTATTTCAAACGTCCAACTTTTTGAAATGTGTTTTGTCGTTTTCGAGCAAAAATAGTATCTTTGCACCCAGTATGAAAGTGATTGTGTCAAACGAGATTGAGCAGGTGTGCCCAGGCTTTGTGGGCGCTTGCGTGGAGGCCGACGTGGTGAACACACCGTTCTCCTCTGGATTGTGGCAGGAAATCAAGGCTCTTGGTGAGCAATACAAGGCCGAGCTGACCACCGAGTCGTTGAAACTGATGTCGGGCATTGCCGCCACTCGCCGAGTTTACAAGGCTTGTGGCAAAGACCCTTCGCGCTATCGGCCAGCCTCAGAGGCGCTCATCCGACGTATGTTGCAAGGCAAGGAACTCTATCAGATTGACACTCTCGTCGACCTCATCAACCTCGCCAGCATTCGTTTCGGCTATTCCATTGGCGGATTCGATGCCGCTAAGTTCGTGGGCGACACGCTCACGTTGGGAGTGGGACGCGCTGGAGAACCTTACGAGGGAATTGGTCGAGGCATGATTAACATCGAGGGCCTTCCCGTCTATCGTGATGAGATTGGTGGAGTGGGCACTCCTACGAGCGACAACGAACGCACGAAAATCACCCTCGAAACCACTCGCATGGCTGTGCTCATCAACGGATACGATGGCGATGAGGCCCGTGTGCGTCAGAATGCTGAGTTCATTCTTGACCTCGTAGCGAAGTATTGTCAGGCGCAAAACGGCCGGTATTTTGTTTATAGATGAGTTTTCGAGTTCAAATGATGCTCTTAAACGTATAGTTTACTTCATCAATTTTTTCTATAGAAAGCCCGTTTATTTTTGTCATTTTCTTTTACGAATTCATGTCAACTCTTTCACTTGTTTTAGAGTGAAACGAACCCTCGTTTTGCCTCTGCAATCCTCATTTTCATCCGTTCCTTTTGTCACACCTATCATCTGACACCGTCAGGTGTTATGTGTAAGGCCCTCAGGTGATACATGTGAGCCCCTTAGATGTTATGTGTGACACCCTCAAACCATAGCTCTGCCAACCACTTTTCATCGCTTTTCGCCCTTCAAAGCATAACTCTGTTTGGCCAACAATTTGCAAGAAAAATGAAAAGTGCTGATTTCCAACGACTTACAAAAATCGCATTTTTTCGCGTTTTTTCGGCCAATAACCTTGTTTGTTTCAAAAAACGCCTGTTTTTTAGGGCTAAAATTATGAATTATTTTGACAATATTTGATAGCTCTTTAGTTTGTTAGTTGGTAAGTTTATTAGTTCTTTAGTTCTATAGTTCTATAGTTCTTTAGTGTCTTTAGTGTCTTGCTTCCTCCCTCTTGGGGACGGTTTTTCATCCACCATCACCCAACAGTCTCCTCCCCTACGGGGGGAGGGTTGGGCGGGGGCTGCACGTATATAATAATGTGAAAAACACTTAAATTATGCCTTGAAAAATCATTTTTGTGGACAAAAACCATTCTCTTAAATTATTTTTTACTACTTTTGCCTCGATATACATATCTACTGCTAACAATGAATATTCAAAAAATAATTATTAACTAAATTTATTTTACATGAAACATTTAAAACTTTTCTTGGCGTTACTTGCCCTTGTTGGGGTGAATCTAACGGCTAATGCGCAGAAGGATGTCACGGCAAAGTACTTGACGAACGCAGACTTCTCACAAGGTACTCCAATCACTGTAGGTGTGTGTACCTATCAAAAAGATGCAGCAGGTAACAATACTCAATACAGCCAGTTAGTTGCTGTTAAGGACTGGGACATTCCTGCTAATGGAGATGCTCGTGCTGGAGGTCTCGTTGCTTTTGGATCTGGCGTATGGATTGGTGGTCCAGGTTACACAGCCCCTGCTACAAACTCAGATGGCGATACCGAAGGAAATATTCTTGGCGTCGTTGCAGTATGGAGTGGAACCGCCCAATATACTCAAGATGTCACACTTCCCGCAGGTACTTACACATTGGTTCTTGCTGTTTACAACTCTGTCGGAGGAACCACTGCATTTACTAAGAATCTCATAGGTTTTATAGAAGATGGCGGTACTGAGCATCTTGCTACAACCACCGTATATTCTGTCAATACGTGGAAATATGAATTTGTTACTTTCACTCTTGATGCAGAAACAAGTGGAAAGTTCTCATTGGGTTACCAAGGCTCTGATGTAGGTTCTGCTAAGGCTCAACATCTTTTCCTTTCTGGCATCCAGCTCTTTGAAGGCGAAGTCGATGCCGAAGCATATGAAGCTGCTAAAGAAGCTGCTCGCAATGAAAAAGAGCTTGAAGCCAACAAAGAGAAACTTGAGGGATCGTCTTTCTCAAATCCTTCTGCAGATCTGCTAATCAACGGAAGTTTCGATACTGCAGATTCTGGCTGGACACTTAATAATATGGGCTATCAGCAGAATGGAGAGCGTCCAACTCGATATGTTGAGAAGTGGCAAGGATCCGCTCTTACAGGTTCAGGCTATGCTACTCAAACCATCAAGAACATGCCTGCCGGTGCCTACATTCTGAAGGGAACCGTTCACACTAACCAAGCCGAAAATGGCGGAACCACCCTGAATGTCAACAACGAATCTCTTCTAGTTAGCGGAAGCTGGACTGAATATGAAATCACTTATAATCTTGAAGCAGATGGAGACCTGACTGTTGCATTCAATTGGGGCAATCTGAATTCAAACTGGATAGCCATCGACGATTTCTCACTTGTTTATGGTGGCCCTTATGACCAATATATAGCCGACAAGGAAGCACTTGGCCACAAAAAAGCATGGGATGAAGCTCTTGCTGCAGCTCAGGATGCTGTTGCTAATACGGACTATGCAAATGTTACTGGTGAGGAGTGTACAGCCCTGAATGCAGAGATTGCCAAGGACGAGCCCACCACTGCCGATGGTTATGACGCTGCAACTGAAGCTCTGAAAACTGCAACTCGCGTCTTCACTGAAGCTAAGGATTTTTATGATGCCTTCGTTAAAGCCAAAGCAACGACGGTACCCGAACTTGCTTATGCTGCCGAAGCAAAGAAGACAGCTCTGACTGAGGCCATCGCTGCCGATGCTGCTACCAATGCTGCCGATGCAACTGCAAAAGCTAATGCCATTGTTAGCGGTCTCCGTGCCTACTACGAGAGCCACGCTCTTGCCGAGGGTGTTGAGGGGGCTGTCAACATGACCGACAAGATTGCTAACGCAACTGATCCTACCAACAACGACGGTTGGACATGGACAGGCAACAAGAACAATCCCGCCAGCAACGAGCCTTGGACAGATGCCGATGGCACAAATACCCATTCTTACTTCGATGGCGGCAACTGGGGCTCCAACTCCTGGACAACGACCATGAAGCAGACTGTCACTGTCCCTGCTGGTAAGTATCTGCTCACGGCTAAAGCTCGAGCTGCTTCAAATGTTACGTTTACCATGGCAGTTGGCGAAGCTTCTGTTGCTCTTCCCAACGTAGGTAACACAGGTAACGTCTTTGACCGTGGTTGGGGAGATGCTTCTGTTGAATTCGAGACAGACGGTTCTGGTGCCGAGATTGTTGTAACTGCTTCATCAAATACCATCCACGAGTGGTTCTCCATCTCTAACTTCCGCCTCGTTCAACTTGAGGCCATTGAGGTGCCCATGGCTGATGCCGCCGACTATGCAGAACTTGCTGCCGCCATTTCAGCTGCAGAAGCTAACACTCTTGGCTTCGATGCTGATGAGTATGCACCTTACAACAATGTTGCAGCTCTCCAGGCTCTTGCTGTTGCCAAGGCTATCAATCCCGAGGCTGAGGATGGCAACACGAAGGAAGTCGTCCAGAATGCTACATCTGCTCTCACTGAAGCCGCTTGGACACCTAACACCGAGGAAGTAAACGCTGTTCACAATGGCATGTTCGCAACTGTTCAGGATGGAGCTAACTATCCTGAGGGTTGGAATCGCACCAATGCATGGGGACAGATGCAATCTAACATTGCTGGCGACTACGCTACTGCATACTACAACCAGCCTGGTTCGCTGAAGTATGGTGAGAATGGTGTTTACACCATGCCGCTGAAAGAAAACACAGTCTATGTGCTTAACTTCGTTTACCGTGCACACGAGAACGGTTCTAATAATAAGGTAACGGTATCAGTCCTGAATGGAGAAGACGGAGTTAAAGATGTTGTTTGCCCAGGAAATGGATCTACATCAGAATGGAAGACTGGCTCAGTTGTCTTCACTACTGGTGCTGCAGGCAACTATGTGCTGACACTTGCTAACGATGGTAACACTTGGATGACTAATGTTTCCATCTTCAGAGCTCAGTCTGTCGACATTACTGTGAAAGAAGGCTTTACTGCTACTACCTACAGCAATGCTGACTATGCACTTGACTTCTCGAACACTGAAGGTTTGACGGCAGCAATCATTACCGATGCTGAGGGCACAGAGGTTGAAGTTGATGATGCTCCTGCCGGAACAGGTCTGTATGTGAAGGCTGAGCCGGGAACTTATCAGGCTTATATCCTTGGTGCAAGCTATACCAATGTTTCTGATAATAAACTTGTTGGCACTGGCAGTGAGTCACCGTCTCTGACTTCTAACGAAAGCACAACGTATTATGTGTTTGGTCGCCAGGGCACGCCGAAGAAGGAAGCTTTCTATAAGGTTAAGACCGACAAAGCTACTAAAGTTTCGGCCAACAAGGCTTACCTGAAGATTGACGTTCCCGCTTCAGGTGCTAAGGATGCCATCTTCGTTGGCGGTGGTGAGACTAATGGCATCAACGCTATTGATGATGTTGACATGCAGAATGGCAATATTTACAATCTGCAGGGGCAGAAGGTGAACCACGCCCAGAAGGGTGTCTACATCGTGAATGGAAAGAAGATTGTTTTAAAATAAAAAAGGAGTAACAAATATGAAAAAGGAATTGTATTTAAAACCTACGTTGAAGGTGCTTGCAGTTAAGGATGAGGAATTGATGGCTGCAGTGAGCATTTCTGACGAGGTAATCGATGATGAGACGTTCGAAGAGGGCGCCAAGCAAGGCTTTTCGTCAGACAATAGTTCGCTCCCGCGTACTAAGAACGTCTGGGACGAGGAGTTCTAACATGAATTGACCTGGCATTCTCCAATGGTGAGGATACGCAGATAAAAATGGAATGGGGCAAATGGCTGTCAAGGCTGTTTGCCCCGTTTGTGTATCTGATGTTCCATGTTCTATTGAATAGTGGAACGCTATATTGATAGAGTATGAGGCATATTTGCAAAAATTCATAAAAAAGGAGAGGCGAAAAGAAAATATCGGAGAAAAGTGTGTGTGGTTTCATTTTTTTTCAGTAATTTTACACCGAATATATCTATGATAACTAAGAGAGAACGAATAATCATTATTAACTAAAACCTTATGTATATGAAACATTATCGACTTTTGTTTGTTTTGCTCACCCTAATCGGGGTTAATTTAACGGCTAAGGCACAGACGGATGTCACGGCACAGTATTTGACGAATGCCGACTTCTCTCACGCTGCTGTTATTGATAATCACCTTTGTGGCTACAGCCATGATATGGAAAAAAATGGCACAACGTATTATGGTATGCAAGAAGTCTCAGGTTGGGAAATAGAACGTACTGCGACAGCTACAGGTAATGACGGTGGTGAAAATTGCGGAGTAGCAGGTGCCGTTTTTTCCTATGGCTCTGAATGGGAAATGAAGGGTAACAGCAAGGCTGCTCCAGCTTCTGGTCCTGATGGCTCTAATTCCGGAGCTGGATTGGGATTCTTTGCAGTTTGGGGAAATGGCGGTTATTACTATCAAGAGGTAGATCTTCCTGCTGGCACTTATACCATCACAATCCCCACTTACAATGCCAGTGGTACTCAATCGAATACCAGCTATATCGGGTTCGTTACCGATGGAGACAATCCCAATTGGTATGTTGCAGAAACCAATCCCACTGTGAATGAATGGAAAACATTGGAAGTTACTTTCACTCTCAGCCAAGAAACAAGTGGGCGTATCTGTTTGGGTTATAAATCAACTGGCAGTGGATCGGGCGCCAATCCTCACCTCTTTTTTGATAGTGTGACCATCACATATGAGTCAGGAAACAAGATTTTAGACGAAAACACTGCAAAAGTTGAAGGTGCATCAGCAAGTGATCCTATATTGACAGACTTTGTGGTTAATGGTACGTTTACCGACAATGTGAGTGGTTGGACTTGTACAGGTGGTTTCCAAAACCAAGCCAGAGCCAATAATCAGGACGGTGACTTTACAAAACCTTTCTTCGAGAATTGGAATGGTGCCGCCCAGGTCAATAGGATGTATCAGACTATTAACAACATTCCCAATGGTACTTATAAACTGAAGATTGCTGCCTTTGTTAATAATTTAGCAGATCCCAACGAAAGCCAGTACGTATTTGCTAACAACGACAAGACATATCTGACAACTGGTAGTCCAACTTTCTATGAGGTTTGGACAGTAGTTGAAAACAACACTATTGAGATTGGATTGGAACAGACTGAAGCTATTGCCAACTGGATGGGTATTGATAACGTGTCATTAACTTATTATGGGGCTGGTGATGTCATAGATGCTGCACAGGCTGCTTCCTACAAGATTGAATGGGAGCAAGCTGTTGCCGCTGCAGAGGATGCAGTTGACAACGATGATTATGAAAATGTGACTGGTGCTGAACTCTCAGCTTTGAATGCCGAGATTGCAAAGGCTGAACCAGGAACCGCTGCTGGTTATCAAGAGGCTACAGCAGCATTGGTGGCTGCCACCAAAGCATTCATCTCCGCTAAGAGTGCATATGATGCATTCGTGGCAGAAAAAGAGAAAGCCGCTCAGTTTGGAATTAGTGCGACTAATCCATCAACTGCTGAAGAGGCAACTGCAGCAGTTGAGCAGATGATGGTAGAAGAATATGAGGTCGTTGTCAGTGAGTATACTACAGCTATTGAGCTTGGCGAATGGACAGAAAGTGGTGCTGCTAATTTCAATAATGAACACTGGAGCGGTACAACCCGAAACTATAAGAATCAGGATGACTCTAACGGAAAAGGTTGGAATGCTACGTCGTGGGATATGAGCCTCAGTCAGGATATCACACTTCCTGCTGGTGAATATGTTTTGAAAGTGGCAGGCCGTATGAGCGCCCATGCTTTCATGAGTCTTACTGTCAAGGATGGTGATACGGTATTAGGATCCGTAGATGATTTCCCAAGTAAGGGAAATACAGGCCGTGGTATTAATAAGGAAGGTGCCACCAGTTTCGATGCTGATGATGCTGCAGGCTTCTCAAACAACAACAATGGTTCAGGATGGGAATGGCGTTATGTGCCATTTACCTTAACGAGTGAGACCACAGTGAGCATTGCTATTGAGGCTGGTGCTCGTCAAACTCATGAATGGGCAAGCTTTGGTGACTATACGGTACAAGCAAAGCCTAATATAGAAGCTTCACTGGCTGCATATAATAAGGCAGTTGAAGCAGCAAATGCTGCTATGGACGCGAATCCTACTGTTACTATTGGTGATGAATATGAAGCTCTTGAGGCCGCTTTGGCTGCAGATAAGGGTTCTACCATCGAATCTATCAGTGAAGCAACAGAGGCTATAGTAGCTGCTACGACCGCATTCTCTTCGAGTGCTTCTGCTTATGCCGCATACATAGCTGAGAAGGCTGTTGCCGAGATGATTGGCAGTGGTACTGGAGCAGAGCCAACTACTGCAGAGGAGGCTATCGCTGCAGTTCAGGCTTTGAAGGAAGGTGAGTATGAGTATGTGACAGACAATTACACATATGACAAAACTGAACTGATTGGTGACTTCCCAGATTGGGATTCTTCGGCAACAGTGAATGGAGAGGAAGCTTATTATGGCACTAATGAGAATGAGCACTGGAGCGGAAGTCCCAAGACTTATTATGAGCAGGCTGGTGCTGGTTGGGGCGCATCTGCATGGGCGATTCTCTTTGAGAAAACCGTCACATTACCTGCTGGCGACTATATGGTGAAGGTAGCTGCTCGTGCATCTGAAAATACTGTTGGTAAGATGTATAGTTCAGAGACGTCTACCGAGGTGGCTCTGCCTCATAATGGTGCAAGCACTAAGGGTATTGACATAAATGGTGATGCCAATTTCGGCGAAGGCGACTTTGTGAACAATGGTAATGGTTTTGGATGGGAGTGGCGTTATCTCCCCATCTCGCTGAGTGAACAGAAGAGTGTGACCATCACGCTTGAGGTTGAGGGTAAAACCAATTATCAGTGGGCTTCGCTGTGTGACATTACTCTGCTCTCCAAGCAAGATGTTCCTACAGGCATCACAAATGTTGGAAGCGAGAATGCTGATGTTGCTAAGGACGTTTACAACCTGCAAGGCCAGAAGGTGGGCAAGGCTCAGAAGGGCGTGTTCATCGTGAATGGTAAGAAGGTTGTGGTGAAGTAATCACACTTTTATCTCATAAGAAATCGGGGCAATCAGCATGTTTGCTGGTTGCCCCGATTCTTTCATTCACAATTTGCAATTATCAATTCACAATTCTCTTATTGTCAATTGTCAATACTTAATGGTTAACTATCAATTATTTTAGTTCCTTGTGATGGGCGAATACCAATGTGCCGGGACCTACGCCACAAGTATATTTGTTGAGGAAGGTTCCTGTGGTGGAGTAGCGAACCACAAAGCCATCGGTGGTATAGCTGGCTGAGCCTTTGTAATCTTCACTTTCACTATATGAAGTGATGAAGACATCGCCCATTGTGGGATCTACACCGATGGCGACAGGACTGAATACCTCTGAGCCTTGTGTAAAGTTGCGCTCTTTACCTGTCTTCAAGTCGTATACATTGTAGTTGTTTTTCTCTGCCCAGTTCTCATCATAAGTGGTGTTAATGATGTAGAGCAAATCGTTTGCTTTGTCCAAGGCTATCATCCTACCATTGGTGAGCGTGGTTACTTGATCATTGGCATCAATGCGTTGCACCGTTGCCTGTACGTCAGCATAGTTTCCCCAACAGGCCAGATAGATGTTGGTGCCATCGTTGAGGATTTGGTTGGGGTTAGCTGCCACGGTGATGTCCTTCACTTTCGAGAGGTCGCTAGCTTGCAGTTTCACCACATTGGTATGGTACTCATAGCTGTAGCCGCCCAAGTTTTTCCATGCGTTGCATACGTAGAGGTAGCCTCCCATTGCGGTAATGCCCTCTAAGGCATCGCCGATGGCAGCGGATTGGGCTACAACTTTTAATGCTGTGGTGTCGATTTTAGAAACGGTACCATCGTAACTGGTCACATAGACAGCCGCACCATCTGTGCAGACTTCGCGTGGTGTGACAATGTTGATGGGGCTGTAGGCTTTCATAGAACGTGCGTCTACCACTTCCACGCGGTTTTCATCGGCTGTGGTGATGTACATCTTGCTTCCACAGACAACTGCGTTGTTAGGCGTTCCACCCAGAGAGCGGCCGTTCTTGTTCTTGAAGACATTGCGAGAAACGGTCCCTGTGGTGTAGTCCAAGTAGTCGAGCGAGCCGTCAATCTTACTGAAATAGCTGCCTTCGTTGAGGATGAACACACCATCGGCGACAGTTACTTCTTCGCGTACATTCTTTTCATCGTCGTCGCTACATGCGGCGAACAGCAATGCGCCAGCAAGGAGGCAGACGCAAGTTTTGAATTGCTTTTTCATTTTTTCTTTTTTGTTATTGTTGTTAATGATTGGATAATCGTGATTATAATGATTCCTTTTATTCTATGGTCAGTTGCAATCGCCATGAACGCCCAGGCATGGGATAATGGGCAACGATATCGTATTGCTTGTCAAGCAGGTTACGCACAGATGCCCTGAGGGTGAACTTGTGCCTATTCCATGCAAATGACCGCCACGTGCCAATATCGAATTCAACGAATCCAGCAATGCGTGTACCTTGCGAGTGCTCGTTGGTTGCCCATCGATGGCTTTGTCCGTCAGCACTAAGAGAGAGGTTTGCCCATGGGTTCTTCCATGCCAATGTCGCGCTGAATGAATGCTGTGGAACATAGGCTATCTGCAACTGATAGTTGGGGGATTGTGGATTGCTGCGGTTCTCGGCTCGTTGCCAACTGTAGTTGCCCGTCAACGAGAGCCGGTGTCGGTTGTTTAATTGGCACGATGTTTCCAAAGTGACATCAGTTCCATAAACCGCCACGCTTGCCAAATTCATCATTCGCCAAACAAACATGTTGAAGGGAATGGCCACAATCTTGTCCGTTACCTTATTATAATACATGTCAGTTGTCAACTGGCATTCGGTCTTGTTCTTCCATGAGTGGTGCCATGTGAACCCCAGATTCCATTGTGTGGCTTTCTCTGGTTTCAAGTCGTTGGTGCCCAAGTGATAGAAATAGAGTTCGTTGAACGTTGGCAGGCGATAAGTTTGCTTCCAAGAAGTGCGTAACAGCAATTCTTCGGATGGCAGAATACGATAGGATAAAGCCAGCGAAGGGGAGAGGTGTTGGGTGTTTGATGATGGGTGATGGGAGAGGGTTGACAGCAATCGGGTGATGGCGGTCAATCGATTGAACTTTGCCTTTGCTGCTAAAGCTTGAAGGAGAGTGTGGCGATGAGGGTGCCCGTAGTTTCCAATCGTACTGTTGAGGCTGTTCATCAGGTAGTCAGCTGAATAGTCAAATGAGAAGGCTTGGGTGGGTTCATAAAGCACGGCCGCAGACGTGTACCACTCACGTTGCCAGTATTGGGCGTCGCCCACAACGCTACCTGTCGTATGATTCCGATAATCACTCTCAGCCCAATTGAATTTCGCATTCGCCATCATGTGCCATTTTTCGGAAAATGCTCCCCGATAACGCATCTGCATGAAGGCATTTCGGTCGTGCAGTTGTTCATCGTTGAGATTGGTGTAATAATGCACAATCCCAGGCAGTCGGCGCAGGTTGTCGCTGTAGTGAGCCTTGGCATCTATTTGGTGAAGTTCATTAAGATGCCATGTGGCCATTGTTTCAGCGTGGCCAGCGCTCATTCGGCTGTTTGTTCGGCGTTCACGAGTGGTTAATGATACGTTTTTGAGCGTGAATGGATAGTCGTTTTCTGCATAGAGGTATTCGCCAGAAGCACCTACAGACCAACCTTTTCCAAGACTCTGCCCATACCAGAATGAAGGTGAGATTGTGCCCCACGAACCATAAACCATTGACACTTTCATTTCGTGAGGGTGATGGGTGTTGGGTGTTGAGTGATTTTCGGTTGGCAAAGGGCGTGTTTGCAGTTCCAACATAGCCGCTGATGCCATGTTTCGTGCAGGGCGGAATATGTCATCGGCATCGCCAATGGTCAGCATCATATGTTCCACATTTTCAAGGGAATAGCGAGATAAATCGATTTCACCCGATTGGCAATCGCTCAAAGCTATTCCGTCATAAGCCACAGCGGTGTGACGGGAGCCGATGCCACGTGCAGAAACAGTCTTCATGCCACCAGCTCCGCCATAGTCGCGCACGGTAATACCCGCCATGTGTTTTAGCGCATCAGACAGGCTTGAAACGTTCAATTGCAGCATCTGGTTTTTGTTCAGACGTTGGACAGGCATGAGCGATGAAGTTGTTCCAATTCCCCTTTCAGCCAAAACATCAACAGCCGGCAACTCGCGTACGGTTGCAGAATCGCTTGGCGTTTGCGCATAAGTGCAAACGGCCAACATCGAAAGCATGAGGCCACTGAATAGTTTCATGTTGTTTTTGTCACTCTTCCTTACATCGAGGTATCGAGACGCACTCCAAAAAATAGGGTGCACACAGGGCAGGTCTTCTGACTTGCAGTCTGAAGAAGAACGCCTTCCCAACTCATTACGTGTCAGTGGCTTACATGTTCAACTTCGCAAAAGGACTGCTCACAGCTGCGGGACAGTTCAGGTTCTCCACCTGATTCCCTTTTAAGGGCCTTGCCTCTGCGTTATCTTTCAAACATGAAGGCAAAGGTCCACCCAATGCGGGTGCAAAGATAAGCATAATATATGAAACTGCAAAAAGAAACACCTATTGATTTTGTCATATCGAGTTGGCAAATTTGAAGCAAGAAAAGAAAGCGATAAAAATAATGTAAACAAAGATGGTTGGTTTTACACTTTTCAACTTTCAAACTTTTTTTCATTTCGACTTTTCTTTGTACCTTTGCACCCCGAAAACAATAAAACAAAAAATCATAAAGAAAGACAAATGGCAGAAAACGTCAAGAAGACTCTCACAGGAGACTTCAGTAAAAAGAAGATGTTGATGTTCGCCGTTACGGCTATCATCACGCTTATTGTTTGGAATCTGCCTATCGACAGTTTTGGAATCGATGGGCTTACCGTTGTGCAGCAGCGTGTTATCGCTGTTTTCATGATGGCTGTGCTGCTTTGGCTAACTGAGGCTATTCCCGCCTGGGCCACGAGTGTCACTATTATTTTTGTGTTGCTGTTCTGCGTCAGTAACTCTTCATTTAAGTTCCTACAAGGGAGCGAGGGTGAATACGGACAACTGCTCGACTCGGTAGGTATCATGGCATGTTTTGCCGACCCCACCATCATCCTCTTCCTCGGTGGATTCATTTTGGCTATTGCCGCCACCAAGTCAGGACTTGACGTGCTGATGGCAAAGACGATGATCAAGCCTTTTGGAAAGAAGAGTGAGAACGTGTTGCTGGGCTTCATGCTCATCACGGGTATCTTCTCGATGTTCATTTCGAACACCGCAACGGCAGCCATGATGCTGACGTTCCTGACACCTGTCTTCAAGGCTTTGCCAGCCAATGGTAAAGGCCGCATCGCCCTGACGATGGCTATTCCTATCGGTGCCAACCTCGGTGGAATGGGAACTCCCATCGGTACACCTCCCAATGCATTCGCTTATAAGGTGCTTAACGATCCTGCTGGGCTCGACATGGGTATCTCGTTCGGCCAATGGATGATGTTCATGGCTCCGCTTGTGATCATCATGTTGCTCATCAGCTGGTTCGTGATTCTCAAGTTTTTCCCCTTTACCAAGAAGACCATTGAACTGAATATCGAGGGCAGCGTGCAGCATAACTGGCGCACGGTGGTAGTTGCTGTGACTTTTGCCTTGACCATTCTGCTCTGGGTATTCGGAAAGCAGCTTGGTGTGAATGCCAACACGACAGCTATGTTGCCCATCGCCGTGTTTGCTTTCACGGGCGTGATTACCGCTCACGATTTGAAAGACATCGATTGGGCTGTCATCTGGATGGTGGCCGGTGGTTTCGCGCTGGGACTTGCCATGAATGGAACAGGTTTGGCCAACAACGCAGTGAAGAGCATTCCTTTTGACTCGCTCAGTCCTATTGTCGTGCTTATCGTGAGCTGTCTGGTATGCTATGCGTTGAGTAACTTCATTTCGAACACTGCTACAGCCGCTCTGCTTATTCCCATTCTGACAGTTGTTTGCTCGGGTATGGGCGACAGCCTGGGTCTTATTGGTGGCACCAGCACGGTGCTCATTGGTATTGCTGTTGCCGCATCTTGTGCTATGGCATTGCCCATCTCAACACCTCCAAACGCCATTGCTTATTCCACAGGTCTCATCCAACAGAAGGATATGGCCAAGACCGGACTGACCGTAGGTATCATCAGCCTTGTCATCGGCATTATCGCCTTGGTGTTCATTGGTAAGATGGGAGTGCTCTGAACTTGATGAAAAAATCTTTCATCCAGCTTCATTTGTCGGTATTGCTGGCTGGCTTTACTGGGCTATTCGGCAAACTCATCACGTTGAACGAGGTAGATATCGTTTGGTATCGAATGTTCTTCACATCGATGATTTTGCTGGTCTTCACGGGTCTGCCGCGTGTGAATACACGTAAAATGCTGCAATTGGCTGGTTGTGGTGCCTTGCTGGGACTTCATTGGATGTTATTCTATGGTTCCATCAAGGCATCAAACGTATCTATAGGCGTCATCTGTTTTTCTTTAGTGGGCTTTTTCACGGCATTCATCGAGCCCGTTGTCTATCATAGGCGGTTGTCGTGGATAGAGATTGTGTTCTCGCTCATCACGCTTTGCGGGCTGTTGTTTATTTTCTCGTTTGACGCCCAATACCGATATGGCATCATGATAGGTGTTGTCTCTTCGTTTGTCTGTGCGCTCTATGCCACTTTGAACAAGCGTGTAAGCGTGGGCGTGAAAAGCCGTACGGTGTTGTTCTATCAGATGGCGGCTGGATTGGTTGTGGTGTCGGTCATCATTCCGATTTACCTAATGGTCTTTCCAGCCAATCAATCCGTACTTGTTATTCCAGATGGGAGCAATTTGTGGTGGATGCTCTGCCATGCGTTGTTCTGTACGGTGGGCATGTATCTGCTTCAGATTCAGGCTTTGCGTGGTCTGTCAGCATTCACCGTGAACCTGACGTACAATCTGGAACCATGTTACACGATTCTCATGGCATTCCTCTTTTTCGGTGAAGCCCGCGAAGTGAATTTCTCGTTCTACGTTGGCATCTTGCTGATTCTGACAAGTGTGTTGCTTCAAACGTGGAGGGCTGTGAAGCTTCGAAAAAGAGAGTCGGTTTCAAAAGCATCCATTTGACAAAATGACAGCTATCTTTTAAGGGGCTCATTTGTGGCAAATGAGCCTCTCAAAAGCCATCAATGACCGCCTTAAAAGCCATCAATGGGAAAATCGGGCCATAAGTAAAAAGATTCAACAAATCGGTTATTTAATCCGCTGTTTTGCTTTACAATTTGTCAGAAATATGGCCGATTTGCTGACAAGTTGATTTCGGACTTATCTGCTTATTCCAAGTCGCTCCATTTGGGCGGTTCAACTCCAAGCAGATGTTTCACAAAGAAATCGAAACGTTTGTGCTCGCCATATCGTTCGCCCATCGTGTGATGAACACCAGGCAGCACAACAAGTTCGAATTCTTTGTTGGCTTTGACGAGTGCGTCAACCACCTGCATGGTGCTGGCCGGGTCAACATTGTCGTCCAATTCTCCAACAACGAGCATCAACGGGCGCTCCAACTTGGCTGCGTGATAGACATTGCTCGATTCCACATAACTCGAATCAACGGGATAGCCCATCCATTGTTCGTTCCACCAAATCTTGTCCATACGGTTGTCGTGACATCCGCAAGAGCTATAAGCAGCTTTGTAGAAATCGCCATGCAACAGAACGGCGGTCAAAGATTCCTGTCCGCCAGCCGATGCTCCGAAGATTCCCACGCGGTCGATGTCCATATAAGGGTATTGGCGGGCGGCAGCGCGAATCCATTCAATTCGGTCGGGGAAACCAGCATCTTTCAAGTTCTTGTAGCAAGTCTCCTCAAATTGTTTTCCACGCCACGAAGTTCCCATTCCATCGAGTTGAACAACGATGAATCCAAGTTCGGCCAAAGCGGTCATATTCCCATTAAAAGCGGAGAAGGATTTCGGTGTGTAAGCATCTCCAGGACCCGCATAGATGTATTCGATGATGGGGTATTTGCGTGAAGGGTCGAAGTTGGTGGGCCGCTGGATGATACCCCACATGGGCGTTTTTCCGTCGCGACCTGGGGCGACAAACACTTCAGGTGCTCGCCAACCTTCTTTTTCCAGATTAGAAATGTTGGCAGTCTCTAACGTTTGAATGATTTTTCCATCGCTCACTTGCCGTACAACGGTTACAGGAGCTTGGTCTACTTGTGAGTAGGTGTCTACAAAGAATCGGTGGTCAGCGGTGAATTGTGCAGTATGGTTTCCGGTTTCTGGTGTCAGACAAACCATGTTGCTGCCGTCTATACCTATTTTATAATAATGTATGAAATAGGGGTCTTCGTTGTTGTTGACACCGCTGGCTGAGAAATAGATGATGCCTAAGCTGTCGTCAACATGGATTACGCGCCGCACGCACCAAGCGCCTCTGGTGATAGGTGTTGGGGATTGGGTTTTCTTGCGGGCGTTCTTCTTGTTTTCCGTTTGAAGAGAATACAAGTAGAGATGGTTCCAATTGTCGCGCTCGCTCATCCAAATGAGATATTCGCCTTGGGGAAGATTGGCGATGGAGCCAGTGTTCTTGAAATAATGGCGATAAGTGCGATTGTAGTTCACAAACTTGTCGGATTGTTCTTGGACAATGGTTCGCAGGGCACCTGTCTGCGCATTCATAGCCAATACGCGATAAACCTTGTGTCCGCGGGCGTTGTACTCCATTCTAACTTCTCGGCTGTCGTCGGTCCATTCGAACCATCCCAACTCATATTGGTTGGAACATAACGTGGTGTCTGCCATCAGGCGAGTGATGGGAGTAGGCTGTTGAGAGTTGGAGTCTCCAATAACGAAGATACAGGGTATGCGTTGTGGAAGTTCATCGCCAGGTTTCGCATATTCTTGTTTGTGAAGAATAGGCTGTTCTGCATATTTCGGTGCCGACTCAACATAATAGACAAACCGTTTTTCAACAGCACGCCGCTTGCATACAAATATCTTTCGGCTGTCAGGGCTCCATAGTATGCGATTGGAATAATAGTTGCCGATGGTCCCGTCTTGTGTGAGTTGTCGTTTTTCTGTGTAGGGCTTGCCAATTTCGTGAAGAACCAGATTGTGGTCTTCAATATAGGCGTCCCACTTCCCATCAGGCGATCTCACAGGACGTCCGCCGTCTTCCTCATCCACTTCCATCCAATGGCGTTGGGGTGGGGTGAATGCTGGATGCTGGGCAGTAGGCGCAGGGCGTTGTGGGATTCCACGTGCGCTCGCAAACTCTTCACGCGATGAATATACATTTTTCTCGTTGGTCTCGGCATTATAGGCTACCCATCGCCAACCTTCAGGGGTGTTGACCGAATAGGTGAGCTCACAGCCACTCCCCCCGCCCTCCCCCGTAGGGAGGGAGCTCCATCTGAGGTTTTGGGGAATACCAAACACGTTGTCTGAGCCGAACTTCTTTTGCAAAGAATAGGCACGGAGGTAGTCATCGATAGTGCCTTGGGCACCGGCTGTCAGGATGGAACCTGTAGCCATGAGCCCAAGGCACATATAAGCAATTGTTTTTCTCATTTTGTTGTTGGTTATTTCTGATAGCACTTCACCTTAGAACCGTCGTAGCTGACTGCCATAATATACGACGGCTTTTCTGAGGCTGTCCACACCACATCAGTGTATGTTGCGGCTCCACTGGAAATTCCACGTCCGTAGTTTGTCATGTGTAGTAGATTTCCATCTGCATCGTAGGTCTCAAATCCTACTACGTTTGGCCAGTTCTGGTGCTGGATGCGAATATACGTTCCGTTGTTGGTGCAACCGCTGTTCAGGGTTCCTTCGGCCACAACAGCCTTGTTGGAGAACGCGTCTTTGTTGTTGATGTTGATATAGACAAGTCCTGCCGGTGCTTCTGGGTAATTGGCTTCGGTGATTTCCTTTTCCAGATTGTTGAGCATCGTCTGCGTGATGGTCAGTTGTCGTGAACTGTAGTCGCTGATTTGCTGATTCACGGTTTTGAACATTCCCACTTGTTTGAAGTAAGGTATGAAATTAGTCTTTGTCACATGACACCATTGACGCATGAAATTCACTTGCTTCTGCCCATCGTTCATGCTGCTGAGGTCCATCGTTCGCATGATTTCGAAGAGGGCGGGATATGCATCGGGCGTGTTGCCAGCTTCGTGTGTGTAAACAAAGAGCTGCCAGAATGGGATGAGCGTGACAAATACATCGTTGTGAGCTGATGGGAGGAATTGTCCACCTTTCAGGATGCTGTATTCATAGAAGTCATAGTATCTGAATCCACCGTCTTCGTTCTCCAATCGATGGTATCCTGCAGGGCGTAACCGATGTTCTACATAAGCGGAATAGATGTTATTGGTGACTTCCGTGAGTCCTACCCACAACACACCGTTGGTTTGATTGACGTGGCCCAATTCGTGACCTGCACCCCAAAAATCGAATCGGCTGAGATCTTGGGAAACTGGTTGTTCAAGGGCGTTGATGGGAATGCAGAAACCATCATTGCTGGCATGATAGAGTCCACCGCTTTGCTTCACGGATATCATGGCCATGTGATTTCCATAGAAGCGGTTGTATTTGTCTATGCCCATGACTTCGTGTTCATATTTCACGATGTTGTCATACAGTTCTACGAGTTCTTTACCCTTTGTGGGACAGTATTGTTTAAGGGCAGAAACGGGAATGGCTCCTTGAATGCGTTCGCCAACATAATCCATAATGTCACTCTTGGCGTTGGCAAGTAATTGTTGCCAGTCAGTGTTGGTGTCTCCGCGAGTGATGTCGAAATACCCATTGACGGTTCCATTGAAGAAATGGAGTTTTACCTTCGGTGCTGTTTGGAAGTTGGGAGTATAGTAGGAGATGTATCCGTTTCCTCTGTTCTGAGCCTTGATGATGTTGATTCCGTTGGCAAGTGCATAGGAACTGCTTTGCGGATCGGGATATTGGGAAGACGAGAAACCTCTGATGGTCAGTCCTACGGCATCATCACCTATGCCTTGTGCTATGACGATGTAGGTGTTGCCCTTCTCAAAGAAGATTCCAGTTGGATTCTCGTGGTCGTTGTAGCGATAGCTGGTTTTCAATTCCGATTGCAGGTCTATGACAGGCCTGTAGGGCTTGAATTCGTTGATACGGAATTTGGTGTTGTAATCAGGGGTGTTATAGAGCAGATAAGCCATGCTTTTGATGGCATCGGATTGAAGTTGGTTGATGTCATCAATAGTGATGCCAGGCTTGAGTTGTGAGCAAAGTTCATCGGCAAAGATGGCCTTTTGGCCTTCAGTTATTGCTTTGTTGGTTTGGTAGAACGCCATCTCAGCACAAGCTGCGAACCCTTCTCCGCTATCTCCAACTCCACTTTTCACGACGAATCTGACAGACGAGATGTTGTCGATTCCGTTTTCTCCAAATTGAATGCGGCTTGCGCTGCTGCTACCATTGAGGTCAACGGTTTTCAATTCTTTCCATGATACTTCTGTGCCAACTTTGTATTGGATGGTCACCACCTTGAAGTTGCCATTAGTGGCTCCATCTTGTCGGGGAGTATAGATGACGTAATCCACATGAGAAGCCTCGTTGAGATTGTAGGTTAGCGTTACAGGGAAATGAGTGCCGTTGCCCCAAGGGGAGTGGTACATCGTTTGAAGGTTGCCATCGTATGACTTGGATATTTCATTTCCACTCTGATATTGTGATGCCGTAGCGCTCTTGATGGCTATTTTTTGGTCTGCGCTGTTCGTGCTCATCGTGTTGGGTTGCTGTCCAACAGTAAAGGTTCGTTCAGCCTTTCCATCTTTAGATTTGAAAGTGACAGTTCCCCATCGGGTAGTGCCAAGATAGTTGTATTTGCCGAATACAGAGATGTTCCCGGGAGTTGGCTGTTTGACATCCAGCCAATCAGCATTGCTGGTAATGTTGAAATCGCAGTTGGATGCCACGGCAACGGATGTGAAGTCTCCTTTATAATTCATCTCTGCAGAGTCGGTACTCAGGATAATGGATGGCAGATTTTCCTTTCCATCATCAAATCGCAAGGACTGTGCGTTGCCGTATGCCGTTGCAAGTATGAAGAATGCAATTGCAGTAAATATTCTATTGTTTTTCATATTTCCTTGACTATTAAGTTTTTATTTGATGACCACTTTCTTTCCCTTCACGATGTAAATACCTTTTTGAGGTGCTTTTCCATCGATGCGGATACCCGAAAGCGTATATATCGGGGTGAGAGAGGAATTGTTATTATTCTCCAAAGAAAGAATGCCCGATGGAGAATTGACATTGAAAGGTTCGGAGGTCAGGGTAACATCGGGATAATATCTGGAAGTTGCCATCAGTTTGATGTCGTTGAATTGCTTGTTAAAGGTGACTTTACCAGCTGAATAGTTGTAGTCGTCCCCACTAACAAGTTGGGTGCCATTGGCATCGATGAACGAAACTTCGGTTTGCACCACCTTGTTCCATCCGTTGTAAATCAGCAGTTGTTTCCAATCGTAGGTCTCATTTGCATTCAGGTTTTCCTCTATCTTAAAGGGACGTTGTGGAGTGATGGTGGCATCGAGTGTATAGACTCTTTGTCTTGGCTCGTAGATGGTGGGCAAAGAATTGAAGAACAAGGCGTTGTTGTTCAAGCCTGCATACTTGATGGTTGAGCTGCAATCTGGTTCCCAACGTATTAGATTCAGTTCGTTGTCGCTGGCAATGATGACTTCCAATTTCCGCGCGCTTGTGATGTCAAGTGTATCCAATTTGTTGTTACTGATAAAGAGTTCAGCCAGCGCTGCTGAGTTGAGGGAAAGGTTTGCCAATTTATTGTTGCTGGCAACCATTCTCTTCAGGTTTTTGCTCTTTTCGAGGTTTAGTTCTTCAAGTAGGTTGTCTTGTGCAATGAGAACCTTGAGTTTCTCCATAGAGGCACCGTACTTCATTTCGTTCATTTCATTATTTGCGCAAACGAGCGAGGTCAGTTCTTTTACGCCAGTCAGACCATTTGATGTCAGTTGGTTTCCAGCACAATTAAGATTGCTGACAACTTTGCTTCCTAAGCGCAATGAGGTGAGTTGGTTGTCTTGGCAATCGAGTGTCGTGAGTTTTGTTGCCGGGCTTAAATCAAGTTCCGTTAGTTCGTTGCCTTGGCAATAGAGTCTCTGCAGAGATGCCCTAATGCCAATGACAGAAAGACTGGTCAGCCCGTTGTTTGCCAGATAAAGTGAAGTGATGTCCTCGTCAGAGCTGATAGTGAATTCGGTTGATTTAACTGTGAATTCTTTTGGCATTGCATCAGATTGGAAGGTCTCTTTCGTTCCATCCGCCCATGTTATGGATGCTGTGATGTTTGCATCCAAAGCAACTGTTATGGTTTGCCCCACAGCTTTGCTGGTAGACAATTTCACCTCACCAGCAAATGAGGGGATGTTGGCCAATCCCAATATTATGGCCAATATGAATCGATAGATTGTAGTCATAAGGTTATCAAGTTAGGTTTTATAGATTCTTGTCTATTTGTTATTCAGGTAGAAGAGTGCGGCTCCAATAGCCGTGCAGAATTCACTGTATGACGGGATATGGAATTTCACTCCATAGAGCTTTTCGGTTGCTGGGAACACACGCTTGCATAGAGGAAGGCGTGTGAGGTTGCCTATCATCACGAAGTCTTTGATATCGCTGCCCATTGCTGAAAGAATGGAAGCCGAGCAGATGCTTTGCAATACCATCCACATCACTCCCAATGCAATATCTTCGCGTGATGCGTCGCTGGTGGCATTTCCAAACAAAGAGGCAATAGCATCCATTGGAAGACCAGGAAGAGGTTTAGCTGAAATGTCACCAATGAGTACATTGATGCGCGAGATGTCTCCATGCTCAGCCAATTCAGCCACTTGGTGTATATCGTCGGTTTTAAGCATGATGCGCGACAAACCAGCCAGCGTACCGCCTCCGATGCCGATTCCACCTATGTGGCGGATATCAGTTCCATTGCACTTCACGAGCGATGTGCCAGTGCCCATACTCACAACAATCATGCGGTCGAGCTTGGTTTCATAGCGTGCGCCCAATCCGTCAGCAAGGAACTCTTCGGCTTTGGCGGTGGGCAATCCATAAATGGATGATTCCACGTAGGCGCTGCCCACACCTGTAAGCATCACCTGTTCCACATCGCTCAGGCTGACTTGATTGTCGTAAAGATACTTGCCAAAAGCCCCATAAAGTGATGTAATAGGGTCGGTGGCTTTTATTCGAATGGGCGATGTAACAATGCCCGTCTCGTTGATGCCCACAATCTTAGTTGTACTGATGCCGACATCGATTCCAATGACTACTCCCATAGTTTTCCGAATGGTTGGTATTTTTTGCAAAAATACAAAAAAAATGGTAATGATGTGCTTCGTATGTAAAATAATTTGTATATTTGTGCAATAAAACAACATCAATCATGAAAAAGCAATCAGAAGAAACTCCAAGAGAGGCCATTAATGTGGTGGCAGCCGTTGTGAAAGAAGGCGACAAATACTTGTGCATGCAGCGTACACGCTCGCGCCGCAAATATATTTCCGAACATTGGGAATTCCCAGGTGGAAAGGTGGAGGAGGGCGAGAGCGATCATGAAGCTCTTGTCCGCGAAATCAAGGAAGAGATGGATTGGGACATCTATGTGGGTCGGCGTATCGGAACTGTGGAGCACGCTTATCGTGATTTCGATATTCGGCTGACAGCTTACTGGTGTCGTGGTGGCGAGGGTGAGTTCAAACTCTTGCAACATCTCGATGCAAAATGGCTAACGCGTGAAGAGATGGAAAGCCTGAAATGGACAGAGGCCGACCGCAAGATGCTGGAATTGATTTAGAAGTCTTTGCTTTGACAAGATGAAAGCTATGTTTTCCATGATTGAAAGCATAGCTTTTATTTATCAAGAACTATGATATCATAAAAAAGGAAGCGCGGCAAACGGGGGAGCGTCTGCCGCGCGGGGGAGTGTGTGATGGGAAATCACACACGGGGGAGGAAAATTTCACTTTTAGTTTGCTTCAGTCATTTCGCCTTCAATATAGAGGCGCGTCAGTTCAGGATTGCCGTTTGTGCGTACGGTGACGGTCTTCTTGAAGTGTCCGGGGAACTTGCCTTTTCCGTTGTAGGTCACTTTGATTTCTCCCTTTTCACCCGGCATGATGGGCTTTTTGGTGTAATTGGGAACGGTGCAACCACAACTGGCTACAGCCTGGTTGATGATGAGCGGAGCCTCGCCAGCGTTGGTGAAAGTGAAAGTGCATTCCTGAACGGGGTCCGACTCAGAGAACGTTCCAAAGTTATGAGTAACTTTGTCGAACTTGACAGAAGCTTGTTTCTCTTGTGCCGAAGCTATGCCAACAAATGCGATGAGCATGATGGCTACAAACAGTATTTTCTTCATATTCGTTTAATGTTGGTTTAATAATATGATGCAAAGATACAATAATTGTTTATTGTGAGTATCAGTTTATGCCGTTTTTTAAGAATCTTTATAACGTCTCACAACCAACCTCAACTCATTTCCGGCTGACAAGCAGATAGTATTCTGATGCACCAAGAAGGAAACAGCCAAGTCCGAAGTCTTCAAAATCGGGTACGCGAGTGTAAGTGACTGGCTGTGAATCTTTAGGCTCTTTGCCCGTTCCTTGTACATATCCCAGAAAACCATCGGCATGAACGCACTCGTTCTGTAAAGCCTTCCAAGCGCGGTCAACAATGGGGCGGTATTGCTTTTCTTTTAACAATCCATTGCGCAGGCCCCAACTCATGCCATAAAGGAAAAGACTTGTGCCTGTGGTTTCTTTTCCACCATAAGTCACAGGCGAAACGAGTGAGCAGTTCCAGAAGCCGTCCTCGCGCTGACAGGAAGCAAACGCTTGGCTCATGGCCAGAAAATCGCGTTTCAATTCCTTGTAGTATTTGTCTTTCTTCCCAATGGTTTGCATAACGCGTACGAGAGCGGCATAAACCCATCCATCGCCCCGACTCCAATAACAGGGCTGGCCATCGCTTTCTTGGTAGGGAGGCACAAAATCCTTATCGCGCCACCAGAAGCCCGACACCTTATTATATAAGCCGCCTCCACATTCGTTTCGTGTCCAGCGATAGGATTGCATAGCATAGTCCATATATTGGCGGTTGCCAGTCAGCATGTAGGCTTGCGCATAGAGGGGCATAGCCATCTGAATGGCGTCAATCCAAGTCCAATAATCGTGCCTGCCCGTTGACATTTGGTTGTCGAGGTTTTCCAACACTTTAGCCAATTTCGCCTTGTCGCCTTTGGCCAGCATCATATAGGTTTGTCCGCAACATTGGTCATCGGCATCAGTGGTCTTCACGCCATTGCGTGGCGTCCATTCATGGAAATCCGCCCATCGGGTGGCATAATCGATGTATTTGTGTTGTGGGTCGATGTTATAGAGGGCCATCAGTCCTTCATAATACACACCGCGAGTCCAAAGCGAGCTGGGTCGCACCTTCTTGACAAATGTTGGGCGGGTGGGGTCATCATATTTGGCCATGAAATAGTTGTTTGCACGCTGGGCGGTGGCCAGCACATCGTTGGCGTTTTGTGCCGAGATGGTCAAAGCCAATCCTAAGAGCAAAAAGACAAGAGATGTTTTCTTCATGTTTTAGCGAGTCGTTAGTTCGTTGATTACTTCTGCAAAAATAGTAACTTTTCGCGAATAAGGCAAATAAAATGGTCTTCACTTGTCCATTTTCCATCATTTTTTCGCGATTAGCCGTTCGTTGTGATAGATTTTTATTACCTTTGCATGCAAAATGTATAAAAACAAAAGAATTACAAGGAATGTATAGAACAAAGACATGTGGTGAGCTTCGGCTCTCAGACGCCGGTCAGAGCGTGACGCTTGCCGGATGGGTTCAGCGTGTGAGAAAGATGGGTGGTATGACATTCGCCGACTTGCGCGACCGTTATGGATTGACTCAATTGGTGTTCAACGAGGCTACGGACAAGGAATTGTGCGACCGTGCCAACAAACTAGGACGCGAGTTCTGCATTCAAGTGAAAGGTGATGTGAGCGAGCGCCAGAGCAAGAATCCCAAGATGCCTACGGGCGACATTGAGATTCTGGTGAAGGAATTGAATGTGTTGAGCGAGAGCCAGACACCACCGTTCACCATTGAAGACCAGACCGATGGCGGCGATGACATTCGCATGAAGTACCGCTATCTGGACTTGCGCCGCAATTGTGTGCGTAAGAATCTTGAATTGCGCCACCGCATGACCATCTTGATTCGCAACTTCTTGGATTCGAAGGACTTCATCGAGGTTGAAACGCCCATTTTGATTGGTTCCACCCCCGAGGGTGCCCGCGATTTCGTGGTGCCCAGCCGCATGAATCCAGGCCAGTTCTACGCGCTTCCGCAAAGTCCTCAAACGTTGAAGCAGCTGTTGATGGTGAGTGGTTTCGACCGCTATTTCCAGATTGCCAAGTGTTTCCGTGATGAAGATTTGCGTGCCGACCGCCAGCCCGAATTCACACAAATAGATTGCGAGATGTCGTTTGTTGACCAAGAGGATGTGCTCCAGCTCTTTGAAGACATGGCCCGCCATCTGTTCAAGGAGGTGCGTGGCGTGGAACTTCCGCCCCTTCAACGCATGACGTGGCACGAAGCAATGCGCCGCTTTGGAAGCGATAAGCCCGACTTGCGTTTCGGAATGGAGTTTGTGGAGCTGATGCCCCAACTGAAGGGCACAGGAACGTTCCCCGTGTTCAACGAAGCCGAATATATTGGAGGTATTTGCGTGCCAGGTTGTGCCAACTATACCCGTAAGCAACTTGACCAGCTGACCGACTTTGTAAAGCGTCCGCAGGTGGGTGCCAAAGGTCTGGTTTATGTGAAGTTCAACGAGGATGGAACGGTGAAATCGAGCATTGACAAGTTCTATACGCCAGAGGTTTGGGCGCAAGTGAAAGAGGCTATGGGCGCAAAAGATGGCGACTTGGTGCTCATCTTGAGCGGCGACAATGCCAACAAGACACGCGTGCAGCTCTGCACGCTCCGCCTTGAGATGGGAGAACGTCTCGGACTTCGCGATAAGGATAAGTTTGTTTGCTTGTGGATTGTTGACTTCCCATTGTTCGAGTGGAGCGATGAGGAGCAGCGTCTGATGGCCACACACCATCCGTTCACATTGCCTAACCCCGAAGACATCCCCTTGCTTGAAACGGCTCCTGAGCGTGTTCGTGCCGTTGCTTACGACTTCGTATGCAATGGCGTGGAAGTGGGTGGAGGCTCTTTGCGTATCCACGATGGCAAGCTTCAGGAGAAGATGTTCCAGATTCTTGGCTTCACACCCGAACGTGCAATGGCTCAATTCGGCTTCCTCATCAACGCTTTCAAGTATGGTGCTCCGCCTCATGCCGGTTTGGCTTTCGGACTCGATCGTTTTGTGTCATTAATGGCAGGGCTCGACAGCATTCGCGATTGCATTGCCTTCCCGAAGAACAATAGTGGTCGAGACGTGATGCTCGATGCACCAGGCGAATTAGACCCTAAACAGTTGGAAGAGTTGCAGTTACGCCTTGATTTAAGTCAAGAAAATCAGTAATTGTGTGCGAAAACAGTTTTTTGCCTTCAGTTTTTTGTCAAAAAATTAGACAGTTTAAGAAATTAGCAGTAATTTTGCAGCGAAAATAAAGATTGATACAAAAAACTCAATCGTTCATTAAAAATTGTTTTACTAAAATTATGGCAGAAAAGAAAGCAACAACAAAGGCTACCGCTACAAAGGCAGCAGCTGAGAAGAAGGCACCTGCAAAGAAGGCAGTGGCTGAGAAGAAGGCTCCTGCAAAGAAGGCAGCAGCCAAGAAGGTTGAAGTAGTAGTGAATGCTGAAAGCGTAGGTTTCCGCGCAGGTGACGTTTACAACGCACTGGCAGCAGCCGAAAAGGCTCTGAGCGTAGCAGAAATCGCCAAAGCAGCAAAGATCACCGCTGAAGAGGCTTACCTGGGAATTGGCTGGCTTCTGAAAGAAGGCAAAGTGAAGGGAGAAAACAACCTCATCGCATTGGCTTAATCAAGTTAGAGAATACGAGAGAGGAGAGCTGAGGGTCTTTTTGATTTCAGCTCTCCTTTTTGTTTCTTAACGCCCATCACTCATATTGAATGGAATACGACAAGGAGATATTCAAGGTTCTCACCGAGGCAGGCAGCACGGGGATTTCTGTACAGAAACTCTCGCGTCATGTGTACAATGCGCACAATTCGCTGTTCACGCCCATTGCCTTCGAGGATGTGCACGCCTATGTCTCCCAGTTCCTGTTGCGTAATTCCAAAGACCCCAACTCGGTTGTAGAGCGAACGCCTGTGCGTGGTGTCTATCGGCTGAACACGGAGTCACAAGAGGGTAGGGAATTGATGTTGCAGTTCAGCGAGCAACATGATGATGAGCCCGAAACACCCCAAAATACAAGCGTAGATTTGTCTCTTTCGCTGTTCGATTGAGCAACCCCATCATTCACCCCCTCTGACATCGTCATTTGTGGCCTTTAACACGATGAAAGAGGGCTTTTGACCCGCTCAAAGGCCATCTCTGACCACATTAAAGGCCATCTCTGACCACATTAAAGGCCATCTTTAACCACTTCAAAACACCTCTTTTGCTTCCCATAAACTTTTTTCTCCATCTTCCTCGATCAAGTATCTCGTTTCTTGGCAAGACTTGATTTTGCAAAATCCACTGATTATCAATGGTTTATATAAATGGAGGGAATTGCGTGGAAAACTTGCTTCGCCAGCAAACGTCCCAACGTCCCATCGTCCCACGTCCCATTAAGGTGCTTCGGCATGTGCAGGGGAGAAAAGATAGTAATATAGTATATATATTATTATTATATATTATTATATATTATATTATTTTAACATCCAATTTCCTCTTTTTTCCGGTTTGTATGTATTGAACCACCTTAATGGGACGTGGGACGATGGGACGTTGGGACGCTTTTGTATTTGGGTCAATAAAAAACGGTGAAATAATTTTCGAGAATGGATAAAAATTCGTAATTTTGCCAAATATTCTAAATATTCAAAAAACAAGGTTCTTTATGGCACGAGTTATCAACCATTTAGTGATTATGGCCGGTGGAGTGGGCAGCCGTTTTTGGCCCATGAGCACAACGGAGCGGCCTAAACAATTTATCGATGTGTTGGGAGTCGGGCGTTCGCTGCTTCAACTCACTCTCGATCGCTTCAAGGGCATTTGTGCTCCCGAAAATGTGTGGATTGTCACCAATCAGAAGTATTTTGAATTGGTGAAGGAACAGCTGCCTGAAGTTCCTGTGGGCAACATCCTATGCGAGCCTTGCCGCCGTAATACGGCTCCTTGCATTGCCTACGTGAGTTGGCGCATCAAGTCGCAAGACCCGAAGGCCAACATTGTTGTGACTCCGAGCGACCATATTGTGGCTGATGATGGCGAGTTCAGGCGTGTGGTGAAATCGTGCCTGAAGTTCACGAGCGAAACCGATGCTATTGTCACGCTTGGCATGAAGCCCAACCGTCCAGAGACGGGCTATGGTTACATACAGGCTGATTTGAGCACCAGTTCGCCACGCAACAAGGAAATCTATCGCGTTGACTCGTTCCGTGAGAAGCCCGATCTGGATACGGCGAAGATGTATATCCAGCAAAACAATTACTTCTGGAATGCGGGCATTTTCATTTGGAGTGTGAGTACCATCGTGAATGCTTTCCGTGTCTATCAGCCCGCCCTCAGCAAGGTTTTCGAAGGCTTGATGGATGTTTATGGCACTGACCAGGAACAGGCGATGATAGACAAACTCTATCCTGAGTGCGAGAATATCTCGGTGGACTATGCCATCATGGAGAAGGCCGAAGAGATTTTTGTGTGTCCTGCCGATTTCGGATGGAGCGACTTGGGCACATGGGGTTCGCTGTTGGCTCAGACCAAACGCGACTTGTATGGCAACAGTTGCATAGGTCCCAACATCACGATGTTCGATTCGCATAATTGCATCGTGCACACTACAGGTGAGCGCAAGGTGGTTGTGCAGGGGCTCGATGATTACATTGTGGCCGAAAAAGACGGCATGCTGCTCATTTGCAAACTCTCGGAAGAACAGCGAATCAAGCAGTTCAGCGGAGAGTAGGGGACAATTGACAATTAACAATTAACAATTGACAATTAGCAATTTGCAATTGACAAGATTAAAACAAAAATATAGATTGATGGAAGAAAGAAAAGTTGCTCTTATAACAGGTATCACAGGCCAAGACGGTTCTTATCTGGCAGAGTTTTTGATTGGGAAAGGCTATGAGGTGCACGGCTTGTTGCGCCGCAGCAGTTCGTTCAACACGGGTAGAATCGAGCATTTGTACCTTGACGAGTGGGTACGCGACATGAAGAAGGCTCGCTTGGTGAATCTCCATTGGGCTGATATGACCGACTCCTCTTCGCTCATTCGCATCATCGGCGAGGTGCGCCCTACAGAGATCTACAATCTGGCGGCTCAGAGCCATGTGAAGGTTTCGTTCGATGTGCCTGAATATACAGCCGACACCGATGCTGTGGGCGTGCTCCGCTTGTTGGAGGCTGTTCGCATCGTGGGTATAGAAAAAGAGTGCCGCATCTATCAAGCCAGCACATCTGAGCTTTATGGTAAGGTGCAGGAGGTTCCTCAGAAGGAGACCACACCCTTCTATCCCCGTTCGCCGTATTCGGTGGCCAAGTTGTATGGTTTCTGGATTATGAAGAACTATCGCGAGAGCTATGGCATGTATTGCTGCAACGGCATCTTGTTCAACCACGAGAGTGAGCGCCGCGGAGAGAATTTTGTCACCCGCAAAATCACGTTGGCAGCCGCCCGCATCGCCCAAGGATTCCAAGACAAACTCTATTTGGGCAACCTGAATTCGTTGCGCGACTGGGGATACGCCAAGGACTATGTGGAGTGCATGTGGCTCATCCTCCAGCAGCCCGAGCCAGATGATTTCGTTATTGCTACAGGCGAATATCACACCGTGCGCGAGTTTGCCACATTGGCGTTCCATCATGTGGGCATCGAGCTCGAGTGGCGTGGTGAAGGAGTTGATGAAAAAGGATACGACAAGAAGACGGGTAAGGCACTTGTTGAAGTCGATCCAAAATACTTCCGTCCTGCTGAAGTTGATCAGCTTCTTGGAGACCCGACAAAGGCGAAAGAAACGTTGGGATGGAATCCTCGCAAGACCACGTTCGAGGAGTTGGTGAAGATCATGATTGAGCACGACATGAGGTTTGTTCGCAAACTCTATTTGAAGGCACAAGTTCCTGAATGACTTTACGTTAAGCGGATATGTTAGATAAAAACGCGAAGATATATGTGGCTGGTCATCGCGGATTGGTAGGGTCGGCCATATGGAACAATTTGCTAAAGCGCGGCTATACCAATCTCGTGGGTCGCACCCATCGTGAACTCGACTTGACTGACCAGTTGGCTGTGCGCCGTTTCTTTGACGAAGAACGTCCTGATGCCGTTGTTTTGGCTGCCGCTTTCGTGGGTGGCATCATGGCCAATTCGCTCTATCGTGCTGATTTCATTATGCAGAACATGATGATGCAGTGCAACGTTATTGGCGAGGCCTACAAGCATGGCGTACAACGATTGCTCTTCCTGGGTTCCACGTGCATTTATCCCAAGAATGCACCACAACCCATGACAGAAGATTGTCTGCTGACTTCGCCTTTGGAATATACCAATGAGGAATATGCCATAGCCAAGATTGCAGGTCTGAAGATGTGTGAGAGCTACAATCTGCAATATGGAACCAACTATATTGCTGTGATGCCTACCAATCTGTATGGCCCGAACGACAACTTCCATTTGGAGAACTCGCATGTGATGCCCGCCATGATGCGGAAAATCTATCTGGCCAAGCTCATCCACGATGGCGATTGGACGGCTATACGCCGCGATATGGACAAGCGTCCGGTGCAGTTCAAGAAAGGAGAACAGAAACTTACTGTTGGCGGCTCGGCTAGTGAAGAGGATATTCTCGAGGCTTTGGCTTTCTATGGCATTTACGACAACAAAGTGGTGTTGTGGGGCACAGGAACGCCGCTTCGCGAGTTCCTTTGGAGTGAGGACATGGCTGACGCTTCGGTGCATGTGTTGCTGAATGTGGACTTCAGCGATGTCATCGGTATTGAGAAGTATTCAAGCGTTCATTATGGCGCAAGTGCCTCTGGCGCAGTCGATCGCAACAATAGTGAAGGACGCGGTGGTGCCATTCCTTCGTTGGGCGAGATTCGCAATTGCCACATCAATGTGGGAACAGGTAAGGAACTCACCATTCGCGAGCTCTCGCAGTTGGTGGTTGAGACTGTTGGTTTCAAGGGTGTTGTTGAGTTCGATGCCTCGAAACCTGACGGCACACCTCGCAAGTTGATTGATGTTTCCAAGTTGCATCGTCTTGGTTGGACGCATAGCGTGGAAATTGAAGATGGTGTCAAGAAACTCTTCGATTGGTACCAGGATTCGCTGAAGGCTTGAAACCAAGCGGAAAGATGATAAAAGAAAAGAGCTTCACCTATTTGGGCGAAGCTCTTTTTCGTGATTCCGGCGGGATTGTATATCCCTGTCCCTGCCACAGGCTAATCATCAAAAGAAAAAGATGAACAATCAGCAAATAAACTTGCTCTTGTCCATCTCTTTCTTTCGTGATTCCGGCGGGATTCAAACCCACAACCTTCTGATCCGTAGTCAGATGCTCTATTCAGTTGAGCTACGGAACCATCCGTATTTTATAAGTGCTTTCACCTTGAAGTGATTCCGGCGGGATTCAAACCCACAACCTTCTGATCCGTAGTCAGATGCTCTATTCAGTTGAGCTACGGAACCGACTTTTCCGATTAAGCGACTGCAAAGGTACAATGTTTTTCCGAATTGACCAAATTCTTTAGTTGTTTTTTTGCAAAAAACTTTGGTGATGAATTTTTTCGCAAGGCGCAACGCAATCATAATGCATAATTCTTTGATATATAAAGTTTTTTTTGTATCTTTGCCGATAATCACATTTTTCACCTAATCGCTCTAACAATGGAATCAACACAAGGTTATTTGATGGTGGTGTTGAAGATGCTGGGCTCTTTGGCACTTCTGATGTATGGTATGAAAACCATGAGTGATGCTTTGCAGAAGTTGGCGGGTCCCCAGTTGCGACACGTGCTCGGTGCCATGACCACCAACCGTTTTACGGGCATGCTGACAGGCGTCTTTGTAACGGCTGCCGTTCAGTCATCTACGGCAACCACGGTGATGACCGTCTCTTTTGTCAGCGCTGGATTGCTGACGTTGGCCCAAGCCATAAGTGTGATTATGGGTGCCAATATCGGAACTACGCTGACGGCTTGGATTATGTCAACGTTCACGACATTCAATGTCACCAACTTTGTGTATCCGGCATTCTTCATCGCCATCATCCTTATCTATAACAAGAAGAGGCGAACGGTGGGCGATTTCATCTATGGTCTTGCCTTCATGCTCCTCGGTCTTGGTACGCTTCGCCAGACGGGTATTGATATGAGGCTGGGTGAAAACGAGGCGCTCTTGTCGTTCTTCACCAGTTTTGATCCGCAAAGTTTCCTCACAACCATCATTTTCTTGGTCATAGGTGGCGTGCTGACCATGTGTGTACAGTCTTCGGCTGCCGTGATGGCCATCACGATGATTCTTTGTTCAAGTGGCGTGTTGCCCATTTATCAAGGCATAGCATTGGTGATGGGCGAGAATATTGGTACGACGGTGACTTCAAATATTGTGGCTCTTTCTGCGGGAACACAAGCTCGGCGTGCGGCCTTTGCACACATGTTCTTCAACTTGTTTGGTGTCTTCTGGATTCTGCTTTGTTTCCGCCCGTTTGTAGATATGGTTTGCGGGCTTGTGGGATTCGATGTGAATATGACCAAAGAAACTGCCGGACAAGACGCATTTTTGGCAAATGCCGCCAAGTTGAGTTTCGTATTGGCAGCCTTCCACACCTGTTTCAATTTGGTGAATACCGGCATCTTGATTTGGTTTATCCCTCAAATTGAGAAGTTGGTATGTCGGGTCATCAAGCAAAAGAAGGATGATGCCGAGGAGGATGAGCGCCTACGCTATATTCATGGTGGCTTGATGAAAACTCCGGAAATCTCTGTGCTTCAGGCTCAGAAGGAAATCACCCTTTTTGCCGAGCGCATCCAGCGCATGTATGGCATGACTCGCGATTTGTTGGAACTCACAACCAAAGAGAATGCAAAGGACGAGTTTGGGAAGCTGTATGAGCGGATAGAGAAGTATGAAGGCATATCCGACAATATGGAAATAGAGATTGCCCGTTATCTTGAACAGGTGAGTGACGCCCATCTGTCTGATGACACGAAGGCCAAGATTCGCCAGATGATGCGTCAGATTAGCGAGATTGAGAGTATTGGTGATGCTTGCTTCAACTTGGCTCGCACGATGAATCGCAAGCAAACTTCAGGCAAGAATTTCACTGAGCGCCAATACGAAGACCTGCGTGCTATGATGCAGTTGTCTGATGATGCTCTGACGCAGATGAACCGCGTGATGAAAGGCCGTCGTGAAGACTTCAACATCGATGAGACCATGCGTATTGAAGACGAAATCAATGCAAAGCGCAACAGTTTGAAGGCCGAGAACATACAAGCCGTGAACGACCATCAATACGATTATGCCGTAGGCACGATGTATACCGACTTGGTGAACGAATGTGAGAAACTGGGCGACTATGTGGTGAATGTGGTTGAGGCTCGTTTGGGTGTATAGAAACTAACAAGGTTTCTACTTGTCCGTTTCCACATCAAGGATATAAAACAAAAAGAAGTTAGAGGGAAATCTCCTTCTAACTTCTTTCTTTTATGTGTATGGCCAGCTGCTACTGGTCAAGCAATCCTTCAATTATTTGATTAACTCAACCGAGCGCTTCAGGAAGGCGTCAAGGGCAGCGCCTTTCAGCATGCCGTTCTGCAACAGGGCCAAGTCGATGAGTTGATGGACGATACTGTTTCCTTTTGCATAGTCGGCCAGCACGTTGTTCTTCTTGTCCTTTTGCTCCTGTACGGCCTTCTCTGTGTTGGCCTTGTCGTCCTTCTCCTCTTGTGTCAGTTCGTCGTATTTCTTCTTGTCCTGCACCTGACGGATGGCAGCCAAACGAGCCTCTTGGCCTTTCAATTCGCTCAGGATAGGCTTCAAAGCCTCGGTGGTGTTGGCTTCGGTGTCAGCAAGCACTTTCTTCACCAATTCATGATCGGCGTTAAGCACGATGGTGTACATGTCGGGCATTTGGGCGTAGAATCCCATACCGCTCTGATAGCGGCTCATGTCCTTCATACGGCGCATATATTCGCTCTGAGTGATGACCACAGGTTGCATCTGCTCGCCCAGCGACTGCACCTCAACGGTGAACTCCGTCTTGTCCATCTTTGGCATCTGCGATTTGAAGACTTGTGACAAACTGTCAGTTTGCTCTTCGCTCAGTTCAGTTTTCTTGGCATCTTCTTTCACAATCAAGCGGTCGATAATGTCGCCGTCAACACGGGTGAATCTCGACTTCTCGAACTTCTGCTCCAGCATCTGTGCCACAGGCGTATCCAGCTGGCCATCGAAGAGCAACACGCTATAGCCCTTCTGCTTGGCTGTCTCGATATAGCTGTATTCCTCCTCCTTGTTGTTGGCATAGAGGTAAATCAGGTTGCCGTCCTTGTCGGTTTGCTCGCCCTTGATGAGCGTCTTGTATTCCTCGAAGGTGAAGTACTTGCCATCAACATCTTTCAGCAGGGCAAAGTCCTTGGCGCGATCGTAGAAGTCGTCTTGCGTCAGCATTCCATAGTTGATGAAAATTTTCAGGTCATCCCACTTTTCCTCGTATTCCTTGCGGTTTTCGTTGAAGATGCTCTTCAATCGGTCTGCCACTTTCTTCGTGATATAAGTTGAAATTTTCTTCACATTGGCATCACTCTGCAAGTATGAACGCGACACGTTCAGCGGAATGTCGGGCGAGTCAATTACACCATGCAACAGGGTGAGGAACTCAGGAACGATTCCCTCCACCTGGTCGGTGACAAACACTTGGTTGCAATAGAGCTGGATTTTGTTCTTCTGCAAGTCGATGTTCGACTGGATGCGGGGGAAATAGAGGATACCCGTGAGGTTGAAGGGGTAGTCCACATTCAGGTGAATCCAGAACAACGGCTCATCCTGCATGGGGTAGAGGGTCTTGTAGAATTGCTTGTAGTCCTCGTCCTTCAGCGTTGAAGGAGTCTTTGTCCACAACGGTTCCACGCCATTAATGATGTTGTCCTCTTCCGTATCCTGCATCTTGCCGTCTTTCCATTCCTGCTTCTTGCCGAAGCTGACGGGCACGGCCACAAACTTGCAATATTTGTTCAGCAGGTCCTGAATCTTCTGCTTCTCAAGGAATTCCTTGCAATCGTCGGCAATATGCAGAATGATGTCGGTTCCACGGTCGTCACGCTCAGCATCTTCGATGGTGAATTCGGGGCTTCCGTCGCATGTCCAACGCACAGCTTTTGCGTCTTCCTTGTACGAACGTGTAACAATCTCCACCTTCTCAGAAACCATGAACGAAGAATAGAAACCCAATCCGAAGTGTCCGATGATGGCGTTGGCAGAATCCTTGTATTTGTCAAGGAAATCCGTAACACCCGAGAAGGCGATTTGGTTGATGTATTTGTCAATCTCCTCTTCAGTCATGCCGATTCCTCGGTCGCTGAAGGTCAGCGTTTTCTTCTTCTCGTCGAGGCTCACGCAAACCGTCAAGTCGCCCAACTCGCCCTTGAAGTCGCCGCGGTCGGCCAGGGTCTTCAACTTCTGAGTGGCGTCAACAGCATTTGACACCATCTCGCGCAGGAAAATTTCATGATCACTATAGAGAAACTTTTTGATGACGGGGAATATGTTCTCTGTTGTCACCCCGATATTACCTTTTTGCATAGTTGTATGTTTTGTATTTTTGTTATCTGCCAGTCGTCTCGCAAATAGTGTGCCAAAAACAACACATTTTTGACAACACCTTGTTTATTTTGTAGAAAAGGCGCCTTCCGTAGAAAAAAACAACGAAATAAAACATATAACTCAAAACTTTTTGTATCTTTGCAATTGAACATAACTATTATAGCAGCCATCTATTATTTTCTGATTAAACTGTTCTGATATGAAATATCCAGCATTCCTACTGACCGCCCTATTGTTTCTGTCGTGCACAAACGTGAACAAACGGGAATATCCTTCGGCAGATATGGATGTGGAACGGGAAGACGCGCAAACGGAAATGTTGGCTGACACGGCCAAGAACGAAACTTCATCTGAGGAAGAGCAGGCGAAGGAAACCGCATCTCCCGCTTCTGCGTCAGAAAAGGGCAGCACAACTTTCTCTTCTGCAACAAACAAAAAATCTTCATCCGCAACCAGCAGCCGTTTTTCATCCTCTTCGCACTATAGCGACAACATGCGCGGATTTGACCCAGCATCCGAGGACGATATGGATGATAACGGGATGAGCCGATATATGGAGAATGATGATGACGAAGGGTGGGATTAAAAAACAAACACATCACAAAGGTTTCCCCTTGTGATGTGCTGCGTCTTTCATCAAAAAGTTGAGTATTAAGTCGGTTACTCCTCCTTACTATTGCGTGTTTCCAAGTAGTTGACTTTCAGGTTCTTGTCGTTTGATAGTTCGATTTCATAGCGTTATTTTCATCTTTTGATTTCTCGTTGTGAACGTGCGCTTCACGTTCTTTTTCGTATGTGAAACTTTGTGTTGTTATGTTATTGATATTTTCGTTTGCTTGTTGTTTTCTGATGCAAAGTTAAGCATAGATTCAAAGGTGGCAATAACTTTTCTGTTTTTATTGCAAAACATGTGTGGACAATAAGCCCCATTGTGGACAAATGGGGGAAATGAGTGGAAAAATTGTCCAAACTCGCTTCTCAAATCATCATCTTGGAGAGATTGTCAGATGCCACATGTGAGGCTCTTAGATGCCACAAGTGAGGAGGTCAAAGGTCGCAAATGAGGAGGTCAAAGGCCACAAATGAGAAAGAGGAAGCGCATATGGCTCCCTCTCTCTTGTTTCGTTCTATCCAGTTGTTATTGTATTTTCAGTTTTTTCCGAATGGCTGGGCTGATGGCATCTTTGTGCAGGAAGATGTAGGTGGTGTTCAGGGCGATATAGTTTTTCGACATATACCAAATGCCGTGATAGTCGCCTGTGTCGCCCCATGAGTTTTTCACCATGTAGTATTCGCGCCCGTTCTGGTCGCGTGCCAATCCGTAGATAAGCATCACGTGGTCGTAGGTGGACTGCCACAGGTCGAATCGTTCTTGGCGCAAGGCTTGTGTGGGCGTGATTTCAGGAGTCCGCACGCCCAGCTTCTTGATGGCCGACGCCCGTTCTTGGCGGGTGAGTTGCAACCATCGTGCAGCATCGCTTCCCGTGAGGTCTTGCACTTTTTCGGGGTCGCAGGCGAGGGCAAGTCCTTGACGAGTGAAACCGTCTTCGCTGACATCACCACCCCAAGCCACAGTATAACCCTTTTCGAGAGCGTTGTCGATGACGCTCATCATCTCGTCCATCGGCACGTTCTGGCTCAGGCAAGGGCGCCATTTGTAGGGAGCCTCAATCACGAACGGCTCGTAGAAAGGGTGGTGGGTGAAGCTGGTGATGCTCACGTAGTTGTCTTTCTTGATGCCCAGCATCTGAGCGAACGACAGAGGGGTGTATTCCTTGCCTTCAAAGACAAAAGTCTCGGGGCATTTGCCGAGATAGGCGTCGAGTATTCCCTGCATTCCCGTGCGCCATTGTGTGGTGAGCTGTTTGCTGGTGCTCTTGGCGATGGATTGCACGTAAGGCTCCAACGCGCTGAAGAACTCGGTGAAGTCGGCCAACGTGTCGCCAATGAGTTCGCCAGGATGTGCCATCGCCGTTTCAGGACAGATGCCGTGCCGACTGATGACAGCAAACACGTCATCGGCCGAACCACCCTCAGAGAAGCGGCTATGGCCATGCATGCGCACGTGGTATTCGGCACAATCCATATAGTCTTTGTTGGCCACAAACATCTCGCTCAAGTCGAAAGGCTTGCCCTTCGTGCGTAGCAGTTCACTCTCCACGAAGCCCAGCGTGGCATAGTCCCAGCAGGTGCCGCTCCGGTTTTGGTTCTTCACGGGTGTGATGGGATTCTGGCGGATGGTGGTGAACACGAGTTCATCGCCCGTTTGGGTGGTTTGGGCGTATGTGGTGGAACACAAGGATGTAAGCGCGAGGGCGAGGACGATAGTTTTCATGCGTATCTGTTTTTTGGGATTGTTGTCGTTTGTTTGCAAATATACGAATTATTTTCAATACGCCTCGTCGAAGACGAAAAAAAGATTCGTAAATTTGTTGGATTGCCATGAAATGATTACTTTTGCGCTCTGAAAACAGGAAAAGATGGATAGCAAAGACAAGCTTTGGAACGCGAACTATTGGAAAGTGATGGCGGCAAACTTCTCGATGTGGTTTGCCTTCTATCTGCTCACGCCCTTGCTTCCGCTATATCTGAGCGACAACTTCAACGCATCGAAGGACTTGATTGGCCTGGTGCTTTCGGGCTACACGCTCACAGCTTTGCTCATACGTCCGTTCAGCGGCTATGTTGTTGACAGTTTCCCTCGCAAACGAGTGCTGCTCGTGGCCTTCTTTTTCTATTTCCTTTTCTTCGGCACCTATCTGCTGGCCAGCACTTTGCTGTTGTTTGCCATTGTCAGGACGTTGCACGGTGTGCCCTTTGGAGCCACCACCGTTGCCAACAGCACGATAGTGATTGACGTCTTGCCGTCGAGCCGCCGCAACGAGGGCATTGGCTATTTCGGCTTGGGCAACAACCTCGCAACTGCCATCGCGCCTACGGTGGGCATCTTTGTCTATCGTTATGTCAACAATTTCGATGTGCTTTTCTGGCTTGCGCTTGCTTTTGCCGGCCTCGGTTTCTTCATCGATTCCACCATCAAGATGGAGCATCGGCAGGAGATGAAGGACCGGAAGGCCATCTCGCTCGACCGCTTTTTCCTGATGAAAGGTTGGCTGATAGGGTTGAACATGATTTGTTTCGGCATCTGCTATGGCGTGTTGAGCAACTATCTGGCCATTTATGGCCGCGAGGTGATGGGCATCACCAGCGGAACGGGCACCTTCTTCCTGCTTCTTGCGTTAGGCTTGATTCTCTCGCGGTTGCAGGGAGCGAGCGCTTTGCGCAAAGGGCGCCTGACTCAGAATGCCGCAGAGGGCATCGTGATTTCCACCATTGGCTACACCTTATTTATATTAGTGCCTCACGAGGTGGGATATTACGGTTCGGCTCTGCTCATCGGCTTGGGCAACGGACACCTGTGGCCGGCATTTCAGAACATGATGATTGGCGTGGCCAACAACAACGAGCGCGGCACAGCCAACTCCACCTTGCTCACCTGTTGGGACCTCGGACTTGGCTTGGGCGTGCTGATGGGTGGATTTCTGGCCGAACATTTCGGCTATGCTTCGGCCTTTTGGGCAGTTGTGGGCGTTCATGTTTGCGGCCTATTGCTCTTCTTCCTGCGCACAAAAGGTTTCTTCAAGAATAGCGTAAAGGGCATAAAGGGGAGTGAAAAGGCTTAAAAGGACATTAGCTTTTCATTTGTCCCTTTAAGCCCATCCACTCCTCTTTAAACCCTTTAGCCCTTCTGAAACGCTCAGTCGTTCTTGAACGAGAGCACTCGAGTCAGTTGGTCGTCGAGATAGAAGGTTTGTCTGATTTTCTTCTCGCCGACTCTGTAGTGCACGTGCACGAAATGCTTCTTGCGAGTGTCCTGTCCCTCGGCATATTTGATACCTTTTTTGAACACGCTGGTGGTGTCGTGGATGACGCGCATCGCTTTGACGATGGAGTCGTTGACGTAGAACGTGGAGTCGAGGTCGGAGAAATCCAAGTATTTGAAGTCGCCATCCACCAGATTCTCCTTCAGAAAATCCTTGATCACCCGTTCGGCATCGTTCTTCGGACCATTGCAACTGGAAAGGGCCATCACCGCCAGGAAGGCGATGACGGCTGTCTTTATCTGTCTCATTTCTTCGGGATGTTTTTAAGGATTTCGAGCAGATGGTCCCACACCATCTGAACCGTGGGAATGTGCAGACGCTCGTCAGGTGAATGAACGCCACGCAGGGTGGGGCCAAACGACACCATGTCGAGGTTGGGATATTTCTCAGAGAACAGTCCGCACTCCAGTCCGGCATGAATGCCCAGCACCTTCGGGTCTTTGCCGAAGAGGCGCTTGTAGGTCTCCACGGTGAGGGCTGTGAGTTTGCTGTCAGCACGCATCTTCCAGGCAGGATAGCCTTCGCCTTGCACCACGTCGGCACCAGCCAACTGGAACACGGCCTTGATGGTGGCAGCCTGGTTGTCAAGCGCGCTCATCACGTTCGAGCGTTGCGAGCAAACCACCTTGATTTCGCTCTTGCCGGTCACGATGCTGGCCACATTGTTCGACGTCTCCACGAGCCAAGCGATTTCCTCGTCCTGACACATGGCAAACACGCCGTTGTCAACAGCCTGCATGGCCTGCACCAGCCGCGTGCTCGTCTCTATGGGCAGCACCGACTCTTTGTCGGCACTCTCCATCGAGAACTGCATGGTCTTCTCGGTGACGTGGAATTCCTCTTCGATTTGCGAGACAAAGACGTTCCAGTCGGCACGCACGTTTTCCTTCTTCTCGAACGGAACGGCAAACACAATCACGCCGTCGCGCGGAATGGCGTTGTGCAACTTGCCGGCGTTGAACGAGGCGAGACGAAGTCCGTAGCGCTCCTGAGTCTGATAGAGGAAGCGGGAGAGCACCTTCAACGCGTTGGCGCGCTTCTTGTTGATGTCGTCGCCCGAGTGGCCTCCCACGAGTCCTTTCAGCGAAGCCTTCACAAAGAACCAGTTCTTCGGCGCGGCTTGGCGGCGGAAGTGGAAGGTGGCTGTGGTGTTGCGGCCTCCGGCACAGCTGACGAAAATCTGACCTTCGTCCTCAGAGTCGAGGTTGATGAGCATGTCGCCCGTCATGAATCCAGCCTTCATTCCCTCGGCACCCGTCAGGCCCGTCTCTTCATCGCGCGTGAAGACACACTCTAGCGGGCCATGCTCGATGTCGTCGGAGTCGAGGATAGCCAGTTCGATGGCACATCCAATGCCGTCGTCGGCACCCAGCGTGGTGCCTTTGGCCTTCAGCCATTCTCCGTCCACATAGGTCTGAATGGCGTCGCGGTCGAAATCGAACTCCACGTCCACCAGTTTCTCGCACACCATGTCCATGTGGCTTTGCAGCACCACGGTGGCGCGGTTCTCCATGCCTTTTGTGGCAGGCTTGCAAATCAGCACGTTGCCAGTTTCGTCCACTTTTGTTGCCAATCCGCGGCTTTCGCCAAACTCTTTCAGGAAGGCAATCATCTTTTCTTCACGCTTCGAAGGGCGCGGAATCTCGTTGATTTTTGCGAACTGCTCGAACACGCAAGCAGGTTTTAATACGTTTTTATTCATTTATTTAGGTTTTTTATTGTGATATTCTGAAATAATTAATTAACTTTGCAGACGCAAAAATAATAAAAATGATTCAAACTCTGCTGATAAGCGTGTTAATAATTGCTATTTGCATAGCATTATTCTGCGTGAAACTGATTTTCAAAAAGGATGGCCGCTTCCCCTCGATGCATATTCACGACAGCGAGGCCATGAAAGAGCGCGGCATCCATTGCGTGATGGATCAGGACCGCGAGGCACGCGAGAAGGGTAGGGCATATTGAACAGAAACAACATCTGAAAAATCAAAACAAAAAAACAATAATAAGAAATGAACAAGAAAAACTTTCTCCGCACAATGGCCGTTGTTGCTGTGGCAACCGTGGCCATGACCTCGTGTGACAAGTCGGCTCCCAAGATGGACCAAAAGTCGAAGACCACGGAACAAGCTGCACCCACAGAGTTGAAAATCGCCTTTGTAGAGGTCGACAGCATCATGACCCAGTATCAGTTCTGCAAAGACTATACGCAGGTTCTCCAGAAGAAAGGCCAGAACATCCAGAACACCTTGGCCAACAAGCAGCGCTCCCTCGAGCAGGCAGCCGCCAATTTCCAGCAGAAGCTGCAGCAGAACGCCTACACTCGCGAGCAGGCTGAAGGCATTCAGGCCAGCCTCCAGAAGCAGAGCGTAGACCTGCAGAACCTGAACCAGCGCCTGAGCAACGAGTTCCAGTCAGAGACCGACAAATACAACGTTGCCCTGCGCGACTCCATCCAGCATTTCCTTGCCAAGTACAACAAGGACAAGAAGTTCAGCCTCATTCTGAGCAAGGCTGGCGACAACCTCCTCTATGCCGACAAGGCTTTCGACATCACCAACGAGGTGATTGCCGGACTCAACAAGGCCTACAAGCCTGCCGCCGATGTGAAGAAGGCAGAGAAGCCTGCCGCCGCTCCGGCAAAGAAGTAAGAAATCGCGAATCAAACAAATATTATGAATCTGAATGGCGGGGAACCGGGGGCATCGTCTCCATTCCCCGCCTTTGTTTTTCGAATGCCATGACCAAGAAAGAACGCTACGCCTACATACTGGACTACTTCCGCCAGCAGATGCCCGTTGTCACCACCGAGCTACAATTCTCCAGCGCCTTCCAGCTGCTCTGCGCCACGCTCCTGAGCGCCCAATGCACCGACAAGCGCATCAATCAGGTTACCCCCGCGCTCTTCGCCCGATATCCGTCGGCAAAGGAGATGGCCCAGGCCGAGCCTGAAGACGTGTTCGAATACGTGAAAAGCGTGAGCTATCCCAATTCCAAGTCGCGCCATCTGGTCGAGATGGCTCGCATGCTGGTGAGCGACTTCGGGGGCGAAGTGCCTGCCGATATGGACAACCTCGTGCGGCTGCCCGGCGTGGGGCGCAAGACGGCCAACGTGATGCAAGCCGTGTGGTTCGGACGTGCCGCCATGGCCGTCGACACCCATGTGTTCCGAGTGAGCCATCGCCTGGGCTTGGTGCCCGCTTCAGCCAACACACCTCTGAAAGTAGAGCAGCAGCTCATGCGCAACATCCCAGCCGACGACATCCCCGATGCCCACCATTGGCTCCTCCTTCATGGCCGCTACGTCTGCACCAGCCGCAAACCCCATTGCGAGAAATGCCCCTTCCAGGGAATCTGCCCCAAGATAATATAAAAGGAGACCCCACCTAACCTCCCCTGTTTAGGGGAGGAACCTATAGTCACTCCATTTCGTTTAATTCTCCCCTAGGAGGAGTGGGAGAGCGTCTTAAGCTAATGTCCAAACTCCCAAACTCCTAAACTCCCAAACTCCTAAAAAACAACATGAACTCAACCCGAATCCTCAATTTCCTGCGCCAGATAGCCGCCAACAACAACCGCGAGTGGTTCCAGGCGCATCGCGACGAATACGAAGCCGTGAGAAAAGACTTCAACAACGGCATCGCACAAGCCATCACCGCCATCACCGAGTTCGACGACGAGATAGCCCACGTGCAAGTGAAAGACTGCGTCTACCGCTTCAACCGCGACACCCGCTTCTCGCCCGACAAGTCGCCCTACAAACGCCATCTTGGCGCCTACATCTGCATGAAAGGCAAGAAGGCCCTGCGCGGCGGCTACTACATCCATCTCGAGCCCGGCAACTGCCTCCTGGCCACCGGCAGCTATTGGCTCCCCACCAACATCCTCACCGCCTGCCGCAACGAAATCATGGCCAACACCGCCCAGTGGCTCGCAGCCGTGGAGAACCCCGCCTTCGTCAAGACCTTCGGCAAGCCAGGCGAAGGACAATGGCCCGAATATTCGGCCAACGAAGTAGGGGAGAACACCCCCGAGAAAGCCTCCGAAAAAGGCTTCGGCCTCACCATGCTCAAGTCGTGTCCCGTCGGCTTCCCCCGCGACTACGAGTACATCCAGTATCTTCGCATGAAAGACTATTGCTGCTGGCACCATGTCCCCGACACCTTCTTCGAGGGCGACCGTTGGATATCCGAAGCCGTGAAGATTTTCCGTGTCGCCAAGCCCATGATGGACTTCATGAATTCCGTCATCGACGATTACGAATGAAGAAGCCCAAGCCTTAGATATAGAGATAAAAGATAAACAAATAAAAGGGGCCACCGAACTCTCCCATTTTTCAGAAAATGACAAAATGACAAAATGACAATTAGATTTAGACCCCTTTTACATCACGGAGGGTGGTAAGAGATAGTATTAGTAATAATATATTTATATAATATTAATATAATATATATAATTTATGTTAAATCCATATCACCCCCGAGCACCCCTCAAGAGCATTTTCGTGCAAAACGACCCAAAACCTTATTGTCATTTTGTCATTTTGTCACGATTGGTTGTCTTTCCCCTGATTCGGTGTAGGCAAAGCTATGCAATGAGAAGGTCAAAGCTATGCAATGGCGCTGTCAAAGATGGTCTTTGACAGAGATAAGAGATAGGCAATAATATTACAGTTGACGCAAAACGCCCCGACGGGGCAGCAGCTAACAGCCCAAGGCAACGCCTTGGGGTAAGGAGCATGTGAGAAGAACGCGCTGAAAGTGCAAAAGCACTACTCGTTTGCTGTATGCCTCTCACCCAGGGCGATGCCCTGGGCTATGAGTGGGTTGGCCATTCAGGCCGCTCTTTGCTTGAGGCTAATGTCTTAAACTCCCGATTAATATTATTGTGTAATCTGCGTAATCCGTGCCGAAAGATAAAGGTAAATAAGTAAAAGGGTAAACAAAACGGCCACAGACTCGGGAGAGTGCGGTGGTTTTTTAATTGCCTACAGTTCGATGGGATAGCTGACGACGAATTCGGTGAGGTCGGCTTTGGTGAGGTGGGCTTTGATGTTAAGGCCGATGGTGAGGCCGCGTAGGGCGGGGAAGGTGTAGTGGACGCCGATGCGCTCGTAGTAGGGTTTTTCGTTTGCTTTGGCGTTGTCGCCCATGTGGCGGTGGAGGTAGTAGCCGAGGGACATGGCTGCTGACCAGTTCTGGTAGTAGACTTGGTGTTTGAGGGCGAGTCCTACGGACCAGGGGCTGTGCTTGGCTGTGCTGCCGGCTTGCTGGTCGAGCTGTTCCACGCGGTCGGCATAGGTGCCATAGAAGAGGTCGGCTCCGATGCCTGAAGCCCATCGGCGTGCATAGCGATACATGATGTCGGCTTGTGCGGAGTAGGCGGCGTAGAGGTGGAAGCGGTTGGTGCGGTAGCGTGCTGAGTCGGTGTGGGTGTGGAATTGTGTGAGCTGCCAGTCTTCGAGCAGGGTTTTCCCTCCGATGCCGAGCGTGATGTTGGCGTAGAGTCGTTTCTCGAAGGGTTTGCGGATGATGCCGGTTGCCCGGTTTTCGACGGCTTTGTAGTAGGGCATGTAGCGCAGGGCGAGGATGGGCCCGAGGAAGTTGGCGCCTTTGTTGGGTCGGTTGAGGGCTCCGTTGCTATGGTGGAAGAACTCGACTCCTGCCGTGACGCCCCAGTCGCGTGCGAGGCGGTAGGTGGCATGGGCTCCGCCGGCGAAATAGACTAGGAAGCGCGAGCCTGTGAGCTCGTTGTCGATGTTGCTGGGGTTGTTGTATTTGTGTTTGCCCCAGCTGATGCCTGTTCCGAGCATGTAGTCGAACATCCAATGGCGGTTGCGGTAGAGGGGGCGTGTGAAGGTGGCGTAGGCGGTGGTGATGTTTCCTAGGCGCGAGTCGTAGTCCACTTCTTGTGCCATTCCCCATGCGGGGTCGGGGGAGCGGTGCATGGTGACGTTGTTGCGGCTGAACTTCAGTCCGAAGGCGAAGAGGGGGTAGTTGAAGTCGCTGGCGAAGGCGTTGGAGTCGGCGGGGAGGGCTGTGTAGTTGACCTCGGCTGCGATGGAGAGCGACTGCTTGTTGCGCTGCCACTTTTGCTGCCAGCTGTCCATGACGACGAGCCGGGCGGGCATGATGGTGAGGCTGGCGCCGAGATGGGTGGCTGAGTCGGCTTCTTGGCTTAAAAAAACATGGTCCGCCGCATAGGTTTTTATGCAGCAGACCATGACTATATATATAATAAGGTGTCGCTTCATCAGTTGGCGGCTTCGAACTCGCGCAGGAAACGGGTGTCGTTTTCTGAGAACATGCGCAAATCGGCCACACGGTACTTGAGGTTGGTGATGCGCTCTACGCCCATGCCGAATGCATAGCCAGAGTAGACGGTGCTGTCGATGCCGCAGGCTTCGAGCACGTTGGGGTCGACCATTCCGCACCCGAGGATTTCCACCCATCCGGTGTGTTTGCAGAAGCCGCATCCTTTTCCGCCGCAGATGTGGCACGAGATGTCCATCTCGGCGCTGGGCTCGGTGAAGGGGAAGTAGCTGGGGCGCAGACGTATCTTGGTCTCGGGTCCGAACATCTCACGAGCGAACGAGAGGAGCACTTGTTTGAGGTCGGTGAACGAGACGTTCTTGTCTACGTAGAGGCCTTCCACCTGATGGAAGAAGCAATGGGCGCGGGCAGAGATGGCCTCGTTGCGATAGACGCGGCCCGGGCAGATGACGCGGATGGGCGGCTGATGGGTCTCCATGTAGTGTGCCTGGTCGTTGGATGTATGCGAGCGGAGGATGACGTTCTTGGCCACCTCGTCGGGGTTGGTCTCGATGAAGAAGGTGTCTTGCATGTCGCGTGCGGGGTGGTCGGCGGCGAAGTTGAGCTTGGTGAAGACGTGGAGGTCGTCGTCGATTTCGGGTCCTTCGGCAAGGGTGAATCCCATGCGCTGGAAGATGTCTACAATCTCGTTCTTCACGATGTTGAGCGGATGGCGCGTGCCGAGGGGTATGGGGTAGGGCGTGCGCGTGAGGTCGATGTCGTCGCTGACGGTGTCGGCAGCCTCGAACTGCTCTTTGAGCTCGTTGATTTTGTCGAATGCTTTCTGCTTGAGCTCGTTGATTTTGATGCCCACGGCCTTTTTCTCTTCGGCCGCCACGTTGCGGAAGTCGGCCATGAGGGCGTTGATTTCACCTTTCTTGCTGAGATATTTCAGTCGGAGTTGTTCGATTTCCTCGGCATTTTTGGCCGAGAGCGTGCTTACTTCTTTCAGAAGTTCGTCTATTTTGTCTAATAGCATATCTATGGATGTTTACAAATTTTCTGCAAAGGTAATATTTTTAGCTCAAAAACGGAAATATATCGAAATAAAGTTGTAATTTTGCACAAATTTGAGAACCTACAAGGCGGATTTGTTTAGATTTGTTATGAAAAAAGGTGCTTTCTTCCTATTGTGGAGCGTTGTGTTGATGCCCTTTTGTTTCACGACGACGGGATGTAACGACCGCAGACCCGTTGCCGATGACTCGTTGTCCGTGGAGGTGGACTCCGACTCTATCCGGGAGGCCGAGGAGCAAGGCGTGATGCCGAAGGGAGCCGATGAGCTCTTCGACGACTTCTTCTTCAACTTCGCGGGCAACAAGCGGCTTCAGTCGCAGCGCATACAGTTCCCCCTGCCTGTCTTTGAGAACGGCGAGAAGGTGAGGCAGATGGAGAAGAAGCAATGGGCGATGGACTATTTCTTCATGGAAGACGGCTACTACACCTTGATTTTCGACAATGCCGAGCAGATGGAGATTGTGAACGACACGTCGGTGGTTCACGTGGTGCTGGAGAAGATTTTCCTTGAGAAGAAGAACGTGGTTCAGTATGTGTTCGACAACATCGACGGCAAATGGATGATGACGTCGATACACGAGAACGAGATGTATCAGAACACGAATGCCTCGTTCCTGGATTTCTATCAGAAGTTTGCAACCGACAGCGCCTTCCAGCAGCATAGCATCAACGAGTTTGTGACCTTCACCGCTCCCGACCCCGACGACGACTTCAGCACGATTACCGGCACCATCACGCCCGAGCAATGGCCTATGTTCAAGCCGGGACTGATTCCGGAGGGCGTCATCTGGAATGTGATTTACGGTCAGCAATATGTGTCGGACAACCAGAAATATTTTGTGGTGAGAGGTGTGGCCAACGGCTTGGAGATTCAGATGACGTTCAGGAAGAAAGGCTTGAACTGGAAACTCGTGAAATTTAACTATTAGACCATGATAAAAGATTTTCGTGATTATAACTTGCTGCCTCACAACACGTTTGGCATAGAGGCGCGTTGTCGTCGGTTCGTGGAGTTTGAGTCGGTTGACGAGGCTCGCGAGGTGGCCACGATGCTGCAGGAAGCCGATGAGCCTCTGCTGATTGTTGGCGGCGGTAGCAACTTGTTGCTCACGGGCGATTATCAGGGGACGGTGGTGCATTCGGCCATCAAGGGGATTCGCGAGGAGCGGGGAACGAGGAATGAGGAAGGAGGCGTTATTCTGACTTGCGGCAGCGGCGAGACATGGGACGACGTGGTGGCTTATTGCGTGGAGCGTGGCTACTACGGAGCCGAGAATCTGTCGCTTATTCCGGGAGAAGTGGGAGCCAGCGCGGTGCAGAACATCGGGGCCTATGGCGCTGAGGTGGCCGACATCATCCGCGAGGTGGTGGGCGTTGAAATGGGCACGGGCTCCGTGCGCAGGTTCGCACCTGAAGAATGCGGCTACGCCTACCGGAACAGCAAGTTCAAGAACGAGTGGAAAAACCGATATCTCATCGTTGAAGTGTCTTACGCCCTGAAACTGGACGCAGGGCTGAACCTTGAATATGGAAACATCAAGGCCGAGTTGGAGCGCAAGGGGATTGAATGTCCCACGCTCAGCCAGCTTCGGCAGGTGATTATCGACATACGCAACGCAAAACTTCCCGACCCCAAGGTGGAGGGAAATGCGGGCAGCTTCTTCATGAACCCGGTTGTTCCTGTTGCCAAATATGAGGAGTTGGCCGCCCTATATCCGGGTATGCCGCATTATGTGGTTGATGCCGAACGCGTGAAGATTCCCGCCGGTTGGATGATTGACCAATGCGGCTGGAAAGGGAAAAGCGTGGGGCGTGCTGGCGTACACAGCCGTCAGGCATTGGTGTTGGTGAACAAGGGTGGCGCTACGGGTGACGAGGTTGTCACTTTATGCAAGAAGATACAACAGGATGTGCTCGAGCGTTTTGGAATCGAGATTCATCCGGAAGTCAACATTGTATAACTCTGATAAAAGCATTTACAAGAAGCAATTGTCCCTTTTTTATGCCCCTCACTCCCCTTTAAGCCCTTTAAGCCCTTTATAAAATATGATGCGTTTTACTTTTTTAGGAACAGGAACGTCGGGCGGTGTGCCTTCTTTGGGGTGCCAATGTGAGGTGTGCCGAAGCACAGACCCTCGCGACAAGCGGTTGCGGAGTGCGGGATTGCTGGAAACAGAGACCACCCGGCTGCTCATCGATTGTGGCCCCGACATCCGCCAGCAGCTCATGCCCTTGCCGTTCGTCAAGCCCGATGGCGTGCTGCTCACACATATCCATTACGACCATGTGGCGGGAATCGACGACCTGCGCGCGTTTTGCGTGTTCGGCAACCTTGATATCTATGCCGACGCCCTTACCGAAAAGAGTCTGCATCAGACGATGCCCTATTGTTTCTTGGAGCATCTCTACCCGGGTGTTCCCTTGCTGAAACTGCATACACTCACGCCGCACGAACCGTTGCACATAGGTGATATCGAATGCATGCCCATCCAGGTGATGCACGGTAGGCTCCCGATTCTCGCTTTCCGATTCGGCACCTTTGCCTATATCACCGACATGAAGACCATTTCCGATTCTGAGATGCCTTATCTTGAAGGTGTGGAGACGTTGGTGGTCAACGCGTTGCGTTTTGAGAAAGAGCACCATTCGCACATGCTCGTCGACGAGGCCATTGCTTTCTCGAGAAGGGTGGGGGCTAAGCGCACCTACTTCACCCACCTCACCCATCGCATCGGTTTTCACGACGATGCCAACCGTCGTTTGCCGGCTGGTTTTTCGTTCGCTTACGACGGTTTGACCATCGAAGTTTGATTAGAAATAGTGACAAAAACGGTCGTTTTAGTTAATGATTGTTATTATTTTGCACTTTTTTGTGCGTTTTTATTGCAGTTTCGTAGAAAAGTTATATCTTTGCATGTGTGTTTTTCATAGTATTAGATTTAAGGTTAACAAAGGTTGGGGTACAGCGGTACTCCATTTTTTTTGTATATACCTGAATGGAACCCCAATCTCGCTCCACATTCTTTCGAAAGTTTTTGCAAAGTGTAAGCCATAAAAAAACGCTGGGACTTTGTGGGTCTCAGCGTCTTTTGGATCGTTTGCCAGATTTGAATTTTCGGTATAGCTTCCATCCGAGAATGATGCCATCGAGCACTCCCGCTCCCGTGCTCATCAGGCCGGTAATGCGTTTGGATGGGGTCATCACGCCCAATGGTTCGGGCTTGTGGAACAAGTTGCCCCAAAGCGTGCGGATTTCTTGGTCGTCTTTCCTGATCTGCTTTTTCAGCGAATCTTTCCGCGTGCGGATTTCCTCAAGCGACTTGTAGGCCGCAGAGGTGGTGATGTCTAATTCGTTTTCCATGCGATAATCACTCCATTAACAGACTTGCCAAGAATTTGACCACAGGCTTCTCAATCCATTTCTTGCGGAACACCACGAACAGGATGAACACCAGGAAATAGAAGATGGCAACAATGCTGAATGCCCACACTCCACCCACGGCGGGCATGAGGGCGTAGGCAACGGCAAACGAGAGGTAGATCAGAATGAGAACAACCAGGAACGAGAGCACAAGTGTCAAGGTGATGACGGTTATGAGCCTCACCACTTTCTCTATGACATCCAGCTTCACATATTCGGTTTGAAGCCCGATGTAGTGCTTGACGACTTCCGCCAGTTGGCCAATCGTCTCAATGTTGTTGTCGTTCGAGAACATGCGGAAACTTACGGGTGATGGGTGATGGGTGGTGGATGATGGCTAATAGCTAACACCCAAAAGCGTAGCGTGCTAACACCCAACACCTAATTAATCTACAACTTCGGCAGCAGCTTCCTTGATGTCGTCAACGAGGTCGTCAACTTCCTTGCGGCTCAGTTTGATGTTGTGTTTCTTGCAGAAATCATCAACAGCATCGCTAATCTTGTTGCGAGTGTCAGTTCCCTTTTCAGGTGCCATGAGCAATCCGAGAGCGGCTCCGGCGATTGCGCCTCCGAGGAAAGCGCTGATGTAGCTTATTGTTTTCATACGTTATGTGATTTAGAAATGTAAAACATATTTGATACGCAAATGTAGCAATTCTTTGCCGATTTGCAAAGGAAAATGCTGTTATTTTTTGTCAAAAAGGCTCTGTTTGCGTGATTTAACAAACTTTATGTGGCTTTTTCTGTGTTTTTTGTCAGATATTTAGTAATTTCGCACCAATTAATATCGATTATAAGTTTAATTATCAATACAAAAAAGAATTATGAAGAAATCAATTGTTTTGTGCGCCACATTGTGTGCAGCATTAGTGATGACAGGTTGCAAGTCTAAGGAAAGCGCCTATCGGAAAGCATACGACAAGGCTAAGGCTGCCGAGGCCGAGGCTGCTCAGAATTACAACAACACCGAAACCGACATTCCCGAGACTCCAGTTGTTACTCCGCTGGTGGAGAAGCCCGCAACGCAGACAACTGTTGTTGACAACAACGACAACGTGGTTGTTCGCAACGAGAGCGTATCGCTCGTCAACGGTTCTGGCTTGAAGGCTTACAGCGTGGTTGTTGGCTCGTTCTCTCTGTCGGCTAATGCCGAGGGCTTGCAGAACCGCTTGAAGGCTGCCGGATACGATGCACAAATCGCTCGCAACAATGCTGCAAAACCCATGTATCGCGTTATCGCCACCACCTTCAACGACAAGGCTGATGCTGTTCGTTCGCGCGATGCTTTCCGCAGCACATATCCCGACGCTTGGTTGCTTTACAACAAGTAAACCATGCTTCGCGTGTAGGTGTTGGGTGTTAGCTCGCTTCGCTTTTGGCTGATAGTTGGCTATCGTCAACACCCATCACCCATCATCCATCACCTATGCGAATCCTTTCCATCGACTACGGCAAGAAACGTACTGGTATAGCAGTCACCGATCCGCTTCAGATTGTTCCTGGCGGATTGGCGACTGTTTCTACATCTGAACTGTACGACTTTTTGTTGTCCTACATCAGTCGTGAACCTGTAGAGCGAATTGTGATTGGCGAACCGCGGCAAACCAACGGGCAGCCCAGCGAGAATATGGCTCGCGTGGAGCAGTTCGTGAGACGTTGGCGTAAGTCGCAACCACAGATTCCCATTGAATACTACGACGAACGGTTCACGTCGGTTTTGGCTCATCAGGCCATGCTCGACGCAGGACTCAGGCGCAAGGCGCGCCAGAACAAAGAGTTGGTCGACGAGATTAGTGCCACCATCATCTTGCGCGATTATCTGGAATCCAGAAAGTCGCATCCTAACGTTTAATCAGAACATTCAGACATCTAAATGATATTACCTATTTATATATATGGTCAGCCTGTGCTCAGAAAGGTTTCTGAGGACATCACGGCCGACTATCCTGATTTGAAGCAGCTCATTGCCAACATGTATGAGACGCTGACAGCATCCGAAGGTGTGGGCTTGGCTGCTCCCCAAATCGGCCTCAACATCCGCTTGGCCGTCATCGACTTGGACGTGCTGAGCGAGGACCTTCCCGAGTACAAAGACTTCAGGCGTACTTACATCAATCCTCATATTGTGGAGATCGACGAGGAGGCTCCGAAGAAGACCATGGAAGAAGGTTGCCTGTCGTTGCCGGGTATCCACGAGAATGTCACACGCTCCACGAGAATCCGTGTGAAGTATATGGATGAAGATTTCCAGGAACATGACGAGTGGGTTGAAGGCTATCTGGCTCGTGTGATGCAACACGAGTTTGACCACCTTGATGCCAAGATGTTTATCGACCGCATCTCACCTCTGCGCAAGCAACTCATCAAAAACAAGTTGAAAGCCCTGTTGCAAGGACGCTATCGTTGTTCTTACCGTACGAAAGCAGTCAGAAAGTAAGCACGTGGGCGTCTGTCTAAGGAACAAAACCTCGAAAATCGCATTCCATCCGAGATGGAATCTTGCTTGATATGAACCGAATGAAACACAAAGAGACCGGTGCGCTAACGATGTTTCGCTTTAGGCGCGGGTGTTTCTTTGTGTTCTTTTTTTTGTTGGTCTTCGTTTGCGTGAGCCGTCCTATTGGCGCTTACGCCCAATTCCGTACCGATAGGTTGATTATCTCTGGCCAGATAGCTTACGACAACCAAGACTATGTGGTGGCTATCCAGCATTTCAACCATGTGCTCTCGGCCAAACCTTACCTGTATGAGCCTTGGTATTATCGCGGACTCTGCAAGTTGCAACTCGACGACTATGTGGGTGCTGAGAGCGATTTCAACAAGGCCATCGAGCTGAATCCCTATATCCATCAGCTTTTTAGTGCACGAGCCGAGAGCCGTATCCGACAACAGAAATATGCCGAGGCCATCGATGATTACGAGCATGCGCTGAAGCTGAATCCCGACCAGAAAGGCTATTGGTACAATCGTGCCTACTGCCGTTTCTTTATGAAGGATTTGAAGCAGACACATGAGGACCTTGAGTATATTGTGAAGCGTTGGCCTGACTTGAACAACGCCTATTCTTTACAGACCGAAGCCTATCTGAACGAGAACGACACCGCAATGGCTTCGGTTTGGCTCGACAAGACTTTGGAGCACAATCCTTATGACGGAAATGCGTGGTCCATACGTGCCCGTCTCAACATGCAACGCAAGAACTGGCGTGAGGCTGATGAGGCATTCACCAAAGCCATCCACTATCAGCCGCGTGTGGTGAACCATTACATGTATCGCGCTATGACACGCGTGAACCTGAACAAGTTGCGTCAGGCGATGGAAGACTACGACAAGGCTATTGACATGGACCCCAACAATTTCTTGTCGCACTACAACCGAGGACTGCTTCGCCAACAATTAGGCGATGACAACCGTGCCATCGAGGACTTCAACTTTGTGCTCCGGTATGAACCCAACAACATTCAGGCGCTTTACAATCGTGCTTTGTTGCTCGACCGCACAGGCAACTATCGGGCTGCCATCGTCGATTATTCGCGTGTCATCGAGAAGTTTCCGAACTTCTGGGCAGGACTGATGAGCCGTGCCGCCTGCTATCGTAAGTTGGGCATGAAGGCGCAAGCTGAGTTGGATGAGTTCCGTGTGCTCAAGGCGCAGATGGACAAGCACTTAGGCATACAGCAGCGGTGGAGTAAGAACAAGCTTCGCGAGATGCGCAAGTTGAGTGACATCGATGTGGAGAAATACGACCAATGGGTGGTGGTGGATGAAGATGTGGTGACGCCTCAGTATAAGAACGATTATCGTGGTGCCGTTCAGAACCGTAGTGTCAATAACGAGCTTCTGCCCTTGTTCTCATTGTCGTTGATGCCTTATCAAGGCGGCATGAACTCTTATCACATTATCGTCAGCGAGCTGGAGGCTTTCAACAACGGCCACCATCCGCTTCGGAAAATCTATGTCACATGCCGTCCGGCTTCCATCAGCGAAGAGATGACCAACGCTTTCTTCCAAACTATCGACTCGCTGACAAGTGCCATTGGTGCTTCGCGCGATGTGGGTAATGCCGCCAACTTGTTGTTGCAACGAGCTGTTGCCCATTCTACAACTCACAACTTTGAAGAGGCGATGAACGACCTTGATGATTGTTTGTCTATTGATTCCACTTCGATGTTGGCCCGTTGGCAACGTGCCGTATGTGGCGTGATGATGGATGAGTCGGGAGCGTTGACTGGAACTGAGGGACAACTCAAGGTGTCTCGTTCGTCAGACGATTTGAAACAAGCTTTGTCTATGAGTCCCAATAATGCATATCTGCTTTATAATCAGGCAACTATGCTTTCCATGCAAAAGAATTACGCGAAGGCCATAGACTTGTTTAGCGAGGCTTTGCGCCATGCTCCGAATCTGCCTGAAGCCTATTACAATCGTGGCTTGACACGCATATTTGCTGGTCTGAAAAACGAGGGGTTGAAAGATTTGAGTCAGGCGGGAGAACTAGGACTTTATGATGCATATAGCGTGATGAAACGCTATACGGCCGAAAAGTAGTAATTTTCAATAATGGCTTTCGAGTTTTGCTTTGATGATGTAGCTTGCCACACCTACCACAACAAAGCCTAATCCAGTAAAGAGCACGGCATTGATGTGGCTCCAGCCAAACACATAGCTAGCCACCAAAACCATCACGCCAATATAGACGAGTGGCAATCCCATCACGCGAACAATAGCTTTTGCAAAGCGCTTTGTCGTTCTCTTGCTATCTTCTTGTTTGTCCATCATTATGCAATTTCTTGTGTGCAAAGATACAAAAAAAATGATGAAGCGAAGGGAGAATCAATATAATTTCGTATTTTTGCATATTCAAAAAAGAAAGAGGTTATTGTAAATGATTGATTCGTCAGCCTTTCAGGGCAAGTCAGCAGCTTACTACACGTTGGGTTGCAAGCTCAATTTCTCAGAAACATCCACCTTTGGGCAGATGCTTCAAGAGATGGGTGTGCGAACGGCCAGCAAGGGAGAGCATGCCGACATCTGCCTTATCAACACTTGTTCGGTAACCGAGGTGGCCGACCATAAATGCCGTCAGGCCATCCATCGCATGGTTCGCCAGCATCCTGGTGCATTTGTGGTGGTGACGGGTTGCTATGCCCAATTGGAGGCTGAGACCGTGAGCCAGATTGAAGGCGTGGACCTGGTGCTGGGTTCGAATGAAAAAGCTAACCTTATTCAGTTCTTGAGCGAGGCTTGGAACCGTCGGGAGAGTGAAAAGACGGGCGAGAGGGGAGAACAAGGGGCTATGCACGAGTTTCATGCTGTGGAGAAAGCGCGCGACATCACCTCGTTTGCCCCATCGTGCTCACGCGGAAACCGCACGCGCTATTTCCTGAAGGTTCAAGACGGATGCAACTATTATTGCACCTATTGCACCATTCCCTTTGCTCGTGGATTCTCGCGCAATCCGTCGATAGCGTCGCTTGTGGAGCAGGCTGAGTGGGCTGCGCGTGAAGGAGGCAAGGAGATTGTGCTCACGGGCGTGAACATAGGCGATTTCGGACGGACCACGGGCGAGCGTTTCTTGGATTTGGTCAAGGCGCTAGATGGTGTGGAAGGCATCAGCCGTTTTCGCATCAGCAGCCTGGAACCCGATTTGCTGGATGATGAGCTGGTTGACTATTGTGCCCAGAGCCGCGCCTTTATGCCCCATTTCCATATCCCGTTGCAAAGCGGAAGCGATGAGGTTCTGCGCCTGATGCATCGCCGTTACGACAAGGCGTTGTTTGCCCACAAGATCAATCTGATTAAAGACCGCATGCCCCATGCGTTTATTGGTGTGGACGTGATGGTGGGTACTCGTGGCGAGCGTCCCGAATTGTTCGAGGAATGTTTCGATTTCTTGAACGGCTTGGATGTCACCCAGCTGCATGTGTTCCCCTATTCAGAACGGCCTGGTACAGCCGCTTTGCGCATCCCATATGTGGTTTCTTCGGCGGAGAAAAAAGCACGTTCAAAGCGTTTGTTGGACCTCTCGGACGAGAAGACTCAGGCGTTCTATGCTGCCCATATCGGGAGCAAGGCAGAAGTGCTGTTCGAGAAGGCTTCGCGAGGTCGTGCCATGCATGGATTCACGAAAAACTATGTGCGTGTGGAACTCCCGGCCTCTATAGCTCGCGAAGAGTACGACAACCAGTTGTTGAACGTTCGCTTGGGTGGTTTCAACCACGATAAGACGGCTTTGATGGCTACGATTGAATGAAATAGAGATTCTGTTTGATGAGTTTGGTTATGGATAAGATTGCTATAGTGATATTGAATTGGAACGGCAGGAAGATGCTTGAGCAGTATCTTTCCGGGGTTGTTGCGTGTTCGCAAGACGAGGCGGTGATATACGTGGCCGATAACCATTCTACAGACGATTCTATGGCATTCTTAGCCGAGCAATTCCCAGAGGTCAGAACGATAACGCTTGACCAGAACTATGGTTTTGCCGGAGGGTATAACAAGGCGCTGAAGCAGGTTGAAGCCGAGTATTACGTGTTGCTCAACAGCGATGTTGAAGTCACACAGAATTGGCTTTCTCCCTTGGTGAAGTATATGGATGAGCACCAGGAAGTGGCGGCTTGCCAACCGAAGTTGCTCTCGTATGTCGACAAGGGGAATTTTGAATATGCTGGCGCAGCAGGTGGTTTTATTGACCGCTACGGCTATCCGTTTTGTAGAGGTCGCCTTTTCGAGACGGTTGAAGCTGACAACGGGCAATACGACCAAGTGGAGCAGGTGTTATGGGCAACAGGGGCATGTCTCTTTATCCGGAGCACAGACTATTGGAATGTGGGCGGGCTCGACGAGCGTTTCTTTGCCCATAACGAGGAAATCGACCTTTGTTGGCGACTCAATATCATAGGCCGACAGATAGTGTGTTTGCCAGATAGTGTGGTTTACCATCTTGGCGGTGGCACGTTGCCTAAGGGCAATCCGATGAAGACGTTCCTTAACTTCCGCAACAACCTGACCATGCTTTACAAATGCCTGCCCGACAGCGAGTTGCGTCATGTTATGCGTTGGCGTTGGTTCTTGGATTATCTCGCAGCCGCAAAGATGCTTTTGCTTGAAATGAACTTGGGCGAGTTCAAGGCTGTGTTCAAGGCTCGTCATGAGTTTAAGAAATGGCGTCGGCAATTCGAAGCCGATCGCAAGCGCATACAAGCTTCTCGTGAGGCACCAGCGGTGGAACGCAAACCGTTTTCGTTGTTGTGGCAATACTATGTGAAAGGACGCAAGCGGTTTGACGAACTGCCTTGAGGAATAAGGCCTTTTGAAAAGGGACGGGGCTTTTACAAAAATCAGATGTGGCATCTAAGAGTTGTACATGCGGCATGTACGGAGTGTACATGATAGCTGTACGGAGTGTACATGGGGCATGTACACTCCGTACATATGGCTTGTACACTTTCTATCGACATGCACTACATTTTATATAAGCCATTTCAAAGATAATTACGCCATAGTTGCGAAAGCCTATTCTTTCTTCTCTCCGTGTTTTTTGTTGGGATTGGGCCTCTTTCCGGGCTTGCGGGTTTGCTTTCCTGCGTTGTTGCCCGACGAGTGACCTTTTCCTTTTCCGCCGCGTCCTCTCGCCTTTCCGTAGTAGCCTCTTTTCTTGGACCCCGTCTTTTTGTTGGGTATGTATTCAGGAGTCTCGCCAAGTCCTTCGGGCAGAGGTGTCTTGGGGATGATTCGCTCGAGGAAGTCCTCAATCTGCATGAAGTAGTAGATGTCTTCTTGGCTGACAAAGGTGACAGCCCGTCCATCACGGTCGGCGCGTGCCGTTCTTCCGATGCGGTGGACGTAGTCTTCGCTATCGTGGGGTACATCATAGTTGATGACCATCGAAATGTCATCGATGTCGATTCCACGTGAGAGGATATCGGTGGCGACAAGAACATCGATTTGCCCGCTTTTGAAACGGAACATCATTTCATCGCGCTCGGCCTGAGTGAGGTCGCTATGCATCTCTCCGCTGTTGATTTTCATACGAAGCAAGGCTCGGTTCACGTCTTTCACCTTGTTGATTTTCCCTGCAAAGATGATGACTCGCTTCAAGTCGTTGTTCTTGAACATCGAGCGGATGATTCCTAGTTTCTGCGGTTCGTAGCAGATGTAGGCCGACTGCTGTATCTTCTCGGCAGGTTTGCTGACGGCAATTTTCACTTCTACCGGGTTCTTCAGCAAAGCCTTAGCCAGTTGCTCAATCTTGTCGGGCATTGTGGCCGAGAACATGACGGTTTGGCAGGTAGGTGGAAGATATTTGGCAATCTTCAGGATGTCTTCATGAAATCCCATGTCGAGCATGCGGTCGGCTTCATCGAGCACGAAAAACGAGACTTTGCTCATGTCCACATTATCCATCGTGATGTGCGAGATGAATCGTCCTGGAGTCGCGATAATGATATCTGCTCCCTTTCTGAGCGCATTCACTTCTTGGTTGTATCTGCCTCCGTCGTTTCCTCCGTAAACAGCCACGCTGCTGACGCTGCTGAGATAGTAGCCGAAACCTTGCATGGCCTGGTCGATTTGCTGGGCAAGCTCGCGGGTGGGCGACATGATGATGCAGTTGATGGAGTCGTGGGGGAATGTCACGTGACGGCCGTTGGGGAAGTCGGCTTTGCCGTCATCAAGCATCGAGAGAATAGGGAGCAGGTATGCGGCGGTCTTTCCTGTGCCAGTTTGCGCCACTCCCATCACGTCGTTTCCTTTCAATATCTCGGGGATGCATTTCTCTTGTATAGGCGTGCATTCGTCAAAATGCATGTCGTAGAGTGCATCCAGTACGTTGTCGTTTAAATCTAATTCGTCGAAAAACATTATGTTGAAGATGAATTGGTCAATTGGGTGCCTTGCGATAGCAGAAATAGGCGATAACTGCGAAGATGATGTTTGGAATCCATGCGGCCAACATGGGAGGCGTGTCTGCGTTGATGGCAAATGTGGCAGAAACGGTTTGCAGCATGATGTAGGCGAAACTCAGCGCCAGTCCGATACCCAAGTACAATCCCATTCCGCCTTTTCGCTTGCGTGAAGAGAGTGACAAGCCGATGGTGGTGAGGATGAAGGAGGCAAACGAAGCTGCTATTCGCTTGTGATACTCCACTTGGTATTGCACCACGTTGCCGCTTCCTCGGTCTATTTGTTTCGAAATGTATTCACGCAGTTCCGGACTCGTAAATGTCTCTTGCTGGCCTTTTGAATACACCAGGTCGGTAGGCTCCATCATGATGGTGGTGTCTTTGCGTGCTCCGCTCGTGATGTGTTCGCGCAATCCTCTCAGGTCTCTGATTTTCCAGTTGCGTGCGGTCCAATGGTTCTTTGAGTCTGATATGGTGTCGTATTGCACCTCGTATGCTGTCATGTGGCTGACGAGTTTCTTGTTTTCGTATTTGTCGAGCAAGAATCCGTAGCCCTTTTTGGTCGTGTTGTCGTAGTGTTGGATATATGCGATGACGCCTTTACCCACCTGCAACTGTACGTTGTCGGCTGCCATGTTCTTCTTCTTGTTTTTGTACATAGCCTCGAAATTCTGCCTGATGACGGTCCCGTGCGGAATGACGTAGGCGCTCAGGTAGAACGACAGGAGCGAGATGAAAATACACGAAATCATATAGGGGCGCATCAGTCGCTTGAACGAGACGCCTGCGGCAAGCATAGCGATGATTTCTGAGTTTCCCGCCAGTTTTGACGTGAAGAATATCACGGCGATGAACACGAACAACGGACTGAACAAATTGGCAAAATAGGGAACGAAGTTCATGTAATAGTCCATCACGATTGCTCGCAATGGCGCATGATATTGGGTGAATTTCGCCAAGTTCTCGTTGACGTCGAACACGATGGAAATCGAGATGATGAGTAGGATGGAGTAGATGTAAGTGCCTATGAACTTCACGATGATGTATCTGTCGAGGCGTTTGATGTATCTGAAGGGGTTCAGATATTTCATCCATCTCAGTTTATGGCCTATCCAAGCTAAGGCAACAAACAACCAGTTGAGGTGGCGGCGAAGCCATCTCATTGCTCGGAACAGCCAATCAGTCTTACGCCTGATCCAACGTCCGACTTTCAGTCTTTTGCGGTGTTTCCTGATTTTGCTATAGTCCATTTCTCATTCAGATTCTCTTGCCAAGTTGTTCGATGATGGAATTCTTCCACGCCACGAAGTCGCCGTTAATGATATGCTGGCGTGCATCGCCTACCAATCTCAAATAGAATGCCAGGTTGTGGATGCTGGCAATCTGCAGGGCAAGCAGTTCTTGTGCTTTGAATAGGTGGTGGAGATAGGCTTTCGTATAAACTTGGTCTACCTCGCAACCGTCTGGGTCGATGGGCGTGAAGTCGTTCTCCCATTTCTTGTTGCGCATGTTCAGAGTGCCTTCATAAGTGAAAAGCATTCCGTTTCGGCCGTTTCGTGTTGGCATCACGCAGTCGAACATATCGACACCACGTTCAATAGCTTCCAATATGTTTTGTGGCGTTCCCACACCCATCAGGTAGCGTGGCTTGTCTTTTGGCAGAATTTCGTTCACCACCTCAATCATCTCGTACATCACCTCAGTTGGCTCGCCTACGGCCAATCCTCCGATGGCATTTCCGTCGGCCCCTTTGTCGGCTACGTGTTTAGCGGCTTCTTGCCTGAGGTCTTTGAAAGTGCAACCTTGCACAATAGGGAAGAGGCTCTGGGGATAATCGTAAAGAGGTTCGGTCTCTTCGAAACGCTTCACGCATCGGTCGAGCCACTTCTGTGTCAGTTCCAGGCTACGCTTGGCATACTGATAATCGCTTTGTCCTGGCGGACATTCGTCGAAAGCCATCATGATGTCGGCTCCAATTGCACGTTCCGTATCCATTACGTTCTCGGGTGTGAAAAAGTGTTTCGAGCCGTCGATGTGGGAACGGAACTCACATCCGTCTTCACGCAACTTGCGAATGCCGGTAAGTGAAAATACTTGGAAACCTCCAGAGTCGGTCAATATGGGACGGTCCCAACTGTTGAACTTGTGCAATCCTCCTGCAGCCTTGAGCACTTCGAGCCCAGGGCGCAGATAAAGATGGTAGGTGTTGCCAAGAATAATCTGGGCTTTCACCTGTTGTTTCAATTCGCTGACATGCACACCTTTTACCGAACCACATGTGCCCACAGGCATGAAGATGGGGGTCATGATTTCCCCATGAGCCGTGTTGATGATGCCGGCTCTGGCGTCGGAAGCGTTGTCAGTTTTTATCAGTTGGAACGTCATCTTTCTCGATTTTGAATTCAATAGGGTTCTCTACGCGTTCATCAGTCAAGGCAAACTGCCACACATCCTGCACGTTCTCAACGTAATGGAATGTGACACCCTTGAGGTAGATGGCAGGAATCTCATCGATGTCCTTCTTGTTGTCTTTGCACATCAGGATATCTGTGATGCCGGCACGCTTTGCGGCGAGAATTTTTTCCTTGATACCGCCAACAGGCAACACTTTTCCACGAAGGGTAATCTCGCCAGTCATAGCCGTGTTCTTGCGAACCTTGCGTTGCGTAAGGGCCGAGGCGATAGATGTGGCAATCGTGATTCCAGCCGAAGGGCCGTCTTTGGGTGTAGCCCCTTCGGGTACATGGATGTGTATGTTCCAGTTGTCGAAGACGCGATAGTCAATACCCAGCGTGTCGACATGAGCTTTCACATATTCAAGGGCGATGATAGCAGACTCTTTCATCACTTCACCCAAGTTTCCCGTAAGTGTTAGCTTTCCAGCCTTGCCCTTGCTGAGCGAGGTCTCGATGAACAATATCTCGCCTCCCACGCTGGTCCAAGCCAATCCGGTGACAACTCCAGCATAATCATTTCCTTGATAGATGTCGCGATAGAAAGGCGGCTTGCCCAACAGGTCTTCGATTTGGTTGGGAGTGATTTTCTCGTATTCCAATTTGCCGTCGTGGGCTTTGATGAATGCCATCTTGCGCAGAGCTTTGTTGATTTGCTTCTCCAGTTGTCTGACTCCGCTCTCACGTGTGTATTGCTCGATGATTTTCTCGATAGCGGCCTTGTTGAAGCTGGGTGTGGGCTTCGTGGTGTTCAGACCTGTATTCGACAGCTCGCGTGGAATGAGGTGGCGTTTGGCGATTTCAATCTTTTCCTCGGTGATGTATCCGCTAACCTCTATAACTTCCATACGGTCGAGTAGGGGGCGGGGAATGGTGTTCAAGTCGTTTGCTGTAGCGATGAAGAGCACTTTGGAGAGGTCGTAATCCACATCGAGGAAGTTGTCGTGGAAGGCGTTGTTCTGCTCAGGGTCAAGCACCTCGAGCATGGCCGACGACGGATCGCCATTGATGGTGTTCTGGGTGATTTTGTCGATCTCGTCGAGGATGAAGACGGGATTGCTGGAGCCTGCCTTTTGGATGTTTTTGATGATACGTCCGGGCATAGCTCCCACATAGGTGCGGCGGTGTCCACGAATCTCGCTCTCGTCGTGCAATCCGCCGAGGCTGATGCGCACGTATTTGCGCTTCATGGCTTTTGCGATGCTCTTGCCGAGCGAAGTCTTTCCCACGCCCGGAGGACCGTAGAGACAGAGGATAGGCGACTTCAGGTCACCTCTCAGTTGCAGAACGGCCATATATTCCAGTATGCGCTCTTTCACCTTCTCCATTCCGTAATGGTCTTGGTCAAGAATCTTTTGCGCGCGTTTTAGGTTGAGGTCGTCGGCCGTGTATTCTCCCCAAGGAAGGCTCACCATCGTCTGCAGATAGTTCAACTGAACGCTGTATTCGGGGCCTTGCGGGTTGAGCATGTCGAGCTTGTCGAGTTCTTTGGTGAACACCTTGTCAACCTCTTCAGGCCACTTCTTACCCTCGGCCTTCATAATCAGTTCCAGGCGCTCAGGGCTTCCTTCTCCATTGCCCAATTCCTCCTTGATGTTCTTGATTTGTTGTTGGAGGAAGTACTCGCGTTGTTGCTCGTCAATTTCCTCACGAGTCTTGGTTCGAATGTCCTGCTTCAGTTGCAAAAGCTGGCACTCTTTGTTCAGAGCCTTTAGGGTGCGAATCACGCGTTCCATCAACGAGTCGGCTGCCAGCATGTTCATCTTGTCAGTAACGTTGAACGGCATGTTCGAACAAACGAAGTGAACGGCCAGTATGTTGTTTTGAATGTTGTTCAGGGCATATTGAGTCTCGTCGGGAATCTCCTCGTTCAGTTTGATGTATTCCGCAGTCGACGTGCGCAAATCCTCTACGGCAGTGTGGAAGGCCTTGTCTTTAGGAAGGGGCATTTCTTCGTAACAGGGTGTCACATGTCCCATCAGATAAGGTCTCCTCTTCATAACCGACTCCAGATGGCAACGGCCCAATCCTTGCACGATGACAGTAATGTTGTTGCCAGAGCCCGGCATTTCCAACACTCTCACGAGTTTGGCATAGACGCCATACTCATAAAGGTCTTTGGTCGAAGGGTCTTCTATATCGGGATTGTATTGGCAGAAGATGGCAAACGGCGTTTTCTCGTTCTTCTTCAGCTTGTTCACAAGATTGATGCTAATGTCCCTGCCAATCAATATGGGAGAGATAACTCCTGGAAACAATACCATGTTGCGAGTGGCCAGAATGGGGACGTTGTATTCGGGTGCTTCTTCAAAGAGATTGGTGATATCGCCGTCGAAGTCGGCAATCATTTGTATGGATGTGTTCGATTTTTTATTCATTTCAGTCTTTGTCAGTCAAAATTAGACGGCAAAGTTACTACAATTAATCGAGATTTTGCTCTTCGCGGGTGAGTTTTTTGCATTAATTATGTGTAAAATGGAAAAACTAACGAAATAAAACCCGTTGTCGGCCCGTTGTTTAGTAAAAAGAACCATATTTGTTTGCGGCTATCATGTCTGGAGATTCGTTTTCGTTCAAGCGTTTTGTGGTGCATCAAGACCGTTGTGCTATGAAAGTGGGTACCGATGGTGTGTTGCTGGGGGCGTGGGCTCACGGCGGCAAACGCATTCTTGATATTGGAACGGGAACGGGACTGATTGCGCTGATGATGGCCCAACGATTTTCTGAGGCTTCTATTTGTGGTGTGGAGATTGATACAGATGCTGCCCTGCAGGCTCAAGAGAATGTTGCTTTGAGCGAGTTTGCGGCTCGTGTGCAGATAGAAGCAGTTTCCTTGCAATCTTATGTTGGGCAGATAGGGAAGGAGGGTGGCACTCCGATGTTCGACTCCATCGTGTCGAACCCTCCATTTTTTGAGCGAAGTTTGACCAATCCCGACCAAAGCCGAACATTGGCGCGCCACGCTTCAACCCTCACTTATGCCGAACTATTTGGTGCGGTCAAGCAGTTGTTGGCTCCCGAGGGCGAGTTCAGCACCATTATTCCCGACGATTGTCTGAGCCGTTTTGTGGCCGAAGGTTGCCTTGCAGGCTTTTTCCTCACGCGCAAGTGTGCCGTGAAGACGGTTCCTCGGAAAAGTCCGAAGCGCTATTTGCTGGCTTTTGCCAAGCAGATGCCGAAAGATTTGGAAGACGGAGAAGCCATGCTGATGAATGCCGATGGAAGTCGAAGCGAATGGTATTCAGAACTCACACATGACTTCTATATTCGTTGAAAAAACTGAGTTTTTGTTTATGAAATTATTTGAATAATTCTTTCAAAACAATTTTATAATCTAGCGTGAAATAAAAGGAAAAAACACATAAAACATCTTCTTTTTTCTCCATCAATTGTCTTTGGTTTTGTCACTTGTGGCTTTTGAGGTTGTCATTTGTGGCATCTGAGCCTCTCACTTGTGGCTTCTGAGCCTCTCACTTGTGGCTTTTGACAACCTCAAAGCATAGCTCTGACAACCTCAAAGCATTGTTTTCAGGCTACGAAAAAGTGTAAAGAAATCGGAAGTCTTTGGTAATCAGTATGTTGCGAATATTGCGATTTTTGCCCATTTTTCGCACCACAATACGTTCGCTTTCAGAAAATGCGAGTTTTTGGGGGCTAAAATTCGGAATTTTCTTTACAATTCAGAAGGACCAGTTTATAGATTCAGCTTCCTTTGCAACACTTTGCTGAGCGCCATAATGTGGCGGCGTTGCTTGGTGAGGTCTTCGCGCACGACGTTGATTTCGTTGAACAGTTCTGCGGCTGCGCTTTGCATCATGTTAGGCTTTCGCTGGCTCTTGTCAGCATCGGGGTTGACAACCACTTTGATGCCTTTCTCTTTCAGTTCGATATCCACATCGGCTCCCGACATGATAGGGTCGCCGTCGAAGTGAATCACGCCCTCAGTCTTGCGGCGAATGTGGAGCTTTTTGCATTTGAAAGTCTTGATTTTGGAACTCTTGTCGAGCGTTTTGTTGAACATGTCGATGCTGATTTGAGGTGCGTCGAGCATGTCGAACGGTTCCATGATGATCACGTCGAGCAATCCATCGCTCATCGAGGCTTGCGGTGCGATGTAGGCGTTGTTGCCGTATTGCGAGGCGTTGGCGCACGAAATGAGAAACGCCTTGTGGCGCGTCACTCCGCTCTCATCTTGAATCTCATAGGTCTCGGGTTCGTATTTTAGTCCCTCGCGCAACACGTTTTCAACGTATGTGATAGGGCCGCGCTTGCCAGCCTCAGCGAATTTCATGCTCACGTGAGCGTCGAATCCCATTCCGCAAGTGCAGAAAAAAGGATAACCGTTGATGATTCCATAGTCGAGGTCGTGGATTTCGCATCGGTTGATGATTTCAATGGATTTTCTGAAGTTCATCGGTAGCATCAGATGGCGAGCCAATCCGTTGCCTGAACCGCAAGGAATGATGCCTAATGCTGTATTGGAATGCACGATTGCGCGCGCCACTTCGTTCACGGTGCCATCTCCTCCAATGGCCACTACGATGTCTATACCTTCGTCTTTAGCACGCGAGGCAATCTCACTCGCATGGCCGGCATATTCGGTCATAGCCAAAGTATATTCGAACTTATCCTTGTCGAGTGTCTTTTCAATCAATTCGGGGATTCCCGCCTTGCTTGAAGTACCCGAAATGGGGTTCATGATGAAAACGATTTTTTTCATGCTGCAAAATTACGAAAAACCTCTCAAATGGATGTCTCAGAATAAATAAATTTCGCAAAAAGTAATATTTCTTAAAAAAATAAACGATAATTACATTTATTTTTGTAACTTTGCAGCCTGAATAATAACCAATGTAGATTTTTACACCTATTTTAAAATGGGACAACTACAAGAAAAATATAAAAGCTATCGCGAACCACAAAAGTTTATGGAGTTGGGGGTTTACCCCTATTTTCGGGCCATCACAGGCAAACAAGGCACTGAGGTGGACATGGATGGCCATAAGGTCTTGATGTTTGGTTCGAATGCTTATACAGGCCTTACAGGAGATGAGCGAATCATAAAGAAAGCCCAGGAAGCGCTCGACAGATATGGGTCGGGATGCGCTGGAAGCCGTTTCCTGAATGGAACACTCGACATTCATGTTCAACTGGAAGAGGAACTGGCTAAGTTTGTGCATAAAGATGCAAGTCTTTGTTTCTCTACGGGATTTTCTGTCAACCAAGGCGTTATTCCGGCTGTGCTCGGAAAAGACGACTTTGTGATTTGCGACGATCGCGACCATGCGAGTATTGTCGACGGACGCAGATTGGCTTTTGCCAAGCAGTTGCATTACAAGCACAACGACATGGCCGATTTGGAGCGCGTGTTGCAGAAGCTTCCGCAAGAAGCCATTAAGCTGATTGTCGTTGACGGAGTGTTCTCTATGGAGGGCGATTTGGCTAAATTGCCTGAGATTGTTGAACTGAAGCACAAGTATAATTGCTCGATTATGGTGGACGAAGCTCATGGATTGGGCGTGTTCGGAAACCAGGGTCGTGGCGTTTGCGACCATTTTGGATTGACTGACGAGGTCGATCTCATTATGGGAACATTCTCGAAAAGCTTGGCTTCCATCGGTGGATTCATTGCTGGCGATTTCGATACTATCAATTGGTTGCGCCACACGAGTCGCACCTATATCTTCAGCGCATCTAACACACCAGCGGCAACAGCTGCAGCTATGGAGGCTTTGCACATCATCCAGCAAGAGCCTGAGCGCATCGAGAAGCTTTGGAATGTGACACGCTACGCACTTCGCCGTTTCCGCGAGGAAGGTTTTGAGATTGGAGAGACCGAAAGCCCCATCATTCCGCTCTATGTGCGTGATGTTGAGAAGACATTCTTGGTCACGGCTTTAGCATTCAATGCAGGGGTGTTCATCAATCCGGTGATTCCTCCCGCATGTGCTCCGCAAGACACTCTCGTGCGTTTCGCCCTGATGGCCACGCATACCGAAGAGCAGGTGGAGAGAGGCGTGCAAGCTTTGAAGAAGATTTTCGTTGAGCAAGGCATCATCAAGTAGAATTAAGAAAAATAATGAACTGAAAATTTGCAAGGCTCAGAAAAAGTGACTAACTTTGCAGCCGCAAATCAGGTTTACTATTCCTGAACCTTGCACATTCGGGGTGTAGCGCAGCCCGGTAGCGCTCCTGGTTTGGGACCAGGCGGCCGCAGGTTCGAATCCTGTCGCCCCGACGTAACGAAGCGGATTCTTTCAAGACGAAAGGTCCGCTTCTTTCGTTTTATATCATCTTTCATTTTCCTTCTTTTCTGCTGATTCTTGCAAAAACAAGTCGATTTATTTTGTTATCATTTTGTTTTGCAGTAACTTTGCACCCAAATAATCATAAAAGAGATGGGATTCAAAAGAAAAAGAAGATGGCATTGCCTTCCCGGACAACAACCTACGGAGTTTGACAAGAAGGTGCTGTTTTGGGAAGACCGAGGACGATTGGTGCCTACACGCGACCTGATCAAGACTCCTGAGCAGATAGAGGGCATTCGACGTGCGGGTGTAGTGAATACAGGTGTGCTTGACGAAGTGGCAAAGAACATTCATGCCGGTATGTCTACCCTTGAGATTGATGATATTTGCATGGATTATTGCAAGCGTCATGGGGCAACCCCTGCTTGCTTGGGTTACGAAGGATTCCCGAAAAGCGTCTGCACAAGCATCAACGAAGTGGTTTGTCACGGAATTCCGAAAGCTTCTGACATTTTGCAGGAAGGCGACATTATCAATGTGGACTTCACAACAATATTGGATGGGTATTATGCCGATGCCTCGCGTATGTTCATCATAGGCCAGACCACTCCTGAGAAGGAACAGTTGGTGCGTGTGGCCAAAGAATGTTTGGAGATTGGTATGGAAGTCGCAAAGCCTTGGAGTTTTGTGGGCGACATCGGATATGCAATCGAGAAGCATTGCAAGCGCTATCACTATGGTGTGGTACGCGACTTGTGTGGTCATGGAGTGGGGTTGAAGTTCCATGAAGAGCCCGAAGTGACTCATTATGGAAAGAAAGGCACGGGTATGTTGCTGGTTCCTGGTATGGTTTTCACCATTGAGCCCATGATTAATATGGGAACGTGGAAAGTCTTCATTGATGGCGACGATCCCTACGGATGGGAGGTGATTTCGGAAGACGAACTTCCCAGTGCACAATGGGAACACACGCTCTTGATGACTGAACACGGAGTGGAAATTCTTACCTATTGAGTGGTTTGTCATGAACGATATATATATATTAGGTATAGAGTCGAGTTGCGACGATACATCGGCAGCAGTTTTGCGCAATGGTGTATTGTTGAGCAATGTAACAGCTTCTCAAGCCGTTCATGAGGCGTATGGAGGAGTGGTTCCTGAGCTGGCTTCGCGTGCCCATCAGCAGAATGTTGTACCTGTTGTGGATCAAGCCATCAAACGTGCAGGCATCACCAAAGAGCAATTGTCGGCTGTGGCTTTCACACGAGGCCCCGGGTTGATGGGTTCTTTGCTGGTGGGCGTCAGCTTTGCAAAAGGCTTTGCTCGTTCGTTGGGTATTCCTCTCATCGATGTGAACCACTTGCAAGGTCACGTGATGGCCCATTTCATCAAAGAGAGCGATGATGACAAGTCGGCTCCTCCGTTCCCGTTCCTTTGTTTGTTGGTTAGTGGCGGCAACTCACAAATCGTGAAAGTGAATGCCTATAACTCCATGCAAGTTCTTGGGCAAACGATTGACGACGCGGCTGGAGAGGCCATAGACAAGTGTTCGAAGGTGATGGGCTTGGGTTATCCTGGCGGTCCTATCATCGACAAATTGGCCCGACAGGGAGATCCGCATGCTTTCAAGTTCGCCGAGCCGCATATTCCAGGTATGGATTATAGTTTTTCAGGGTTGAAAACATCCTTCCTTTATAATCTTCGGAAGTGGGTGCAAGATGATCCAGATTTCGTGGAGCATCATAAAGAAGACCTGGCAGCAAGTTTGGAATTCACCATCGTTGACATCTTGATGAAGAAACTCAAGATTGCTGTCAAAGATACGGGTATCAAGCATGTGGCTGTGGCAGGCGGTGTTTCGGCCAACAACGGGTTGAGAAACGCTTTTCATGATCATGCCCGCCGCTATGGTTGGACCATCTACATTCCCAAGTTCAGCTATACAACCGACAATGCCGCTATGATTGGAATAACGGGATATTACAAGTTCTTGGATGGCGACTTTTGTTCAATCGACAAGCCGGCATTTTCGAAAGTGACATTCGAATGATTTATTAATTGTCAATAATAATACTACGATTATGAGTTTGGAAAACAAAATATTGAGTAAGGAAATACAGCAGTTGCTTTATGACAACGGAAAGACGTTGGGAACTGCTGAGAGTTGCACAGGAGGCCGTATTGCTGAATCCATCATCGCTGTTCCTGGAGCTTCCAACTATTTCAAAGGTGGAATTGTTTCGTACACCGATGAAATAAAGGAGAATCTCCTGCATGTGGACCATCAGACGTTGGAAGAGAAAACCGCTGTGTGTGAAGAGGTTGCCATTCAAATGGTGAAGGGCGCATGTCAGGCTTTGAATGTGGATTATGCTATTGCTGCAACAGGCTATGCAGGTCCTGGTGGCGGAACAAGTTCCATACCTGTCGGTACGATTTGGCTGGCTTATGGAAGTCAGGAGGATGTGAGAACCATCAAACTGACGGAAGACGAAGGTCGCGACATTAATCTCGCAACCGCCACAACAACAGCCTTGAAACTCTTTTTGGAGTTCTTGAAAGAGGTGAATGTGCCTTTGGCAGAGGATGAAAATTAAAAAAATCCTTAATTATCAACATTCTTTTAAGAATAATTTTGTTTATTCGAGAAATAATTGTAATTTTGCACCCTGTTTGGAATAAGTATCAAAAAACGAAAACAAAAAATTAAGATAGCAATGTCTAAGATTTGTCAGATTACAGGGAAGAAGGCACAGATAGGTAACAATGTGTCTCACTCAAAGCACCGCACGAAGAGAACATTCGATGTCAATCTGTTCAGCAAGAAATTCTACTGGGTGGAAGAGGCTTGTTGGATTAACCTGAAGATTAGCGCAGCTGGTCTCCGTTTGATTAACAAGATTGGTCTTGATGCAGCCATTCGTCAGGCTGTTGACAAAGGTTTCCTTACTTGGAAAGACCTCGAGAAGAAAGTGATTAGTTGGAACGACGTAGAGAATTAATTTTAGGAGGAATACAAGCATATGGCAAACAAAAAAGCAAAAGGCAACAGAGTTCAGGTGATTTTGGAGTGCACTGAGATGAAGAACAGTGGACTGCCTGGAACAAGCCGCTACGTGACAACGAAGAACCGTAAGAATACTCCCGAGCGCATGGAATTGAAGAAATACAATCCCATCCTCAAGAGAATGACCGTTCACAAAGAGATTAAGTAATTCATTTAAACCGTTAATACAGGACTATGGCAAAGAAAACCGTTGCTACCCTCCACGAAGGTTCGAAGGATGGTCGCGCTTATACGAAAGTCATCAAGATGGTGAAAAGCCCCAAGACGGGTGCCTATGTTTTTGACGAGCAGATGGTTCCCAACGAGGAAGTCAAGGACTTTTTTAAGAATTAATCATTTATTTCTTACATACAGAAAAAACCGTAGATTGCTAACTGCATTCTACGGTTTCTTTTTTTATCTAACGCATTTATTCATCTCTATCTTTGAAGAACTTGCTGTATTCATGTTCAAAGTTTGGAGTGAATACTTCTTTCCCAAGATTGCTCGCAATCTCATCCTTGCTCCAGAAACGGCCTTCCGAGAGTTCTTCTTTGCAGGGAGTGACTTTTCCGTCGAATGTGCATCGGAAAGCATAGACGAGTTCCCTTTCTTTGGCACTTTCAAACACATAGCTACCCAAAGGCTCGGCCTCGAAGTCAGTCACCCCCAATTCTTCGCCCACCTCTCTCTTCAACGCTTGGTCCACATTCTCGCCTAAGTCGATGTGTCCTCCGCATGCTGTGTCCCATTTCCCGGGTTGAATGTCTTTCCATTCAGGGCGTTTCTGCAGATAGAGGTCGCCTTTGCTGTTGAAAAGATGCAAGTGGACAACAGGATGAAGAGCCTTTGAACCGTTGTGAGCCTCTCCGCGCGTGATGCTTCCTATGATGTTGCCCGCTTCGTCAACCAAAGGGAACAACTCAGATAGATTGTCTTTCATATTCCGTGATTACAGTTTCAAAGTCGTGTTGAACATGCCGGAGAATTCGGTACTGATGCCTTCAGGCTTTTCTCTGAAGATTCCGAACATCGCACTTCCGCTTCCGCTCATTTGTGCATAAAGTGCACCCATGTTGTAAAGTTTTCCCTTGATGTCAGCCAGCAACGGATGTTGAGAGAAAGCAGGCACTTCAAAGTCGTTGATGAGTTCGTTGCGCCAAGTCTCAATCGGTTGTCTCACGATGTCTCGGCAGCATTTTGCCGGTCTTTTGGGTTTGATTTGCTGGTAAGCTTCACGAGTGGAAACCGCGATGTCGGGCTTCACGATAGCGATGTAGTAGCCGTGAAGGTTTCCTTTCGGACCGTCGGCAGGTGCCAGAATGTTCCCAATACCTGTGGCGTAGGAAGGTTCGGCTGTGATGAAGAAAGCGCAGTCGGCTCCTAGCTGGGCAGCATAGCGTTCCATCTCGGCAATTCCGATGTTGAGCCTGAATCTTTCGTCAAGCAGGCGAATCATGAAAGCACCGTCACTCGAGCCGCCTCCCAATCCTGCTTGCGACGGAATCTGCTTGAAGAGATGGGCGTGTACGCGAGGCAGTTCAAAGTCGCGAGCCAACAACTCGTAGGCTCTGACAACCAAGTTTTTCTGCTCATCGCATTCCACAGCGTTTCCCGTGACCTTCAGGTCGCAATTGACATCCGATGGAAACTGGTCGTCCATTGATTTCACTTCTAATGCGTCGCATAGTGGGATGGGGTAGAATACGGTCTCCAAGTCGTGATAGCCGTCGGGGCGTTCGGAGACGATATTCAGCCCGAGGTTGATTTTTGCACAAGGGAATGTTATCATAGCGATGTTTCTTTTTGTTGGGGCAAACTTACACAAAATAATCGAAATATGCAAGTAATTTCGCATATTATTATTTGAAGAAGCAGCGGTGTTGTCAGATGCCACAAGTGAGCCCCTCATATGCCACAAATGAGCCTCTTAGATGCCACAAGTGACACCCTCAAAGATGGTCTTTGACAACTCGATTTTTGCTTCTCATTATTTTAAAAAAAACAATAGAAATCATTTGTAAATCTCATGGGGATTTCGTAAATTTGCAGCGCTATGCCAGAAAACAAAGACCAAAACCAAACTAAGAAACGGCGCTCAGCGCCTATTGACTCCACCTATGGCCATTTGCAGCCACAGGCGTTGGATATTGAGAGAGTGGTGCTAGGAGCGTTGATGATTGACAAAGACGCATTTTCGATGGTGTCTGAAATCATCCGCCCCGAGACATTCTATGAACCACGAAACCAGAAGATTTTCACAGCCATTCGGACATTGAACATGGACGACCGGCCTGTGGACTTCATGACCGTTACTGAAGAACTTAAACGTCAGGGCGCCCTCGAAGATGTGGGTGGCGTTGGCTATATTATGGAACTGACGTCGCACGTAGCCTCTTCTGCCCACATTGAATATCACGCCCACATCTTGGCCAAGAAGTCGTTGGCTCGCCAGCTGATTTCGTATGCCAGCCGAATTGAAACGATGGCGTTCGATGATACGGTTGACCCCGATGAGTTGATGCAGGAGGCTGAGGGTAAATTGTTCGAATTGTCGCAGACCAACATGAAGAGCGATTACACCCAGATTGACCCTGTGCTCGATGAGGCGATGAAGATACTTCAGCAAGCCGCCCAGAATTCAGATGGCTTGACGGGTATTCCATCGGGCTTCACCAAGCTTGACGACATCACGAGCGGTTGGCAGAAGAGTGACCTTGTGATTATTGCAGGTCGTCCGGCAATGGGTAAGACTTCGTTCGCGCTCAGCATCGCCAAGAACATCGCGGTTGACTATCAAGAACCAATTGCCTTCTTCTCGCTCGAGATGAACAATGTGCAGTTGGCAAACCGTCTGATGTCGAATGTCTGCGAGATTTCGGGCAGCAAGATCTTGAGTGGCCAGTTGTCACCTGACGAGTGGGTTCGCTTGGACAAGAACCTTCGTAAGTTGTCGGGCAAACCTATTTATATAGACGACACACCAGGTCTTTCCATCTTTGAATTGCGTACGAAGGCTCGCCGATTGGTTCGCGAGAAAGGTGTGAAAATCATCATGATTGACTATCTGCAGCTGATGAACGCCAATGGTATGCGATTCGGCAACCGTCAGGAAGAGGTGTCAACCATCTCGCGTTCGCTGAAAGGACTTGCCAAAGAACTCAACATCCCTATTTTGGCGTTGTCGCAGTTGAATCGTACCGCAGAAAAACGCGAGGGCGACGATGGAAAACGTCCGCAACTGAGCGACCTTCGTGAGTCGGGAGCCATCGAGCAAGATGCCGATATGGTGTTGTTCGTTCACCGTCCAGAGTATTATCGCATATATCTAGACGAGAAGGGAAACGACACTCGCGGAAAGGCTCAAATCATCATCGCCAAGCATCGTAAGGGTGCTACGGGCGACGTGTTGCTCACATTTAAGGGCGAATACACTCGCTTCCAGAATCCTGAAGATGGTTGGGATTCTTCGTCAGATGGAGGCGGCGAAATCATTGGCAGTCGTATGAATGGCGGAGATAACTCTGATGACCCATTTGCAGGTGCTCCTGCAGCCCCGCTTCCCTATTAAAAGTGACGGATTGAAAGTTTTTTGAAGAAAAAATAACGAATTTGTTTGTTTATTTCATCAATAATGTTTAACTTTGCACCCGAATTAAAGAAAACGATTGGAATATGCAAAAAGCAAATAGCATTATTAACATTATTATTATTGACATTCGACTGCATAATGTGGCCGGAAGTGATAAGACGTGTTTGTAGCTATTCTGCAATGTGATAGATAAACGAAGCCTTTCTCACTTCCTGGTAAGTGCGAAAGGCTTTTTGTTTTGAAACAATGATTATAATTGAATGATATGAATGACAGATTGTTTATTTTTGACACAACACTTCGCGACGGCGAACAAGTGCCAGGTTGCCAGCTGAATACGGTTGAGAAAATTCAGGTTGCCAAGCAACTGGAGCTGTTGGGGGTGGATGTGATTGAGGCAGGATTTCCAGTTTCGAGTCCTGGTGACTTTAACTCGGTGATTGAGATTTCGAAGGCTGTCACTTGGCCTACTATTTGTGCGTTGACGCGTGCCGTTCAGAAAGATATCGACATCGCTGCCGACTCTTTGAAATACGCCAAGCGCAAACGAATCCACACGGGTATCGGCACCAGCGACTACCATATTCAGTACAAGTTCAACTCCACTCGTGAGGAAATCATCGAGCGTGCTGTGGCTGCCGTGAAATATGCAAAGAATTATGTGGAGGATGTTGAGTTCTATGCCGAAGATGCCGGACGTACCGACAACGAATATCTGGCGCGTGTTGTTGAGGCAGTCATCAAAGCAGGAGCCACTGTTGTCAATATTCCCGACACCACAGGTTATTGTCTGCCAGATGAATACGGTGAGAAGATTAAATATTTGGTTGAGCATGTGGATGGTATAGATAAGGCAATCATTTCCACCCATTGCCACAACGATTTGGGCTTGGCAACAGCCAATACGTTCAGCGGAGTAATGAATGGAGCGCGCCAGGTGGAAGTGACTATAAACGGAATTGGTGAACGTGCAGGTAACACATCGCTCGAGGAAATTGCCATGATTATGAAATGCCATAAACAAATAGGCATAGAAACCAATATCAACACAACGAAAATCTATCCCATCAGCCGAATGGTGTCAAGTTTGATGAACATGCCCGTTCAACCCAACAAGGCTATTGTGGGACGGAATGCGTTTGCACATTCCAGCGGAATTCACCAAGACGGCGTTTTGAAGAATGTGGAGACCTATGAGATTATCAACCCAAAGGATATCGGACTCGATGACAACTCCATCGTCTTGACAGCCCGAAGCGGACGTGCTGCTTTGAAATATCGGTTGCATGTGAATGGTGTTGACTTCGACGATGAGGAGAAACTTGATAAAATCTATCAGAAGTTCCTGAAGTTGGCCGACCAGAAGAAGGAAATCAATGATGCTGACATATTGATGCTTGCTGGTGCCGATACTGCTGATGCACATGCTGTGAAACTTGATTTCCTGCAAGTGACAACAGGAATGGGTGTGCGCAGTGTAGCCAGCATCGGACTCGACATCAGCGGACAGAAGTTTGAAGCCGCTTCAACCGGAAACGGCCCTGTAGATGCAGCTATCAAGGCTTTGAAGAAAATCATCATGAAGCAGATGACATTGAAAGAGTTCACCATCCAAGCCATTTCAAAAGGTTCCGATGATGTCGGAAAGGTTCACATGCAAGTGGAATACGATGGGCAGATGTACTATGGCTTCGGCGCCAATACTGACATTGTGACGGCCAGTGTTGAGGCTTATATTGACTGTATCAACAAATTCAAGAAAGATTGAATATGAACACATTATTCGACAAGATTTGGGACAAGCATGTGGTGCAAAAAGTGGAAGACGGCCCCACGCAACTCTATATCGACCGCTTGTATTGCCACGAGGTGACGTCTCCGCAAGCGTTTGCGGGTTTGAGAGCGCGAGGACTGAAGTGTTTCCGTCCGAAGCAAATCATCTGTATGCCCGACCACAACACGCCTACCCACGATCAAGACAAACCGATAGCTGACCCTGTCTCGAAAAAGCAGGTGGATTTGCTGGCTCGAAATTGTGAGGACTTCGGTCTTACTCATTTTGCCATGAACACGCCCGATAATGGTGTCGTTCATGTTGTAGGCCCCGAAAAGGGACTCTCGCTTCCCGGCATGACTATCGTTTGCGGAGATTCCCACACGAGTACGCACGGTGCTATGGGTGCTGTGGCTTTCGGCATCGGAACGAGTGAGGTGGAGATGGTGATGGCTTCACAATGCATTCTCCAGCAAAAGCCCAAGACGATGCGCATCAAAATCAACGGTTCGCTTGGCAAGGGCATCACGGCAAAGGATGTGGCATTGTTCCTGATGGCTCGTCTTACCACCTCAGGCGCTACTGGCTATTTCGTTGAATATGCAGGAACGGTCATAGAGGAGATGTCGATGGAAGGTCGTCTGACGTTGTGCAATCTCTCGATAGAGATGGGTGCTCGTGGCGGTCTTGTGGCTCCTGATGACACCACTTTTGAATACATCAAAGGACGCGAGTATGCTCCGAAGGGAGAAGAGTGGGAGAGGGCTGTTGAATATTGGCGCACGTTGAAGAGTGGTGACGATGCCGTTTTCGACAAGGAACTGTTGTTTGATGCTGCCGACATAGAGCCTCGCATCACCTATGGCACCAATCCCGGTATGGGAATTGGTATAACGGAATCTGTTCCCACACTCGATGACATCGCTCCGGCTGCTCAGGCTTCGTTCCTGAAAAGCTTGCGTTATATGGGCTTTGAACCTGGAGAACAATTGTTGGGGCATCCCATTGACTATGTCTTTTTGGGTGCATGCACAAATGGTCGCATAGAAGATTTTCGTGCTTTTGCCTCCATAGTGAAAGGCAGACATAAAGCAGAGAGTGTGACAGCTTGGCTTGTTCCGGGTTCTTGGGCTGTTGACCGTCAGATTCGTGAAGAGGGAATCGATAAGATTGTTGAGGCTGCAGGCTTCGAGATTCGCCAACCTGGCTGTTCAGCTTGCTTGGCTATGAACGATGACAAGATTCCTTCAGGCAAATATAGTGTGTCAACCAGCAACCGCAATTTCGAAGGTCGTCAAGGTCCCGGTTCCCGAACGATACTCGCAAGCCCGCTGGTTGCCGCAGCTGCTGCCGTAACAGGAGTCATTACTGACCCCAGAGAGTTAATGTAATAAAGAAATGTGATATGAAGTTTTTCTCTTTATTATGGGCCATGATAGGAATGTTCACTTCCTGTGCCTCCTCCATAAAAGACAAAGATTGGCAGGAGACTTCGAAGGTTGTCTATCGCCATTCAACGCCAACAGTTGCCCCCGACTACTACCGTTCTTTTTCGGTGACAGTCACAGCTGAGGAAATTGTTGTTGATGTCCGTAACTATAGCAAGACGCTGATTACCAAACGTTATACCAACACCTCTGAGAACTATCAGTCATTTATCAAACAGTTGCAAGAGGCTGGTGTCAAGAAGGTGAAAGAGGTGGATAATGCCGCCGGCGGAGGCGAAGCGGAGTCATTGTCCCTTTTTAAGGGAGAGAACGAGTATTTCTCCGCTTATGAATCAAGTGGTAGCGGAAACTTAAAAGTGGCGAATGGCGACTTGGGTGTTCTTGTCAGGAAAATCGTACCCGACTTGGACAAGATAATTGAACAGACTTACGAAAACGTAAACCAAGAAATAGAACAATGAAACAGAAATTCGATATCATAACCAGCACCTGTGTTCCTCTTCCTTTGGAGAATGTGGACACCGACCAGATTATCCCTGCCCGTTTCTTGAAAGCTACAGACAAGGAGGGGATGGGCGACAATCTTTTCCGTGATTGGCGTTTCAATGCGGATGGCTCAGTCAATAAGGATTTCGTGCTGAACAATCCTTCGTATAGCGGTGAGATTCTTGTAGCAGGAAAGAATTTTGGTAGCGGTTCGAGTCGTGAACATGCAGCTTGGGCAATTGCCGGATATGGTTTTCGTGTGGTTATCAGTTCGTTTTTTGCTGACATCCACAAGAATAACGAGCTCAACAACTTCGTGTTGCCCGTGGTAGTTAGCGAAGCTTTCTTGCAAGAGTTGTTTGACTCTATAGCCAAAGACCACAAGACGGAGGTGGAAGTCAACCTTCCCCTTCAAACCGTCACCAACAAGGCCACAGGACGTAGCGAGCATTTCGATATCAACGGTTACAAGAAACATTGTCTGATGAACGGATTGGATGACATTGATTTTCTTGTGGCCAATCAAGAAAAGACTGAAGCATGGGAACAACAAAACAAATAAAGGGTCCGTTCATAGAGATTATGGACTGCACGCTACGAGATGGCGAGCAAACCAATGGTGTTTCATTCCTTCCGCATGAGAAGCTGATGATTGCCCGCAAACTCATGGGTGAGGTAAATGTAGACCGCATCGAGGTGGCTTCTGCGCGAGTTTCCGAGGGTGAGAAAGACGCCGTTCGCATGATTTGCCGATATGCCGACAGCATCGGAAAACTCGACCGTGTTGAAGTGTTAGGCTTCGTTGACGGACATCTCTCCATCGATTGGATTAAGTCGTGTGGCGGACGAGTTGTCAACATGCTCGTGAAAGGTTCACTGAAGCATTGTTCGCAACAGTTGGGCAAGACACCCGAAGAGCACATTGCCGACATTCTCCAATGTGTTGACTACGCCAATCAGCAGGGCATGTATGTGAATGTCTATCTGGAGGATTGGAGTTCGGGCATGCGCGATTCTGTCGATTATGTCTATCAGTTGATGGACACGTTGACGAAGACATCCATCCGCCGCTTCATGCTTCCCGACACGTTGGGCATCATGCATCCTCTGCAATGTGTGGAGTATATGCGAAAGATGATGAAACGCTACCCAAAGGTGCATTTCGACTTTCATGCTCACAACGATTACGATTTGGCGGTCTCCAACTCGTTGGCTGCTGTGTTGAGTGGTGCAAAAGGAATACACGTCACTGTCAACGGACTTGGCGAGCGTTGCGGAAATGCACCATTAGCCAGCGTTCAAGTTATCCTGAAAGACCATTTCAACGCCCGCACCAGCATTCGTGAAGAGCGACTTAACGACATCAGTCGTATGGTGGCAGCATATAGTGGCATTGCTATCGCTCCCAATGTGCCCATCGTGGGCGAGAGTGTCTTCACTCAAGTGGCTGGAATTCATGCCGATGGCGACAACAAGAGCAATCTCTATCAGAACGAGTTGAAGCCAGAGCGATTCGGGCGCAAACGCGAATATGCGCTTGGCAAGAACTCTGGTCGTGCCAACATTGCGAGAAACCTTGAGGAACTGGGATTGGAACTAACGCCAGAGCAAACCAAACGTGTCACACAGCGTATCACAGAACTGGGTGACAAGAAGGAGATTGTGACGCAAGAAGACCTTCCCTACATCGTCAGCGATGTGTTGAAACACGACACGCCCGACGATAAGGTGAAACTCATCAGCTATGTTGTTTCTGATGCCTATGGTTTGAAGCCGGGTGCCAGTGTCAGAGTGGAGATTAACGGCAAACAGTATGAGGCTGGTGCAACGGGCGATGGTCAATATGACGCTTTCGTGAAAGCTTTGCGCTACATATACAAAAAACACTTGAACCGCACGTTCCCCATACTTGCCAACTATGCGGTTTCCATTCCTCCAGGCGGTCGCACAGATGCTCTTGTGCAAACCGTCATCACGTGGCATCATGGAGGTGGTTTGCTCCGCACTCGCGGACTTGATGCCGACCAGACGGAGGCTGCCATAAAGGCCACTTTCAAAATGCTGAATATTGTTGAAAACGAATTAACAACCTAAGAATATGGAACTCAGAATAGCCGTATTGCCCGGAGACGGTATCGGGCCAGAGATCATGAAGCAGGGTGTGGCCGTTATGGACGCCATAGCCAGCAAGTTCAACCACCAGTTCACATACGAGGAGGCTATCTGTGGCGCCCATGCCATCGATGAGGTTGGCGACCCTTATCCTGAAGTCACCCATCAGGTGTGTATGCGTGCAGATGCAGTGCTTTTTGCAGCCGTTGGCGACCTGCGATTCGACAACGACCCAACTGCCCCTGTGCGTCCTGAACAAGGGCTTCTGGCTATGCGTAAGAAGCTTGGGCTCTACGCCAACGTTCGCCCAGTAGCTACATTCCCGTGCCTGCTCCACAAGTCGCCATTAAAAGACGACCTTTTACGCGGAGCCGATTTTGTGGTGATTCGTGAACTTACGGGTGGCATGTATTTCGGCGAGAAATATCAAGACAACGACCGCGCCTATGATACTGATATCTACACGCGTCCAGAGATAGAACGCATCCTCCGGGTTGCCTTCGATATGGCTCGTAATCGTCGCAAACATCTTACTGTAGTGGATAAGGCTAACGTGTTGGCAAGCAGTCGTTTATGGCGTCAGATTGCCAAAGAGATGGAACCCCAGTGGCCGGATGTGACAACAGATTACATGTTCATTGACAACGCTTCGATGCGTGTGCTCACAGAACCCCGTTTCTTCGATGTTATAGTCACCGAGAACACTTTTGGAGACATCCTCACCGATGAAACTTCGTGCATCACAGGTTCGATGGGATTGCAACCCAGCAGTTCGCTTGGCGAGCACACACCGCTCTTCGAACCCGTTCACGGTTCGTGGCCTCAGGCAGCAGGTCAGAATCTCGCCAATCCTTTGGCGCAAATCCTTTCTGCCGCTATGCTCTTAGAGCATTTCGGGCTCAACGAAGAGGGCGCTTTAATCCGTCAAGCTGTTGATGCCAGCCTCGAGCAGAATGTCCGCACACCCGAAATCCAAGTGGAAGGTGGTGCGAAATATGGAACGCGTGAAGTGGGGCAGTGGATTGTTGATTACATCCGTAAAGCCTGAACAGAAAATCATTCCCGTCAGAAAGAATTATTTCTGGTGGGAATTGTGAATAAAGAAAAGCCATTTCCAAACTCGGTTTGAGTAAGGAAATGGCTTTTTGTTTCTTCGTATCAACGAGTTCGATTCGTTTCCGTTTCTACGAATTCAAAAATCAGATGGCTTCAATGAACTTCACCACAGCATCGCGGTCGGCTTTGGGCAGTTTGTAGAACTTCAATGTTGCATCGTAGGCATCCGATTTCTTTGAGTATCCGTGCCACATAATCGCCTCTATGACATTGCGGGCACGACAGTCGTGCAGGCGGTCATCGGCTCCTGTGAGTCGGCGTGAAAGTCCACGACCCCAAAGAGGAGTGGTGCGGCACCATCCTGTACGGATGTCGTTGACCATGAAGAGGCGGTGCTGAACCATATCGGTATAAGGCCAGATGACCTGCTTGGGGAACTTGGGAAGCAACTTGGTGTAGTCGCCATCCTTAGCCAACTTGTTGGCGTCAGCATACGACTTGATGCTGGCATCAACCCACATCTTGTCTTCTCCTGTTGTCCACGACGGACGGTGGCATTGAGCGCATCCCATCTGCTTGAAGAGCATCTTTCCGCGCTTCACATCGGCATTGTTCAGGTTGCGTGCGGCAGGAACAGCAAGACCTCTATGCCACACCATGAACTGGTAGTATTGCTTGTCGTTCATTTCCTCCTCACCTTTATAGGGCGCACCGTTCAGCAGGTATTTCTCGAAAGTGCTCTTGTAGGCCACCGAAGGCGTGTTCAGCACCTCGTAGACGCGGTTGGCAATACCTTCATCTGTTCCGTCAGCATAATAGGGATGCAGGATGCTGGCTTCCGATTGTCCGTGGCGTTTGATGTAGTCAATCACCTCGTTGTCCTCGCTTTGTGCTTTTGCCCACGCGCTGGTGGTGTAGAGCCAGTGGCGGTCACTACGTGTCACGTTGGTGATGTTCCAGATGGCGTTGGCCCCAGCACCGTCCTGCAACGAGCCGCGAGTCATCGCATAGGTGAACTTCTTCATCGGACCGTGATCGCCGTGAAACTTTCCCGTGTCGTTGTAAGGTGCAGAGTAGTAGGCACTTGCCTTGAGCTTGTTGGCCTCTTTGTCCCACATGGCGGGATTCAGTTCCACATAGGGAGCTTCAGCCGCCCATTGAGCCTCAATATCCTCATCGTTGAGGGCATCAAGCAGTCCGGTTCCATAGAGGCCGATGGTTGACTCCAACCTGACATCATAGTTCTGTGGCTTCGGGTTGGTGTTGAAAGCCGATTGCGGAATGCTCACTTCGGGATAGATGAGCGTGTAGCTCTCACCGTCTTCGAATTTCATAGGAATACCGCTCTCCATCTCGCTCACGTTTTTCCAGTCGATGCGAATTTGGCTTTCATCGATAGGAGCCTTGAAGGGCGACATGGCTTGCGTTTGTGGCATACCGGTCACTTCGGAGATGTAGGCGTTGTTGTCAGGATGATAGATCACGAGCAGATAGCCGTTGCCAATGGTGTTGGCGCGATATTCCGTCTGCCGTTTTCCGTGTCCGTAGCTGGGGTGGCAGGCTATGCATCCGTTACGCACCCAAGCCGGTCCAAGACCCTTTCGGGGAGCTTGCTCGAAAGTGTAGAGATGTTCAAAAAAGTCTTCGCCCGTGTTGAAGTCTTCCTCCATTCCCGGTATGTTCAACACGGCAGGTGCAGCTGCCGAATAGCTGGCTTTCTCGGTTGTTCCCAGCTGACCTCCAGGATACCACTCTTCAGCGCTGAACACTTCGTTGGCTTTGCCGAATGCTTCTTCAATCGGCACAAGCTGACCGAGGTCTTCTTCTTCGTCTTTGTCAGAGCACGATGTGAGCATCGGGGCGATGATGGTTGCCACGAGCGCCACTCTTTGCAGATACTTGTAATTTTTCATTGCTATTTGTCTTATTGGTTTTAAACGGTTGAAGCGTCCTGCTTTTTTTTGAAAGCAAGACGCTTGTTTTTATCAGATGGATACTGTCTTATTCCTCCACTTCCCAGTCTTCGTCGTCAACGAACTCGATGTTCCAGACGGTGCTGCAATATTTCACGAAGGGTGAGGGCATCACGCCAATTTTTGTGATGGCATCGTTGAAAGCCGTTTCCACGCCTGTGGATGTCTTTACAGCCTCAAAGAACTTGGCGAAGCTGTTGTTGGCTGCGCTGCCGTTGGTGCTTCCATACCACACGTTGCGAATAGAGCGGATGTTGTCTTGGAAGTCGGTGATGGAGTTGTAGCTGTAGGGCGACTCCACATACGAGATGTCGCCAGCTGAGAAAGGATTGGCAATCTTGGCAGTTCCCACCTCGGTGGCGATGGCTGCACAACTGCCCTCGTCGTCGCTGAGCACTTGTGCGATGGCGGCCTTCAGCGTGGGGAATGTGCTCTTGCTGTTGATGCCGGCAGTGGTCAGGTTCTCACCGTATGAGAGTCCGTTCTCGGTCTGATAGTCCAGTCCGGCAGCCTTCACAACAGCCAGTCGGTTGGCATTCTTTCCGCCTTCCCAAGCCACTTGCAACTGGAAGCAGCGCTGCTTCAGCAGGGTGCAGATGGTTTGTGCATACTTCAGTTCCTGAGCACCGGAAATCTTCTCGAAGTTCTTATAGGTGTCGTTGCCCTGAAGTTCGGCCACCTTGCGCGGCTGACCGTTGCGGAAGAGGATGAACTCCAATGCGTGGAAGCCCAAGATGGTGGCGTCTTCAAGCATCTCGTCGTTCATTCCGTTGTTGAAATAGCTGAGCAGCAGCGTACGGTTCAGCGGCCACGAGTCGATAGTGGGGTCGATGTCGAAGTCGCTGGCAGCTCCCATCAGGAAAGCCTCAGAGCGCTCCCAGTTCTCGCGAGCCTTCTTGAAGTCGGTGCAGGCGGTGTTGATTTGCGCTTGCGTGATGGTGTTGACGGTCAGTCCGTTCAACGTCTTTTCCAAGTCTTCCACATCGTCGGCCAAGCCGGTGTAGGTGGGAACAATCACGTTGTTCACCAGGTTGGCCAGCACATTGCGCAGATAGGCCTCCTGCTCGGTGCTCAGGTTGGCTGTTGCCATCACCTGGTTGGCACTCTCCAGCTTGCTCACCACGTTGGCGCAGGCATCGATAGCTGAGTTTCCGTAGCTTTTGTCTTTGTACTTGGCATCGTCAACGATGGTAGAACCTGAATTCTTCTTGTTGTCATCGTCATCGTCGCTGCACGATGTGAAAGTCAGTGCGCCCATCAGGACGGCAACCGACAGCATAAATACTTTTCTCATCTTTGTTTTACGTTTTTATTGATTTTTTTGAATGTTGTTGTTGCTCTGTATTCGGCTTTATTTGAAGAAACCTTCGTAGGCCACACCAATGTTCAGTACCGGCTCGTCGTTGTAAATCGACTTCAGCAGACGATTGGAATATTCGGCCTTCACCACGATTTGTGGCAGCGGATGATAGTTCAGTCCGACAGCCACGCGTTTCACGGCTGTGTAGTCGTAGGCGGTGCCTTTGGTGTTGCTGGCATAGGGGTCATACATCTCGTAGCGTCCGAAGACATACAGTTTCTTGTTTTGCTCACGCAACGATGATATCTGCGAGAATACATCGTATCCGGCCTCGATACCCACGGCATAGGCGTTCTTCGAAACAAATGCCGAGTGCTTGAAGGGCGACTTCGAATTCAGACGGTTGTAGACGTATTTCAGCTGCTCAGCATCGCCCAGATAGCCATAGTCGGCCTGTCCGCGCACAATCCAGTTGTGGGCGTTGTAGGTGAAGTCTATGGCTCCGATGACCACCTGTCCCTTGTATTCGGCGTCCACCCCGTTGGCGTTCCTTGGGAAGCTGTTGCCGATGGCGTGTCCGTAGTATCCGCTCAAGCCGATGCGGAGTCCGGGGACTGTGTAGTTGTCAATTCGTGCACTCACGCCGTATTTGTTGGCCACGTCATATTCCATTGGCGACTTGTGGCCTTTGCGAATCCATCCTGTATTAGTGAAGTTGTCAGCGTTCAGTCCGGCCAACACCTGAGCCTCGTAGCGGAAATCGCCCGAGCGTCCCCAGAAGCTCACACCCGTCTGATGCCAAGTGCTGGGCATGATGGTGTATTCGCCCTCGGGGCGATAGACGGTGAAGAAGTTGAGCGGCTCGTGGTGGGCGTTTGTCAGTCCCACAGGCACCACAATGTGTCCCATCCTCAGGTTGGCAGCACGCGAGAACGACTTCTGAATCCAGAACTGCTCCAGTTCCACCTCGCCGCCTTTCTCGGTCTCCTGTTCCCATTCTCCGCCTTCCTCGTCTTCTTTCTCGTAGGCAATACCCGTTCCGCCGTGCTCGAACTCAATCTCGGTGCCGAAACTCCAGCCTTTACCAAAATCGTATCCCATATAAATCACGGCATGTGGAATGTCAAAACGTCCGTGGCTGGGGTCGTCCTTATGCAGTTCGGGCTGGCTATAGCGGCTCACGTGGTCGCTGAAAAAGTTGCGCCCGTAGGCAATCTCGCCATATCCACCTATGCTCAGGCGGTTGCCGCGTGCATGGCTCATCACGCTGTCGCCTGCACTCTCCTGGACGTTGGCCGTTGAAGCCAATGCCATCGAGCAAGCCACAATTGCTGTCATCAGTTTTTTCATACCTTTTTCTTCTCTCAATCTAATGTGTTAATCGTCATTTGTTCACATATATTCACATACATCCCAAAGTATCGGGATTGTTCATTTTTTCGAATGCAAAATTACTGATTTCGCCGAAACGTTGCAATACCCACAAATCGGTAATTCGAGCATCATTATTTGTAGGTACGCGCGAGCGGGTGGGAGAGAAAAAAGCGTGCATTTCTTTCAAAATTACCTAAATGTAATTATTGCATATCTCACATTTTTTTTGTTTCTTTGCACCGTTCTTTTCATGTGATGTTTAGATAATAAAAATTAGGTATGAAGAATCAGAAAATGTATGAAGCAGACGACAAGTTGATCTCCATCATACGCGACAACTACAACATCCTTCAGAGTCTGGGCTCGTTTGGCATCAACCTGGGATTTGGCGACAAAACGGTCAAAGAGGTCTGCGAAGACCAAAACGTGGACACCTACACCTTCCTCGCGGTGGTGAACTTCACCATCAACGGCTATCGCGACAAGGAAGACGTAGACCGCCTTTCCATCCCCACGCTGATGCAATATCTCGGCGCCTCGCACGAGTATTACCTCGAATTCCAACTCCCCTTCATCCGCAAGGAACTCGTTGACGCACTCGACGAGAACGACAACCTTGCACGACTCATCCTCAAACTCTATGACGAATACGCACACAGCATACGCCTCCACATGAAATACGAGGAGAAAACCGTGTTCCCCTATGTGGAGAACCTGCTTGCCGGGCGAGTCAGCAACAACTACGACATCGACACCTTCTCCAAGCATCACGGACAAACCGACGTGAAACTGCGCGAGCTGAAGAACATCATCATCAAATACCTGCCCAGCGACGGCCTGCACAACAACCAGCTCTCGGCAACACTCTACGACATCTTCAACAACGAGGAATGGCTCGCACTGCATGCAAAGGTGGAAGACGAAATCTTCATACCCGTCATTCGCCGGCTGGAACAGCGCACCAAGCAAAACGATGTATCGGTGAAAATCTCCAACATGATCAACCAGAACCCCGACAACAGCGAGGTGCTCAGCGACCGCGAGAAGGACGTCATCATCAGTCTTGTGCAGGGGATGACCAACAAGGAAATTGCCGACCACCTGTGCATATCCACCAACACCGTCATCACCCACCGCCGAAACATCGCACGCAAGCTGCAAATCCATTCCCCCGCAGGCCTCACCATCTACGCCATCGTCAACAATCTGGTCGACATCTCAAGCGTGAACCTGTAGGGTGTCCTTGCGCACTGGGGGATTCAGATATCCAAGACAGTCCCCATAACATCTTTCACAGACAATTCCTTTTTCGCCAACCGCAAGAGCCAACTTCCGGATATTGGGCTCTCTGTATGCAGCTTGTCCTGCGCTCTCGCGTGGGGCTTACAGGGTGACTGTCTTGCGCTCGTGGCCTTTGTTTTCACAACAATGCAACACCATTTTTCTTCTTTTTTAGAGGGGGAGGAGAGGGGCTCCCTGTTTTGTGGAGGAGAGTTTTTTTAGTGGAGGAGGCTTTTCTTTTTCACTTACAATTGAAGTGCAAGGCGAAAGGCTACGGGTAGGCGCTTCAGCGGGAATCCATGCAGAGCTGAGCTCGCTCGGGAAATTTTCACCCCCTCTGGCGTGCAAAAAAACGTTAAGAAAACGGGGAAAATAACACCTTTTTTCTTCACGATTCGTTGGCCCTGCTAGCCCTCTGCTTCTACTTTTTTTACTTTTTTACCTTTTCGGCACGGATGACACGGATTACACCATTTTTTCATTTTTATTTTTTCATTTTTAATTTAGCGAAGCGCATGTTCCTCCTCCCTCCATCTCCTATCGTCCAATCGTGAAATGGTCCAATCGTCAAATATTAGGCTGCTCCCGTTGATGATGATAATGTTTCTGTTCTGACCTGAGTGAACGATTCGTTCACCTAGCTTGTCCTCTGCTTCCACATTTTTTTACCCTTTTACTTTTTTACCTTTTTACTTTTATTCTATAGCGTAGCGCAAAACAGTCCGTTCGTTCGTTCGCTGTTCCGTTTGCTGTTTTCCTCCAAGGGAGCCCTGAATCAGGGCGTCCTTTGCTGATAAAGATTACTTTCTGCCTTCGACCGATGGGGTAACGAATCGTTACTCCATTGGTCCTCATTGTCCACATGGCTGCGGATTTGAATCTTTAAAAAAATTCGTAATGAATTTGGCAATAATAAACAATTCGGCCAATTCGTGCAAAATGCGGCCTGAAAGGCCAACCCGCTCATAGCCCGGGCAACGCCCCTTAGATGTATGCAAATCGGTTGTTCCCCTCGCCAATGCGGCCTGAAAGGCCAACCTGCTCATAGCCCAGGGCAGCGCCCTGGGTTAGGGGCATCCGCAGCGGGAACGCCCTGAAAGGGCAAAAGCCCTACCTAATCCGACAACACAAAACGGTCGTCATATTCAATGTTATACAACTTGAGAAACTTGATATACTCCTCACGCGCCGAAACTTTCTTATGATGCTCCGCCTGATTGGAAACATATT
>CACXPX010000020.1 GCA_902769705.1 uncultured Prevotellaceae bacterium
CTCTCCAGTGAAAGTGGTCAACTGTACTCAGGCGAGGCAGTCAACCGAATCCGTACGGGTAGGCAAATGTTAAAAAACAAGGCCTAAAAGGAGTCAACCGTATTCAGGAAAAGACATGTCTTTTTAAGTGTAGCGTTTACACGAGAACAGAACGAACAGTTGAACAGTTTCTTCGTGCGCTTTACAAAACCCCTTATTATTATATATATAATAATAAAACTATATGTGTAGTTTTCTCACACAAACTGTTCAACTGTTCGTTCGCCTTGAGTCATATTTCTCTGCCATATTGTCGCATTTTGTCAGTTTTACACCGAGCGAACAGCGAACAGTTGAACAGATGAACAGTTTTTTCAAGTCAATGTGCAATGCTTGTAAGAAAAAGACCACAAATGGCACGGTCAAAGCTATGAAATGAGCATGCTAAAGACCACAAATGACCGCCTTAAAGGCCACAAATGAGCGAGGTTGGAAAAAGCACAAGCGGTGTTAACAAATTTTTGCACGCCAGCGGGAACAAAATTTGGTGGTATGAGGGATTTTTCTTAATTTTGAGGCCGAAAACCTTTGAATATGATCAAGACATTAGCTAAACAAATCGGCCAATACAAAACGGCCTCCATCATGACACCGCTGATGACCGCCTTGGAGGTGGTGATGGACGTGATGATTCCCTATATCACGGCCTCGCTCATCGACAAGGGCATCAATGCGGGCAACATCCAACAGGTCTACTACTACGGTGCGCTGATGCTGGGCATGGCCTTCCTGAGCCTGCTCTTCGGCATCTTGGCGGGGCGTTTCTCTTCGTATGCCTCGTCGGGCTTTGCCGCCAACTTGCGCTCGGCCATGTATAAGAACATCCAGCGGTTTGCCTTCAGCGACATCGACAAATATTCGACAAGCGGATTGGTGACACGAATGACAACCGACGTCTCTAACCTTCAGAACGCCTACCAGCAGATTCTGCGCATCACCGTCCGCGCGCCCTTCCGCCTGCTGCTCTCCATCGTGATGTGTCTGGTCATCGACCCCCGCCTCTCGCTCATCTTCGTCGTGGCGATGGTGGTGCTGGGCTTCTCGCTTTGGAGCATCATCTCGCGCGTTGCCAAACTCTTCGCGCAAGTGTTCGAGAAATACGACGCCCTGAACGAGAGTGTTCAGGAGAACGTCGCGGGCATTCGGGTGGTGAAGGCTTTCGTGCGCGAGAAATACGAGAACGAGAAGTTCGCCCGTGCCGCCGAGGGGCTTTATAAATTATATGTACGCGCAGAGAGCCTCATGGCACTCAACCATCCCGTGATGAACATGGTGGTTTACGGGTGCATTATCTCCCTGTCGTGGTGGGGCGCACACTTCATCGTGAGCGGTTCGCTGACAACGGGTGAGCTGGCTTCGCTCTTCACCTACGTGATGTCTATCCTTCAAGCGCTGATGATGCTCTCCATGATTTTCGTGATGCTCACCCAAAGCGCCGCCAGCGGCAAACGTGTGACTGAGGTCATCAACGAACAACCCGACATCGTGAACCCTGAGAACGCGCTGGAGGAAATGGCTGACGGAAGCATCGAGTTCCGTGGAGTGAGATTCGACTATGTGTCGAAGAAAGACAAGGCGGAAGATGCAGCCGGAAAGGAGAAAACCTCGAAGAAGTCGGCACTCTACAATGTTTCGTTCAACATCGCTTCGGGCGAGACCATCGGCGTGATTGGCGGAACAGGCTCTGGTAAGTCCACCCTCGTCAGCCTCATCAGCCGCCTCTACGACACCAACGAGGGCGAGGTGATGGTTGGCGGGCACAACGTGAAGGAATACGACCTCGAGACGCTTCGCAACAATGTCTCCATCGTGCTCCAGCAGAACTTGCTCTTCACGGGAACCATCCTCGACAACCTCCGCTGGGGTAACACCGAAGCCACGCTCGAAGAATGCCGCGAGGCCTGCCGCATGGCGCAAGCCGACGACTTCATCATGGAGACACCCAACGGATATGACACCCACATCGAACAGGGCGGCACCAACGTCTCGGGCGGCCAAAAGCAACGCCTTTGCATCGCTCGGGCCTTGTTGAAAAAGCCGAAGATTCTCATCCTCGACGACTCTACAAGCGCTTGCGACACCGCCACCGATGCAAAGATTCAGAAGGCTTTCCGCACCCAACTGCCCCACATGACCAAACTCATCATCGCACAACGCATCTCAAGCGTGCGCGAGTGCGACAAAATTCTGGTGATGGACAACGGAGTGGTGACGGGATTCGACACTCACGAACAATTGCTGAAGACCAACCAGCTCTATCGGGAAATCAACGAGATTCAGAACCAAACGACGGGAGATTTTGACAAATGAGACAACCTAACTTCAACCGCAACCAAGGTCCCCGTGGAGGTCAGAACCTCTCGGCAACCCTCGACGAGAACAAGAAGAACACCCTCCTTCGCTTGTTCCGCATCGTCATGAAGCACTACAAATGGTCTATCGCCACCGTGCTGCTCTGCATCGTCATCTCCTCCATCACGTCGCTGGCTTCAACGCTCTTCACCAAGACGCTCATCGACGACTACATCGTGCCGCTCACGCAAGTGGAGAACCCTGAATACGCCTCGCTCATGCAGACGCTCTTCAAACTGGGACTGGTGCTCATGGCAGGCGTCATCTGCTCCTACACCTACAACCGGCTGATGATTTATGTCTCGCAAGGCACTCAACTGAAGCTTCGAAAGCAACTCTTCGAGCGCATGGAACAACTGCCCATCAGCTATTTCGACTCCCATTCCCACGGCGAACTGATGTCAACCTACACCAACGATGTCGACTCGCTCCGTCAGGTCATCTCAACGAGCATGGCTCAGGTGTTCAACTCGCTCATCACCATCGTCGTAACGTTCACATCGATGATTGTGCTCAGCATTCCGCTCACACTCGTCAGCGTGTTCATGGCATTCGTGATGATGATGGTCACCACGCGCTTGGGCAAATGGTCGCGCGGATTCTTCCGCACCCAGCAGGAGTCGTTGGCCCGCGTCAACGGATTCATCGAGGAGATGATGACCGGCCAGAAGGTGGTGAAGGTTTTCTGCCACGAGCGGCAAGCCATCAACGAGTTCGAGAACATCAACGAGCAACTACGCTCGTCGGCCTACAACGCCAACAAGATTGCCAACATCGTGATGCCTATCAACGGCAATTTGGGCAACCTCGGATACGTGCTCATCGCCGTCGTTGGCGCCACCATCGCCCTCAATCCCTCGTCGTTCCTCAATGCTTCGCTCTCGCTGGGCACTATTGTGGCATTCCTTCAACTGAACAAGAGTTTCACCCAACCCATCAGCCACGTCAGCCAGCAAATCAACTCCGTGCTCAACGCATCGGTGGGTGCCGAGCGCGTGTTTCGACTGCTTGATGCCGAGCCTGAAGTCGACAAGGGTTCACGAGTGCTTGACGATGCAAAGGGAGACGTTGATTTCCAGCATGTGGACTTCGGCTATGTGCCTGGAAAACAAGTGCTCTTCGACATCAACATCAACACCTCGCCCGGTCAGAAGATTGCCTTCGTGGGCGGAACGGGCGCCGGAAAGACCACCATCATCAACCTCATCAACCGCTTCTACGACGTGAAGGAAGGCCATATTCTCTACGACGGCATTCCCATCAACGACATCAGCAAAGAGTCGCTCCGCCGTTCGATGAGCATCGTGTTGCAAGAAACCCACCTCTTCACGGCCACCGTGCTCGACAACATCCGCTATGGCCGCCTCGACGCTACCGACGAGGAATGTCGCGAAGCCGCCCGACTGGTGGGAGCTGACGACTTCATACGCCGTCTTGCCAATGGCTATCACACCGTGCTCAATGCTGATGGAGGCAATCTCTCACAAGGCGAACGCCAACTGTTGGCCATCGCCCGAGCTGCCGTTGCCAACCCGCCCGTGCTCATTCTCGACGAGGCCACCTCTTCCATCGACACCCGAACGGAGCAACTCGTGCAACGAGGAATGGACAGCATCATGCGAGGCCGCACCACATTCGTCATCGCCCACCGCCTCTCCACCGTGCGCAATGCCGACCAAATTATCGTGCTCGACCACGGACGAATCATCGAGAGCGGCTCGCACAACGAACTGCTCCAGCTGAAAGGCAAATACTACCAACTCTACACGGGCGACACCTCGCTCCTGTCATAGGCCATCATGAAAGCCATCGACCGCAACATCCTTCGGCTGGCCATTCCTTCGATTGTCCAGAATGTCACCGTACCCCTCCTCGGGCTTGTCGACATTGCCATCGTGGGCCACATCGGCGACGCCACCTACATTGGAGCCATTGCTGTGGGGTCGATGATTTTCAACGTGATGTATTGGCTTCTGGGCTTTCTTCGCATGGGCACAAGCGGACTCACGGCACAAGCTGTTGGGCGCAACGACCATCGGGCCATTCGCGCCATGCTCTCCAACGCGCTCAAGTGGGGATTGCTTTGCGGCCTGACCATCGTGGTTGCACAAATTCCCCTACGGTGGCTCTCCATCTGGCTGATGGGACCTTCCGAGGAAATCGCCACACTCGTGCGCACCTATTTCAACATCTGCATCTGGGGAGCGCCCGCCACGCTCTCCCTCTACGCCCTCACGGGGTGGTTCATCGGCTTGCAAGACACACGCACACCCATGACCGTCTCCATTCTCCAAAACGTTGTCAACATCGCATGCTCCCTGCTCTTCGTTTATGGGTTGGGCTTGAGAATCGAAGGAGTAGCGCTTGGCACTTTGGTGGCGCAATGGAGCGGATTGGCCCTTGCGGTTTGGGCAATGGCGAGGAAGTTGAAGAAAATACCCGCTTCGCCACAAGCAACGCCCGCTTCTTCCAACGAGAGCGACGGCAGAGGCACCTCGCTTTTCCGCGTCAACCGCGACATCTTTCTCCGCACGGTCTGCCTGGTGGCGGTCAACCTGTTTTTCACCGCGGCTGGAGCACGGCAGGGCGACCTCATACTCTCGGTCAACACGCTGCTCATGACGCTCTTCACGCTCTTCAGCTATGTGATGGACGGCTTTGCTTTCGCGGGTGAGGCTTTGGGAGGAAAGCTTTATGGAGCCCGCAACTGGGAAGGATTCCACGCGCTCGTGCGAAGGCTGCTGCTTTGGGGAGCCTTCATGGTGGTGCTCTTCACGGCCACCTACGCACTTGGCGGAAAGCCTTTCCTCTCGCTTCTCACCAACCACCACGAGGTGATTGAAGCCGCAACGCCCTACCTTCCCTGGGCGCTGCTCATCCCTCTCGCTGGTGTGGCAGCATTCATCTATGACGGCCTATTCATCGGCATTACCGCCACTCGCGGAATGCTCCTCTCGTCGGCCATCGCCACCGCCGTCTTCTTCCCCCTCCACTTCACACTCTCGCCCCATCTCCACAACCACGCCCTTTGGCTCGCCCTCATCGCCTATCTGTTGCTTCGGGGCATCATCCAAGCCGTCTGGTTGCGCCGCACTTTGTAAAAAAACTTCGCTTTTTTGCGCGAAAAATGTCGTATAATTGGCAAAAAAGAGGTATATTTGCGGTCAAATTATAAAGGAATACAGACATTATCACTATCATTACAATGAAAAAAGCACTGAAAATCACGCTGCTCACCCTCCTGGTGTTGCTCGTGGCAATTGCTTTCGGCGCATGGGCAACCTTCGGTTCGCTCATCAAAGGAGCTGCCTCGGTTAAGAAATTGGACGAAGGATTCTACTACATGGAATACAAGGGCGACGACGGATTCGATGAACTTTTGGCGAGCGGAGGCGGAGAAAACGCCGAAATATTGTCGAAGAAAATCGTCAAATTCCTCTCAAAAGGCTACTACTCGCTTCCTGAGGCCACACCCCAGAAAGCCCCCTACGGCTGTTCGGCACTGACTGTCCGGACTCCAGAGGGAGGCATGATGATGGGGCGCAACTTCGACTACAACTCTGGCGTGGGCATCATTCTGCATTCCATTCCCGACAACGGCTACGAATCCATCTCCACCTTCAATGCCGAGTTCTACGGCTTTGGAGAGGGTTATCTGCCTGAAGGCTTCGCCAACCAATACATGGCGCTCTCAGGCCTTTTCTTCGCGTTAGACGGCATCAACGAGAAAGGGTTCGCCATTGCCGACCTGATGGCTGGCGACGATGTTGAAACCCATCAGCGCACAGGCAAGCCCGCCCTCACCACCTCGGCCGCCTTGCGCTATCTGCTCAACAAAGCCGCCAACGTCGACGAGGCCCTGCAACTGCTTCAGGGCATAGACATGCACTCCGACATCGGTTCCGCCCACCACTATGCCATGTCCGACGCATCGGGCAAGAGTGTTGTGGTGGAGTATGTTGACAACCAGATGGTGGTGGTTGAATCGCCAGCAGCGGCCAACCACTATCTTTGCGAATCGAAACTCAATGTCGGACTTGCCGAGGGCGACCATCGCTACGAGCAGCTCTGCCAGCGGTTCAGCGAGGCTGGAGGCGTGATGAGCGCAAAAGACCTCACCGAAGCCATCAAAGCCGTTTCGCAACCCGCAAACGGACAGTTCCAAGGCACCATCTGGACGATGACGATGGACTTGAAAAACCCGTCGGTCACCTACTATTCACGCCGCAATTTCGACAAGCCCTTCCATTTCGAAATCTCACGAACAAAGTGATTGCAAGCCGCCTCATAAGTGGCTTCTGACCTCCTCATTTGTGGTCTTTAAGCGCCTCATTTGCGGTCTTTAACCACCTCATTTGCGGCCTTTAAGCACCCCATTTGCGGCCTTTAAGCAGCTTATAAGTGACTTTTGAGCAGCTCCCGGAGTGTGTTCGAAATTGTAAAAAAAACAGAAATGTTACAATGTTACATTGTTACATTGTTACAATAAGGTGGTTCCGAGTTTCCGAGATGAAATTTGAGTTTTAAATTGACAGATTTGATTGGCAAAAATTGATAGAGTGTAATAATAATAATTTTATTATAATATATAATATATATATTATATATTATAATAACCCATAGTAGAGGGATGCCGCTTGCACATGTGGAAGGTGCTTAATGTAACAATGTAACAATGTAACAATGTAACAATTTTGGAATATTAACAAAAATATCCCTATTTCTTAACAGATTTTCACGAGCCACAACCCTTGAAATTTGGAGCGGTGGGAATTTCTTTGTATCTTTGCAAAAGAAAATAACAATTAAATAAAACCACTACCCATCATGAAAAAGACTATACTGACATTACTGTTAACCATCGTGTGGGCGCTGGGAGCATCAGCCCAATACACGGTGACCAACAACGGAACGGGCGAGGGCTACATGGGCATCACCTTCCAAGGCTACTACCATTCGGAAGACGGAGTGCTTTTCGCCACGTTCGACGACCGCTACAGCAGCGGTTCACCCCGATGCGAGACGCTGGTGAAGTTCCCGCAGAGCAAGGAAATGAAGTCGTACACGGTGCCCGACGGCGTGTATTGCATCGCGCGCGGTGCATTCCAGGGCAACCAGTATCTGGAGGAAATCAGGCTTCCCTCTACGGTTTACTACGTGGGCGACGACGCATTCAGGGATTGTGCCAACCTGAAGCGGATTGTGACCTACGAGGCCACCACCCATGCGAAGCCCGCTGAGGTGGCTCCCAGCGAAGGGGAACGGCGCGAGGTGGCACGCTACGACTTGCAGGGGCTGCCCGTGAAGGCTGGTGCACGAGGCATTCAGATTGTGGTGTACAACGACTACACGACCGAGACCGTAATCAATCCATAGCCTGACGAATTAAGGAACCAGCAAAACGATATGAGCGAGAAATTTCCATACGGCTACGACGTGAATGTCTATATCGACAAGGCATTCGAGCGGATGAAGGAACTCTACCCTTGGGCAGAGAAGAGCATGCTGAGGGAAGGCTGGAGCTACGCCATCGAGAAAGAAGGCTCACGCTATCAGTATGTGGCTTATTTCAAATGGAACAACAACGACATCGACCGCTACGTCATCAATGGCGATTGCGAGGATTTCATCCGGCACTTCATCTCGGATCATGAAAGTTGGGTGCAATGGAAGAACAAAGTGAAGGAGGAGTTATCGGTCAAAAGCCTCATTCCGCCCGGCACCTGCATACGCGGCTGGTATATGGAGTGCTACGAGTTTCGCTCGCATGTCTTGGGGGGCTATTCGGTCTATCTTCAAGGAGGCGACCGTTCAGCAGGCGGCTCACGAACCATCTTCATCCCCCCAGCCTATTTCAAACTCTCGTGGGATGAGTTTCTCGACAAATACGAGGAGTTGGTGCCACCAGGAGCCTTCTATTTGGGCAAAGAAGAATTGAAAGACGCTCCCGGTCTGAAAGCGTTCCTCGGGTTTTAAGCGGACAGTCTCACCACATTCTCTCCCCTTCTCTAAAATCAGAATAAAACAAAAACTCCAAAAAGTAAAACGACTATGGCAAAAAACAAAGCAAGAGGATGTTTCGGATGGATACTCATCTTTGTTGGAACTATCGCGTTGCTCATCGGCCTCTTGTTGGGCATTGGCGGAACTCAAAGCGACAACGAGAAAACGGCCGAGAACAAAAAGGCATGGGCCGAATTCACCGAATGGGTGGAATCTGATGAAGGGCAGCGTTATGACTCGTTGAACCAAGCTCTCATGACGGCCGTGGGCGAAGATTCGGTGCGCATCGAGCAAGAACTGCAGACCATCACGCCCGTAGAACAACCCATGCACCGCATGGGAGGCATCGGAGCCGCATTGGCTTGGGTCATCGGCGGCATCATCATCATCTTCGGACTTCTGCTGATTTTCATCGGAGGCCTGATCTACAAGAACAGCAAATAGCAATCAGTATTCAATCAAAAAACGACAATATACCATCATGAAGAAACTATCTTTTTTATTCCTCAGCCTTTGCCTCAGCCTTGCCGCAATGGCACAATCCAACGATCCGCGCGTGGCGGAAATCAGGAAGATGTATACCGAGGCGAAGAAAAACATTGAGGCATCTGAAAGGAAAGAGAAGCAGGGCCAGCCTTCGAACATCACGAGGGCGGTGAGCAACTACAGGTTAGGCCATGGCGCTGGAAAAGTGACCACAACCTACTATTTCAACGAAAAGGACGACGAGGAGCTTGAACGCTACTTCTTCCAGCCCTACTTCATCGTGAACAACTTCAACACGCCCGGCAACAAGTATTATCAGGAGTTCCTCTTCGACGAGGAAGGCGACTTGGCGTTCTACTATGAAAAGAACGAGGGCAACGAGACGCGGTTCTACTTTTCGAAAAATGGAGACGGCGATGAGGGGCTCGTGCACGAAATCAACAGCAGCAGCCGCACCATTGAGCCACCCTTTGCCTTACGCATCGCCCACGAGCTGGGCAACGCTTTCCACCTGCTGATGAACAGGGAGTTCTAACGGGGGACAGTTGACGCCTATACACATGAAAAACCTTCCTCAGGCACGCTCTGGGCGCATCCAAGGAAGGGTATGGCTTCTACGTGTGAAAGTAGAATCTTTGTCAGCGTGTCGCTTTATTCAGCATAGCGCTCGCTCTGCTGGCGAATGAGATCGGCGTCGTTGAAATAGTCAATCTTCATTGCCTGGCGCACCTCGCTCATCGTTTGTGCGGCCGTCTCGCGAGCCTTCTCGGTTCCACGGCGAAGGATATTGTAGATTTCGGGAATGTCCTTCTGATATTCGCGACGGCGTTCGCGCATGGGCTCGAGGAACTGGTTGAGCACCTGGTTGAGGAACTTCTTGCACTTCATGTCGCCAAGTCCGCCACGCTGGTAGTGCTCCTTGAGCTCGTCAAGGTTGTTGTATTCAGGCCAGAAGTTGGCGAAGTCGGCATCGGTGGAGAAGGCGTCAAGATAGGTGAACACAGCGTTGCCTTCCACATGTCCCGGGTCGCTCACGTTGAGGTGAGTGGGGTCGGTGTACATCGAGCGAACCTTCTGCCAAACCTCGTCGGCCGAGTCGCTCAGATAGATGCAGTTGCCGAGCGATTTTGACATCTTTTCCTTGCCGTCAGTACCCGGAAGACGGCGGGCGGTGAGGTTCTCGGGAAGCATGATTTCGGGCTCCACAAGCACTTCTCCGTATGTGTTGTTGAATCGGCGTACAAGTTCGCGTGTGACCTCGAGCATCGGTTCCTGGTCTTCACCCACGGGCACGGTGGTCGACTTGAAGAGGGTGATGTCGGCGGCTTGAGAGACCGGATAGCAGAAGAAACCGAGCGGAATGTTGGCCTCGAAGTTGCGCATCTTGATTTCAGTCTTCACCGTGGGATTGCGTTGCACACGGCTGACGGTGATGAGGTTCATCAGATAGGTGGTCAGCTCGGCCAGTTCCGTAATCTGGCTTTGGATGAAGATGGTGCATTTTTCGGGATCGAGACCGGCGGCAAGATAATCGAGAGCCACCTCAATGATGTTCTGGCGAATTTTCTCGGGATTGTCGGCATTGTCGGTAAGTGCCTGAACATCAGCCATGAACACGAACATGTTATCGTAGTCTCCTGCATTCTGAAGTTGTACGCGGCGGCGCAAAGAGCCCACATAGTGTCCAAGATGGAGTTTTCCGGTGGGGCGGTCGCCTGTTAAGATTACTTTTCCCATTTCAAATTGTTGTTGTTTCTTTTTTTATTTAGAGTTTTAAAATTCGTTTTGTCTGTTCAATCTTCTTTTTTATCGTTCGTCGGAGTAGTCGGTCTTGTGCATCCAAGCACCGTCGCCAGCGTCTATACGATGGTTCTGCTCATCAACTCTACGCACATTGTCCTCACCATCTCTAAAGTCGCAATGCAACTTTCCACGCTCATAAATGAACGTTCCGCTGCTATGCTGACCGTTGGACGACTCGGCGATTTTATTCCCTCGTATCGTGATGGTAATCGAGCCATTCCGCGTTGTAACCGCCCAGTTGCCTTCAAGCCACTTGGGAGCTTTCTCGGCATTGATACCCGCAAAAGGACTGTCGTCGGATATACGGCTCATATCGCTTGAATTCTGGCCATCTATGGTCATCTCCGTATCATCCTCTTGCAAGTCGTCTGATGTGAACGAACGGTCAAAAACACACGTACGCACGCTGAAGGCAATGATGGCCAATATCACGAGGAAGATGACGAAGCAATTGCGCATACAGCCTCCCTTGCGGCGTGGTGGCACAAGTGGGGCTTGAACACCACCTCTGCCCTGCCCCATTCCATAAGGGCGCTGGCCATTGGAACCGCCATTATAACCTCCTGCTGGGTTTGAAGATGAAGTGTTGCCCTCACCATTGCTTGCTCCGTAAGAGGATACGGTATTATTGGAGCCTCCCGAGGAGGCAGATGGCTGATTGTGGGCATTCGAAGCAGAACCTCCACCAACGCCCGAAACGGCCTCTTGGTGAACGGATTGCTGCTCTTCTTCGGTCATGACGTATGTAAACGGAGTGCCGCAACGTTGGCACACACACGCCAATTCCTTTGCTCCAGGCGTAACTGGAACATCATACCTAAATCGGCACTTGGGACATTTTACTTGCATTTCTTGCTATTTCTTTTTCTCTTTTTATTCAGGAACAATAGGTCACGCTCTTCATTCGAAACGGACAATAGCCTTGCGCACCACTTTCCACACTCCTTCTTCGAAGACGGCAAGGCCTTCTTCTTCGGTGATGATGTGGTGGGGATATTGAGCTGCGCTACCATTCACCTTGCATGCGGGCTTGATGAATTGCGACACGCTAAGCATGGCGGTGGCAATGGCGTCGGGCGAGTCGTAGAGGATGAACGTACCATTCACGCCATCGTCGGTCTTCAGCAGATAGATGGTCTTCCCTATTTGCAGACGGCTCGAGAAGCGGGCGAACGTTCCATCGGCTGACGGTGCAGCAAGATAATAGACAGGGCGCTGACGATTGGCGTCAAGCACCTTGGGCTCTTCCTCTTCAGGTGAAGGCTCGTCAGAGAACGACAACGACACCGAAGCAACCGTTGTGGGTCGCTCTTCTTTCTCTTCAGCAGCATCGCCCTCGGTTGGCATCGACACTTTCGAGATGTAGGTGAGCTTCTCGGCAGGCTCTTCCAAGGCTTCCGCTTTCTTGTTCACGGAGGCGGCATTGTCCTCCAATTCGGTTATTCTAGCTTCCAGACGGCGGCATTTTCTTTCGAGGTGGGCCAATCTGGCTTCAAGGTCTTCGAAATCGTATTGGTTGGGGCCGTCATTTTTATTGAAATTGAACATGGCTATGATGGGGTTTGAGGGTTAAAGGTTCTCGATGAGGTTGTCGCGAATGCTTCCGATGATGGGATAGAAGAAGACGGTGTCTTCAATGGCGTCGCTTCCGTTCTTCTCATCAGAGTTCTTGTTCACGAAGTTCCAACCATTGATGAGATGGTGCTCGAGGTCTTTGCTGACCAACTCCTTGAAGCGCTGGAACGACTTGAGGTCAACCAGGAAGCGGTCGGCCACATGAATATCATCGCAAAGCTGGCAGAAGAACTCGTTGTAGGCCTTCACCTTCTCCACAATCTGCTTGCGGATTTCTGCATCAGACATATCATCGTAGGTCAGCTTCTCCTTGTCAATCATCGAATAGTTGTATTTCAAGGGATTCTCGAAATCGTCCATCATGCGGTTGAGCTGGGTCACATCATCGCGCCCACTTCCATCGCGCACTTGCATCAACGCACCACGGCAAGTGATTTGCTTGGGCTCTTTCTTCTCCATCACCACCGAGAAGCCATCCACATCGTATTTCTCACCATAAACGCGCTCGAAGACGGCTTGTGAGATGAGGTCAAGGTCGCGTGAGTTGCCTACGATGTCAAGCACTTTCGAACCGGTGCCGCTAAACATCACGGATCGTGGTTTCTCCAACCCCTTATGCTTCATCATCGTGGCCACGTAATAAATCAGCGTGACGTAGAAATAGATGAAGATAATCTTGCGTTGCTCGTCTTCGTTGAGGCGCTGGTTGTAGGAGAACACATCGTTGCCGGCCACCACCTTGTTGCCTTGCACCGAGAAGAGGAAGGCGTTGATGTCCTCACTCTTGCGCTTGGCGGTGATGTCATCGAGAATACCGTTGAGTTCACCATACTTCTCATCATCGCCATCAAAGAGGCGCTTGAAATAGCCCACATACTTGAGGAGCATGGGGTTGCTGTCTCCATGAGGAACCTCGCTGAAGCCATCGCCAAAGAGCACGTTGGCGGCAAAACGGAATGAGGTGAGTATGGCGGGTTGCTTGGCGTTGCTTTCGAACACCACCACATCGCTCGAGCCACCACCGATATCGATGCTGGCCACATTCGATGCTGAACCTCGGAACTGGCTTGAAGACTTGTAGAAATAGTAAGGTGCCACCGACTCAGGCATCTGAATCAGGTTGTCTTCGGTGGCGGAAATGCCAAACACTTCTTTGAAGGTCTTTGCCCACATTTCGCCCATCTTGCGAATGTTTCCCACTTTCATAGCCAACGGATAGAACCACACGAGGCGTGTCTTGGTGATGTCTCCATTCTCGAGCAACACCTTTGTGCGCATCAATTGCGCCAACTCTGTGAGATAAGCCTTCAAACGCTTAGAGGTGGCAATCTCGGTCGACCACTTCAGGTTGGGCACGATGCGGTTGCCATAGCCTATGCTCTCCTTCTCGTAAATGAAGGGGATGTTAGCATCGCCAAGAGCCACAATAGCGTCCACGTTCTCGGCATCAAGCCTTTCGGTTTCGGAGAGAACTGTACGTTGTGGGAATCCATAATCTTCACCTATGGTCTTCGGCAGGAGTTCCTGCTTCATGATGACATCATAGAGTATTTGCTCACCGTTGTAAAGTGTGGCCAACAAACGTTCACGTGCTGCCGAACTGAGTTTCAACGGTTCGGGCATGTTCTCACCCTTCATACACTCGAGGTGGGTATTGGTGGTTCCAAAGTCAACGGAGAACGTGAAAGCATCGTGTCCAGGGATGTTATCCGCCCATCGTGGGCAAATCATGCCTTCTGCCACACGATTCCCTCGGTCGTCGGTGAGTTGCACGCTGGCATAATCGAAGTCATCATTCAATTTGTAGTAGAACGAACCCACACGCTTTTCCGACTTCATGCTACGCTCGCGCATGACAACCTTATCGTCGTCCAAACGCTGCTGATAGCCGTTCTTGAAGAACGAGAGCGCAAGGCTGTAGTTCTCGAGCATTCCAAGAGCACGGTCGACAAGTTGAACGCTATATTGGTTGTTCTGCTGAATGCGGACAAACGGGAATACGCTGACGGCAAATGGAACAGTCAGGAAATAGCCCCGATTGTTGGCCGTATCGTATCTCAAGTCTCCGTTATGGGAAACCACATAGTTGCGCTCCAACGTGATGAACTTGCCTTGCTTCTGGACGGGAATGCGAAGAATGGCACGCAAGGTCTCTGTAGCTCCATTCTGCGTGTGTATCATCTCAAACTTCGGTTTGCCGTTGATGGTGCCCCACAGGTCGCTCACATTGAAATATTTGAAGAACAACGGCTTGATGGGCAACACGAAATCACACTCGTCGGTATCACGACTTCCGATGGAAAGGTTGCCATCGAAGAAGCAGTCGCGGTCGATGGTGTAATCGAGTTTGATGAGTGCCGGCTGGAAGAAGTCGTCATCGGTGAGCCAAGGATACTGGTGCGTGGTGGCAGGCAACACACGCTTCTCTGGGGGCATTGCATAATCTTCCGGTCCGATGACCGTTGCGTCTGTCCACGCGCTGGTGATATACTTGAACGGATCTGTGGCAGGTGCATTCAGATGGTTCTGAAGCACGAGCGGCAAACGGTCGCCAGCATCTTTCCGAGTGGGAACTATCATGAAATCGCTCTCCTGAATGGCGCGTTGGATATCTTCTGCACGAGCCTGATAGAACGGCACACCAAGCGCCTGAATGCCTTCGTCCATCTTCGTAAATGTGGCATCGAGGAAAGTCTTGGCACGCTCGATGTTCTCATAATCGTATGCGGCAGGATTGCCCACCTCCTTCAAAATCTCGCTCTGAAGGCTCTGAGGAAGCAAAGGCAACGTTGTGATAAGGTAGTTGTTCACCTCGCCACAACACTTCTTCAACTCGGGATAAGCGGTGAAGAGCGCATAGATGTATTTCACGAACTTCTGATTACGAACATAGAGCGGGCGCCAGAGGTCGAAGAGGTTCACATTCTGCTCAACGGGAATGTTGTATTTGCCCTCCTTTGCGTTAGGCGTAGCCATAAAGAGTGTGACAGGCGACGTAGAACCCACCACCTGATTGCCATAGACCAAGAAATAGAGACGGTCCATCTTGTCGAAGTTGAACGCTTCCTTGTCCTGCTCCAAGAACATCTCTATGGTCTCGCCCAACAAACGATGCTGAGGTGAAGACTTCAGCATTTCGAGCTGGGTGTCGCGATTCCATTCCACGATGCGCAATTGGTTGCGCAACTCGCTATAATTGAAGAACAACTGAGCCACATCTAGTGCATTCGAAACCAGTTTCTCGTCCATCGCCTCGCCTTGAAGGTTGGCATGTGTGGACAACCGCTTGAAAGCATTCTTCACAAGATCCATCTGGGCGAATGGCGATGGGATAGCCGTTCGAGGTTGCTGGGACAATCCACCATTGGGATCGTCAATCATGTCGATTTCATCAGCGTTATATTGGCTTGTCAAAGGAATCCAGCCTTCGCCCGTTGTCTTATTGTTGTAGGAAAGTATCTTGCTCATAATCAAACAATTCCATTAAATTTCTCATCAATCAGTTTATCGAGCGTCTCATCAAGCAAGTCGAGCAGTTTCAGAGCCACGCGGTCGGTGCCATACTTCTGCGTCTTCATGGCTTGCTGGCTTTCTTTGTTGAGTGTAGAGAGCACGCTCTTGTAATCTATCGTCGACTTGAAGAGGCCACTCTTCGGAGCAATGTCTGTCAACGCATCGCTCAGCTTTGTTGTGTTCAGATTGAACGGCACCAAACTACGCTGGTTGGTGCGGAGTTCCTTGAGCCATTGGCGGTAGGTGACAAAGAAGTCACTCGTCAGCGTGTTGTAGAACGACGTTGCCAGGAATCCGTTCGTAATCTCGGGCTTGTCTTGCGTATAACCGCGTCCGATGTCTTGCTTCAGCTGGTTGGTGATATACATGTAAGCCAAATGGAACTTCACCAACTGGCGATTGACCAAAGCTCGCGTCTGAACGCCGAAATCCTTCAACGAAAGCGTCTGCTTGTCGTAAGCCAAACCAAACTCCTTGTAAATCGGATTCTGAGCGTTTCCGCCAACAGTTTGAAGCTGTTCATCGGGAATAGACAAGAAGTCCAAAATCGACAAAGCACCCACGTACTCCACCAAGTGGGCATCATTACGCTGACCGTTGCCACCCGGGTCGTTGAAATAGGGGTTCGAAGGCACTTGGTCGCCCAGATAGTAACAGGCGTTGATTTTCGAAAGGGGCAAATCAACCCCATTCTGGCGCAATCCCGTCAGGTTATCGTGATAATAGAACAACGCCGACTTCGTCTTCGAGATGAAATCACCACGCGAAATAGGGCTGTTGTCGTCTTGTTGCACGTTGAAATATGGCAACACCGTCAGCGCTCCGATACGTGCATCGCGCAAGTCGCCGCGATTGTTGATCTGGGCGTTGTTGGCGGCATTACGAATGTTCTTCACGATGATGGGATAGCCAGCCGCCCCGGTTCCACCGAAGATACTCGACACCACAAACACGCGGTCGGTCTTCTGGAAAACGTTCGAGAACTGGCGGAACTCCTCAGAGTCCTTGAACTGGTTGAGGGCCACGCTACCGATGTTCGGCGAACCCACGAAACCAATGTCCATCTTCGTGTTGAGCTGGTCGTCGCTGAACATCATCGAACACAAAGCCTGGTTGCCCGTGTCGAGGGTGGAATAGTTGATGAAGTCCTGGAACTTCTTTGACTCTATAGCGCCCATGTTGAACAGGAACGTGTCACTCAGTTGCGAACCATTCGGCAGAATGTCGGCCAAACTCGATATCTTCACCGAGAAGAAGCCACGAGTAACGTCCACTTGCTCGCCATAGAGCTGACGCCTGATTTGCTTATACCAACGCATCAGATTGTCCGTGCGCTTCAAATCCTCGTTTGCCTTATGCGGGTCAACCACTATCGGAATGATTTCGAGCGGCATAGGTTGGCCGGCTTCATTCGTGGGATGAATGCCTGCAGCCAACTGCATAATCAAAGGCCGCATCACGCGCGACCCTGTGCCACCTACAAGAAAAAGGAATAATCGCATTATATTTTAAAGAGACCTGCCCTCCTACCCCTCCCTATAGGGCTTCGAGCAGAATGCTTTAGTTGTTGGTTTTATTTATTTTTGAGAAGACCGTTTTCCCCCGCCCTTTAGGGAGGGGTCGGGGGTGAGTCTTTTTATTCGGGTATCGGAGTGTGGCGGCAATTGCTGCTCCACCAGCGAATCGAGAACGAGACGATTGTGAAAAGAACAGCCTCAACAGCCAGATTCACCATCGCAAAGCTGAACAACTGGGCGGAAAAATCATAGCCCTCAGCCGAAAGCGAATTGTTGCAGATGATGTAACTCACCACTGGGGTCAGCACACTTGCTACGCCCAGCACAACCAGCCAATGGTACCAACGCGAGAAACTCACCGAGTTCACCACGTAGTAATAAATGCCGGCAAGCACCCAAGCCATCACAACGGTCACTACCGACACGATGAAATACAACCCTCCGTTGTACATCGCATCCGAGAATGCACGCTCGTAGTAGAGAGATTCGAACAAGGGTGTAGCAAAAATCAGGAACAACACAGTAATAACCGCACCTGCAATCAATAAAATCGTATTCTTCATCTTATTTCTTAAATTCTATAATTTCTTGTTTTCTTGTTTTCCAAAACTCGCTTATCGCTTGAACTCCAATTCTATTTCAAAATAATAGGGCTCGCCTTTGGCATTCTTCCGATAGCTGTCGTAGATGCCCTGAAGCAGATACTTCAAGCCGAAAGTGGTGTTGGCGAATCCAGCTCCGCCCACGTTGGTATCATCGTCGCTCGAAGAGTCGTCCACCCAGTCGGGCAGACGGTTCATCAACTTGATTTCCACATCCTGAGCGTGCTTGATGCCTTCGCTCTCGAGCACGAAGATATGAGTGGCTTTGCCCAGATGCTTGCGCTCGGCGGGAGTCACATCCTTCTGCTCAATCTTGCGAATCTCCTTGATTTCCAACTTGTCGTCGGCCTCCACCTGATAGTTCTTCACATCGGTCAGATAACCTTCATCGATGAGCATTCCACCCAAATCGACAGCCAGAGCCAGTCGCAAGTCGCCCGAATTGCGGTCAACCTCCAGATTCTCAATATCCTTGATTTGGTCGCCCTGACCGTGACAGGCTCTGAATCGGCCGCGAATCACGTCGCTCTCGAGCAGCAACGAATAGTAGGGCTTATAAACATCGTCGGTCTCGAAGAGGTACATGTTTTCGTAGCCCTTCAGCTCCGAGAACTTGCAGAACGTTGTATAGCCGCTGTCGCGAGTCAGTCGGGCGATGTTGGCGTTCGAACCCACAATCACGATATAGTAAGGCCTGCGGCCTGTATACGATTGCCCGCCAGCTGAGTTGTAGGGGTAATAAGGACCGCTGTAGGTGCCATTCATCTTCACAATCAGCATACCCTTGTCCTTCACCTGGCTCTTGAACACGGCATTCGTCATTCCTTGGGCCTCAGCAAAGACCTTCTGCGGATTCACGCCCACCATGTTCTTGGTCGAATAAATCATATCCGTCACAAGAATCGACAACTCGTCATCGCCCGTCTTATTGAGCAACTGCTCGAAAATGGCGCCAAAATCGGTTGACGAAGCATCGCCAATGCCCTTTGTGGCCTCGAAAATGTTGGAGTCGCTGATGAACTTCGCGAAGCCTTTGGGATATTCGTTAATCTCGGAGTTCACCACATAGATGTGATGGTCGGCATTGTCGCCGGGCAGGTTGTTGAGCATCTTCACGATCGCGGCCTTGAACGAGCCATCGCCATTCGAAGCATCATAGGGAACCATCGAGCCCGAGCGCTCCAAATAGAAATTCACGTTCAGGGTCTTCTTCCCCACCGCAAACTGAATATCCTTCGGCGGACGGCGGCTTTCGAAGAAGTCTTCAACATACTCCTTCACCTCGTCAACATCCAGTTCGCCGTCTTTGTAGAACTCGCGGAAATTGGCTTTCTGCTCATCGAGGAACGTTTCCAGCTTTGCCCAATCGTCAGCATCAATCAACTGGTCGGCGTCGGCCAACTCAAGAAGCATGCGGTTGAACTCTTTTTTACCATTATGGCCGCATCCCGAAAGACACAGCACAAAGGCCAGCAGCAGAGCCACTGGAGCTATCTTTTTCATCGTTTTCATGTACGTTTGACACCGTTTACACATAATTAGTTGCAAAGATACTGATTTTTAGTTGAACGAACCACATCCTTTCACACAATTTAATAAAATCCTCAACATTTCCCCCAAGTGCTCTTTTCCCTTGCCAAAAAGGGTTCGAGAGGCAAAAGGACGCTCGCATGAACAATCCGCAGAACCCGTTTTCGCGAAAGAAAAAGATGGAAAACTGCCGTTTATTTTTATGAAATATCACAACAATTTTCGCTAAAGACACCATTCTGTTCCAGGTGAAAATAGACGAAGAAAAATGAAAAACAAGCGCTCGAGCTTCCATTTTCATCACGTTGAATCGTCATTTGCCGTCTTTAAGGTTGCCACTTGTGGCTTTTGACCTCGTCATTTGTGGCTTCTGAGCCCCTCATTTGCTACAAGTGAGAGGCTCAAAGCATAGCTCTGACAACCTAAAAGCATAGCTTTTGCAAATGCTGTAAATGTAAAGAAAACGGAAGACCTTGAATTCCAGCAACTTACGAAACCGTCATTTTTTCATGTTTTTCGCGCCAAACTCTTATTCGTTTCAAAAAACAAGCGTTTTTAAGCGCAATAATTCGGAATTTATTTTACAAAACAAGAAAGCCACACACCCCGTTGGGACATGCGGCTTTCAAGGAATATGAGTAAGTTTTTGTGTTGTTTCGAAGCGTTTAGAAATGGATTCTCACGTCGATTCCAGCATGAATGGGATTGGCCAGCTGGGCAAAATAGCGAGGGCTGCCAGCCGCTGAGCTTGAAACAGCGAACGTGTTGTATTTCGTATCCGTCAGGTTGCGGCCCCACAGGCTCACCACAACAGGACCGAAGTCGTAGTCGGCGTGGGCTCCAAGCAGGGCGTAGAACTTCTGCGAATAAGTGTTGGCCTCGTCCCACCAAATCTTTCCTTGTCCGTTGACATTCGCTCCGATGGTGAACTTTCCGATGTGATAGTCAGCCATCGCGCTGAAGGTGTGCTGGGGAACGAAGGGTACATATTTGTCCTTGTAATCCTGAAGCATTCCCAGATAGGAATCGTCGTTAGGGCTCTTTGGAGTCCAACCATTCAGATTAAGCGCCTCGTAATCATCGAACTTGGCATTGGTGAAGCCGTAGGTAATGCCCCAATCGAGTGCATTATCGAAGGCGCGTCCGCGCAGAGTTGTTTCAAGACCGCAAGAGTGGCTCTTTCCGGCATTCACCATCATTCGGCCGTAGTTGCTTCCAGGAATCATCTGCGAGAGCTGCTGGTTGCGAATCTGCATGAAGAAGATGGCGAGGTCGAAGTGCACTTGGCTGTCGAAGAGGTTCAGATGAGTACCCACTTCGTAGTTCCACGACTCTTCGGGCTTGTAAGAGATGGTGTTCTCAATATTATCGAAGTCTTGTGCGGTGTGCTCCACATCGTAGTCGCCACGCATAGCGTCCTGCTGATGGGCGTTGAGGTCGGTTTGCAGGATATCGCTAAACATCTGAATGTTGTAGCCGCCGGCACGATAGCCTTTGGCAACGATGGCGTAAATGTTGCCGAGATTGTCGTCTAAGCTATAGGTCAAACCCACTTTCGGCAGCAGTTGTGTGAACGTCTTCTCCCGACTGTCAGCCACATGCGACGTGAGATGATAGGTGGCTTGCCGCTCGGCTGTTCCACCCGTCATGTTCATGTAAGCCAAAGCGTCGTATTCAATCTTCACCTTATCCACATTCAACCGCAATCCGAGGGTCAGCTTCAGTTGGTCGGTCAGCAGCAGATTAGACTCGTGGAAGGCTGCAAAATTCATCGTTGGTGTGCGGAACATCTCTGGCACAGCCATTTCTGCACTCATGCTCACGCCCTCGATAGCCTTCTGAACAGCAGCGTTTGCGGCAGCTTCGGCTTGTTTGACAGCCACAGCCTCAGGCATTCCTTGAGCCAGCATCTGCTCAAGCATCTGCTGATACATGCGTGGGTACATAGAGCCTCGCATAGCACCACGCATAGCGTTGGTGATAGCATTGCTGATGGGACCCGTAAGAGCGTCGCCGAAATAGACGGGCGCATCAGTTCTCAGCCACTGGTAGCTTCCGAAAAATCCGCTCGCGTGTTGCCAACGGCTGTTATTATGGCTGCGCAATACAAACTCCTGAGTGAGCGCATTCATCTTCTGGCGCTGTTCCAAGCGCAGGTAGTCGGGCGTCATATAATCCTGGTCCATCAGCATCTGGTCTTTCAGATATTGATAGCTGGTGGTAGATGTGAATAGCAGGCTGCCCGTATCATAGCTGACGGAGAGTCCTGTATTGAGCATGTTGCGCTTGTAGCCGTTCATGATGGTTGTTGCTGGGTCGGCCACATCAAGCGTGAAGGGGTTTTCGGCAACGTCTTTGATGGGCTGGAACTCACCGTATCCGAAACCATTCTGGTTCACATACTGATAATCAGCCGTCCAGTCGAACTTCAGCTTCTGCGTGGGTTGGAATATAAGACGCAGTTTTCCGCCCGCCTCGTTGGTTAGGTCGTTCTTCTGGTCGAAGTTCTGATTGTTGATGAAACCCTTCAAGCCACTATAGAAACCAGCGACCGTGAAAGCCAACTGCTCGCTCGGACGATGATGATGGGCCACTTCAACGTTCGAATAAAGACCGGTTCCAATTCCCAACCGAATGTCCGTACCCTGATAATTCATCGGGTTTTTCGAATAGATACGCACAAGTCCGCCCTCCGTATTCTGTCCGTAGAGAGTTCCTTGAGGACCGCGGAGAATGTCAACACGGTCGAGCATGTAGAAATGGTTGTTGAAAGCCGCCTTCGACATCAACGGGATATTGTCGTAATAAACGCCTACGGCTGGGTTGTTGATACGCGAACCAATGCCTCGCACATACATCGAAGAGGTGAGTCGGGAGCCATAAGACGGCATCGTGAACGAAGGAACATACTGAGAAAGCTGGCTCAAATCGTGCACAGCCAAACGATTCATGTCGTCAGCCGAGAACATGGAAGAACTGATGGGCTGGAGGCGCAGAGGCGTCGACTCTTTGGGTTGGGATACAACCACCACTTCATCAAGATTCTGCACGCGCGAAGTATCAGTAAGTTCGAAACTATCTTCAGCCATCGAAGGCAAAAACATCATCTGCAAAAAGCAGAACATACAAATCTTTTTCATTTTCATCATAGTCTTCTGATTTTCGGGTGCAAAATTACACAAATTATTTCACCCCGCCAATCCTCATTAATGTGGATTTATCACACGAAAAGAGAAAAAAGCGAAATCGGTGCGGAAAACGATGGGGTGGTTCGTAATATATTTAGAGATAATGTGTACATTTACCAAAAACAGAATATCGACATGAGGAATAAACTACATATCCTACTCCTGATTTTCATTATGATGCCGTTGTGTTCTCTTGCACAATGGAACCAAATTTCGGACCTTCCCGTCATGTATATTGAGACGTTCGACAACGTTCCCATCACGAGTAAAGATTACTATGTCTACGCAAACATCCATTACCTGAACGAAGAAGGGCATATTCAGGATTACGACTCCGTTGAGATTCGCGGACGCGGCAACTCCACTTGGAACATGCCGAAGAAACCTTACCGCATCAAGTTCAAGCAAAAGGAGAAGTTCCTGGGTCAAGGATATGCAAAGGCAAAGAAATGGACACTTCTGGCTAATGCTGCCGACAAAACGCTCATGAGAAACGCCCTGACATCGGCTTTGGGCGAGTTCACCTCATTGAAATTCAATCCTGCCGCCAAGTTCGTAGATGTGGTGCTGAATGGCAAATATATAGGAAACTATCAAATCAGCGACCAGATTGACGTGCGCCCCCATCGCGTGAATATCGTCGAGCAGGAAGTGCCTTTAGCTGATGGGGCCGACATCTCTGGCGGCTATCTGCTGGAAGTTGACGGTTTCCAAGACGGCAACTGCTTTACGACCAACTATTACAGCGCTCCCGTTCGCATTCATCACCCCGATGAAGAGGATATCGTCACCCTTCAGAACGCCTATATCCGCAATTATATCAACATGTTCGAACGGAGGCTGAGGTCTTCGAAATTCACCGACCCCGTCGAGGGTTACAGGCACGTTGTAGATGAAGCGTCGCTTATCGACTGGTATCTCTGCACAGAAATCAGCGCCAACATTGACGGATTCTACAGCACCTATTTCTATAAAGACCAAAACGACTCGCTGCTCTATTTCGGTCCGTTGTGGGATTACGACATCGCTTATGACAACGACTACCGTATCAGGAACACCACATACAGACTGATGGCCGACGATGCATATGATGGTTCGAAAAAATGGGTCAGACGAATGTGGGAAGACCCTTGGTTTGCCCGTCAAGTCTATGTTAGATACAAGGAACTGTTGGACAAAGGACTGGTTGACTATCTGCAAAACAAGGTGGACAGCCTGGCGCGTCTGCTTCAGAAATCGCAAGAAAAGAATTACGAGAAATGGGGCATTCAGAACAGAGTGTACCACGAGTTGGTGCTCTACTCATCCTACGAGCAATACGTGAATGACCTGAAAGAATTCATCAACAACCGATGCTATTTCCTCGAGGTTACTTTTGCCGACAAGAAACCCATAGAGCCAACTCCTCCATTCACGCCCGCAGACTACTATTACCGTTTGCAAAACGCACGTAGCGCAAAGGCTTTGGACATCAGCGAGACATCGGTTTGCCAGTATTCGAACCTTCAAGGTCGGGAGAGCCAAGATTGGATCATCAGACCTGTGGGCGACTATTTCCAAATCATCAACCGCACCAACAATCTTGCCCTCAACGACCCGACAGTAGGTGAATGCACTCCTACGACGAATGTGGGTACACAACTGAACGTTGTTTCTCCCGACGAGAACAGCGAAAGCCAACTGTGGGAAATCATCCCGCAAGGCACAGAAGGATTCTACAACCTGCTGAACGTGCACACCCAGCACATCGCCAATCTCGAAGGAGGCAGCAGCAACGACTACGCCCGCATTCTGAGCTACAACAACGACGAAAGAAACGGGGAGAGCATGAACCGACTGTGGTATCTTGTTCCCAACGGTCAGCTGCCTGAAGAAATCACAGGTGTACGCGACATTGAGCCCGATGAATATGTACTCGCATACGATCCGATGACGCAAGAACTGCATTTCGCATCTGAAACGCCCGACCTTCTGCAACGTTTCAACGCACATGTGTATTCCACCAACGGACAACTCATCGGCACTTTCCGCGCTGACCAGCGTTTCGCGATGTCATCGCAGCCTCGTGGAATATATATTGTCAAATGGCAATGTGGAGGAAAGAGCCGGAGCGCGAAGTTCCAAAATCAATAAGAGCACAATATCGCAGTTGACCCCAAAACGCTCTGAAGGGCAGTAGCAACCAGCCCAGGGCGGATGTGCCCGAGAATCCTGTGACAATTGGGACAAATGACAGTGCGTTTTTTACACGCTTAGCATCCACCCACAGGCAAGGGTGTCCAAAGCCGCCCAGAAGCGGTTTTTCAAACAGGTGGTTTTTCAGCTGAAAATGTAGATAGAAACATCTAAATCTATCTATACATCTATATATATAATAAATATAATAATAATATATATGTTAATATATATATAATTAATATTAATTATTATTAAATAATTATTTTAAGTAGTTGATAATCAATCACTTACGCAAGAATTTGAAAAGTGGGACGTAGAAAAAAGACATGTCCAATTGTCCTAATTGTCCCACGCATGGTTTCTGAGCCCGAAAATGCCTTTTTGGAGGGGGCTGAAAAGTGGTCGGTTTGTGCCGATAATTGCATGAAATGGCTCGTGAGCATCATTTTCGAAGAGGGGCGCCTCGTTTTTGAAGTGCATCCGAACGCTTTGCCAAAGGTGGTCTTTGAGTCTCTCATTCCATAGCCTTGACAGCGTCATTGCATAGCTTTGAGCGTCTCATTTGTGGTCTTTGGCAATCCTACGGATTTAGTCGTTCAAGGCTCCACAATGGGGGCAACGGCCTTTGCTGTGCATCTTGCGCCCACAACTACCGCACAAATAATAACAACGGCTGTTGCGGAAATATTGGCGTAAAGCAAAAGCAATATAAAACACCAGCAACAGATAGCCGATGAAATAGAGTGTCGTGATGCTGAAGATGATGTAGTTGACCGCACAAACAGCCAACAAGCCACCCAAATAAAGCAGCGCCTCACCTATTGTCAACTGGTGGAAAATGTCGTCAACGGCCGCCAATCCAACAATCAGCATCGCCCAAACCGAAACCAAAAAGACCGACAACAACAAGGGAACATTGAACGGATTGAGCGTCGGGTGGAAATAGAAATGGCGCCACATCTCAGGATCGAACGTCTGAATGCTCGCATAAAGCGTAGCTGCCGAAGCCACAAGAAGCGCCAGCAACGTGGGATAAAAAGAGTCGATGTCGTTGAAATGAACGATATGAGCATTCTGGCGCAACACCCTACGCATGAAATAGAAAAACATGATTAACCCGACAATAATCAGGGAAATCAATGTATGCACATTCGAGAAGGTCGATATGAATTGCGAAATGGGGTCATCTGGCACAACCTTCGGCAACAGCTCCGACTCTTGAATCCATCCGAACTCGGAATTGCGTGTGGCCAACTGAACCCAAACTGAGTCTCTCCCCCCTACTCCTTCGGCATTCTCCTCTGAAAAAACGCGGATGTCTGCAACCACAAGCTCCTCATTGTGCTTAACAATAAAAGAATCAGTGGGCAAATCAGACATCTGCTCCTCGGGTTGCTGGCGCAGAAGCAGAACAGAATCAGCCGACACCACGAAGTTGTAGTTGAATGTGTAATGACGCGTCGAGGAAAACGACAACGAATCAAGTTGCCGCTCACTATATTCTGGAGTTTTCAACGGGCGCGACTCGTGTGTGTAACATCCCGTCAGCAACAGCAAACAGCAAACGCTCAATAGAATATAAATCCGTTTCACTTTACTCATTCCGCATTCCTCCTTATTATATAGAATAGACATTCATCTGGCATTCCCGGCAATCGAACTCCAAACGGAACCGACGACCGTTGCCCAAACGCAAATACATGGGTTCGCGCCACTTATGGTCTTCCACCTCATCTTTCGCAAGACGCTTGCAACGCCCCAACGAATAACGGATACAATGCCGACATTGCATCAGCAGAAGACCATCTTTCTTCTCGGTTCCCAGTTCGAATGCTTTTTCGACATCCGTCAATCCTTGCGCCTCGTAGAACTTGCGAGCCTCCCCGTTCGCAATATTATACATATAGCCAAACTGCTGATATTCTTTCGGGGCAGGAAGGGTTCCACTCTTTTCTCCCTCCTGTCTATTTACGACTGGCTCGTGACTCCCAAATTCTTCAACAAATGCCTCCACCGCCCTCCGTCGCAAGTCAGCCAAAGCGCTCGAAGGAATGAAATAACGGTCGGCCGAGCCCTCTATTTCAAAGGATTTCAAGCTCAACACCGTGTTGCCCAACTTGGTCAATTGCCGTTCGATATTCTCACGTTGTGGTTTCTCAGCCAACACTTTCTCGGAAGGCAGATGGCACTTAACCTTTTTCCCTCGGCCTCCTTCGGCTATCGTCAACTCAAAACCTTCGGCTGTTTCAGCAAATATCATCGTTACCGGCAAACGACGTTCAGCCGTCTTACCTGCCAAGAGTTTTGCAAAAGCCTCATCGTTGTTGCGATAAAGCGCCATACCCGGACGCAAGCCTTCCGGCATCTTCAACAAGAAAAGGCGATTGCCTTCCACCCTGTTCACGCGGAAGCCCACCAGTTCTCGCTCTCCTCCCCTTTCTCCCGGCTCCTGACTCCAGCCTCCTTTAAAGAAACACAAGCCGTCGCCATTGCTGAAGGCAGCTGTTCCCGAGACGACTATCGATACCAGCCGATGAGATTTTCCGCCATCATCGATGGTCTTCACTTTCCCCACATATTCGCCAAGAGCCTTCGGCGTGTCAAACGAAGCGATATCTGCCTGACGGCCGTTAAGAAAATAGGTGGTGTACCCTCGATTGAAAGTCTTCTTCAGATTGGGCTCGAAGAAGTAACGAACCTTTCCTTTCGAAGCTCTTTCATATTCGTTTGGCTTACGGCGGCACAATGCGTCCAACCGCTGGCTATAAGCAGCCACCACGTTCTTCACATAGTCCACATCCTTCAACCGGCCTTCAATCTTGAACGATGTGGCACCAGCATCAGCCAACTCCTCCAAATGGTCAATCTGGCAAAGGTCTTTCAGCGAAAGCAGATGCCGGCCGTGTTCAATCTCTCGCCCATCAGCATCAATCAAGTCGTATTTCATACGACACATCTGGGCGCATTCACCTCGATTGGCACTACGCCCCAGACAATGTTGCGAAGCATAGCACACACCTGAATAACTCACGCACAAGGCACCATGCACAAACACTTCCAACTCCACATCGGGAACAGCATCGTGAATCGCACGAATCTCATCCAAAGACAACTCACGTGCCAACACCACGCGTTTGAAACCCAAACCACGAAGCCAACGAACCTTCTCCGCCGTGCGGTTGTCGGTCTGGGTGGAAGCGTGAAGAGGAAGCAGATGCGAACAGTTCTTTGCAATTCCCATGTCTTGCACCAGCAAGGCGTCAACACCCACTTTCTGTAAATCCTCTATCAGCGAATAGGTGTCCGACAACTCCTCGTCGTAAACGATGGTGTTGACCGTCACATAGACCTTTGCCGAAAACTGATGGGCATAGCGGCACAACGCCCCTATATCTTCCACCGAGTTGCCAGCAGCAGCACGCGCACCATAACGTATAGCGCCGATGTATACAGCATCGGCACCATGATCAATGGCAGCCATTCCGCATTCCAGATTCTTTGCTGGCGCCAACAGTTCCAGTCTTCTGACTCCTGATTTCAGACTCGTGTCCTCCTTCTTCAAATCCAGTCTTTACTCAATCTCCTCAATATTATAAGGAGTCTCCTGATAGACGTAATAGTTAATCCAATTGGAGAAAAGCAGATTGGCGTGAGCCCGCCAACTCACCAGCGGGCCACGCGCCATATTGTTGTCACGATAATACTGCACGGGCATGCTCACATCTTTGCGACCCAAAGCCAAATCGCGACGATATTCCTTGTCAAGCGTGTCGGGAGAATACTCCAGATGTCCGGTGATGAAGAACTCGCGTCCGCCACGTGCCATCACCATTGACACACCGCTCTCACGCCCTTCGGCAATGATGTTCAGCCGTTCATCAAGTTCGATGTCTTCACGTCGGATTTCGGTGTGGCGGCTGTGCGGCATCATGAACTCGTCGTCGAACCCTCGGAAAATAGGCAGCCGCACGTCAACCGGCTTTTGCGAGAAAATGCCGAACATCTTCTTCTCCAACCCATATTTCGGAATACCATAATGATAATAAAGACCTGCCTGAGCCGCCCAGCAGATATAAAGCGTAGACGTCACATGGGTGCGAGCCCACTCGAAGATACCGACCAACTCGTCCCAGTAGCTCACTTGCTCGAACTCCATCTGCTCTACAGGAGCGCCCGTGATGATCATGCCGTCGAACTTCTCACGCCGCAGCTCCGCAAAATCACGATAGAACATCATCATGTGCTCTATGGGAGTATTCTTCGGCGTGTGGCTTCTGAGCTTCATAAACGCGATGTCAATCTGCAAAGGAGTGTTCGACAGCAGACGCACCAAGTCGGTCTCTGTCGTAATCTTCAAAGGCATCAGGTTCAATATCACGATACGCAACGGTCGAATGTCTTGGGCATGGGCACGAGTGTCGTCCATCACGAAGATGTTCTCCTGCTTCAACAATTCAATCGCTGGCAAACCGTCAGGCAATCTTAATGGCATATTCCCTTTTTTCTTTTAACTTTAATATTTATTATTTGCGAAGCGCCTATTTACCAAAGGTCCAAGCGCTGTTCTTTCGGAATGAACATCTTGTCGCCGGGCTTCACGCCAAAGGCTTCATACCACATGTCAATGTGAGGCAGAGCGCCGTTCACGCGCCATTCACCCAACGAGTGTGGGTCGTTCTTCACGCGCTGGCGGATTTCCTCTTCGGTGATGTTCTGTCCCCAAACGCCGGCATAAGCCAAGAAGAAGCGTTGGTCGGCCGTGAAACCATCCTTTGCTTTCAGAGGCTTCTTTGAAGTGGCATTCTTATAAGCATACCAAGCCACCTGAAGTCCACCGTGGTCGGCAAGGTTCTCACCGAGTGTCAGACGTCCATTGCTGTTCAACCCGGGCAACACCTCGATAGCAGAGAAGAAGCGGTCGTAGAGATCGGCTCTCTCGTTGAAACCTGCAGCATCGCTGGCTGTCCACCAGTCGTGCATATTGCCATCAGCATCAAACTGACGCCCCTGATCGTCGAATCCGTGAGTCATCTCATGACCAATCACCACACCGATAGCTCCATAGTTGAATGCCTCGTCGGCCTTGGGGTCGAAGAACGGATACTGCAAGATACCTGCGGGGAAGCAAATCTCATTGGTTGTCGGGTTGTAATAAGCATTCACGGTCTGCGGAGTCATGTGCCACTCGTCGCGATCAACGGGCTTACCGGCTTTCTCTTCAATATGCTTGTCGTTGCGCCATGTGCGTACGGCCAGCATGTTCTCATAAAACGACTTCGAAGGGTCTATCTGAAGTTTCGAATAGTCCTTCCACTTGTCGGGATAACCAATCTTCACATAGAACGTTGACAGTTTCTTGTGGGCATTCTGCTTCGTAGAGTCGCCCATCCATTTCTGGGCATCGATGCGCTCACCCAGAGCAACCTGCAGATTGCGCACAAGGGTCTCCATCTGCTTCTTCGATGTGGCGGGGAAGAAACGGTCGCAATACATCTTACCGAGAGCCTCGCCCATAGCACTTTGCACCTGGTTGGTGGCACGCTTCCAAAGCGGATAGTCTTCCTTGCGACCTGTCATCAGGCGACCGAAGAAGTCGAAGTTGGCTTCACGAATCTCATCGGTCAGCAGGCTCGAAGCACCCATGATGACATCCCACTCCATATAGGCGCGCAGGTCGTCGGCTGTCATAGCCGCCAGCAACTTGTCAACACCCTCCATGAACTTGGGCTGGCCGACAATCATCTCTTGGATGTATTCGCTTTTCACGCCCTCGGCATTGGCCATCTCCTCAAAAGGAATATTGGGGCAAAGTGCCTTCAACTCCTTGAGCGTCATCTTGTTATAGTTGGCTTGCGGGTCGCGCAACTCCGTACGGCTCTTCGAAATCAAGGCCAAGGATGTCTCAAAACGGAAGATGGCATCGCGCTTCTTCTCGGCCTGCTCTTTTGAGAAACCGAACAGTTGGAACATGCGGGCGATGTGGTCGCGATAGGCGTTGCGAATCTTCACCGTAGCCTCATCGTTGTTCAGGTAATAATCCTTCTGTCCCAACGTCAAACCGCCCTGATTGATGTTCAGAATGTTCATCGTAACATTCTTCTCGTCGGCACCGAATCCAGAACCGAAGGGAACGCCATATCCGAAGACGGCATACTTCAGCTGGATGGCCTGCAGAGCCTCCTTCGTGCGGGCAGCTTCCATCTCGTCGAGCAACGGCTTCACAGGCTTAATACCTTCCTCGTTGCGACGAACTGAGTCCATAGCCAACTTGTAGAAGTCGGCCAACTTGCGCTCTGTGGTGCCCTCGGCAAACTGCTTCTTCTGCAACTCGCCCAAGATGGCGTTGATGCGCTTGTTGTTGTCTTCTTGCAACTGGTCGAAGCTGCCGAAACGCGAATAAGCGGCAGGCAGCGGATTCAGCTTCTGCCAACCACCTGTGGCAAACATATAGAAATCGTCTTGCGGTTTCACACTCTTGTCAAGGTTCTCAGCCTTGAGACCCGATTTGTTCTGAGCAAACCCCGTCATAGGCATAGCCATCAACAGAGCCATCGGAAGAATTTGATTCATTTTCATATGATGTATAATTTAATTGTTAATCTTCAATTTTTCAATCCTTCATTTTTCATCTTTCATTTCCTCATACCACTTCATGCCCGAAGGGCGTCAAGGCGATATGAGCCAACTTGAAATGCTGTTTTCCAAAAGGAATGCCGATGATGGTAATGTAGAACAGCACGCCGAAGAACATATGGGTGAGCCATATCCACGCTCCACCCACGAAAAACCAGACGACATTCATCACACTGCTCAAGCACCCATGCGACACCTTGCGACGAACGCGCGTACCGAACGGCCACAAGGCGAGCAAAGCCAACTTGATGCTCTGCAAACCGAACGGAATGCCGATGATGGTGACCATCAGCGCCACACTACCCACGATGTATTCGAGGGCAATCTCTATACCCCCAAACACCAGCCAAATGATATTACCCAATACCTTCATCTGCCTGTTATCTTTATTTCACGATGCAAAAATAGTCAGATTTTTCCAAATAAAGCATTTTATGGAGCAATATTTCACAAAACCGATGCGTTATATTCCAAAAAAACGATTGTTTCATCAAAAAAACGAACACACATGAACACGAAAAGGAAACTCATGAGTCTTGCCGCAGCATTGTTGTTGGCACAGGCAGCAACAGCACAACACGAGAAAGGACAATTCTTCATCACACCTCGCGCAGGATGCTCGATAGCCACCCTCACGAGCCAAGACATCTATGCGATGGACTTGAGGGGAACTGACAGCAAATCCGAGGGTAAATTCAAACCGGGCTTCGTTGCCGGAGCCGACGCCGAACTGATGGTCAGCAACCTGCTGGGTGTATCCGTAGGCGCATTCCTTCAGATGCAGGGCTGCCACCACACCGAGGCAGGCGAACTGAAAGCATGGAACACGAAACTCGACTATCTGAACTTCCCCGTCATGGCCAACCTCTACGTGGGCAGCGGCTTTTCATTCAAAGCGGGCGTACAGCCAGGCTTCTTGGTCCAGCAGTCGCAAAGCGGTTCACAATTCGAATACGAGAACTACAAAACCTTTGACCTCGCCATACCCTTCGGTGTGGCCTATGATTTCAGCAACGGACTGACGATTGACGCACGTTTTAATTTAGGACTTACCAACATCAACAAGGCGAGTGACGTGCTTCGAAAATACGGAATTGACGAAAAGACGAACAACCGCACCTTCTGCGTCACCATTGGATACCGAATTCCCATGAAGTAAAAAGAAAGCAAAAGCAGACGACTTTTTTACCATCATTGATAACGACCATTTATGAATTACATTTTGCGACCTTACAGGTAAGAGATTGCGTCGTTATCAAAGAGAATGAGAGAATTTCATAAGAATCGGCTCAATCCTATGTTGAACACCCCTTCGGTGCCATAGCCCAATTCGGCGAAGAAGCGGAATTTGCGGCCACCGAAATCAAAACCGAAGGCCGTCAGTTGGGGTACCATTTTCCATTGTTTGCGGTTGAAAACCACTTGGCGATGATGCTCGTAAGCCAATTCGGGATAAATCGAAACGTTGACAGTATGTACCGACGACCACGTGTGGCTATGTTCTACGCCGAGCGCCGCCACGGAGTAAAAAGAGTACCCGTTGCCACGACACCAAGAATATTTTACGGCAGGCATGAGAAATGTAGATTTCGTGTGGACATGTGCATAAGGCGACAAGGCATCAGCCTCAGGCTCTGAAGGGGCGTAAGGAGTTTCCAAATCATCGTAAGCAGATGCCTTGCCAAAGGTTGCGCCAATAGCCAGTTGCGGATTCAGATGATAGAAATAGCGGATGCTCCATGAAACCCCGTTCACATCGATTCCACAAAAAAAGGAATTCTCCATACCCACATCATAGAACCGTCTGACCTGCTGGTTGTGGGTACCTCTCCACACCGACGAGCCAAGTCCGAACAACACGTTGACTTCATGACGATAAAATTGATTGCGGTCGAACGGCTTTGCTGCTCCAGCATTCAGTTTGGTGCGAGTGTAATCGAGGGGAGGCATCGGGGCCGTCGCTTCAGCAGAATTGCCTTTGGGGCGACTCACAACTGTATACCTTTCATGAATAGGCTGATACAAGGCATCTGTGGCTACATCAACCAGCAACCCCATTCCTCCATTGAGGACGTTTGCCAACACCCACGGATTGGTCTTTCGCCCAGGAATGATATTGGCATAGTCATAGTTGGGAGACGTGAGCGTGACGGGGAGGGTCAAGTCGCGTCGCTGTAGACTGATGGCTGCGGGCAACGACAGGCTATCGATGGTGTCAGTAGCCGTGGTAACAGTTACTGGTTCCAGAATGTCGCCGTCGAGAATGATTGTAGCTCGTGAGCCGGAAATCATCGTAGCACACGAAGTCAACAACAGTACCAGTAGGGATAGAATAGATGGATAGATTTTTTTCATTGTCTTCGTTTTATGAACTACTCATGAAACGACAACAACTGCAAAATCTTGCATGCCTTTTGGGAAAAAATTGAGGGCAGCCTCTGCTTCTTTCAGCTCAAAACGAACAAGTTCGTAATCTTTGCAACCTTGTCATAGAGCCTCGAGTTCCTCTGAGAGCATCATCCAGCGCTCGTTTTCCTCGTCCAGTTGGCGCATGGTTTGCGAATACTCCTCAATGAGTTTCATGTCGGTGGCATGCTCGGGACGCGACAACAGGGCGTCCATCTCCTTGATGCGGGCTTCCATCTTGGCAATTTTCTCCTCACAAGCCTTCACGGCTTTCTCCACACGCTTCACCTTCTTTTGCTGTTCCTTGCGTTCGGCATAGGAGGAAGCACCCTCAGAGACAGCCCCTACCACACTTCCACACGTAGGAGAAGCTTTTGTAGTTTCTCTTTGTACTTGAGAACCATTCATGGACAACCGCTCGTCAATGGTCATCACATCATTCGTGCCCTCACCCTGCTGAAGACGAAGGGGGGCTTTCAACCAATCGTAGATGCCTCCCAGATGCTCGCGCACATGACCGCCACCAAACTCATAGACCTTCGTCACAAGGCCGTCAAGAAATTCGCGGTCGTGGCTCACGATAATGGCTGTACCGTCAAAAGAGCGGATGGCCTCTTTCAGCACATCTTTCGACTGCATATCGAGGTGGTTTGTGGGCTCGTCAAGAATCAGCAGATTGACCGGCTCGAGCAACAAGCGAATCATAGCCAAACGACTTCGCTCGCCACCCGACAGCACCTTCACTTTCTTCTCCGACTCCTCTCCACCAAACATGAATGCGCCCAGAATGTCGTTGATGCGCAGGCGGATATCGCCACGTGCCACGTTGTCGATGGTCTGGAAAACCGTCAGATTCTCGTCCAACAGCTGCGCCTGATTCTGTGCAAAATAACCTATCTGCACGTTGTGACCGATTTTCAGCGTACCCTCGAACGGAATCTCGCCCATGATGCACTTCACGAGTGTGGTCTTTCCCTCACCGTTTCTGCCCACGAAAGCTACTTTCTCGCCTCGCTTTATAACAAAGTTCACGTCTGAGAAAACCAAATGGGAAGCCCCCGCCTGACCTCCCCCTACGGGGGGGAGCTGGAGGGGGGCTGTTCTATACTCTTTTCTTAGTCCGTCTGCTATAACCGGATAATCCCCACTCCTCAGGCAGGGCGGGAACTTCAGGCGCAGGGCCGAGTTGTCTACTTCGTCCACCTCGATGGGCACAATCTTCTCCAGCTGCTTGATTTTCTGCTGCACCTGCACAGCCTTCGTGGCCTGATAGCGGAAACGCTCGATGAACGCACGCATGTCCTGCATCTCCTTCTGCTGGTTCTCGTAGGCACGCAACTGCTGCTCACGACGCTCCCGACGCAACACCACGTACTCGTTGTATTTCACCCGATAGTCGACAATCTGCCCGCATGAAATCTCCAGCGTACGATTAGTCACATTATTGATAAAGGCACGGTCGTGGCTCACCAGCACCACCGCAGATGCACTCTGCGCCAAGAACTGCTCCAGCCATTGGATAGACTCGATGTCGAGATGGTTCGTGGGCTCGTCGAGCAGCAGCACATCAGGGCGTTGCAACAAAATCTTAGCCAACTCGATGCGCATGCGCCAACCACCCGAAAACTCACCCGTGGGACGGTCGAAATCGCTACGGCGGAAGCCCAAGCCCAGCAGCGTGCGCTCCAGCTCAGCCTCATAGCCCTCGCCACCCAGCATCAGATAGCGCTCGTGCTCCTGCGTGAACCGCTCCACCAGCGCCATATACTCCGCGCTCTCATAATCCGTGCGCTCGCCCAACTCACGTTCCATGCGGTCGATGCGAGCCTTCAGGCGAGTGGTGTCGCTGAAAGCCTTGCGCGTCTCCTCGCGCACTGTGGTCTCATCCGTCAGGCGCATCACCTGCGGAAGATAGCCAATCGTCGTGTCTGTTGGAACGGCCACCGTGCCGGCGGTAGGCTGCTGCTGACCGCACAATATCTTCAGGAGCGTGGACTTCCCCGCCCCATTCTTACCCACAAGGGCGATGCGGTCGCGGTCGTTCACCACAAAGCTGGCACCGCTGAACAACGGCTTCACGCCAAACTCAACCTTTAGGTTTTCTACAGAAATCATATCCTTTTGAAAGCCGAGTGCGACGTTATCTCACGATGCGTTTCTTGCCGTTCTGTATGACGATTCCCTTGGTAGGCTTGCTGAGCCGCTGACCCTGCAAGTTGTAGATGGCGTCGTCGTGGTTGGGATTGCTGAATGTGATGGAAGGAATCCAAGAAATGGGCGACGATTCAGAAGTCAGCGTGCATCCCCATCCCACAGAAATCTTTCCTGGCACCTCGCTGCCGTCCTTCTTGATGAGCGTGGCTTTTATCACCTTGGCTGTAATAGCCTGGGGCACAAGCGTCTGGAGGGTGATGCGGTAGATGTTTGAACCAAGTGTGGAGGCATCGAACATGACAGTCGACGTGCTTGTGCCTGCCGTCAGAGGACCATACTGCTCCTTGTAGTTATCGCCCGACTTGTCTCCATAGATTTTCACTTGCAACTGGCTGGAATAGTCGCCGTCCAACTCCACGCGGATGCCCTTATACTCGCTGGTCTTCAGCGCGGCAGAGCTGTTCCAGTCGCCATAGAGGAACAACTCTCCCCATTGGCTGTTGTAGCTCACTTTATAAACCGTCTGGAAGTCGTCAGCCGTGGGATACTTGCCTTGGAAGTTGCTTCCATGATAAGCCTTGGCGATGCGCTCGGCAAGGTCGGCCTGGTTGAACGAAGGCATCGTGCGCGAAGCACCGTCCGAGAGGCCCATCCAGTAGAACGTGGCGATGCCCAGGGCTTTTGCCTGTGCCACGAAGTCGTCAACAAACTGGAACATCAGGCTCTTGCGGGCGTCGTAGTCAGTCTCTTTGGCATCCACGTTCGACGTGCTCCATTCACCGATAATCACGGGAATTCCCTTTGAAACAAAATAGGTGTTCAGACCATTCATCAAGTCTTTCGTGTCCGTACGGATGGCAGAAATGGTCTTGCCGGCAATGGTGGGATAAGCATGCACCTGTACGGCGATGTGGTCTCTCTCCCCCTGAGGAATGACAAGTTTCGAGAGAGGGTCTTTCAGATGGGCATTCCAGTTTCCCGAACCGTTGGCTGCGGCATAGGTGTTCACAATCAAGTTGCGACGGACGTTGTTCCCACCCGTGCCACGAACGGCATTCACAAAGCTCCGGGCATAGCCGTTGATGGCATTATAGGCCGATGTGGCCACCGTAGCGTCATATTGTCCGCTGGCAGCAAACGAGGCGAAGCACCACGAGTTCAGCTTGTCGAGCATCTCGTTATAGCTCTCGAAGAGCACCTTGTCGCCATAGTCCTTGAAAGCCTCGGCAATCTGCCGCCAAAGGTATTCGTACTTGGCCTTGTTCTGGTTGTAGTTGGCTTCGTCGGCCTTGATCCACGATTTGAAAGCATCCTTATCGGCACCCGTGTCGTGGTGCACGTTGATGATGCAATACATGTCCTGTGCAACAACATAGTCAACCACCTCTTTCACGCGCTTCATCCAGGCCTCGTTCACCTTCCCGTTGGCGTCCATCTCCTGATACCAGGTCACAGGCACGCGGATGGCGCCAAAGCCAGCCTCCTTCATCATCTTGAAGAGTTCCGGCTTCGTCACGGGTTGGCCCCAGCAAGTCTCATGCTGAACGGTTGTGGTCCACGTTTTCGTGGCATCGTTGGCATCGAGCGTATTGCCCAAGTTCCAACCCACGCCCATGTTCTTAACGGCATTCGTTGCAGTCTCAAATTCAGCTGCCTGAGCCTCTGCAAACAGCATCAGGAACAGCCCTGTGAAAAGTGTGAACAATCGTTTCATATTCCTTCGTTTTTTACGTTACAAGCGCAGCACAACGCTGCAGCTGCGAAATTACAAAGATTTTTCCATTCCACCAAACACTCTCCCTTTTTTCTGCATTTCTCCCCTTATCCTCCATCGAACATTAAAGGCCACCGAACTCACATAAGAAGTTCGATGGCCACAAATGGCGTCCTCATTTGCCATTGACAAAATGGGCTCTATTTTGAAAATTAGCGGGCCGTGCGTTTTATTTGCTAACGACGACCTTACGCCCGTTCACGATGTAAACGCCACGTTTCAAGGTCGTAGGAAGTGCGTTGCCTACCGAGTGGGAGTTAATACTGATGCGTCGTCCGCTCAAGTCGTAGATGCAAAGGCCGTCAGGTTGCTGCTCACTATTGTTCAAATGCTCGCTAATGGCCGATGGGGTGGCTATTTCGTCGTTGATGACAACAGAGAACGGCTTGGCATTCACCTGATTATAGAGCACGTAAGCTTTATAGGGCGGTATTCGTTCGCCGAGGAATCCGTAGAATCCTATCGTGCCAGAAGACTTGCCGGTGCCCAGCGTCAACACGCTGAACTCATTGAGCTCTGGCGACTGGTTGACGGCATAGCCGTAGGAGTCGTTCTGTCCGATGTCGGTGCCCATGAGATAATTGCCCCACATGGGGATATCGTCCAACTCTGACATACCCGGCTCTGGAGTGAGGATGTAGGTGGCGAGCTGTTCGGAGTAGATGACTACGGGCACGGTGTGGTGGAGCCTGTTGCTGACGCGCTGCAGCGTGAGCGTGTTGTCGGTGGCGTTGTTGGGCGACGTTGGAATGACATAGGCCTTGACGTCTTTGGGCAGCTGCGTGCAGAACCCGATGTAGAGCGTAGCCCAATGGGCAGAGGTGACGGTGAGCGGGAAGTAGCGATGGAGCTTGCCGGCATCGGCATAAGGCTGCCAATAACTCTTTTCGAGGAACTCTTTCATGAGGATGCCGTCCAGATTGCCTCCGGTGGCATATTGTTCGCTGCCCCATAAGGCGCCGTCGGAAGTTCCGTCGTTGACGTAGATGTCCATCAGCTGGCCGTTGTCGCAGTTGTAGTGGAGGATGGCCTCGTCGTCTTCCAACTGTATGACACTGCCCTCAGGCTTGGGATAGTCGATGAAAATGGTTTCGAGCTGAGGAATGCGGTTGAACGCATGCCAGGCGATGTTATGGAAGGGACCGTGGAGCGTAATGGACTTCTCAGCCCGAGCCGGCGGGTAGACCATGAGTCGCAAGTCGTCATCGGTGGTGTAGAGCGCATGGTCGCGCACCTCGAAAGAGGTGTTTCTCGATTCCACAAAGACGTCTTTGACGGAGGAACCGTCGAGGACACCCGGCTCGATGGCCGTTGTGGTGGTGGGTATGGTCACCTCTTCAAGGCTGTTGCATCCGCTGAAAACATCGGGACCGATGTCGGTAAGCTGGCGTGGGAGCTGTAGCTCTGAGAGTTGGCTGAGATCAGAGAGCATACCAGGCTTTAGCACCTTGATGCCAGTAAAGAAGCGCATCTCAGGGAATGCTGTGACGTTCAGCGACTGGGCTGCCGTGTTGAATGCTTTTGCCTGAGATTCCGTGACTGTCACGGCGTTGCGCAGCGTGACCACTTGGTCGCTGGTCTTGCCAAATGCCGAGAGCCATGCTGCTTTACAGGCGTCATCCTTGAAATCGATGCCGACGATGGTGCCCTCTGGTACGAAAACATCGACCTGCATGACACGCAAAGCTTTGGTGCATTTGCTGACGGATTCATCAGTCTGGGCATAGATGTAGTCGGAACCTGTGCTCATGGGCGATGCGCCACCACACTCGTTGATGATTTCGACATAAGTATCATCGTGTGTTGCAGTCCATGTGACGTTGTCATTGGGAAATTCAAACAACTTGGTCACCCTGCCAGCCCTGTCGCCATCGGCAAAGAGCACCGGCATGGAGAGAATGTCGCCATAAGGCGTGTCAGCAAACTGTCGGAGCATGGGGTATCGCCCTTTCTCATGCTGCCAGGCGTCTCTGCCGGCGAAGAGGTCGCCTTGATTCATTTCGGATGTGACATGCTCTCCGCGGTCGTTGGTAGATTGTTTTTCGGTGGTCATCTGCTGTTTGTCGAAATACCAGGTATTGGCGTCGGTAAGAGAGGCATCGACCAAGACTCCCACCCCCCTGGGTGTCTTAAAATTCTCTACCTTTCCTGTTGACACACAGCGGTTTAACTGACGGACACCCACACCTGCCAAGCCGCTGGCAGATCCATTTGAGAGTTCTTTCTTTATTCCTGTCTCGTGATAAGACTCAAGACCATATTCCACATGAACACAAGCGAAGCAGTCCTCCACCGTGCCACAGTATGTAGTTTGGAGTTTGGACATTTGGCATGACGCAAGGAAGTCGATATCGATAGCCTGCCCTACCAAACCTCCACAGTTGTCCCATGAGTCAACAATGCCGTGTACCATGCACCGTTCTATCTTTGCGTCGCCCGTCATGATGCCACACAGCAACCCAGATTGAGTAGAAACTTCATTGATAGTGAGATAGCTATCGACAATGGCCAGGTCGTGGACATAGCCGCTGAGCAGGCTGAAGAGTCCCGCTCCAGTTTTATTCAGCTTAAAGGTGACAACCTGTGTGCCGGTGCCATGTCCAGACCTCTCAATGGTGACACTCTGTCCGGCTCTTACATTGAGTCCATAGATGGCCTTGCCGTTACCGTCGAGGTTGGCACGCCACTCCACGGGTGTCCATACCCTAGCGTCCGCTTTCACCGTCTCGTCTTTCTGAATGAGGTTGGTGTTGAGGAAAATATCATTGGCCAACCGATAGTATTTATCAGGTCGGTTAAATACCTCCTTGTTGTTGGCAACCGCTAAGAGCTGTGCCGCGTTCTGAATGATGAAGGGGTCGTTAATGGCACCGTTGCCACCAGGGAATTCGATAGATTCACGGTCGTTCCAGGGTATGCCGTAAGTCACAGTCAGATGCAACTTTCGCTCCAGGCTTTTGCGCGTCACCTCATTATAATAGGTGATGACGACATCTGCCTCACCAGGGTCGAACGGCGTGATGGTTTTCTCGGCCGACTCGGCATCCTCATCGATGGTAAGGAAAGTGTTGGGGTCATCTCCACCAAGCGCCTTCACTATGTCGAATGTGGCTAAAGCCGTCTTCGTGGCTCGGTTGTAGGCCAGCGGTTTCAACTCAAAGGGAGCGGTCAATTGCCAGGCATTGTAGTAGGCATGCTGCTGGTCTTTCGCATAGAAAGGAATGGCCGCCAGCATGATGTTGTCCTCATAGCATAGGGGTTTCTTGTATTCTTCCTGATATTTTGTCTTGATGTCGATGGGAGCCATCACCAGACTGTTGTAGGGTTTGTCGTCGCTGACAAGCTCTTTCGTATTCCTACTCGCGATGACATCCTCATTGTCCTCAAACCCATCCGCGTTGCCGATGGCTGGCAGGGGGCAGAGCAAGTGGTCATAGACCACCCCGTTGAAACGGAGGTCGCTCTTCAGGGCATCAACCTTTGAGGGTTCGATATATCCCACGACGCATCCTCCTCCCTGACCTGCTGCGCCATGAATGGTACCTGAGAAGATGCTGTTGGTCAGATTACATATATTCGTCTGTAACACACCAACCAGTCCTCCGAGATTTGCGCCAGCAGCGCTGCTATACAGATACGAGGATGAGAAGGAGTTGCGTATGTCTGTATCGGAATTGGAGCGGAGGCTCCCCACCAGTCCGCCAAAGCTGCCGCTGCTGTTGCCTTCGACAGACATGGCCGCGACACTATTATAGATGTCCAAGCGTCCGTTGTTGACACCAACCAGTCCACCGAAACACGAGTCGGCGTCACCTTCGGCTGTCAGCGTACCAGAAGATGAGCAGTAGAGAAACTGCACCGTGAGAACGTTGCTCTCGCCCAGCAGTCCGCCGAAATTAACGGCAGTTGCTGCGGAGGGGCTGTTGAGCTGAACGTTGGTATGGCAGTCGGTAGTTGTGAGTGTGCAGTTGTCATGATATATCTGTATCATGCCAAACAGTCCGCCTATATCTCCTTGGCTAGAACTGAGCGTGATGGTGGTGCCGACCACTTTGTTGCCAGAGCACGACTGTGACGAGGCCATCTCATAATAGCCCACCAGTCCACCGCCATAGCACTTGCCATCGGCAAGCCCCATCGTGAGCGAAGAGTTCTCCACCGCGCAATTGTTGACAGACCCGCCGGAGAGGTTAGCAACGAGAAATCCCGCATAGCGTGAGTCGTTGACATCTATATGGGCATCGCTAAGCGTCAGGTCCTCGATGGTGAGCGAGAGTGCTTCGCCAAACAGGCCTGCGCGGGGAGCGTCTTTGATGTATAGGCCCCTGATTGTATGGCCATTACCATAGAAGTGGATCTGGTTACCTTGGTAAGAACCTACTGAAATGGGAGTCCAATAGTGGGCGCTCAGGTCGATGTCCTCATCCAGATAGACATCCACATTATCATTATAGAACCGGCTGTACTCCACTATGCACAGGGCCAGTTGCGCTGCAGTCCTGACATGAATCACTACGGGGTCTGACGACGTGTCGATGCTTTCATACTCCATGGCGTAGTTGCCGTAATCCGTCCAGTTGCCTGTAGGCTCTGCCCATGCCGTTGAGAGGAAGAGGAGGCTGGAGAGGATGGTCAATAGTCTTTTCATGATGGTTGTGTGCAGTTTGTGTTTTAAAAGTTGAACTTCAAGACATCCTTGCCCGTGGAGAGCAGATAGACATCGTGTTTCTCGAGCGGAATGAAGAGCGAGCCGCCATGGCTGACGGTGGTGTATTGCAGCGTGCCGTCGGAGCCGAAGAGGCGCAAGCGATACTGACGGCCATTATCGCTCACGGGCAGTCCGCTGACGCGTACGCCACCTTCTTCACGGCTGACCTTCACGTCAAGGGTATTCTTCAAATGGTCGAAGTAGACGGGGTTGATGTCTGTGGGGTTGTTGCTCGGCTGCAGATAGACGTAGTGGATGTTGTCGGTATAGCGGACGTTCTCCACATAGTTGTCGCCATCCTCAGGCTGGATGGTCTCGTCGATGATGTGGCAGGCGAGGAAGGCGTTGGTGGTCTCGGTGACGCCTGGCAGCGTTACCTTAGCGTATGCCTTGCGAACACCGCCGAACCATTGGAAGTCGGATGCACGAACCAATGCCTCTGCACCATCAGCAATGAGGCTGGAGCGCATGGGCTTGGAAAAGAGTCCCACATGGATGACGTTGTCGGGGCGCAGTCCGTTTGGCGAGTGGTCTATGAGCTCCACAGAAAAGGTGTTGGTGCCGTTCTCGATGTCTTGTCCGATGACACGCAGCTCCACATCCTCGAGAGCCACACGAGCCTTGGCCGTGAGTTCCGACTTTTGCGTGAGCAGGCTGCGGCCGCGTTTGGCAGCGTGGCGGGTGGCACGGAAGACGTTCTGGTAGTCCACCTGAACCGAAGTCTCCAAATATCCGTCGAAGTTGCTGTCGATGGGATAAGGCACGATGAAACTGCGCTGGCTCAGCGGCTGCACCCAAGAGTCGTCGATGGTGAACTCCTGACCGTTGATGGTGGGACGGACGTTGCGGATGGGTGACGTGCCCGTGTTGAATATGGTTACCCTGACGGGCAGGGAGCTGCTTCCCAGGAGGGCGGACTTGGTATAGTTGACATCGAAGACGAAGCTGTTTTCGAAGTAGCGTTCACATTGCCTGATGACGGAGGGCTCGTCCTCGTTCAAGCTGTTCAAGGAATAGACCACTTTCAGGTGCTGGTCGTCGAGGAATCCGTCGAAATCGCTCATGAAGCGGCCTTCAGTATCGGCACCCATGGTGAGTGGAGACGTGACGCAGAAGGAAGGCTGCATGGAGATGCGCGAGGCATTAAGAATCATGCGCGAGTCGCCGTTGTGATGGGCTGTGCCTTGCTCACCATGCACCGTATTGCTGATTTCGGTCCAAAGGATGGCACAGTCGTCGATGACGGCACTCTCGCGGTCGCAGATAATCTTCACCAGATTGGGCGAGCAGAAGTTGGCGCCGAGGTCGTTGCCCCCCACTCCGCTGGCCTTGCCGTCCATGTTGAGCGTTTTCACATAGATGTCTGACAACGTGTCGTTCTTCTCATAAAGCAGGGCTATGAGGGCATGTCCGCCCACACGGTTCATGAAGAAGCGCATGGGGTGCAGAGACTCGTCCACGTAGCTCGGATGGCGAGTGGAAAGGGGAACGGAGGCGTAGGTAAACTGGTTGCTACGCTTCTGGTCGTCATAGAAGTAGCGCGTCATGTTGACACCCACGAGCGCCGTGTCGTTGCGCATGATGAGGTCGTACTGTCGGGCCACGTTCTCCTCGTTGAGGTCGAAGAGCTTCACAGGCTCGCTCCATTGGTCGCCGTTGAAGAACGAGAGCATCAGCTGGCCGTTCATGGCCGTGTCGAAGGCATCGCTGCCCACCTCGGTGCTCTCTGTGGTTCTGCCGCTAACAGGCAGGATCTGTCCCTGTTGCCAGATGCAGGCGGCATGTCCGTTTTCCTGAATGGTGACCACGGGCTTGGCCTTCACCATGTCGCCCGTTGCAGCACTTACCGTATAGTAGTGCCATTGGTTATCGGCTCCAGGAGTTGTGTTTCTGATGCACGACATGATGCTCTGCTCTTGAGCCAGTTCGGCAGCACGGGCGGTGGCATTGGCATCGTCGGTCTTCAGTTCCTCGGCATCGACGTGGCGTGTCATCTCTTCATACACCACCACCTCGTGTACGGTATTCTTCGAACGCATGTGGTTGTCGGCTCTTTTTCCCTCAGCCGAGAGCCGCTCTACGGTGTTGGTCTTGGTGTTCATGAGCGCCACATGACCCGTGTTGAGGTCATCGCCGTTGCTGGGAGCATTATAGACGATGGTGTTTTCGTCGAGGAAGTGGGGATTGGCATTCGAGGCGACATTCGAGACAATCTCTTCGCCATAGACAATATCCTTGTCTTCGGTGGTGTCGCCAGTATCAGCATCGCTATTGTCGTCGGCTGCCAGCCTTGGCAGTTGCCATAACTTACCCGGGGGAGCCGCTACCGGTTCCACTTTCTGAGCCCAATAGGGATATTTCTTGTGGAAGGGATTGGTATTGTCGTTGTTGGGGAAAAGCACCTTGTCGCCCAGATGTACTTCGGCCGATGCACGAGCCGTGCCTGCCAACGAACGTACGTAGGCAAAGGCTTCGATGCCAAACAAGCCCACGAAGACTCCTCCGTGGTCGTTGTGCTCGCCAAAGTCGGTGCAGAAGCCATAGCCCAGCCCCAACTTGGCACCGGCTCTCAAGCCGAGACCGACACGCAAGACGGGATTGGGCGGCGTGTGGATTTCTGCGCTGATGCCACCACGGGCTTTCACCATGCCCTGCACCAAGAGCGAGTGGGCTTTGCCGCCATAGCCGTAGTCGAGGGCCTGCCAGTTCTTGTATCCCACGGAAATCTCCAACGACAGTTCTGACAGAGCGTTGACGGAAACCCAATTGCTGAATCTGTCGAGCACGCCACCCACGCTGCCTAAGTATCGTCCGCCAATGGCCTTGAACGGGTTGGGGATGAAGGCGCCGCAAGCCAGTTTGAAGTATGCCGAGGCATCAGAGATGGTGGGATAGCGTTGATGGTCGCCCACAACGTCGCCCTCTTTGTTCTTGTATTTGTTCAGATCGGTGAGGCTGCCAGCTACCTTGATGCCACCCGAAATGCTCCAGCCCGGAGTAGGCAGGGAGAATACGTCGTCGAACTCCTCAAACACCCAATTCTCGAGTTTCTCTTGGCCCGGCTGGCTGACTAAACTGCCAGTAAAGCCATTCTCCTTCATCTCCTTGTATTTGCTGAAGTCGTATCTCTCTTCTTCTTCGTTCCAGTAAGTGCCGAACTTGTCCCAGTTGCGGTAAGTAGTGATGTCTTCCCTCATCTTCGACACATAGCTGTCGTCGGGGTCGCCGGCTTCATCGGTGTGGTTGGACATTCGCCTGTATTCGGCGCAAATCTTGTAGTCCAAGCACTTTCTCGGAAAGCTAAAATAGAGTGACGTGTTGATGTGTAACCCTTTAATGGGCGATTCCCACTTGAAGTTGATAGGTATGGACCATTCGGCCTTGGCTTCGCCGCTGTAGTCGCCTACTGTGGGCGAGTCGCCGTCGATGATGCCACGTATGAGGGCGTGGGCAGTCTCTTCTGACTCTTTTTCATACTCGTCGCGATTATAGACAAATCTGCTGAAGTAAGGCAGCTTGTCGTAAACCTTGTCTTCGGCTGTGAGCTTCAGGCGGCACTTCTTGTCGGGCGTCAGCTCGGTCAGGTCGTAGCTCACGTCGTAGTAGTCGCGCTCAAATTTCGACATCCTGACAAACGAGGAGTTGTCCCTCGGCCGGAAAGACTGCACAACGGCGTTGTTGTTATCCACGTCGTAGGCCGTGAGGTCGGGGAAACTCAGTGCCTGCTGGCCATTCCTGGGAGTGGAGAACGTGAGTACCAGCTCGCCGTACTTGTCAATCAGCTCGCCCTTGAAGATTTTCGGGTCTTGCTGGCATCCGTCGGCAGAGAAAGTCACCTCGTCGGTTGCGGCGTGCCCCGACAGGTCGTATTCCTCCAACGAGAAGAGGGCGTGCTCCTGGTTTCGGAACATGATGACTTTCTTCTCGTCGTGCAGACAACGGAAGAACTGGTTGCTGATGGCGAAGTCGGCATAGTTCACGTTGCCCATCACGGCCGTCACTTCCGCCGAGCAGCGTTCCTCGTCCACAATATTGGTCAGCGGGTCGGTACAACCCCGGTATTTCAGCAGCAAAGGGAAGAAAGTGTTGCTCGAGGCAGGGGGCAGAATCTCGATGTAGGCGGGATTGCCGTTGGTAATCACTTTGTGCACCTTCAGGCTCTCGTCCCATCCGTAGTATTTCACGGGAGCGCCGCTTGTCACCTCGTTGCCGTCTTCGTCCACCTGCACCACATTCATGCGTGCCGAGCGGATATCGTCGCCATTGGGCTTCTTCAGCTTCACGTAGAGCGTGTCGAAAAGCTCATAAAGGCCTGAGCCCACCCAGTTGAAGTTCACCAGCTCGCGGTTCTCGTGCTTGTCTAAAAGGAAACGCGACGAAAGCGTCAGATTGTAAAACTTGTTGTAGGGCGAGACACCTCTGATGAGGCGCTTCAGGTTCAGGCGCAGCCGCTTCTGCCCTTCCTTGGGCGTTGTCGTGCTGCCACTCATCAGGAAGATGTCAGCCAGCGACTTGCCCTCTTCCACATAGAAGCTCTGGAAGTTCTTGCTCTTCAGGTCCAGGTAGTGCTTCTCCTCCTGCAGGTCACCCTTCTCGTCGGTAAAGCTCAGGTCGTACTCCAGCGTGTAGTCCTCGCCGTCCATCTGGCGCTTCGAGTCCAGCTGGAAGGTGTACAGGCGGCTGTCGTTCCAGTCGTCGCTGGCATACTTGAATCTGAGCGTATCGCCCACCTCGCCCATCTTCCACACCTTGAAGACGATGGGGCGCTCTTGCAGCGGAATGTTCGAGAAGAAATACTTGCTCACCGTGAGCGTCAGCTTTTTGCCATAGCCGTCGTCGGCCTCCACGCCGTAGTCGCCCGTCAGTCCGTCACCGCTGTTGATGCGGAAGCACACCAGAGAGTGGTCGCGCATGCGCCAGAACTGCTGCTGGTCGGCCTTCGTCTTCATGCGGGTCGAGGCAAACATCTGCTTGATGGCGTTCACTTCCACGTAGTTGCCATAGACGTTCACTGTCCCGCGTTCCACCTTGGTCCAGTTCAACCCGTTGTTCGGATAGCGGATGGTGGTGTCGTTCAGGTTCTCCACGTCGGTCACGTTGTTCGCAAAATACAAATCGAACGACTGCGCCCTGGCACCCAAAGCAACCATCAGCAGGACAACAAACATCCCGTATGACTTCATGGCCTTTCTATTCATAGTTATTATCATTTGTAAGGTTTTCAATTAGTCATTAAATATACACCTGTTGCAGTTCTTGAAAGTTGGCCCGTTTGCATGAACGAAAACGCAAGAACACAGTTTTTCAGTCCATGCCATATAGCCAAATCATGCTGCAAAGATAAAATATTTTTTCAAAAAAGCCATGCAAAATCTGCATTTATCGTGCAGTTTTTTAACAAACATATTTGTTATCGTTATTTTTTGGCGGCAGAGCGACAAAATTCCCCCACCCTTTCCGCCAACAAACAACAGGGCCACCGAACTCACACGCAGGAGTCCAGTGGCCTTTGTTTGTGATATTTACAGGTGTTATCGTGAAATGTGGAAAATCAGTCTTTCTTTTTGGATATTTTTTTATATCTGCCATTAGGTAACTGAACGATCAATCCGCGATGAACCCATTGATAGATTTGGTTGGCTGTGCCTTCGCGGTCCTTGCCCTGCAAATAGCGCACGTCAGAAAGTTGGGCGAATGTGAACTCGTCGGGCAACAAATCCAACATGTTGCGTGGACCATTTTTAGAGACGGGTGTGTCTTGTTCGGCTTGACGAATGAGGTCGCCAAAGTAATGCATCTTCAGCCACAGGTCGTAGTGCAGGCTCCAACGGCAGAAAGGCTCGATGTAACTTTCCCATTTTATTCCGTTCGCCGCATAGATGCAGATGGCTTTGCGGAAGACATGGACGAGGGCACGATGGGTAAGATTGTCGAACACTCGGTCTGACGAGGCAATGGCAAACTCATCGCACTCGGCCTTCAACTTCTTAATCATTCTGCAGGCCTGAGGACATTCTATTTGTCCAGTGGCAGCATTGAGGTTGTCGATGAAAGGCTTGAGCAGCGCGTCGTAATCTTCATCGTAGTTGCCAAACACGGGACAGTCTGCACCGATGCCTCGGTCAGGTATGGTAGACAATGTGAGGCGCGAAACAGGCCCGTCGGTCACCACGTTACGGAAGTAGCGAACAAGCTTGCCTGGTGTTGTCGAGGCATTCCAGTTCAGGAATAATGAAGTGGCTGCTGTTACGCTCTGTGTCCCGGCACGCTCGGCACCGAACTGGTTGCCCTCATCGTCGTTCAGCTTCATGATGGTAAACTGGTTCTTCGAGCCCGTTGCATTCTCGACTTTATCCCATTGCTCCAACTCGTTCATCTTGCAGTAGAGGGGAGCAGGGGCGTTGTCCTCTGTTCGCAGTACCAATGCCGCTGAGGTGAGATTGGCCATCAGGTTGCGAATGCGGTATTTCTGGCGCTTGGGCTTATCCTGATTGCTGTTGCGGATGTTGAACTTTTGGTGGTATTCGCGCTCTTTCTTGCGCTCTTGCTCGGTAGTGACTTGAATGTCGGCCATGATGTGTTTGATTGGCAGGTCAATGCAACCCTTACCGACACCCGTTTCTGCTACTGCTACATTGGCTCCACGTAATTGGCGGTAGCGATTGTCGATATATTTGGCTTCAAGGTCAACGGGATGGGCTTGGAGTGGAGGAAAGACGGATTGGGCAACGCACTCAATGTCCTCGATAGGTGTGCGCGAGGTGACGGCCTTCACCAGTCGTGGCCTCTTCTTGCGGTTCATGCGCGGAGGCAGAGGGCTGGCATAGATCTCGCTCAAGGTCAGCATGTCGCAAGTGGGTTGCTCTTCAGCCTCCTTGTTGTTCATGCCAAGTTCTTGGGTGTCCGACATTTTCTGACTCTTGGCGAGAACGCTACGTTGGAATTGTGTCAGGCGTTGTGAAGGGTCGTTGTATTTCGAGTAGAAGTCGCGGAGAAGGTTCTGGCAGTCGGTGCATTTCCAATAGTCAGGGGCACGATGACGCAACTGACCTTGCATCTCATCCTTGCTGAGCAGTTGCACGATGCCTGTGCTGAGCAGACTTTTCAAAGAGTTATGGCACTTGCCGTCAGTATTGAGGCATGATGGCTCAAGTCCCGTCTGATGCCAGAATGTCTCAAAGATGTAGTCGGTGCGTGGCGTGGGATCTGTGATGTCGCCCTCGGCTGGCAAGGTGGCAGGTTCTGCTGTGACAGTGTCCACAGGCTTTGTTGCCGTTTTCTCCAATGGCCAACCATCGATGCCAAGACCACGCTTGCGAAACAATTCACGGCGAGACTCTACTTGGTCTGGTGTGAGGGGTTTCAGCCAAAGGTCAGACTGATAGACGACGTCGCCCGTCATCAAGATGAACGACTGCTTCTGCTGCACGGCATCGTCACACGGAATGCCCAGTTCCTTGCAAAATGCCTGCTGAGTCTCGATGGCAGTCATGCCAAGGGGGCAAGTGAGCCAGATGTGCACCTTGCCGCCACCACGCAGCGAATTCTCGATGTATAGAACTTTTTCGCGCCATTGGCCAGGCTGCTCATTCAGGCGAAGAGCACCCTCGATGGCTTGCTGGCCATACTGGCGGTCGTCAACGTCTACGCACGTCTGATAGGTACAGCACTCGGGCAATGCCTCAGCAGCAGCGCGATGGTTGTTGAGGAACTGGTAATAATGAGGGCAGATGCCGATGATGTCGAACTTGCGTTGCTCCTTGAGCGCCCTCTGCTTCGTCTCGTCCGGCTCCGCGCGTACCTCTTCTACAATCGCGTGTAGCTTAGGGTTTGCCAACTCTTGGGCAATCTGCTCGGCTGTGGCGGGTTTTGCCACTCCGATGTTGCCTTTGGTTACGGCGAAGACAGGCTGCTGTGCGGTGTCAGCTGCGGGGTTATTCACTTGGTTTGCGCTCTCAAAAATGTTGCCCTGCTGGGCGGTTTCTATTTCTTTTTTCATATCATTAAAATTTTAATGTTTAATATAATTTTATACTGCAAAGATATGAAGAAAAGTTGGGGCAGAAACGTCTGCACAAATAAGTACAAATGGATACAAATAAATACAAATCAACACCCTCGTTTATACAAATAAACGAAAGGAAACGACATAAAAAAAGTAGCAGCAAATGCCACTACTTACTTGTTTATCATATACGATTGTTTAACGTCAAGTTCCAGTTAGATTCCTCCGCAGTATAAATCCTGAACGAATGAAGGATACTCCATAATTTTCGGCGAACCAAGGTCTTGCTCACTTTGCCTTGCTTTACGTATCGACTAAGTATTTCTATGATTTCTATATTATCCTGTCCGCTGACTTCTTCTGAAAAGTTCATAGCAGTCTCTCTATCTTTATTGAAAATCGGTGTTAGAAGTGCTATGAGAATATGCTCTTTCTCCTTTGCCCAGTCTGCAGTATCTTCCTCGGCAGGCTTGGCTTTCGCCTTTTCAAGTTGTTTTTCAAGTAATGTCACTTTTGATTTCAGCTGTTCGTTCTCCTCCTCCAGTTCCTCGATGCGTTGTTCAAGCGCAGTTGTAGGATTTGTATTATCAGATGTATAATTAATGGTGTCGGCATTTAATAAAAGCTCATTTATTTCCTCAGATGTCAACTTATTATTCTTATAATCGTCCATTGCCTTGTTGAAATCAACCGACTCAGGCTGATTCTTTATCAGAATTCCACAATCTAGGTCGAAGCGTATGTTTTTTATAGCATCAATCGCATCGTTTACCCAATAAGGTAAATCATTATAATTCGCTCTATAGTATTCCATCAGAGTATTGTTTATTCTTTTGAGTATTTCCTCTTGGTCGCAAAGCGTGGGACCTAAGGCAATAATACGTCTGACGAGTGATTCTTTGAAATTTAAGGTTAGCATCTTCAAAGACTCATCACACATATTATCTATTAGTTGACCGCTAAGACTGTCTATTCTCTCTATTAACTCTTGCTCTGTCATCGTATTGATTTTTATTTCGTTAGTTTTTGGTATATTTTATATTCACATCTCACAAATCATTTTTGCCATTTCGTTGAGCGAGAGGCATTGGTCGCGTCGTATGGTGAGGCGCTCGTTGTGGTGCTCCCATGGCGCGAGCAGCAGGAGTTGGCCGCGCTGACATGCCTCCATGCGTTTGCCGCCGGGCTTGGCAAGGTTGGTGAAACCGTTTTCCTGAAGAATGATGAGCGGAAGACCCTCGTCGAAGGCGGCTCGCATTACCTGTTTTTCACCTTTCGAGATGCTTGGCGACACGAGCACAGCACCTTGGCGGCTTGCGAGAGCCACCACGCCTGCCTCTCGGCAATCTCTTCATCGGTAAGACGTCGGGAGCACTGCACTTGAAGGCGCATGGGGCGCTGGAGGAGGAAGCGGTTGCCGATGGCGGAGAACTGCTGGTCTCCCACGGTCAGTCCGCGCTGCACACGGAAGAGGTCAGGGTGCTCGCGCTTCATCAACAGGCGGCGAGGGTTGTCGCGCAGGTATTCCTTCCAGCGCTCGAGCTGGCCTTGGCGCAGCAGCAGCTTGTCGTTGTAGCCCTGGGCAAAGAGCAAGCCGTGGGAGCGGTCGTTTTGTTCCGTTTGGCGCTGTACTACAGCTGCAGACTGAACCTCGCGGAATGCCTTGTTGCACCCCTGCTTGAAACCGAGGAGGACCTTTCCCAAAGGACGTTCCATCTTCTCCTTCACAAAGAGAATTCCATGCAAGTGGTCGGGCATCATCTGAAGAACCACCACATCTATCTGAGGATAACGAACGGCTATTTCATGCCAACAGGCTTCCACCCGATGTCCAAGCTCGCTGAGCTCCGTGCGCGGTGCCTCGCTGCTTCCCTTGGGAGCATCGCTGCGTCCAACCACGGTTCCGAATAGTGGGAGTCGACCTTCGGTCACCATCGTCACCATATACATTTGACGCTCCGTGTAGTCGTGCCCCACACAGCGACGCTGCATCGATGGTTTCTTCTCGCCAGCAAAGGGTTTTCGGCTCTCGTATTCTTCGCGTTTCATGATGAGTGATTGTTTCTGCAAAGATACTATTTTTTTGCGACACTTCCAAGGCTGGAAATGGAATTGTTAGTTCAAAATCTTACAGTCTTACAGTCTTACAGTTTAAAACAACACCAACGAACGGCCAAAGGGAGGACTTGTGATAGTATTATGAAAAGAGTAATAGATAATAAAAAGTAAAAAGAAAATAATTATTAATTCTATCATTATTATTTTACTACAATCTAACTTCTATCTTACTCATCTCTTACCCTTCTCTTACCCTTCTCCTCTTGCCTATAGGGTGCAAAATCAAACTGTAAGACTGTAAGACTGTAAGATTTTCGCGTCTTGTTATACTTAAAGAAATGCTTTAAAATATTTCCGTAATTTCTTGCATATATGGAAATTATTTTGTATATTTGTAGTGCAATTCCGAGGAATTTGGAATGAGGAATGTGGAATGAGGAATGCATGGGAAATGGAGATTCTCTTGGCGCGCGAAAGAGGTATTGTCCAAACTCCCAGACTTCCAAACTCCTAAACTCCTCAAAACGAGAGAACTAAATTAATTACTAACAAAAAACGAGGAAGGAGGAACGAGTAACGAGGAACGAGGATTGTCGAGCATGCAGGCATATCTCTCTCCTCTCTCCTCACTCCTCTCTCCTCTAAAAACAGAAAGGAAAAAACAATGGCTGTAATTTATCGTACTTACCAGGACAACCGCCAGGAGAGCCTCACCCAAGGCCAGTGGTTCGCTCGTGCCGTGTACACTGGCACCATCAACCTGGAGCAGATTGGCGAAGAGATTCAGGAGAACGTCTCCGTGAAGTATTCTGATGTGATGGGCGTGCTCATC
>CACXPX010000021.1 GCA_902769705.1 uncultured Prevotellaceae bacterium
GGTCTGATAGAAAGGCGAGAAGAATATGGATTACGAGAAAACATCACTGTGGGAAAAGACATTAGGAATACAAGGCGACCAATCAATTGATTGCCTTAGGGCATCCTATCTTTCATTCAGAGAGCATATGAAGGGCTTGCTGAATGAGGTGCGTATTGATTTCCCAAACTTGACTGACCATAGTATTGAACATGTGGATAACCTTTGGGGTATGGCCAGTTTAATCACTGGTGACGCGTATCCAATCAATCCATTGGAAGGATATATTTTGGGAACGATATACCTGTTGGCAGTGAGTTCCATTAATGTATATTTATTCATGAGCAGTCGGTCACGGCTGCTCATTTTCTGATTTATGTGAAATCTAACACATGCTAACTCAAAGTTTTTCTTTTACCATTTTGAAGATGCTTGTTGTTATATAAGCCGTAAAATAAGATGTTATCTGCTTCCTCTTGGCTTAGTTTTCCTTTTAGGTACAAGTCACTAACTAACCGTGTTAATTTATAGTTTATTTCATCGTCAGATAAACTGTTTTTACCTTCGCACACCAAATTACGTTTTAAGTATTGATTGATGACTTCAGAAATAATTTGATTAATTCTCATATTGTGTTTCCTTCTTTCATTCATATTAGGAGGAATCTGCAACCCAAATTCTTCGGGCTTTAGATTTACCATAAAAACATAAACGTATGGTTGATTCGTGGTATTATTAGTTTTAATGGTATAGCCTAAATTAACGTGAGTTCGACGAATTCAGAATAATGCGAGCTGTGTGTCTAATGTTCTTTGAACATTGATGCACGGCTTTTTCGGAAAACAACAGTATGCTGCCAATGCCCCCAGCATGTTAACGACGAAGTTGTCAAAGCATCTGTGCCTGGAGTGCTCGACCTGTGCGATGTTTTTCAGCTCGTCATTGACGGTCTCTATGATGGCCCTCTTCCTGAGCAGCAGTTTGTCAGAGACGCTCATCAGCGCGCCTTTCATGTTGTCCCTGAGCTTCGTGATGAGCTGTATGCCGTCGACGAAAAGCCTTTCAAAGAGGTTCTTGCCGATATATCCCTTGTCTGCGACGAGCTTCCCGTAGATGAACTCCACGAAAGCCTTGTATTCGAGAGGCTTCCTGTCATCCACATCTCCCGGCGTTATCATGAAGTTGAGCAGCTCGCCCTTCTCGTTGCAGATAAGGTGCAGCTTAAACCCGAAGAACCAGCCCATGGAACACTTGCCCCTTTGGGCGATCCCCCTGAAGACCTTGTGCATGTGGATTCTCTGGTTCCTGCACACCCGGAGCGGTGTGCTGTCAACGAAACTCACGCCCGTACACTTGCCAAGCAGCACCTTCTTGATGAACAGCGCCAACGGAACGGCCACATCGCGCTCCAGCTCCACAAACCGGTTGTATGAGACAACGCGAGGGAACAGATGGCGCATGTGCTTGCAGACAGATTCCAGATAGAAGTGCTTCAGGCAGCGGTAGCCGGAGTCGTGGAAAAGTATCATGATGAGCATCACTTCCGACTTCGACAGCGTCGAATCACGGTGATAATTGCGCTTTTTGGCCTCCTTTATGGTATATTTTCCCATCATGGCATCAAAAAACTTGCAGAAATCGTCGGCAATACAAAATAATTCCGTAACTTTGTCCTCGGTGATCATAGCGATTATTGTTTGTGAAACTTTGTTTTTGGCACTATAAAGTTACAACAATTTTCGCTAATCACCAAATTTTCAGACAGTTATATTTCGTCGAACTCACGTTAAATTATAATCGAAATCCCTAATGAATCTTGCCCCATTGGGAAACTGTGAAAATCTATTTGTATAATCCCACGCAATTACGGGATTTGATAGGTAACTTTTTATCCCATCAAGATAGTCATACCATTGGGAGACAGCCCCAATATTGTTCTGATTGTAGGAATCAATAGTATTGATTTTCTTGGAAATATCATAGGAAAATCTTACTAGGAGTTTTGATGGCAACCTATCCTCGTACAACTGATATTGTTTCATAAGTTCTTCATAAGCCTATTTCTCAGATTATTGATTAGTTCTTCAGCGTCAACCCCATCTTGTTCCATTGGGTAATCCACCACCGCCGCTTTCATGGGTTCATTAGATTCGTTAATAGGTAGTTTAGAGAGATATTCATTGACCTGCCCCTGTGTTAATTCTCCCATTACATCCATGTATTCCTCCAAAGGAAGTTTGTTAATGCGCTCAATGTCCAGACTACCGTCTTCTTTCAAAAGTACCATAATTCAACGTATTTAATTGTCTTTATATAAATAGAATCTTTCTGACTTATTTTTCAATAAATATCATTTTCATACGCAAATATATGGAAAAAAAGTGATAAAAACAAGTTTATGGTGATATTTATTAGAAAAATTCCTATTATAATGAAAAAGACGATTATAAGATTAACAGAGTCGGATTTGCATAGGATTGTATATGACAGTGTTTATCATATATTGGAGCAAAAACAAGACTTAAATGAAGGCTGGAAGAATTGGGCAATGGCTGGTGCATTGGGTGCAGCATCAATGTTTGGGAGTCCACAAACCGCAAATGCTCAAGATAGAGATTGAAAAAAGTAAATTAGTTTTGCAACTGTACTTTTTCCACTTGCTTGCTGTCCTATTAGAATGAGGGCTGGTTTTATTACTATTGATGCTCTCTTAACAGGGCCGAAATCTGTTATTTCTAATCTTTGTGACATGTTTTGTACTCATTTTGGTTGCAAAATTACCATTTTTCTACGAAATTGTTGCAAGTTACAAAGAAATGTTAATCATATTTTACTTTTTTTGCTTATTATGATGTTTTTAATAGGTCTTGAACAAGTTCTTAAGGTTCTTCACGTCCATCTTCGCCATCACCGTCTCGCCCGCCTCCTTCAGCGTCTCATTGTGCTCCATCACGTGCCTCTCCCCGTGCTCCATGCATTACGCCCATAGGCACTCTAGGGCCAGTTGTAGTAGAGGCTCTCAATGCAGAAGATGCCATCTTTGACGTTTTTTTTCTGCTCCCTGTGGAAGTAGTTGTACTTGAGAACGCCTCCGTACCGTGGGCTGCCATGAAGGAGAAGTTCTCCTCACTGCTAGTGCGGCTTCTGCTCGCGTGCCATCAAGTGCAGAAGCTCGGGCGTGAACTCCACATTCTCCTGCCCGGAGGTGTTCTCCAGGGCTATCACCTCGTCTATCTGCGAGTGAAGAGCCTTTATCTTCTCGGAATAATTAGGGACTCCATAGAACTTAATATCATTAGGCACATGTCTCGTGTTGATTTTGTATATTTTATATGTCTTGCAAAGATAGAACAATTCACCGAAATGCTTTGAAAGCATACACATATTTCTTCAATTAGCCGAACTTTTTTAATCACAAGATTGCGTTTTTAGACAAAATTAGCTTAAATTGCATGCAAAACAATGTTTTTTATTCCAATTTCTCGAAAAATGTTGTATCTTTGTGCAGTGTTATGTAGTGAACTTGAGAGTCCGCCATTAAGAATGGTAAAAAACTCTATCTACTTGACATCGAGTTTATATTATCTTCAATTTTTATGATATGGAGAGAAACGAGTTTAATATAGATACACAGATAGCTAAAGGAGGCCAAAAGGTCGTCTATTCTGCAGTCAATAAAAGCAATCCTAAGTTGAAAGTTGTTATCAAGGATGCTCAAATCAATAGCACGGCCTCTTTGCAGCGCATTATACGTGAAGTAAATTTTATGTGTAGCTTAAACTCGCCATACTTTCCCAAGAATTATGGGTCGAATTTTGACATGAAAACTATGACTATGACAGTTATAGAGGAGCATATTGAAGGAGAAACGTTGAGAGCTGTTATGTCAAATTATAATGACTGGAACAGCATAAAAACCTTATTACTTCAGCTAATTGCAGGATTGGAAATTGTTTGGTCAAAGAATGTTGTACACAGAGATCTTAAGCCAGAAAATATTTTAATTCGGCCCGATGGAACTCCATGCATTATAGATTTTGGTATAGCAAGATTCCTTGATATGGAATCAATAACCAATACACTTCAAAATATGGGTCCTTGTACTCCCTTATATGCATCTCCTGAACAGTTGCGAAATGAAAAAACTATTATTGATCCTCGAACTGATTTTTATGCTTTGGGTATTATTGCGTTGGAACTTTACTTGAAATGCCATCCTTTTGATCCTACTATTGTTGGAGGTGGAATGCTATTTGACAATCTTATGGTTGGTAGGTATGCTACTCATACTTCTACAATCCCAGAAGATGCATCGGTAGTAGCAATGGCAAAACACTTGTTATGTGTACAACCATATATGAGACCTCGTACAGTCACACAACTTCGAAACTTAATAAACTCACTTTAAGCGTATGAATGTATTTCATCAAATGGGTTTCCGCGATAAATGGAACATTGATTGCCAAAAAGAGGGAATCGGTGATGGTTTGATATTCTCTCCAATTAATATGGAGTCTGACAAATTGTTAGCCTTACCAGCAGACATACGCCAGGTTTCATTCTTGGATCCTCAGTTTTATCTATTGAACATTGAGAAATCATCTAATGTCACATATCCTTTTTTTCCTGGCAACATAAAGAGTGATTTTTCTACTGTGGATTTGGATGTAAATAATGACCAATTGGCGGAGCTATGTGTCGATTATCAGTTAAACGCAGATTTAAGATACATTGTTATACCAACTCGTTACGTAGATGCATTGCCAACTAGGTATTTGGAGAATTTATCTGAAAACTTCGTGTATCCTTTTTTGGAGAATAAGGCAAAGAAAAATATCACAAAACCTTTTCTTTTAACAGTTCTTGTGAAACAAATTATGATAGAAGATGAAGCAAAGTGTGATGAATTGCTAAACTGGATGACAAGTTTTTCAGAAATAGCGGGCTTTTATTTGATTTTCGAAAACAACTACACTTCAAAACAGATAAAGGATTTTGAATATTTGAAGAATGTGTTGTTCTTTATCGACATTCTCAAAAAGAACGAGCTCGAAGTTCATATAGGTTATTGCAATACAGAGGGATTATTATTGAGTGCAGCAATGCCTGACTCTATAACTATTGGCTCCTATGAGAACCTGAGAATGTTTAAGATTTCTCGCTTTGAGGCAACCGAAGGTAAACAAATGAGGGCTCCAAACGCTAGATTATATAGTTCTAAGTTATTACAATGGATGGATTATAATTACATAGAATCCATGAAGTCTCTTGTTAGTGACTATGACAAGTTCTTTGATGATACTCAGTATAAGCCTCTTATGTTTAGCTTGGGCGAGTTCAAAAACCAACCTTATAGTTGGCATTTTGCGAAGTCTGAGATATACAAACATTATTTTGAAGTGTTCACGAAGCAGATTAAATCTCTGCCAAATGATCAGCTCACACGTATTGAATATCTGAAGGAGGTGATAAAAACAGCAGTATCAAATTACAAGATTATTGAAGACTCTGTGCTTCTTGATGGAGATAGTGATGGTTCCCATCTTCCAATTTGGTATAATGTGCTAAATGCATATAAAAGAACACTATAATGTACACATCAGAAGATTTAATGTCTGTTGATTTTGAGGAGTTTATCAAATCGACAATGGGCAATACATATTTTAAGGAATGGCAAGGACTCTTTGGCATCCCAGATTATGTGTGCTTCTCAAAACTTGATACAGGCATAAAAGTCGTTTCCTTCGAACTTAAACTCAAGAATTGGAGAGGGGCTATGATACAAGCTTTTCGATATAGGAGTTTCTCGGATTACTCGTATGTTGTGCTTCCAGAAGAAACTGCGGGTAAAGCATTTAATCATATTAATCTTTTCAAAAAGTATGGTATTGGGCTAATCTCATTTAGGAAAGATAAGTATTTTATCATGTATAGTCCAATACAAAACCGCCCCCTATCTCTACAATTAAGAGAAAAAGCAGAAACAAAGATAAGAAAAAGCCGTAAGAAGTCACACGAGACCGTAAACGCATTGCTATAGTGTTTCAGTATGGTGCAGAAGGGCCTGCCTACCTAAGTTTTACTTAGAACTACAATGATGAATACTTTTTTGTTGGCAATTATATACTTTTAGACCCCAAATAATGTGATTCCTCAGAATCCGCTATGGTTCTGAGGAATTGTGCTAATATGGGTCAACTGCTAGGTTATTGCCAAAACAAAAACTTTGAATTAGCATGTGTTAGATTTCACATAAATCACCAGAAGCGACCAAAAATTCTTTAGTCTTTGCTTTTGTACATTTGTAAGTGTCATTACATGACTTGCATGTTGGTGTAATATAATGCGGTCTTTTAGGGTCTAATATTTCAGATACCTTTAACACATGTGCGCCAACCATAGGGTTGCTTTCAGAAACACCCTCATTGCAACAAGGGCAAGTCGTTGGGAGATCTTTCTGCTTATGCTTTTTCCAATAATCTATCCATGTTTCGCCACTTGGGGCTGTATCAGAAGAAGTAAAAGTGTCATGACATACAAGAACAGTTTCAGCCATAGTGCAACATTTATTTCGTTATGGCACAAAAATACAAAATCCTACCGACATCCCATAGATGTGTCGGTAGGATTTATTCTTTATTAACCAAAATGAGCAGCCGTGACCGACTGCTCATGCGTAAATATACATTAATGGAACTCACTGCCAACAGGTATATCGTTCTCTTATTTTAATATAGTCAATCTCCTTGTTCGCCTTTTTTACTAAAGGCCCCCCAAGAAAAGTATAATATATTCCAGTACATGCAAGTCTGAATGCACAGAAACACTTTTTTCTTACTTTAAAGCAATAGAAGAAAGAAATCCCAACAGATGAAAATCGGCTGGAATTCCTTATGGATAACTATTTCACATAACCATTGTCCCATTTATCCATTAAATGACTATTACAGATGGAGTCTCTGAGGGCCACTCTATTCTGCCAACGACCACTATGCCAATACTCTCATCTGACAGGATCATGCTCTTTTAATGTAAAACCACTATTGGGCGGCTTTCTTCAAGATTATTATGATAGTTATAGCCTTCCGGTATTATTTACATTTCATCGTTTTAAGTGATGTTATCTTATATGATGTTGAAATTAATTCTGCCCCCCCAAACCCTCAAAAATCTTGAAAAGGGTGGAGGCCTGGACGTCAGTATGCCCGTTCTCGACTCGGGAGATGTAGGTCTTTTTCGTACCTATCCTCGTAGCGAGCTGTTTCTGCGTCAGTCCAGCCTTCTGACGTTCCTCTTTCAGTTTCTCACCAAGGATGAAAGCGTCACATCCATTTTCGAACTCCAGTCTTGAAGGAGTCCTCTCCTTACCGAAATCCTCCTCAATCAAATCCTCAATCGGTGTGAGATTGAGCTTCTTCATTTTTTCTCTATCCATTGTCTTCGACATTTTTCTTGTTACTAGTAATCACCATAAACGTTGACTTGTCTATTATATTCCTTTTTCATGAGAATATGGCGCAAAGTTAACTAATTGGTTTACAAATTCCATAAATTTCAGCCAAATTTTTTTGATTTCGGCTGAAATTTCTTCGTTCCTTACCGTGTCCATTTAAATTTCATCATTCAAATAATGATTTCCAGATAGTTAAAACTGGTTGAACTTCTTCATGGCCTCTGCCTTGATGTCGTCAGCCACGTCGATATACGGTTTCATTGACTTGTAATCACTGTGTCCCGTCCACTTCATGACAATCTGGGGAGATATTCCCATGCCGAGAGCATTGCAGATGAACGTCCTTCTTCCCGTATGGGTGCCTATCAACTCATATTTTGGCTTTACAATGTCTATTCTCTCATTGCCTTTATAGAAAGTCTGTCTGACAGGTTCGTTGAAACCTGCCATCTTGAAAAGCTCATGAAGGTACTGGTTCATCTTCTGGTTGCAGACCACAGGCAGGGCCTTCGAATCAGGAAAGTCAAAAGGCTCGTATTTCTCCAAAATCTTTCTGCTGACATCATTCAACTCTATGCGCAGGCTGTCACATGTCTTCTTTGTGGTAACCTCTATATAGTCTTTCTTGATATCATATTTTTTCAAGTTAGACACATCGGAATGGCGAAGTCCAGTGTAACAGCAAAACAAGAAGACATCCCTGACGCGATGGAGATAGAGTTTCGTCTTGGGAATTTCATAGTTCTCCAGTTTCGTAATCTCTTTCTTCGTGAGGAAGATGATTTTTTTCTGTGTCTTCTTGAATTTTGGCCGGAATGTCTCAAACTGATTGTTTTTATGGAAACCTTTCTGAAAACTCCAGCGCAGGAACCACCGCAGGAATTCCAAGTGCTTTTCTATGGTGGAGTTCTTCATGTTCTTGACATCACGTAAGTACTCCAGATATGAGAGCATGCCGTCATCGTCAAAATAGTCGAAATCGAAGTCGAATGACTTCAACCCCTGTTTTCTTTTGTATGCCCTGAGACCTTTCAGATGGTTGCGCATGGCTTGGAATTTTTCATGCGTGGATTCTGTCCAGTTGTTCTGTCTGCCACATATGTTTTCAAACTCAATGGCAACCTCCCAAAACTGTAAAGGTTTGTTAATTTTCGGCTTTTCGGTTTTCCCTTCATTTTTGTTAAAAAGGGTTTTGAGCGACACTTGTCCGCTTTTTGAGCGTGATTTGTCCGCAGGCTCAGGAGCGTTGATGACGACCTTTTTAGTGCTGCTTCTGGATTTTGTGAAAGACGTCTTTCCCGTCTTCACCCGCTCCAAAGTATCTTTGAACTGCTCTGGGGTAGGGACGAGGGACGCACTCTCGTATATTTCAACAACGTCATTCACATACTTAGCCAGTGTCATAATTCGGGCGTTAATCTCTTCAGCCGTCATGCCATCGCGATTAGGTCCGACGGCAACCTGTGCAGTTTCATTCCATCTCAGCGAGTCTATATGGCAGCCAGTTGACAATTCCAGCTTAAGGGATTTGTAGCTGATACGCATGGTAATTAACGCATTCGGAACGTTTGTCAAGGTTGTTGAGCTTGTCAGCTTTCTACTTTTCAATCTGAACTTAACTTTAAGATCTTTTCTCATACTTCAATGTATTATTTGATTATTATGATTATCAGTTTTTTGGATAATAATTGTGAGTTTGCATGTTTGGGCATTGTTTACATATTTTAAGTAGAAGACGGCAATTGTAAGGCCCAAAACTGGGAATTCCGCCTATTTCTGCTCTGGATTAGTTTCAGAATCACTCAGAAAACACTTGATTTGTTGTGTTCAATTAAAAGAAATTAGCACTTCTGGCATTCTTATATTGTGCGAATAGATTCCCCAAAGCTATTCTTCTCCTTAATTTCTCAATTAGTTGGAGGCCCTCGGATGTTCCCACATTCCTGTTCCCAACAGAGTTTTTCAAGAATTGCTCCCGAAATGTAAACAAACGTTCTTAGAACAAGTTCGTTTATAATCGTTAACATGGTTATTTCGTTCATATTCAATAATTTATATTTCGATTAACTTTATTTTCATATTGTTAATGGGATTCCCCATGTTCCCCAAATGGGTTCTCCACAACCGAGTTTCATCACACTTCACTTTGACACCCTGGGCGAAACATTCAAAAATGTTCCCACGATTCTTCCCTAAAATGTTAACGAAACTGGTGCAAATTTACATAGATGTTTCACATCTTCCAAATGTTAATAAATGTGCAATGTAAAGAAAAAGTCAGTTTTTGGTTAATTAATTTAACAATAAAACAGACAAAAAAAGGTCAAAACAGAACCATCTGTTTTAGCCTTGCCGATGATTTCTAATAGTTACAGGTATCAGAATGCTTGCTGTTCTCTCCGCGAAGCATGAGAAAAGGATTCAAAGCTTTGAGGCAAAAGCGAATCCTATTATCTCCGCATCAGAAACGATAAGAGGGCGTGGTATGATTTATACCGCGCCCTCTTAGTTTTTATTCGTCGCATTCAACAGAATAGTCACTTCTGCCGGATTAAGCGCCCACTCGTAGGTGTAGGCTTCATCGGCTTCGTCGGCACTTTCTACAAAGGCAAGTCCTTGAGCTTTTGCCTTGATTTCAAGCAATTCTCCTACGGAAATCTTGGTCTCCAGTTTGTGGAGCAAGGCCTCGATGGACGTGCTGTCAGCACCCCTCAACGTCTGCGAAGTGAACGGCATCTCGAGCCAGATGATTTCACGTTTTGCCACATCAAGCACGCCGAATACCAGCCCTTTGGAGAGGTTGCCCTCGCTGATGCGAACCATGTGCTGCACGCATGAGGGGTCGTAAGCCACACCATTCTTCTCGGAAATCTTCATCGGATAGGCAGAGTTCATCCATCCGACCACGAGATTAGGAGACAGGGCGCCCACGGAGTAGGCATTACAAGTGAAGGTCACGTACTTCGCACCTGCTTTCTCCAACTCGGGTAAAGACAGTTCGATGTACTCGGCCGTTCCCACCATTTTAGGAATAGAGCGAATGTCGCCCGAATGCTTTGCACCTTCACAAGTGAGATTGTAGTAGGCGCACTCAGCTATCTTGTTGTCCGGCAAGGCTATACGACAACTGAGGTCCATGTCGAGATGCTGAGCATGCAAGCCTTTTCCCCATTGGAGGAACAGGCGGACGCTGTCGCCTTCTACCGGAAAGCGTGTCCCCATCAGCGCGCAGGATGCGTCTTGGATGGTTGCAGAGCGGTCGCCCACGCTGACAGGAATGTTGAACAGAGCCGGTTCGATAAAGATGGTTCGGGCTTCTGTTTTCTGTGCAGCAAACCGTTTTGCCATCAATTCTTTATAGAGATTGTTGACAGCCCCAGCCATAGCCATTCGGTCATCTTCGCTATAGAGCGCCAGCAGTTTGTTAGGCTCAATCTTGTGGGTTCCGCCCGTGATGGGACGAGCCAGCCGCGTTTCGTTCACATCGAAGTATGCATCAGCCGCATTACCAAGCGACAGTAACAGACGGGCTGGCATCTTGTCGGCAATCTCCTTGAAAGCAGCCAACACCTTGTCGCTTCCGAAGCGGAGCATTGTGGCAAAAAGACAACGCGTGAAAAGCCCTGGACGCTCTTTCAGCAAAGCCAAAGTCGTTTCGGCATCGTTCTCCGTGCGAGCTTTGTCCACTCGTCCTTGCCAAGTGGAATAGTCCTGTTTATAGAACACGTCGAGTATCTCTGCCAGATGCCCGAATCCCTTCTTGCGCGAATACTCTCCCAAGCGAAGGGCGCGAATCATTCTCACCCACATTCCACGCTTGGGGTTCATGTTCTCGGCTGCTTGTTGGGCTGTCATCGGGAGCGCATTCAGCCACTTCGCCACGCGCAGACAAGCCTTGCGGTCGTACTTCAGCCTTAGCTTTCCCTTCATGACCTTTGCCGCATCTGCGCTTTGGTCGAGCGGTTCCCATATATGGGAATACAACTTGCTGGCGCGGGCAACAAGTGTCTTCGGCTCGATAATCTGCACATAGCCGGTCTTTTCGAACCAAAGAAAGCGGAGCACATCGGTAGGAGACTTCAGCAACATCGACGCCTCGTCGGCTTTGTCTTGGGCAACCAGTAGCTTGACGACAAGCATGGCGGTCTCCTTCATCGTGATGTTGGCGCTCTCAGGCAAGGGGAACTCGCGGAGCAACAACTCCAAAGAGTCCTTTTGAGTGCCGTCGAGCGGAGTGGCTGAAGCCAACAACGTCTCGAACACATGCCGCAAATCTTCAACCGTGAACAGGCGCAGCTCCTTCAGTTTGCTGCCTTGTCCCTTATAGACAAAGCCAGCCGTTACAAACGGTTTGCCGCAGAAGGGACAACCATTGTAACGCTCCAACGGGAATGTGCCGTCAGGAATGAGGTGGCCGCACGGAAGTGTAGTCCCCCTGAAACCAGCCTCTTCACCGTAGATGTTGGCAATCCACGTGATGAGGTGGTCGGCAAAAGTCTCGCCAGTAGGCACATCCCACCCTTTCACGAGCGGCGCCCAGTTCAGCTTGACGCCCATCACGTCGTTGATGCATTCCGTGATTTCGGCGAGTCGGTCGGCAGAAACGGCATTCAGGGCATGAAGCAGTTCTTCGCTGACGCAAAATCCGTTTTCCTTTAGGCGGGCAACAAAGGCCATCACAGGCACCGGCGCCTCCGACTTCATGTCGATATCCTCGCGGCTGATGTCGAGGAACACGGCTTGGTAGCGCAGAGCCACCTTCGTCAACTGCATGTTGTTCATATCTCATATAGTTTAAAAGGTAATTGACCAGCAAGAATCTCCGACATGAAGCCGAATCGCATAGGAGTATGCCAGTCTTGACCTTGTTAAAAGCAAGAGGTAATTGAGGAACTAATGGAGCAATTAGAGCTTGCGCCCTAATCAAGATCTGGAGTAAGTCCCTCTTAGACCTCTTTTTATCTTCTGCCTTTTTGCAATCTCTCTTATTCTCGTATTTTCTGATAAGCCAGCCGCTCGTCGCCCGACAGCAAGTAGATGATGCCGCAATAGCTGAAGCTGTGTTTCAGGATGTTGTGCTGCATAATCTTGTTGTCGCGATGCGTGTCGATGCGGATATTCGGCTCGTGTGAGAAGCAGAAATCCATGATGTCGCTGAAAATGCCGTGAACTTCAGGATAACTTGCTATTCGATGTACCACATGATAGGGTTGTTCGTCATCGAGCCACTTCCCCTCATATATATTATTATAGGTGGGCTCAGGCGATGGCAGAAAAGCGAAATAGCCGACAATCCTGCCGTTGTCTTCAACCGTGAATCCGCCATTCTTCTCCATGTCGGCAGCGATGACAGCCTCCGACGGATAGCCCTCTTCCCATTGGTGCATATTGCCTGAAAGCCGCATAATCCCTTTTGCAGCCTCCACGACCTTCATGATTTCAGCCACGTCGGCCAGTCTTGCCTCTCTGATGGTTCTGCCCATGTCTCTTTGTTGGTGGGCGCTAGCCGCCCAGCCACCTGTCGGTTAGAGCATCTTTTGTTATTTCTATTATTGCTGCAAATATAATAAAAAAAAGCGAAAGTCCATCTTTATCATCAGAAAAAACGCTACAATTCTGTCATTTTTCTATAGCTTGAATTGGGCAGAAACGTGAGCTGATGTTGTCAGAAGCATGAGTTGGTGTTGCCAAAAGCATCAACTGACGTCGTCAGATGTGTCCTCTTGTCCTGTCATTTGTGGCATATGACGTGGTAAAATAAATTATTTCATCAAGTAAAATAAATTATTTTGCCGTGTAAAATAAATTATTTTATCGAGTAAAATAAATTAATTTACTGAGTAAAATAAATTAATTTACAACACCAAAGGCTACAAGTGACAATATCAGATGTGGCAAATGAGGGGATTAAAGCATAGTTGTGAGCGGCTTGAAAAAAACGCCGAAATGTTGCCTAATTCCGTGAAAATGAATACCTTTGCAACCAAGAGATATCAACACATTAAATAACATGACGAAAACGATGATGAAACTGAAGCTTATGAATCGGTGGCTAGTCGTGGCAGTGCTGCTAGTACTGACGCCGCGCCTGTGGGCACAGTCGGCTTTCGGCAATGTGCCGGAGACGGTTGACCCCAACGACGCCACCATCTCTGAGATGGGGCATCTGACGCTGACGATGGAAAGGGAGGTGGTGGTTGACCCACTCACGCAACAGGCGGATACGATGTTCAGGGTGAAGAACGTGGAGCGGAACACCGAAACGGGCACCGCCAAGAAGCGTATGGCGCGTCGGCGTGTCCCCTATGGCTCCGACTTCCTTGACAAAGACACCGACTGGTGGCTCGACTTGTGGTATTTCACCTACAACTACCCGTCGGTGGATGCTGAAGGACAACCTCTTTCGCTCTCGGCTCTGGCCTGCATGCCCGACGAGGACTGCGACCATATCAACAACGTTATCATTGGCTGCCATGTGACCATCACGAGCAACAAGGAGTGCCCTTCGAGATACATCGCTGAGGGCAGCTCGCAGTCGGACGTGAGCATGCTGATGAACCACGCGGGCAGCGGACTGGTGGTGCATTCCGCGCAGAGCGACCAGCCCTACTACAACTTGGTGATTCTGCCCGACTACGAGGGCTACGGCCTGACACGCAACCGTGCACACCCCTATCTCTATCAGGAACTCACGGCGCGCCAGGTGGTGGATGCGACACGCTATGGCATCAGCCTCTACAAGTCGAGCAGCAAGGTGAAAAAGGTGCGCCACTCGTTCCGCGACGGCTGGCGAAGTATCTGCGTGGGCTACTCGCAGGGCGGCTCGGTGGCGTTGGCCACTCAGCGCTTCATTGAGCAGAACGGACTCACCGACGAGCTGCATCTGGCCGGCTCGGTATGCGGCGACGGTCCTTACGACATGATGGCCACGCTGATGTACTATGTGGGACAGCATAAGGATGGCAAGGACCTGAGCATGCCCGTTGTGATGCCGCTCATTCTGAAAGGCATGTGCGACAGCAATCCCTATATGGTGGACCACAAGGTGAGCGACTATATCAAGCCGCAGTTCCTCGAGACGGGCATCTTGGACTGGCTCAACGACAAGGAGAAGACCACCGAAGACATCACCGATGCGTGGAAAAAGCAATACAAGAACGGAACTACCGCCGACCAAGACCAGGGAAACGGCTACGGACCGACGTATTTCCATGCCGTGCTCAACTCTGACGGTACTTCCTCGCTCTCGAAGATGCTGAGACACGATGCGCTGGTGTATTTCGAAACGCTATACGACGCCAACATGAGCAACTTTACCTGGGCCTCAGGCATTCCCCTGCCCACCAAGCGCGGGCTGATGGAAGACTTGCACTTCGCTTTGGAAAGCAACAACATGACCAAGGGCTGGCAGCCTCAGCACCCCATCTTCATGTACCACAGCTACAAAGACACGGTTGTGCCTGAGGTGAACCGCGAGCGTGCCGACAACACCATCGGCGACTGGGTGATCAAGCTGCATGCCAGCGGACACTTGCAGTACGACCATGTGGGCACTGGCCGCCAGTTCTACCTCGGCTACGAGGAGTTCGACGCCATCCGCGCGTTGGCCAAGGCTCCGCTGCATCCCACCGTGGACCAGGTGACTCAGATGAGAATAGATCATGGCAGTAACAGTGTGGACGACTAAAGGAAGGAGGCTCGCAATGAAAAAGCAAATCATATACTTTATGTTGATGGGTTGGCTGCTGCCGCTCGCAGTGTGGGCTCAGCCGGCTCCCGTGATGGGCACGGTGCTGTTGAACGGAAAAGAGATTCCTGCCGAATACGTCGTCAGCGGCTCGACCGCCTCGCTTGGCTCAAGTCGCAATGCCTGCATTCCGCAATACTCGGAGGGGCGCGTCATCGTGCCAGCCAAGATTAGCGTGGACGGACGTGAATATAATGTCACTGCCGTTTCGAATATGGCCTTCCGCCTGTGTGGAGGCATCACCTTCGTGCAGTTGCCCGAGGGAGTGAAGCGCATCGGCAACTTCGCCTTCAAAAGCTGTAAGGGGCTGCTGGACGTGAAACTGCCCTCCACGCTCGAGAGCATCGGCTCGGGAGCATTCGTGGGATTGACGAACCTCAGGGCCATCTACTGTCAGGCTGCGACGCCGCCGCAGTGGGAATATAACGACGTGTTCTGCCGTCATGAGGGCGGCATCGGCAGCACAAAGACCTACAGCAACTCGACGACCACGCTCTACGTGCCGCTGGGCACAACAGACGCTTATCGCAATTCGGCCTTCTCCGATGCCGACTTGGGGTGGACCACGCCCGACGGCTGGCGATATTTCACGAATGTGAAGGAGGCTAACGACTACGAGACCGAGTGGGGACTGGGTATCAGCACACCGCTCGCCCTGAACGAATTCCGCGAGCGTGTGGACAATGGCGAGACATTCGACGGGAAAATAGTGAAGGTGGAGGCCGACATCGACATGCAAGGCGAGACATGGGGCACGGGTATAGGCGAACGGTTGGGCTATTTCAAAGGCACACTCGACGGCCAGCGCCACACCATCAGCAACCTGAAAATCAATATTCCAGACCAAAATAGCAATATCCAAAGGCTGGGATTTTTCGGCAATATTGTGGATGCCACTATTACCAACTTGCGCCTCGACAATTTCTATGTCATCTCGCAGTCGAAAATGACAGCCGCGGGTGTTTTGGCTGGATGGGCTATGACTTCGACCATCTCTAATTGCTATGTGCGCAACAGCCAGGCAACCACGGGTGGCAACGCTGGCGGTCTGGTAGGCTCCGCTACAGGTACGGATATCAGCAAATGCGTTGTTGAAGGTACTCATGCCGTTCATGGCACAGACGGAGAGACCTTTGACGCATATAATGGAGTGGGCGGACTTGTAGGCGTTTCGAACTGGGTGACCATCAGGAATTGCGCAGTGATTCATCACGATCGCCCGACAGGCAATTATGACTACTGCGTGAAAGGGCCGTTTGTGGGTCAGGGAGAAGCTGATGTGGATTATTGCTACACTGATGCAACGCAGTTCGACAATTGGATGCCAACCGACCAAAACGGCTATACTCATGGGGAGCATGTCGTGGTGTACGGACAGCAGGTCTATTTTGCATTGTCAAGACAATACAGGCCGATAACCACTGCTCTGATGAAGAATTTCATGGCACTCGTTCCATACCTGGGGCTCGACAATTGGGTGTATTGCGTGGGTCAGTATCCGTTGCCCGACTGCTTCGAAGACCTTTACGACGTGAAAGCGAACCATTTCAGCCTGCGTCCCGCCACGCTGACCACGCCTCGCCCCAATGCGTTGGTGCTTACAGAGGAGCTCTCTTATGACGATTGGACTTCGGGTGACTATCGTAATGCGTCGTTCAAGACATCGTCGCTTTGGATTGATGACAACTTGAACTATGACGACCGCGAACAAGTGCCCATCGGCACGGCCACCATCGAGTGCACTTACGGTGTGCGCTACGACCGAACGCTCACGGCGCCTGAGAACGGTACGAAGACAACCGAGTATCCTGTGTATCAGACGGACGAAGACGGGCGCATCGTGTTCGACGAAAACGGTCAGCGCATCCCTACTGGCGAGACGATGGCGGTGGAAGAGACGGTCTACAAGCCCACGCCCTATTGCTTTTATCTGCCTTATCCGCTGACGTTCAGCAACGGCGTCCGCCTCTATCAGCCCACAACGCTGACGGTGGGCAGCGACAACGTGGCGCAAGCCCTTTTTGTAGAGCAGGCCGACACGGAAGTTCGGGCTTGGACTCCCTACTATGTCGTTGTAGATAACGCTGAGGTGTCGCTGAGCACTGAGGAGCACGTCGTGTTGACGCCCAAACCCGAAGGCGCGGGCACAATGGACGTGGGCAATGGCTATTTCTTTGCCGGCTCTTCCGAAAAACTCAAGCGCACAAGAGTGGACGGATACCTGTTGCAAAGCGACGAGAAGTGGCGAAAAACAAGCGACGATATCCTGCCTTTCCGTTCTTACTTCTATACCAACAACAGCAGCCCCGCCTCGTATATCACGATGCTCACCAAGCTGATGGGCGATGTGGACAAAAGCGGAACGGTGGACGTGGGCGATGTGACCGCGCTGGTGGACATCATCTTGGGCAAGGACAACGCTGCTCCTTTCCTCTACGACCATGAGGCTGCCGACATGAATGGCGACGGCCAGCTGACGATTGTCGATGTGACCATGCTGGTGAGCAGAGTGCTAGACCAATGAAAGGTAAAAAGGCAAAAAGGTAAAAAGGCAAAAAGGTAAAAAGGTAAAAAGGTAAATAAGTATTCTCTCACCTCTCACTTCTAACCTCTCACCTCTATAAAATCACTTCTCACCTCTAAAAACAGTTATCCTCCGCTGACAAGTGTGCTAGCGGAGGGTAATTTGTTTTCGGAACATTTCTCGGACGGTTATTTCTCGAGAGGTTTTCCTGAGACGAGGATGTCTACGAGCGGTTTGTCTTTGTAGTCGTGCTTCTTCTGGTCCCAGAAGCCGAAGTCGGCGTCGTAGCACCATGTGGTCCAGGCGATGTTGAACTCGTCGAACACGGTCAGCATGTCCTTGTACCACTTGTAGGCGAGCTCGCGGTCGACGGGCTCATAGACGCCCCACTCACCGCAGAACAGCTGCAGGTCGTATTTCTTGGCGGCTTCGATGGCATCCTTGAAGTCGGCGCGTATGTGGTCTATGTTCCACTCTTCGGTGGTGAATTTGTTCTCGTCGATGACAGCCTTCACCGAGTCGGGTGCAGCCTCGTAGTCTTCCTTCGACACAAGAACACCGGGATAGTTCACCTTGCCCGTATATTTGCCGATGGGCGTCCACCATGCTCCGTAGTGCGTCAAAATCATCGGGTTGTAGTAGTGGAAGGAGAGGATGATGTTTTTGTCGCCCTCGGGCACTTTCAGGTACTTAATGGTTCCGAAGCTCTGCCACATGTTCGAGCCGATGACGAGTGTGCGTTGTGGCTCGCGCTCGCGTAGTGCCTTGTGTACTTTTGCGATGAGCTGGTTCCACTGCTCGTGGTCGTCGGCCACAGGCTCGTTCATGAACTCGTAGGCCACGGAGTCGTTGCTGTAGCCCTTCAAGGCGTCGCTCAGCTGATACCACATGCCGATGAGCTGCTGCTGTGCCTCTTCGGAGGTGAAGAGCGTGTTGGCGGCTTTGTCACCCTCGTTCACGGCATTGAAGTAGTGGGAGCGGATGATGTGGAGGTCGACAATGGCGCGCAGGTGGTGCTTGCCACACTGGTCGAGGGCGAAGGTGAGCAGGTTCCAAGCCTCAGGTAGCTTGTCGCCATCCTCGTCCCAGAACTGCTCCTCGTCGATGGGGATGCGCACGAAGTCGAAGCCCAGCGAGTCGAGGCGCGCGAAGTCGTCTTCTTGGATGTGAAGTTGGCGTGCCTCGCCGCGCTCTTCCGACTGCGACAGCCAGTGGCTCAGGTTGGTTCCGCGCTTGATGCGGAAGTCGTTCACTTTTCCTGTTTCGGTGTTATTGGCACAGGAACTCAGAATCATAGTAGCCGAAACGAGGGCTACAAACAGCATTAGATACTTTTTCATAATAGCGATGATTAATAGTTATTGGTTTTTAGATGTGTCTGTGCAGTTTTGTTTTAGGGTGTATGTCCCTGGGAGATATTCTTTTCCTTTCTCCTCACCTGGGAGGGTCACTGTGGCTGTAGCTCCTTTGGGAATTGAAAAAGTCCATATCCACTCGTTGCCCTTGTACTTCCAACTGCTCTTGATGAGGCCAGCCGCAGAAAGGTAGGATGCTTCGAGATGACCGAGCCGACGGTCAGGGATGGGGCGCATGATGATGTGCTTGAAGCCAGGACGGGCGGGGTCGGAGGCGATGCCGGCACAAGTCTGCCATATCCACTGGCAAACGACTCCGTAGGCATAGTGGTTGAAGCTGTTCATGCCGTTAGGACCCATACCCTTGTCCTTTGTGTAGCTGTTCCACCGTTCCCAGATGGTGGTGGCTCCGTTGTCGATAGAGTAGAGCCAGCTGGGGTTCTTGCGCTGGAAGAGCAGCGTGTAGGCCACATCGGCCATGCCGTTGTCGGTGAGCGTGGGCATCAGGATGGAAGTGCCGAGGAAGCCTGTCTGCAGGCAGTCGCCATGCTGGCGGAAGTTCTCGCGCAGACGTTCAATCATCTTGGTCTTGACGTCACCGTCGAAGAGATTGTTGCGCAGGGCAAAGAGGACTGGTGTCTGCATGGTGTTGAGAATCTCGGTTTTAAATGTTCCGTCGGCATTGAAAAATCGCTCGCGTAAGTAGCGCTTCGCCTCGCTGGTCATCGCTTCATATTCGGCAGCGTTTCTCCCTGTGGCTTTTGCCATATCTCGCATCATAGCTGCGTCGATGGCCCAGTAGGAGGCGCACAGATAGTTCCAATACTCGATAGCTTCGGGCAGAGGTTGGCCGTCCTTGAACGCTCCGCCGCCACAGCTCTCAAGCGGCTCGTAGCTCAGCCAGTCGGCCCACTGGTAGTTGCCATTCTCTCTGCTGAGTGCCGTGTGGTCGTATTTCGTTTGGCTGATGTGGCTCATGTATCGCTTCATCGACTCCCAACTCTCGTCAATAATCGAGGGGTCGCCATACTGTTTCCAAACGGTCCAGGGCACGATGATGCCAGCATCAGCCCATCCCACACGCATGTACTCGTTCAGCCCAGTGCCATATTGCCCTGCAGGCGCTACTCCTGGGTAACCGCCTTCTGGGCTTTGCGAGTCGCGCAGGTCGCGCAGCCATTTGTGGAAGAAACGGTTGGTGTTGGCGAAGAAGGTTCCCGTCTCGGTGAACACTTGTGTGTCGGCAGTCCAGCCTAATCGCTCGTTGCGCTGCGGACAGTCGGTGGGAACGCTCAGGTAGTTGGAGCGCATGCCCCAGAGGGTGTTAGAGATGAGTTGGTTGACGAGGTCGTTGCCCGTGCTGATATGCCCAGTTTCCATTTCTTGCGTGATGGAGCTGACGGGTACCGAGCGGATGCGCTCGATGACCACTTCGTCGGTTGCCGTGATGTCCACGTATCGATAGCCGAAGAAGGTGCAGCGTGGCGTGTAGTCCACCGCCTTCTTGCTGTCGGCAAACGTGTAGTCGAGTCGGATGCTCTTGTCTTGGATGCGTAGGTTTCGGCGATGAACGGCTCCCTCGGGGCCATCCATCCCGCGGCTCTTGGCTCCGTTACCGTCGTTCAGCAACTCGCCAGGCAGACAGGTGAGACGTGCGCCCTCCTTTGCATTGAAGCGGAACGACGGCACAGCGGCGCAGTTTTGTCCGAAGTCGATGACGAGGTGCTCGCCTGGGCGGACTGTCATTTTCTGGCCGTCGGCGTATTCCCTGTCGATGATGATTTTCCCGTAGGCATTGTCAGTAGCGCCTTCCTTCTTTGAATAGACATAAGCGTGTTTCGGACTGAGTGCCAGCTCTGTCAGATGATAGACCTCGGCACCGTTTTCTGGCACAATGATGCCTTTATACTCCCGGCTGACGACCGGTGCCTTGAGAAAGACAGGCAGCTGATATCCCCAGACTTTGCGGGCATCATACTCTTCGCCGTCGAAGATGGCAGCGTGTGTCACAGGTCCCGAGATGTCGGCCCGCCAGTCTTTGGTGTTGGTTCCGTATCTGCGTGTGGTGCCGTCGGCGAAGGTCAGTTCGAGCACACCACGGAAGGCACACTTCTGCCCGTACATCCCGTTGCTTCCGCTGGGCGTGATGATTTTGTCGGCCCACCAGCCGGGCGTCACCTGGGCTTCAAGGTTGTTTTGCTGCCCCTTCTTCTTGTGGAACTGCCTAGTAATGTCGTAGGTGAATGAATACTTCGTGCGGCTGTGGTGGGAGAAACCCGGCCGCAGCACTTCGCGGCCGATGCGCTCGCCGTTTACGTAGAGTTCGTTCACGCCAAGGCTCGTGGTCATCCACAGGGCCTTTTCGACTTTTTGTTCGTTCCATATTGTTGTGAAGAACCAGCTGGCACCGTCGGCAGCCCGTGTGTGGTCGTCAACACGTCCTGTCACTTCTGGTGCGTCGGCCACACATATCCACTCCGACTCGTCCCAAGCCTCGTCGGGCAGCACTCTAGTTAATTGAGCCGTAGCACTTAGGGTTGTCAGTATGCAGCAAACGACTAAAAACTTACGCTTCATATCGGCTTGTAGTTGGTGATTCTTATTTCTTGACGAGCCGCACGCCATAGATTTCTCCAATCTGCTTGTTGGGCTTGGCCACGAACTTCACGCGCACTTGCGTCTTGCCCTGAAGCATCTCGGCGGGGATGTCAAACGTCTCGTACTTGAACTCGGAGATGCGATACTTGCCCGTGTTGTTGATGCTGGTGAGCAGTTGGTCGTCGATGAAGATGTCGAACTCGTGGCTCTTCCATTCGCCCACGCCCCAGAACTTCAAGCGCAGGGCGAGGTCGGTGAGTCCGCCAGTCTGCATCAGGTAGCTGAAGTAGTGGCCGTTGCTGGCATCGCGCCAGAAGACGTCATTCGTGTTGCCCGTCTGAGAGCGGTCGGTCTCCATCTTGTGGTCGGTTTCGGGCTGCTGCTCGCCTGGCTGCACTTTGTCTACGGTGCTGGCCTCGAGCGCCTGACGCTCTTGCTCTTGTTTGGCGAGGTCGTCGAGATAGCCTTTATATTTATCCTCCGAGAGGGCGAGCCAATACATCATGTAGCGGCTGTCGTGAATCTCGAAGAAAGGTTGCAGGATAACCCCCTTGTTCTCAGGAGCGTTCATCACCTTTGTCTCCAGCATGAAGTGGAGCGGTTGCCCCCCAATGGGCGTTATCTGGCCGGCAATGGCGTTAATGTCGTCGTTGATGAGGATAGGTGCCTCGTTGATGGGCAGTTTCTTGCCGCTGGCATACTGTCCGAAACGGCTGTCATCGGCCACGAGGTGGGCCATATCCTCGGTGCCCGTCTTCATTCCGAGCAGGATAGGACCGTGCATCAAGGCGATGTACTGTGGTACGTTGGGCAGGTATTTGATGCTGTTGTGCATAGGGAAGGTGATATCAACGACGTCGCCCTTCTTCCATCGACGGTCGATGGCGACGTAGCTTGACGGGCCGGTGATGATGTTCACGGGCTTTCCGTTGACGCTGACGTTGAAGTCGCCTGGTTTCACCCAGCCGGGATAGCGCACGAGAAGGGGGAACTGCCCCTTGCCGTTGACGATAGTGATGCGACTCGTCTCGCTGTAGGGGAACTGGGTTTCCTGACGCAGTGTGAGTCCTTTTTCCTTCCAGTTCAGTTCTGAAGCCACGAAGAGGTTCACGTAGAGAGCATCGCCCACGTGCGTGTAGATGAACTGTCCGTACTTGCTGTGGTTCTCCATACCTGTACCCACGCAGCACCACATGGCCTCGTTCGGTGCCGAGTAGTTGCGATAGTGGCGCGGACGGGCGGGGGTGAAGTAGACGTAGCCGCCGTGCTCAGGATGCTGCGACGAGAGAATGTGGTTGAACGTCGCCAACTCGTAGAAGTCGGCATAGCGGGCCTCAGGATTGCGGCGGTGCAAGTCTTCCGTCAGCTTCAGCATGTTGTTGGTGTTGCAGGTCTCGGGTCCGTCAATGTCGTTGATGAAGTCCGTGCATGCATCCTTGCTGGGAAAATGTTCACGACGGCTGTTACCGCCGAAGGCAAGCGAACGTTCACCTGTCACGATGTCCCAGAAGAAACTGGCGGCCTCGTGGTAGGATTCAGTGTTTGATGCCAGCTCGCTGATACGTTCGAAGCCCACCACTTTCGGCACCTGCGTGTTGGCGTGCATGTTGTCGAGACAGTCTTGTCGCTGAGACATGGGCGTGAGCAGCCTGCGGTGTGAGAACCGCATGGCTGCGGTGAGGTATTTCGGGTATTTCGTGATGGCATAGGCATCGGCCAGCACCTCGTTCATGCCGCCGTGCTCGTTGCCCAGCATCCGCTCCATCTGGTCGTCGCTGAGTCCTGACGTTAGGTCGATGGCCCAGTCGCAGAAGCCGAGAAACAACTTTTTAGCCTGCTGGTTGCCGCAGTAGAGCCATGCATCGCGCAGTCCGGCAAACATCTTATGAAGATTGTAGAACGGTGCCCACGAGCCGAAGTACGTGCCGAAGTCACCTTTCTTAAAGGTGCTCCAGATGCGCTCGCTGTTGGGCATTCCGCCCACATAGCCGCGTCCCCAGCTTGGGTGGTTCTTTGTGTTGGCCTCGGCACAGCGTTGCAGCTCGCCAATCATGTATTCCATGCGCTTGCGGCATTCCCCGTTGCCCGTGGCGGCATTCTGTGCCATCGCCGTCAGGTAGTGGCCGCCCACATGTCCGTCGAGCCCGTCCCAGTTGGGGTAGGCTTTAGCCCTCGGCTCCAGTCCTGCCTCTTTGCGGTAGGGAGCCAGCAGTCGGTCGCAGTCGTACTGCAGCAGCGTCCGGATGTTCAGGTCGCGCGCATGCTTCAGCGGTCCGTCCAACAGGGTGACGTCGCCGAGTGGGAATTCGTCAGCATACAATTTGTCTTGAGCATAGCCAACAGCGAAAACGGCAGCCATGCATACTGATACGAGGATTCTTTTCATTTTGTTTTATTCTTTATTCTTTTATGATTTCTATATCTCCGTAGCCCATTCGCTCGCCCTCAGACAAGCGGTCGGCATCGAGCTTGAGGATGCGGGCTTTGGTGGGGGTAAAATTGATGGTTTGCCATATGGGGTTGTTCACGATGTTCGAGAATTCGCCTGTTGCGAGCTTCGTCCAATGCGACCAGTCGGTGGAAGCCCATAAGGTGTAGTGGGTGATAAGTCCGTCGCGTGTGCCTTGTGGAGGTAGATAACGGAAGGCTGTGAACGTCTGCTCCGTGTCCCAGTCAATCATCATTTGTGTGGGACTGCTGAAAAAAATGTGAAGCCCCGATGATTTCTTTTCGCCCGAGTCTGGAATGTCGGCTGTGATGTCGGGAGCAAGATATACGCCTATTTTCCTGATGACGGGTTCTGCCTTACAGTCTGTTACGGTGAATCGGAGTTGGGTGGTTTCGACAGTAGGGAAGCATATGATGCGGCGGTGCCCGATGGTTGTCAGTCCGTCTGAGCCCTCAACCAGTTCGTCTTTCAGCGCAATCCATTTTCCATCTACCAGAGCCTCAAGATTGAACTTCTTCACGCGTTGACCATAACGAATGTCCTCTTCGGCTACGAAGCGGTTGAAAGCGGTAGGCTTCTTGAAAGTAATAATGGTTTCGTAGTCTTGTTTCTTGATGGTTGCATTCTTGGTGAGGTCTGTCTTAAACACCTCGTCAATCATTCGCTTGAAGGCGATGCCTCGCAGGCTGTCATTCGGATGAATTCGGCCGTTTGGGGCAATGGGAAAATTGAGCAGTAGGGTAGAGTTGCGGCCTACGCTCTTGTAATAGGTGTCCATCAGTTTCGACAGGCTCTTCACATGCTCATTCTCCGTCTCGTGGTAGAACCAGCCAGGGCGGATGCTCGTGTTTGTTTCACCGGGACACCATACGTCACCGTTTTCCACACCGTAGTGTAGCATCGGGTAGGGTGTGTCGCCTTTGCTGGGCATCAAACTCCAATTTGTCTCGCCCACATTGCCGGCCTCTGTGCCTACCCAGCGTAGGTCGCCGCGGTCGCCACCATCGTTCCAGATGACAGCTTTGGGCTGCAGCTCCCGAATCATGCGAAACGTCTCGGCCCATCCGTAATAGGTTTTGCCGTCGATGCGCCGCGTCTCATTGGCTCCACCATACCAACCATCACCACCGTTGGCTCCGTCGAACCACACTTCGAAGATGTCTCCATAGTTGGTCAGCAGCTCGCGAAGTTGGTTGCGGAAGTAAGTGACGTACTCCGGTCGGCCATAATCCTTGTGGTTTCGGTCCCAAGGCGAGAGATACACAGCAAACTTCAGTCCTTCCTCGCGACAGGCATCAGCCAATTCGCGCACTACGTCGCCCTTACCGTTCTTCCAAGGCGAATTCTTCACAGAATAGTCGGTATAGGCCGATGGCCACATACAAAAACCGCAGTGGTGCTTGGCGGTGAAGATGATGCCCCGCATGCCTGCTTGTTTACATACCCGTACCCATTGGCGACAGTCGAGGTTGGAGGGATTGAACAATTTCGGGTCTTCGTTGCCAAATCCCCATTCTTGGTCGGTATAGGTGTTTAGGGAATAATGGATGAAGGCATACATCTCCAAATCCTGCCACCGCAACTGATTCTCAGTGGGAACAGGTCCGAACGGTTCGACCTTTTGCTGCTTTTGCGCTTGCAACGACAGCACGTAGGTCATTGCCGCAAGGATTATGGTAGATTTCTTCATGTAAGTGTCTTTCATCACTTGGCATTATGCTCATACTTTTCCCTCATGCTGGTGTACCAATCGCGTAGCACGTAGAAGGCGAGTTTCTTTTCGCCCTTGTCGGAGACGACACCCTTGCGGTTGAACCAGTCTTGCACGCCGAAGAGTGGCCGTCGGGGCGAAAGGAAGTCTTTAAGAATCCACGGGCTCATGCCTGCGAGACCATCAATTTTCTCAAGCATGGCGATGTTCTCACGATAGAGGTTCTCTTGGAACTCCTCTGTCCAACGCTGCTCCTTCGAGCCGTGATAGCCGGCAAGAGCTCCACCTCCCCATTCGCTGATGATGACAGGCTTCTCGTAAGGTACTTCCCACGTCATGCGGGGGGCGTCGTGAACATCGCGATACCACCCTACATACTCGTTGAAGCTCACCACGTCAACATATTTGTTCATATTGTCTTTCAGGCGGTTCACATAGTTGGAGGCACCAGTCACCTCCATCGCCATACTGATTAGGCGTGTATTGTCTTGTGTGCGGGCATATTCGGCCAACTTGCCGAGGAACTGGTCGCGTGCATCGCTATGCGGTGTTTCGTTGGCAATCGACCAAATGATGATTGCTGCGCGGTTGTGGTCGCGATGAATCATGTCGTGGAGTTGCTGCTGGGCATTGTTGAATGTGCCTTCGTTCTGCCACGAGATGGTCCAATAAACGGGAATCTCGCTCCAAACCATAATGCCCATGCGTTCTGCCTCGCGCACAGCGAGCTCGTTATGGGGGTAGTGGGCAAGGCGGACGTAGTTGCATCCCAGTTCTTTCGCCCAAGAGAGCAGAATGTGAGCATCCTCAGTGGTGTGGGCGCGTCCTTGACGGAAGGGGGCTTCCTCATGGATGCTGATGCCACGCAAAAAGATGGGCTTGCCATTGAGAAGGATTTGCTTGCCGCGCGTCTCGATGGTGCGGAAACCAATCTCGTCGGTCAGCTGTTGGCCGTCCATCGTGATTTCCACCTTATATAGTTTAGGGTTCTCGGGCGACCAAAGTATGGGCCGTGCCTTCACCTGTGCTGTTGCTTGACCGTTGACATCGGTGAGGAGCGTCTGGCTGAGTTTCAGCTCGGGGATGTTGACCACAACCTGCTGGCCTGCAACTGCTTTGTTGAGTCGCACCTGCATGTCGATGAGCCGTTGGTTGCCCTTGGCAAGTTGAACGACATAGTCGTCGACAAACGTGTCGCCTACTTCAAAAAGCAGCACATCGCGTGTGATGCCTCCGTAGTTCCACCAGTCGAATATTTGTGTGGGGACATTGTCGCGATGACGCTTGTTGTCAACTTTCACCACCACGACATTCTCACCATCGCGCAGTTCATCGGTGACATCGAAGTTGAATGGCGTGAAACCGCCTATATGCTTACCCACGCGATGACCGTTGACATAGACGATAGCCTCGTAGTTGACGGCACCGAAATAGAGGATGGCACGACGGTCGGCCTTCTTCGTGTAGTTGAAACTGCGCTTGAACCACACCGTTCCTTCATAAAAGAACAGTTGGTCATCTGCAGTGTTCCAGTCAGTGGGAATCTTCATGGCGGGAGACACATCGAAATTGTATTCCACAAGGTCGGACGGTCGTTGTGCCTTGGCGTTGTCGCCCCATGTATGGCGCATGGGGTTCATACGGTAGTCGTAGTAGCCAATCTCCTGCTGGTCGACGATATAATTCCATCGTCCGTTCAACGACATGGGTTGTCGGGCATAGACATTCTGCACGATAGGCAGCTCGGTTGCACCGAAGACCCACATCGGGGCAATCAATGCGAATAGTGTAGCAAATAGTTTTTTCATATTTTTGTTTTTAGTTATTAGTTCTCTTTTTATAGGAGTGGGGTGGAAAGTTCCTTCTTCTCTTTCATCCCTTGGAGGGCTGAGGGGCCAAATAGTCCCGGCATTCTTCCATCAGCCATTTGGGGGTGCTGGTGGCACCGCAGATGCCCACTGTGCAGACGCCCTCGAGCCAGCGCATGTCGATTTCGGCGGCGCTTTCAATCTGATGACTGTTGGGGTTCACACTACGACATTCGTTGAACAACACGCGCCCGTTGGAACTCTTCCTTCCGCTGACGAACAATACGAGGTCGTGGCGGGCGGCAAATGAAGCGATGTTGGGCATGCGGTTGGCCACTTGTCGGCAAATGGTGTCGAAACTCTTGAAAGTAGCTGTGGGTGAGATATGCTCTTGGATATAGTCGATGATGCGATGAAACTCGTCAAGGCTCTTTGTGGTTTGGGAATAGAGATAAATGTCGCGTTGGAAGTCGAGCCGTTTCACATCGTCGATGTTCTCCACAACGATGGCGTCGCCTTTGGTCTGCCCAACCAGCCCCAACACTTCGGCATGTCCGTTCTTGCCGAAAATGACGACTTGGGCACTACTCTCACACGAACTCTCGTATTGGCGTTTGATTCGTCGCTGCAGTTGGAGCACCACGGGGCATGTGGCATCAATAATCTCGATGTCGTTGCGCTTGGCAAGCTCGTAGGTCTTGGGAGGTTCGCCATGAGCTCGCAACAGCACTTTCACATCGTGCAGACGGCGAAGGTCGTCGTGGGTAATGGTAACAAGTCCCATTGCATGAAGACGCTCCACCTCCATGCCGTTATGAACGATATCGCCAAGGCAGTAGAGAGAGCCTCCTTTTGCCAACTCCTCTTCAGCCTTCTTAATGGCAGTGGTCACTCCGAAGCAGAAGCCACTGCCCTCATCAATTTCTATTTGCAATTGCGGTTTTCCCATTTGTCTCAGCAAACGATTACTCAGATTCATGCTTTATTCAGCATTGATGTCAATCACCACTTTCGAGTGGTCGGGGTCGTTGGTAATCATCAGCACACGAGGCTTGCTGCGTACACCGCGCAAGTCTTTGGCCACAGCTGTCACCTTCAGCTTAGCACTCTCTCCGGGAGCCAGCCGAGTCTTGTTCAGCGAAAGCTGAAGTCCTGTGGTGAACATCTGCAACTTAGCGATTTCAAGTTCCGATTTGCCGACATTCTGTATCTCGATGTCGCCTTTCAGTTTCTTTTTCGAGCCGAATTTTCCAAGGTCGAGCGACGTTGTGGACAGTTGTATCTGTGGCGCCATAGCCAGTTCGCGCTCTGTGAGGTCGCGGAATCCTGGCAACATAACTGCAGACACGACAATCTCCTTGTTTGCGGCCACCTTGTCACCAGGGAACTTGCCCAGATAAACCGACCTCTGTGTCAGACCAAAATCGCGAATCTGGCGTGTGTCGAGCGTGATGGTGATGACCCCCGAATGGCCTGAGGCAATCTTCGATGGAGAAACTTCAGCCTTCAAGTAATTGGGAAGGTGCATCACGACGGGCTCTGACGAGCCACCCGTCTCGTTCTTCACATGAATCTTCGCCATTGGACGGTCGCCCTGATTGACGTCATCGAACTCGATGTTGTCACGGTCGACCAACAAGTCGCCCAGTTTGTAAGGATATTCGCCCACAAAGTCTTTGATTTCGCTGACAACAACGCCTTTCAGCGTCAGCATCAAAGGTTCGCCCCCCACATCGGTATAAACACCAATCATCTTTTCGAAATGGCCCATCTGACGGGCGTCGTAAGTGGCAAGAATCGAGAAACTCTGCCCCGATGGAATCCCCTGCTGGGGATACTCAACCGCTGTACAACCGCAACTGGTCTTTACATCGCGGATGTGCAACATGCCAGCACTGTTGTTCTTAAACTCGTATTCTGCGGTCACAGGCTGATAGAACACCACTTGTCCCACGTTGATAACATCGCTTCTCACTTCCACGCGCTGTCCGTATACGGATACGAATGCACACACGCAAAGCGCAATTGTCTTTAATCGTCTTTTGCTATTCATTGTTTTATATCGTTTTTTCTATTATCTATTATCATCGATTTCATTGCCAATAGTCATTGTCATAGCGCCTGTACGAGCAGAATACTCTGGTGAATAAGCACATTGCACGGTGCATATGCCCATCTGGTAGGTTCCTTCGCGCTCGACAAAGTATTCTGTCTCTACAATGTGAGTTCCTTTTGCCATGCGGTCGAAATAGAAATATGTAGAATGGTCGCGGGGTGCTTGGTAGCAACCATTGTGATAACCGCTCAGCTGACGGATAGGTTCCAAGCAGGCTGCACGTTTGTCCTGGACCTGGACGAAATCATAGTCGCGGTCGGCTTGAATGGTCAAGCGGATACGAACCTTGTCGCCAACCTTCAATGTTCCTCCATTTGCAATTACATCTATCTTCTCTCCATTCACCTCTTTTATCACTTCACGTTTCACAGTTAAGCCAGAGAAAGCATTCCCAGCGTCTGTGGCTTTCTGCATATATTGCGCATACAATGCGCCCCACGAAGTGCCAGAAGATATCTTCTCTGCCGTGAAAGTCTTGTGATGGGCACCCGCCAACGATGCCTTCACATAACCCAGACCGGCAGTGGCTTGGGGTGTTTCCACAACGCTTCCGTCCACTTTCAATGTGGCAGGCATCTGACCAGTTGTCGACAACTTGTTGGTTTCCCCATTCAAGAAAGCATATACTGCATTCACAGCATTGATGGGCGTGTCCCAGCATTGAGTGCGTTTTGATTGGAGCAACCAACGCTGCATCTCTTCCACGGTCTTTTCGTCGTTCGTCAATTCGCGAATAGCTTCAATGGCAGCCACTTCGGTTGGAATCTTATAGTCAAACCAACTATAATACGCCTTCGGCGAGTCGAAATAACGTCCCATCTCCTCTGTATACACCGAATATTCACGAATGCTTTGCAGCAAGTTCTTCGCCTCAGCAGTATGATGGTTCTTTGCCATGATGATTGCTGTTATCGTCTTGCCGTAGAGTGTCAAGTCGGCAGGATGCTTAGCCAACAAGTTCACCAAATATTCAATATCCGAACGATTTGTATTCTTCAGGCCACTATCATCTAACGACCGAATGTACAGATAGCTAATGTCCAACTCGCTAGGCATCAGGTTCTTGCTTCCTTTGCGTTGTAACTTCTTCAGTTCCACCACATCATCATGCATCTTGTTGTCAAGATAGGTTAAGGCGTCTGACAACAATGAAGATGTGTCATCTTGTTTCCCTAACGCATGGTTTAGACGGACGAGGGTTTCCGCTACAGACATCGTGGTATAGGGATTACCGGGCATGCCTGGCCACCAACTGAATGAGCCGTCAGCATTCTGCAATTCCTTCAACTTCGTCTGGAAGTCGTTCAATCGATATTCCCCTTGGTTCGTATCAAACAAATTCACCAGTTGACGTTTTTGGTCAGCCTCATGGTCAGCCTCCATCACCCACGGCGTTTCATCCAGCAGAATGGACTTCAAATCCTCGTTCTTTTGCAAACTGCTCATCAGCGATGTCTCGCGTTTCTTGTCGCCAGAAGTCTGATTCCCAATGCCAGTTTCTTCCTCTTGCCACAACTTCACCATCTTTTCAATCTCGGGCGACTGCCTTACCAAGTACGATGAAATGCTGTTTGCATAGATAGCCGTTGCCAAGCTGATAGCATCCTTTGTGTTAGGATTTGCCATAGTCGGCAAGGCCTGAATCATCAGCCAAGCAGGATGATTGGTATATTCTATCGTCAGTTTTGGCAAACTGCCATTCGGTGCAGAAATCGTAGTGGGGAAAAGGTTGCCCAAATCTATCGTCTTTACTCCCGCACCATTCTGAGTGAACGGCACAGTCGTTGTCACTAGTTCTTCGTTAGTCAGCACTGGCAGATAATGTTGTTCGCCATCACCAAATCCAGCACCTTCAGCCTTGATGCGGCAAATCAATAGAGAAGGCAGGTTGCTTGCATTCACGTTGAATGCCACCGATGTTCCTTTTCCGGCTTCTATGCTGAAAGGCATTTCCTGCTTATAAACCACTTCCTCAGTCTCTGCCTCCAGTAATTCTATCGTGGAAACACCCGAAACGGTATGCTCCGAAGTGTTGAAGATGCGAGCGGAGATTTTCCCCACATCACCAACACGCAGGAAACGAGGCATATTGGGCTGTACCATCACAGTTTTCTTGGCGACAACCTCACCCTCAATACTGCCATAACGGACGTCCTTATCATGAGCAAATCCCATGAAGCGCCAAGTCGTGACGCTCTCAGGCAACGTGAAATGGATTTTCACTTGTCCTTTCTCGTCACTTGTCAACGAAGGATAGAAGAATGCAGTTTCCGAGAAATTCTCACGCATTTGTAACACATCATTCTCCCCATTGTTCTTCCGGCTATTGTCTTCCGGCTCCTTCCTCGTCTTCAATTCACTATCATCTCCCATAACATCCTTCGTAGCCATCCTCTCACCTCCCAATTCATGATCTCCGTTTATGGAAGCAACTTTTGCCATTTGAATCGCCACATTTCCACGGGCTCCAATCAATACGGGGCTCGTGTACTTCACACGAAGACCGGGTGTGATATAGAACAAAGACTCATCGAAATGACTGAATGACAATTCAGGAATTTCCAAAGCCTTCAGCCTCATCTCCGATGACAAATAGAAAGCGTCACTATATCCTCCTCCCCAATTTGTCCAAGGCAACGAGCGCAGTAAGTTCAGATAGAACGGCCACGAGTGCATACGTATATCGTCCAGCGAGCGGTCGAACATCGCCGCCAGTAATTGCGCCTTGACGGGTTTCTCCTTCGAATCGGTGATGGTCAATGTCCATTCTTCCTTTTGTCCAGGCGTCAACTTGTCGCGGAATGTCGTCCATTTCAGATGCAGAGTCTTGTCGGGGAATGGCTTCGCTATGCGTTGGCTATGCGCATAGAGCTCGCCATCACGAACCCATGCACATGTGAACAGCACGCCATCACCATACTCCTCCTTATATTTGAACTCGCGAGTCGTCAGCGCATTACTCTGATCCAGCGTCCCATCCTCCAGCACCTTATCGCCTGAGAGCAACGAATAGACCACATGTTGGTTCTCGTCCGATGAACCAAACTGTACTTTCACCGACCCGCCATCACGTGGGAACTCGTCGCCTGTGGCATAAAACCAGTCGTGTGTATCCACAACCGGCCTTTTGTCTTCCATGCTGAACACCACGAATTTTGCTTCCACCTCATCCTTACCACATTTCGCCACGAGCGTATACCGTCCTGACTTCAATTTCTTCATGTCCAGTTTCACAGGCTCGTTCGCCTTAACTGTCCATTCACCAACCTTCTTTCCCGATGTGGAAGAGGGAAGGGTGGCATTGATATAATATGTGATATTCCCCTCAATCTCTTTCCCCGCACTATTCAAATAACTGAACGTGATGCTCTGCTCACTATCAGTCAACATCATTTCGGGAACTCTCACACCTAAAGTTGTTGCACTAAAGCCCAAAGGAACGGATGTCTCACCATGATGGCTCTCACCTGACATGTCAGTAACATCTACCAGCACGTCAAATACGTAGAACTTGCCTCCATTCCCTAATTCCTCAGTCGTCAATATTTCTTTGACAAGTGGAACGGGTACTTTGAATTCTCCGGCATCGTCAGTCACCGCTTCGCCTGTTAGTAATTCAGTGTCCGGACTGCTGTTAGCTGGCCTATACCACCAATGCCATGCCGACCGCCGAACCACTCTGTACTTTGCATTGGCTCCTTGTACAGGCACACCTGCAAAACTCTTTACCATTCCTTTCACATCGAGGGTGTCACCCCAGTCGTATTTCTCTGTGATGGGGTTGAATTCCACTCTGAATGTCGGCCGTTTGTATTCTTCCACAGAGAACGACGTGCTGCCGTTTTCTGTATAAAGCGAAAACTCACCAGTCAGGCACACGCTTGGCAAAACGAATTCGGCAGAGGCTGATCCAAACTCATCAGTCACCACTTCCTTCGTTTCCAAATCCTTGTTGTTCGCATCGCATAGCCGCAGTTTCATTCTCGACCCTGCTACAACACGAGCCTCGCCGTGCTCCTTCGTCTGATACGCAACCATCTTTGCCTTCACCGTCTGGCCAGGGCGGTAAATGCTGCGGTCGGTGAGAATCGCAACTTGTGTGCTTCCTTGTCCGACATTGTCTCGATAATAGTAGGTATAACCGTTTTGTTCAGGATAAGCTTTGTCCTCAGCCGTATAAACATATACTAATTCAGGGCGGTTGTTTTTTTCGTAAGTATATATCGCCTCACCTTTTGCATCCAAATCCAACGTCACTTCCTTCCTTTTGTTTTCGGCTGTTGGTTTTCCGACCGTTCGGAGGGAAGGGGAGAACTTCAGTACCAGCTTCGCCTTGGGAACAGGCTGTCCTTCTATAGCATCAACCACAGTATAACGAATCTGATTCTTTGGCAATGCTTCGGACATCAGGAAGAGATTGCTCACATGCAACAAACTTCGACGTACTGGCAACGCACTTCCGCTATTGTCTTTCCCCTTTTCACCTTTGAATTCTACCAGATAGACGCCCAATGGCAAGCCTTTAATCACCATTGAGTCTTCCAGTGACTCCCAGTCTTCGTGTCCATCAAAACTTCTTGTCACCTTTTGCACAGGGCCCTTTGGGTCGAGTTTGCTTTGCAGTTTTTTGTAGTCGTTGTCATAATTCGGGTCCAAACTGCATGTGCCATCCACATTCAAACGTGTCACCGTCATGCTCAGGTTTTTCAAGTTCACCACACCATTCACATAAACCTTGCGTTCGTGTCCTGGTAACGAAATGCCTTCATTGATTCTGGCTCGAAACGACGGGCAAGTGAATTGCTGACGCGCAGCCTTCAGTTCTGCCATTCGAGGCCATACATCGCCCCACTTTGTCAATGCCCAATCGATATACTCCACCAAACTACGCCGCGTGTCGTTGGTTCTCTCTCTCCTGATTCTGCTAAACTCTGAGGAATTCATCAGTTCATATCGTCTGATGGCCACCTCACCACACACGGGCAAATCGCCATAGCGCTCTATCAGCGAGTCCAATCGCGTCAGAAGTTCTTTTCTCTCTTTCTGTTCTCCTGTTTCCAAAAGCTTTAGTGCACAATAGCATGTAGCAGCACGATTTCCATGTTTCTCATACCAGTCGTGCAGCACATCCCAGGCGTCGGCTTCCATACCCAGTACGTGCAACAAGTCGTTGTCAAACAACCGCGAATCAACACCCGACATCACCATAGGTTCATAACCGTCAGCACGCACCGACGCCAACAACTCAGGGCGTGATAAGGACTGAGCGAAATACTCTTGGCTCTTTATCTTCGAAGCTTGACTCCCAGTTCGCGACTCCAGATTCTTGTAAACCTTTCCCAACACACACTCATATACCGATGCCAATACTGGGTTCACCTCTCGAGCCTCACGCTCAGACTCTTCTATCCGTTCCAACTCCACATCCAGCGAGTCGGGAGAAATCATCATCTCAGTCACTATGCGCTTCAGCCGAGCTTTCAGCAGCTGACCATAGCTTTCCTCCCGCGTCGCCTTTTTCTCGATGCGGTCCAACACTTTGATTGCTGTCTGAGGCAAGTCGTTTTCGCAAGCCGTCTGGTGTTCTTTCCACAGTTTTGTATAATCGTCAGCCATCGTAGCAACGGGTGTTATTGCCATTACAAGAATCAGCACTAATAATAGTCTTTTCATTGCAAACTGGTTTTCGTTCGTCTATATCATTGCAAAGATAACCAAATCTTCTGCAAAACACAAACATTTAAGGCTTTTTTAATAACTCATAACCAATTTACCCAAACACGAATTGCCCATAAATAAAGTTGACGAATTAAATGCGCTAATGCAAACAACTCGCCAACTTTTATGATGAGGTTAAGCCTATAGGCTGCCTGACATGTTTTCCTATCCCAGCCTTGCCTTAGTCAGCAGATGGTGTTTCCGATAGGAATAAACAAAATAGAGGCACATCGCGAGCACAGCCAAGACGATGATAATCGCCCACATCAGCATCGACATATCATCACCTCCCACACTACCATTACCAGGAATCACATTGGCTGACGACACGCTGTCAACAGAATCTTTCACACACTGGATGCTGTCGTTGAGTGAATCCTTCACATTCTGAATACTTTCATTGAGCTCCTTCTTCGGCTCACCAATCACATCGTCGAAGCGAATCCTTGGACGACGAGGGCGACCAGGATAAGCAATGTCCAATAATTGTCTAATCATCTTTTTCTTAATTTTAGTTAGTAATTATTTCGTTAATGATTTTTGGTCAAGAAAGAATATAGGGGCATGATGCCAAGACTATTAAGAACAACATACCCAAAAGCATACTGATGGCATTGCAGAGAATGCTATATACCAGCGCACGCTGCACCTCGCGCACAAAACACCAATACCAAACGGCCTCGACTACCACCACCAACACTTCGCCCACGCACAAAGCCGTCCAACTATCGTCGACGTGCTGCAGGTAGAGGTTCAGCGGCACGTTCGTCAGCATGTTCACCACCACCGATGACCACAGCACGCGCCGACGTGTCTCGCCCAGCATCAGCAATACGCCCAGCTCTATCACGATGGTGCCTACTAGAGGCCATGCAAGTGTCATTATCATAGGCCGTTCTTCTATTACATTGTTACCAGCAAATAACCTGGTATCAGGGCAGCCGCCAGCAGACCGAATGCCAATCCCTCGCGGCCTTTCAGCACTTCGTTGGCCAGATAAAGCGTCACGGGCATCGTGCAATTGATGAGGAACAATCCCACCAGCATCAGCCAATAGCCGTCAGCAAGCCGCCTTAACGCCAACCAACAGACGGCAACGCCTATCAGCAACACCACAAGCGTGCGAACAATGCCCAGCCATTCAGCAATCCAGCCACCAGCCATCTTTCCGAACATCGCCGTAGCACCAATGGCCAATATCATGTATTCGTTCTTCACGATGCCCGAAGAAAAAAACTCCGACACCGATGAACGGAAACTCACGAACAACATCAATCCCAGCACAGCCGCCAAAACGAGCAACCAGCCAAATGGTTTGCTCCAAGCCTCTCTTCCCATTTCTCTCCATTCTCCATAATGGATAACCGTTACAGACAATAGGCAGATAAGCAGAAGAAACACGAAGGCCAACGGCCAAGAGAAGAACAATCCTCCGACAGCTAATCCGAATGCGCCCGTGCTTACAAACACGCCCAAAGCCCTGATGTCGTTGCCCGTCGTCACAGCTGTCAGTTTGCCGCCCCACACGTGGAAAAGCGAATTACCCAACCCCAACAACGTGGCGGCACTGAACATCACGAGCTCTCTGGTGGACGCCGAAGAAACCACCAAAACCAGCGAAGCTACCAGCACGCCAGCCGCCAGCAATATATCCCCGATGAGCAGCAACCAATGCTTCCACCCCATCGTGTCTGCCCACAAACCCGTGAGGGGCTGAGTGCCGAAAGCCAAAACATTATAGGTGATGAAGATGCCCACAAGGTGAACCACGCCAAACGGAGCCACCATAGCGTATAGACAGCAGATGCAAAGCCCATCAACAAGGAAATGCAACAAGCTGCCCATCCTCGTCATCAAAACGCCCTCATCTTGTTTCTCTCTCATTCTTCCAACATGTTTTGTTTGTTTGCAAATATAAATCTTTTTGCTCAATCAGACAAGAAAACAATATTATTTAACTTTGCCAGCTCCCCATGAACCTCTTGAAAAAACGTTCATAAAGGAGTAAAATGATGGTTTATTTTTATGAAAAAAGCTGACAAAATCTTGTCAACTTTATTTTTCATTCTAGAACGGAAAATGGAGTGAAAAAACGATTTTTGCCCTCTTCTGCTCCAACTTTTAGTCAGTTGATTTGTCACTTGTGGCTTCTGAGGGTGTCATATGTGGCATCTGACACGCTCACTTGTGGCTTCTGACGCCCTCACTCCATATCTCTGACAGCCTCAAAAGCCACAAGTGACAACCCGAAAGCATAACTTTTGCCAGTCAAGAAATTGTAAAGAAAACGGAAGTCTTTGACAATCAACGACTTCTGAAAATGTCGATTTTTAGCGTTTTTCGCACCAAAATATGGTTCACTTCAAAAAACAGGCCGTTTTTAGGGGCTGAAATTCAGAATTTATTTAACAAGAGAAAGGGGCAAAAAGCAAGAGAATGACTTTCAAATTCTTCAGCTATTCCCTTGCTTTTTGCCCCTTGCATCTCCTCTTTTTTTTCATCGGAGGAAAAGCACTTATTTACTCAAATGGTTCACGTATTTCACGGGTTCCACTTTCTGTTTCAGAATGTCGGCAATGTTTTGCGGCTTCAGGTTGACGGGACCCTTCATGAATTCTGGGATGTTATAACTCTTCATCAGCTGGCGATGATAGTCGGGGTCCTTGCTGGGAAGCTCAAAGGGCTTGGTGCATTTCATGTCAGCGTCGACGTGGGCGATAAAAGGCCGCGTGTAGACGCCATCTGTGCGGCGCGAAGAGATGATGACCCACCGTCCGTTGCTCGACCAAGAGTGGTAGCTCTCGGTGTTGTCGCTGTTGAGGTCGGTAACGGCAAACGCCTCCCATCCTCCTCTTGTAGATGAGGCTTTTTCTTCTGTGCTTCCTGTTGAGGATGGGGTCAATGCTGCTTGTTGGGGTTGCAAGTCGATGGCCCAAAGGTCGGCATCGCGGTGCCAAATGTGGAAACAGCCCCATCCGCCGAGTGTGAAGAGCAACCAACGGCCATCGGGCGAAATGCGCGGAAGAGTGGCACTCTTGTCCATTGCGGCGGCGTCGAACACCAGTTCGCGAGGACCAAACTCGCGTTGGTCGATGTCGAAAGGCTTGCGATAGATGTTGTATTTGATTTCCTTTGCGCGTGCGATAGTTTCGGAAGAGTTTACGGTGTCTGCACTATACTCAAAGTGGGCGCTACAATAGTAGAGCCATTTGCCGTCGGGCGACCAGAATGGGAACACTTCGAACTCATGTGGGTCATTTTCGATGTTCATCACCTCGTTGCGCTCCACATCGTAAGCGATGAGGTCGCTCTCAGAGTCGAACACCTCAATCTTGTTGAGGTCGCGGGTGTGGAAGCTCTGTTGGGTCTTGTTGGTGGAGTAGGCGATGAGCTTCAACCAAGGGTGCCACGAAGGATAAACGCCTGCAGAGAGGATGGAATCGTTAGCCATATTCACTTTGTGGGGCTTCCCTTCATCCACAACGATGGTTCCACCGTGATTCTGGCGTGCGTGGAACTGCATCTGCTCGGGATTGTACATCTGATAGTTGTGGCAGTTGATGCATTGACCGTTCACCTCGTCGCCACAAAGCATATTGTCGTAGATGACGCTCTCGTCGTAGTTCTCGAGGCAACGCTGGTTGATGGTGAGTTCCTCGTAGGTGACATACGACGGCGAGATGAGTCGGTAGCTGATGTAAGGGTCGATGGAGTCGGGCGAGACAAATATCTCGAATGGCTTGTAGCGTGTCCACGCTCCGTTCGCTTGTGCGAACACTTCGACCTTCAGGCTTTTGCCTTTTGCTTTTTCGGTCAAGGCTTTCCAATCGTCGATGTCGGGTTGGGCTTTGATGCCACCCATCACGATTTCTTCATCGCCAAAGGAATAACGCGTGACAGCGTTGTCGGCTTGGCTCCGCAACTCGATGGAGAGTGGCGCGATGTTCACGGGAATGGTTACGCCCGTGTAGTCGGGATAGATGTCGGGCAGCTGTTGGCTGTCGGCAAATTGGGTGGGGACGCTGGCTCCCTGACATGCGGTGAGCAGCAAAAGCGCTATGAAGTATGATAAATGTTGCTTCATGATGACGGGTGATAGTTGTTTTAATAGGATTTTTGTCCGCGTGTGAAGAAATAATCGAAGTAGAATGTACCGCCGAAACGGTCGTACATCAATGGTTTCATCTGCTCTTCAGTCATGTTCTTATACTGTTCAGCAGCGGCCATGAAGTCGTTATAGGTGTTGACCACCTCTTTGTCAAATGGCATATGACTGATGTCGATTTCCTTTTCGAGATTTCCATAAAGATAGGCTGCCTCTTGGTAGTGGGTAGGCATACGCTCGCCTTTATGCAAGTTGGCATAATGGAAGAAGCGCGGCCAAAACATCTGGATATCCTTCATCTGCAGAGCAGCCAGCAGGGTCTGCTCTTGATAGATGGGGTCGTCGCTGTCGTCGCTAGAGAACAGAGTGAGCAGATAGATTTCTATCAGGGTGTTGTCGCTGGTCAGCCGGTCGTTGGCTGAAAGCATATGGAGGATGGGCTCGAACTCCTCGTTCTTCTTGATGAGTTCTGGGTTCTTCACATAAGCCTCGTATTGCTGTGCCCAGTCGGCATAGTATTTCGTCTGTTTCAGAATGTCGATGTATTTTTGTGCAACGGTGTATTCGCCATTCATCAGCGAGCATTTCAGCATATAACGATAGTAGTCGACTCTCCAACCATATTCTACACCGTCCTCAAGACACCAGCGGTAGCAGAAATTCAGCTGTCCATAGTGCAGGTAGAGAACCTTGGCACCTGTCTGCGTCATCCTCACTTTGAAGGGGGCGTTGCAAGGCTTGTCGTCGTTCTTGTAATGATACATCTCGTCGCCTTGTCTGCCCAATCGGAAAAGCGCCAGGTTCTTCATCATCCAGATGACGCGAGTGGGTTCGTCGCAATCGCGGGCAATAGTGAGTACTCCTTCCCAATCGAGGTTCTCAATACAACGAACCATCTGCAATTCCTTGTGGAAGTTGTCGTCTTTGTACCAGAAATGCCAAACGCCGAAGCCGATAATTCCCAATGCAACCACTTGTGCCGCACTCCATAAAATGGGTGTCTTCACGCCTGATTGGCGTTCTTTTCTGTAAAATGCAGCCATCAAGGCAAAGCAAGCCACCAGCAGATAATAAGGTATGTAGTATTGGTAATGGTGCTCTTCGATGCGATAGAGAGGTATTGCTGCCCAATAGATGTTGACGATATTGGTTTGATAGTAAACGAATCGATAGTAGATTAGGGGAATGGCAACGATGACCAATGCGGCAACAATGCTGTCAATTGCACGTTTGCTTATTTTATAATCATCAAGCCGCCACGCCATGATGCCCATTAGCAGGGTGGCTAATAGTGCATAGAAACCAAGAATTGGATAGAAAAGAATTGCGGTGAGGGCGATGAACACCGTACGAATGGCATAACGCGACGGCAACGACCGATACAGCCATACCAAGAGCAGGGCTATGGTGCTTCCGATGGTGGCGACGAAGAAGTGGCCTCGCAATTTCAAGTAGAAAATCCAATAGCCCATATCCACGTCAGTCAGCAACAACAAGGTGACTGGAACCAGCAACACCACTGTCCATCGGGCGGGAATGTTGAAAGCTTTCTTTGTAAGCCACATCAGCAATGCCCACCAAACGCAGAGCATCATCACGCCCATCCAAGTATGATAGAAGTACTGAGTGAAATACGTGCCTATCCACGTGAGGAATCCACCAGCCACCACCATCTGCTGCTTGAAGAACAAAGGTGTGTAGAGGAACAGGTTGAGTTCCTGTACGCGGAACAGGAAGTCGCTCTCGTAGGCGAGCAGGCAAAAGGCGATAACTGCAAGAGCCAGAAGAGGCACAGCAACAGACCAAACGGTCAAGGTGCGCTGACCAATCTCCCACGATTTGCCTAATGGCTTATTGGCTTCCTTCTTTTTCGTTTTCTTGTTTTTCTTGCTCATGGATATATTCTTAGCTTTTTATTCTTATTCTTTTTAAATAATCATCTTTCATCCTTTGTCTCCGATTTCCCATTCGTAGGTGTCGTAGCAGACAGCACGGCCGCCATAGCCTTCTTTGTGGGCTATCAGCCCTTCGTTGATGACGCTGCCTTGTTGTTCGGTGGAACTACCGAAGTCGAGATAGTGGCAATCTGCATAATCGTGAAACATCACACGTTCATAGATGGCTTCCATTGCGCCAGTTTGTTTTCCCACGTCGTTTGTCGAACTGTATTGACCGTGAAGAACTTGTGGAGTGACATAAAAGGTGATTCCACCAACGATGTGGTCGTCTTTGTAGGCATTATATTGGATAATCTCTTCAGGGAATCGTGATTTCAAAAGGAGCATTTCTTGCAAGGTGTGTACAGGTTTGGCGCCGAATCGCTTCTTCAGATTCTCCTCCAATAGTGGCCAGAACTCTTCCAAACTGGCGTCGCGTTCCACTCGTATGCCATTTTCCTGTGCATTTTTCAGTCGGCGTCGATGGTCCTTGCGCCATTGTATGTTTTGCGGAATGATGATGGTTGTGCCTACATTGCGTAGCATGAGACTGGCCTTGCAATGCCAGAAGATGGCATAGAGGTCTTCTTCGGCTGGCACACGATGGTAAATCCAAGGGATAGGCCTATAGACAACATGGCGGAATCCAGTGGCTTTTAGATATTCGTTCAATTCTTGGAACAGCTTCACGGTATCAGTTATTGTCACGTGAATGTCCATGATGAGTCCTCCATAGGTGAGCCCATAGTGCGAATAAAGTGTGTCGCCCACCTCATGGGCGGGCAGCAGCGAGTGAAGATGATTTCCAACGAAGAACATCAGGGAATGGTCTTTGAAGCGGTCAGCATGATAATCCATGTAGCCACGCTTGAAAAGGAACGTGGCGTTTCGTGCTCTGTCCACGTACCTATCCCATGCATTCTGGTCAGCTGGAGTATATCTTCTTATCTCAAACATTCGTCTTCACGTATTCCTCAAATTCGTTGTAGTCATAAATGTATTCGTCTTCGTCGAACAGTTCGGAGGCAAGCACCAGACAGACGGCACCGGAGGAGAAATCCTCCAGCGTGCGCCACACCCCCGTGCCAATATACAGACCTTGATAGGGGTGGTTCAAGTGATGCACTTCTTTGCCTCCGTGGCCGTCGTCGACAATTACGTCGAACGAGCCGCTCACAGCAATGACAATCTCTTCACATGTGCGATGGGCATGACCGCCACGCCGCTCTCCGCTTGGAATGTCGTAAGTCCAGTAGACACGAGCAATTTCGAACGGAATGTTCTTCATCTGCTCTGCCACCGTCAAGTTGCCGCGAGGGTCAACAATCTTAGGAAGATTAATAATTCGTCCTATCATTTCTTCATATATGGGTCTGTTCCTAATACAGTTTTAGCCAATCGCTTGGCCTTGTCGCGCAATGCTGTAGTGTCGTCAGTCGGGTCACCATAGCAGAGCACTACACCCATGCGGCGCCCTTTGTGAGCCTCAGGCTTACCGAAAATGCGTATGCGGGTGCGGTCTTCGCGAAGGGCTTCTTCGAGATTGTAAGGCAACAGCGAGCGGTCAACAGGTGTGTTGGCCTCTACGGATGAGAGGATGACAGCCGATGCACCAGCGTGCTCTAAGTGAATACCAGCGATGGGCAAGCCAAGGACGGCACGCAGGTGGAGTTCAAACTCACTGAGATTCGTTGTGTGGCCAAGGGTGACCATACCCGTGTCGTGTGGGCGTGGAGACAGTTCTGAGAAGATGACTTCTCCTTGCTTGGTGAGGAAGAACTCAACACCCCAAATGCCTGCACCCGTCAATGCTTTCGTTACTTTGTCCGCCATCATCTGCGCTTGCTTCAAGGCCTCATCTGAAATCTTGTAAGGTTGCCACGACTCACGATAGTCACCGCCTTTCTGTACATGTCCGATAGGCGGACAGAATAGTGTAGGCCAACCGTGTTGTTGGGTGACGGTGAGGAGTGTGAATTCAGAGTCGAAGTCGATGAACTCTTCGATGATGACTTCCTTCACATCACCGCGGCTGCCCTCCATCGCTTCACGGAAAGCTAGCTCCAGCTCGTCGTCATTATGCACGTAGCTCTGTCCGTGTCCAGACGAAGACATCAAAGGCTTTACCACACAAGGGAAGCCTATCTGATCGGCGGCAGTCTTGAACTCCTCGAAAGTCTTGGCATAGAAATACTTGGCGGTTCGCAACCCTAACTCCTTGGCGGCAAGGTCGCGAATGGCGCGACGGTTCATCGTGTAGTTCACGGCACGAGCGCTCGGTACCACCTGTACGCCTTCTTCCTCAAACTTGAACAACCGCTCGGTGCGGATGGCCTCAATCTCAGGCACGATGATGTCGGGTTTGTGCTTCCTGACGACAGCCTCTAGGGCATCGCCGTCGAGCATGTTGAATACTTCGCGCTCATCGGCCACTTGCATAGCCGGTGCATTGTCATAACGGTCGCAAGCAATCACATACTGGCCGGCACGCATGGCGGCAATTACGAACTCCTTGCCCAGTTCGCCTGAGCCTAATAATAATATCTTCTTCATTTTCAGTTATAGTTTTTTACCCAAATAATATTTCAATGCCTGGAAACCAGCGAACTGCAGTTGGCCCAAACAATTAACAGATGGAAGAGCATTTTTCAGTTGCTCATAATTCTTATACATTTTTTCAGAAACTCTTATTGTCAACTTTCTGTCCTTCATGAGCCAGAGGGAATATTCATCACTCGAACCTAACTGTCCATTAGATTTCTCAAGCACATAATAGAATCCATCAAAATCGGATAAGTTATAGTAATGAACCTTGAATGGCCATAACAAAGGTTTCACCTCTATTTGTCCACGCCAAACAGCTATTTTCTTATATTGAGAGAGATGGATGAATAGGATACTTCCAAAAAACAATATTTCAATGGCTCCTAAAATTACAATATTTTGTCGTATAGGTTTTCCATCCATTAAATCGGTGAAACATGTTCCCACCCCAATTAATATGAAAAACAAAAATAGAGCAGCTATTCCATACAAGTTTAGCTTTGCATATTCAGAAACCACTTCAGCCTTGTCTCTTATAGCGAAATGACTCTTGTCTTTCACCGAAACAGCCTCTTTTATCTCATTATAATTGGAGTAGATATGAGAATCAATACTCATCAGTGGTTTCCCGTCTTTTATTAATCGAAGCACCTCTCCAGTTCTCCTAAAGTCGCTCTGAGCATAGTCAAATTCGGCGAAACGATAGAATTGTTTCCAAAACGGCAACAAGAAGTTTTGAGTCTCCACCCCATCAGTCAACACCGTAATACGTTTTAAAGATACCAAATAGGCAAAGGAAAAAAGGAGTGTAAACGCTCCCCAAATAAGCAATACAGGAACGGCCGCCCCCTTGTTGAACATGGAAGCACCGCACAAGGCAAGTACACCACATGCAATTAGGCAAAGGGTTGCACAGACGTTCTTTGTATTGAATTTGGAGGAAACCATTTCTTAACGGTTCTTATACATGTTATCGTAATACTTCTGATAATCTCCGCTTGTGACATTATCCAACCATTCTTGGTTGTCGAGGTACCAACGGACGGTCTTCTCGATGCCTTCCTCAAACTGGAGTGAGGGCTCCCAACCAAGTTCTCGCTGTAACTTTGTGCTGTCGATGGCATAGCGGAGGTCATGACCAGCGCGATCGGTGACGAAGGTGATGAGGTCTAAGTCTTCACCTTCTTTGCGGCCCAGCAGACGGTCTACGGTGTTGATGAGCACGTGGATGATGTCGATGTTCTTCCACTCGTTGAAGCCGCCGATATTGTAGGTCTCGGCAATCTTACCCTCATGGAAAATCAAGTCGATGGCGCGAGCGTGGTCTTCCACAAACAGCCAGTCGCGCACGTTCTCGCCCTTGCCGTATACGGGCAATGGCTTCCGGTGGCGAATGTTGTTGATGAAGAGCGGGATGAGTTTCTCGGGGAACTGGAAAGGACCATAGTTGTTCGAGCAATTCGTCACGATGACAGGCATTCCATACGTGTCGTGATAAGCACGCACAAAGTGGTCACTCGAAGCTTTAGCGGCCGAGTAAGGCGAGTGGGGATTGTACTTCGTGGTCTCCAAGAAGAACTTGTCACCGTAAGCCAGATGATGCTCAGCAGAAGAAGCTGTAGTGGTGAATGGCGGCTCGATGCCCTCGGGGTGTGTCAGTTCCAATGCACCATACACCTCATCGGTGGAGATGTGATAGAAACGTTTTCCTTCATACTTCTCTGGCAATGATTCCCAATAGAGTTTGGCAGCTTGAAGAAGGGACAGCGTGCCCATCACGTTGGTCTTGGCAAACGTAAACGGATCCTTAATCGAGCGGTCAACATGCGATTCGGCTGCCAAATGGATGATTCCGTCCACCTTCTTCTCCTGCATCAGCTTGTAGAAGGCATCGAAGTCGCAGATGTCCATCTTCACGAACTCATAGTTGGGCTTGTCCTCGATGTCCTTCAGATTGGCCAGGTTGCCGGCATACGTCAGTTTGTCGAGGTTGATGATGTGATAATCGGGATACTTGTTAACGAAAAGGCGCACAACATGGCTGCCAATGAAGCCTGCACCACCTGTAATGACTATTGTCTTCATATCTGTTTTATTTTTTGTTTTTCTTGTTGAAATATTCAGAAAGAGGAATGTAGATGATGGCGAAGAAGAGACCTTGCAAAGAAACGACAAACCAGTCGGTCTGTTTCCCGATAATCAGGTTCAGCAGGGCATAGATGAGGCTGAAGATGATAGCAAGGGTGAGTATCTTCAAAAGGTATCTCAGAATCTTATTCTCCATAATTGTTTATCTTCCTAATGTAATAACTTCGCAATCAGTGAATTTATTGCCTTCGATGGTCAATCTTATTAGTGTTCGCTCCGTGTGCCATCCTTGAATGCCAGCGGCACCTGGGTTGATGTGCAAAAGATTCAGCGTCTTGTCGTATTTCACTTTCAATATATGTGAATGGCCGGCAATGAAGAGCTGGGGTGGTGAGGCGTAGATCTGGGAACGTATACGAGGATCATAGTTGCCCGGATAGCCACCGATATGCGTCATCAGCACGTCAACATCCTCGCATTTCCAACGCAGCCGCTCGGTATAGATGCGTCGCAAGTCGCCACCGTCACAGTTTCCGTAGACAGCTCTTAGCGGGCGGAACTCGTTCAGGCGTTCCGCTACCTCCATCGATCCGATGTCGCCAGCATGCCATATCTCATCGCACGGCTCGAAATAGTGCAGGTATTTGTCGTCCCAATAGGCGTGGGTGTCGCTGATGATTCCTATTTTTTTCATTGTTTTTGAGAGACTAGATAAACTGGTATGGGCTGGATAGGCTGTTTTTTTTGTTTGCTTTGCTTTTTCCTCTCTATTATCCGTTGAATCGTTGCCGGATGAAGTCGGCGATGAATTGTGCGGTTTTCTCGATGCCCAGTAGCGAGGTGTTCACGCAGAGGTCGTATCCCGATGCTTGTCCCCATCGCTTGCCTGTATAGAAGTTGTAATAGCTGGCACGGTTGCTCTCGCCGTGTTCAATCATCTTCTGAGCCGTGTCGTGGTCGCATTGATGGCGTTCCATCGCTCTGCTGATGCGCTCTTCGAGGTCGGCGGTGACGAAGATGTTCACCGTGTTGTCGAAGTCGCGAAGCACGTAGTCGGCACACCGTCCAACGAAGACGCACGACCCAGCGCTGGCGGCTTTCTGAATGGCCTCGCATTGGAACAGAAACAGACTCTCTTGCGAGAAGCGGCTGTTGTAGAAGTTGTTGTCGCCCAGATGTTGCGCATGCAGATGGAAAAGCGATTTCAGGAATCCCTTCTGCTCATCGTTCTGCTCGAAGAACTTCTCCGAGAACCCACTCTCCTTGGCGGCAAGGTTCAGAATCTCGCGGTCGTAGAACTTGCAACCGAACTCCTCGGCCAGTTTCTGGGCGATGACACGCCCGCCCGAGCCAATCTGCCGGCCCACGTTGATGATGATGTGCTTATCTTCCATACGACAGTTCCTTATGTTGTTGCTTGAATTTTCTCATATAACGAATCATCACAATCCATGTCACCACGAAGGCGATGGTGTCACTGGCAGGCAGTGAAATCCACACCCCGTCTACTCCCAGTAGCGGCGGCAAGGTGATGAGCAGCGGCAACAGGAAAATCATCTGGCGCGAGAGCGACAGGAAGATGCTGATTTTCGCTTTCCCGATGCTTTGGAAGAAGTTGGTGATGACGGCCTGTGAGCCTATCAGCGGGAAGACGAGCATGTTGATTCTGATGCCTCGTACCGAGTTCTCGAGCAACTCGGCATCGCTCGTGAAAAGTCGCGCGCAAGGATAGGGCAACAGTTCACCCACCAACCATCCCACCGTCATCACAACAGTAGCTGCCGTCATCGAGAGATTGAGCACGCGCAACATGCGGTCCAGCTGTTGTGCGCCATAATTATAGCCTGCAATGGGTTGCATGCCTTGGTTGATGCCCATGACAATCATGAAGAAGATGAATCCCAGCCTATTGGCTATTCCGTAGGCTCCCACCGCCATGTCGCCACCGTGTCTGACCAGTGCCGTGTTGATGAAGATCACCACGATGCACGAGCAAGTGTTCATCGCCAATGGCGAGATGCCGATGGCCAGTATGTTTTTGATGATGTCCCACCTCAGTCCATAGATGCCGCGCTTGAAGTGCAGCAGTTCCTTCGGGTTGCTGAATTGCCAAAGCTGCCAGCACATTGCCGTAATCTGCGATAAGATGGTGGCCAGCGCAGCTCCGCGAATGCCCATGTCGAAGGTGTAGATGAACAGCGGGTCGAGTGCCGTGTTCAGACATACGGTGAAGATGGTGGCATACATGGCTTGCCGAGGCTTCGATGCCGCGCGCAGCAAGGCGTTCATTCCGAAGTAGAGATGCGTGAACACATTGCCCAGCAAGATAATCTCCATGTATTCTCGGGCATAGGGCAACGTGTTGTCTGTAGCACCGAAGAACCGCAGGATGGGGTCGAGGAACAGCAGGCACAATGCTCCGAATAGAATGCCCGTGATAACTTTCAGCACCACCGAGTTGCCCAATATGTGTTGGGCGGTGGAGTAGTCCTTCTGTCCCAGTTTCACCGAGAGGTATGATGATGCACCCACGCCGATGCAGGCGCCTATGGCTCCGCTCAGGTTCATGAAAGGGAAGGTGATGGCCAGACCGGAGATGGCCATCGGCCCGACACCCTGACCGATGAAGATAGAGTCCACCATGTTGTAGAGCGACGACGCCACCATCGCCACGATGGCAGGCATGGCATATTGCATCAGCAACTTGCCCACAGGTTTCGTCCCCAGCTCTAAAGTGGCTTTCCTATTGTCCATGTTATATATAATGTGTATAAAAACCATGCAAAATTACGAAATAATGTTGAATTATCAGCGAGATTTTGGAAGTTTAATGCATAAGGAGGGCGGAAATTGATGGCGCAGAGTGTTAATGTTCCCTAACAAATATGGTTTTATGTTTTACTTTTGCAGGTGAAAGGCGTCAAAAACTTAAGAAATCTAACCAACAAAATGATTCTTTATTACTTATGAAAAAAATTCTTCTTTCGTTGTTGGCACTCTCAAGTTTGACGGTGTCAGCTCAGTTTGGTGCGCCCAGACAAAACCCCACAGTTCCTTCAGTAACCGAGAACGTAACTGAAGACTTCAAACCTGCATCCAGCAACCAGGACAACAAGCAGTACCCAATGGTCAACTCCCAGCGCATGGTTCGTGCACAGATCTCGGCTCCTAATGCCACTTTCGTAGGTCTCGACATCGCCGGTAAGATCTATCAGATGACCAAAGACGAGAATGGTGTGTGGACCGGTACTTCCGAGCCTCAGGACGAGGGTTTCCACTACTATCAGCTCAACATCGACGGCGCCTCGGTGCCCGATCCAGGCAGCCTCTACTACTACGGTGCCAGCCGTTGGGGTAGCGGTATTGAAGTCCCTTCAGCCGACCAAGACTTCTGGCAGGTGAAGAACGTGCCGCAAGGTTCTATGAGCGAGGTGTTCTATTGGTCCACCTACACCGAGAAGATGCGCCGTTGCCACGTATATCTTCCTAACGAGTATTTCACCAACCCCACCAAGAAGTTCCCCGTTTTCTATCTGCAGCATGGAATGGGTGAGAACGAGTACGGATGGGCAGAGCAGGGTCACACCGCTCAGATTATGGACAACCTGATTGCAGCTGGCAAGGCCGTTCCTTGCATTATCGTGATGGACAATGGTCTGAACACGAGTCGTCCTGGCGAGCAGGGTGGCTTCGGAGGCTTCGGTGGTGCTCGTCCTCAAGGTGCTCCTCAAGGTGCACGTCCTCAGGGTGCTCCTCAAGGCCAGCGCCCGCAGGGTGGCTTCGGTCAGGGTGGTCAGCGTCCTCAGGGAGCTCCTGGTCAGGGTGGCCCTCGTCGTGGTGGCTTTGGCGGCTTCGGTGGATTCTCAGAGGGCTTCAAGAATGTGCTCTTCAACGACATCATCCCGATGATCGAAAAGCGTTATCGCGTGATTGCCGATCCTCAGCATCGCGCTTATGCAGGTCTTTCAATGGGTGGTATGCAGGCTCGTGAAATTACGCTCGCCAACCCCGAGAAGTTCGCTTACGTAGGCTCGTTCAGCAGCGGTGCTTGGAGCGTTGATCAGGTAAAGAACTCTGAAGGTTTCGCCAAGAACGTGAAACTGCTCTTCATGAGCGGTGGCGGCAAGGAGAACATGGGTTGTGTTGAGGCAGCCAAGAACATCAAGGACCAGCTCGGCATGAATGCCGTAGGTTATGAGTCGCCCGGAACCGCCCACGAGTGGCACACCTGGCGTCGCAGCCTCTTCGAGTTTGCCCAGCTGATTTTCAAATAAGAACAGTCACAAGCAAACAGCTCTATAAGCTTTTAAGGACTTTCACAATAAACTCTCATAAGCTTTCGCGGGAGCCGCTCACCATTAGCGGCTTCCGCTTTCTTTTTCTATTCATGTCACTTCTATCCTCTGATGTCCTCACTTGTGGCAAATGAAGCCGTCACTTGTGGCTTCTTGTCAAGTAAAATAATTTATTTTACTCGATAAAATAATTTATTTTACACGGCAAAATAATTTATTTTACTTTGCAAAATAATGCCGCAAATGAGGATACAAAAGGCCATAAGTGATGCTTTTAGAAGCATAATAAATAGGGGCAGCACCAGCATCAGCGGCTGATGACTGCCCATCGAAACGAGAGAGATTTATAGTCGGTTCTTTTCTTCGTTACCAGCACCCGTACCCTTGTATTTCGAGCGGGTGGTGTTGAAGTTGTAGGTCACTTGCAGGCTGATGCCGCGTGTCATACTATGGTTGTTGCAGTCCTTGCTGATCTCTACGCTGTGTGTACGCATCTTCCACTTCTCCATGTTGGTGTTGAAGATGTCGTTGATGGTGAGATTGAGGGCCAGTGCGCCATTGAAGAAGCTCTTGTAGGCTTGTGCGCTGACTGTCCCAAAGCCATCTATTTCCTGCGACACGTTGTCATGGCTTGAGACGTAGCGTCCGCGTAGTCCAATCCAGCAAGACTTGTCGATGACAAATCTATTGTTTAGGGTAACTGTGATGGCCGGCCGTCGCAGATTGGTGACATAACCATATTTCTTGGCATCAAAGAACTGATGGATATAGCCCAGTTCAAGTTCAGGGCGATACCATCCGAATTTGGGCTGCAGCACGAGCGATGCAACAACCTCTTGCTTATGGTCAATGTTGATAAAAGTGGCGTATGCTATCTCCTGTGTGCCATAGAGCTCGTTCTTCCACAGCATGAAGTCTTTCTGATACCGATAACTGAGGCTGAAATTGACCCACTGCCAATTGAGCATCGTCTCCAATGTATGGTAGATGGCAGGTTGTAGTTCGGGATTGCCTCCCTCATAAACATAGCGGTTGTCATACTGCTGATAACTGCGTAGCTGACCGTAACTTGGTCGGCGTGTTTTCTTCGAATAGGCAAACTGCAGGCCCCACTTGCCTTTGTTCCATGACGCTGAAATATTGGGGTATAGTCCACTATAGCGACGGCTGACATCATTTTCCAGAACGCCATAGTTATAGTAGTCGGAGTGTACGTATTCATAACGTACTCCAGCCTCCAATGACCAATGCCCGAACTGCTGGTTGTATGAGGCAAAGCCCGCATAATTGTTTTCCTTGATTTCGTTATCCGACTCGGCAATATAACCTTCGGGATTATGGTTGTCGGCATTCACATGTGAATAGGTCAATTCTGTTCCGAATGAGAGTTCCCCATGCGGCAGTTTGCAGGATGCAATCAGTTTGCCGGCATACAGACGGCTGTCTTGAGTGGAACTGGTATGGACGATGCGGCTGTCGTACTCCTGGCTGTTCTCTCGGATGAGTTGTCCTCTGTCCACAATTGTATGCACAAACGAGCCATCTGCATTGAGGCACCAACTGCCCACCTTGCCCGTATAATAAGCATTGGCATTGTGATAGACCACATCCCAATCGCGTGTGTCGCTCGACTTTACAGTGCCTTGTTCCTTGTTGTCGTAATAAACGGTATAGTCGGAAGTTTGCTGACCGTTATACTTTACAGTTTTCTGGTATCTGTAGGAGGCTCCGATGGAGTGATTGGCATCGAAGTCATAACTGAGTTTGAAGTCGGGCACAAAGGATTGTGTGCGGTCGGTGAACAAGCCGTGCTGCATAGTCTTCGTGTCATGGTCATTCATATGCAGTGTACTGCTGAAATGATTATCCTCTCCAATGTAGTTGTTGACGAAATAGGGATAGAAGTTCATCTCCAGTCCGCTCTTCCTGTAGGTCATTGATACTCCAGCTGCATTGGCGAACTCGTGAAAATAGCTTCCTCTTGCTATGCTGTAGAGGCTGAACCCGTCACCGCGCCGTCTGATCGTGTTGATGCGAATGACGGAGCCTAATGTGGCATCATATCGTGCTCCGGGCATCGTAATGACCTCCACAGACTTGATGTCCTTTGAGGTCAGTTGCTCCAACTCGCCCTTGTTTCGCATCTTTTTGCCGTTGATGTAAATCTCTGGTTTGCCTTTGCCGAACACTTCCACACCCCCATTGGATGTAACATTGACACGTGGTAGTTGCGAGAGCACGTCAAGGGCAGAACCAGCATCGGCCAATAGTGTGTTCTGCACGTCAATCTCCATACCGCCAGAAATCATTTTCATTGTAGGCTTATAGCCTTTCACGGTTACACCTTTCAATGTGTAGTTATCCACTTGCATCCGTATTGTTCCCAATTCTGGTTGGTCACATGTTTTGTAGATGGTCTTGTAACCGACATAAGAGATGCGGACGAGGACTTTCGCCTGTTCATATGGAATGGCAAAGTAGCCGCTCTCGTTCGATACACCCCCTGTAATCAACGTGGAGTCTGCAGGATTGAGGATGGCAACGTTGGCATAAGCAACAGGCTGCCCATGTTCGTCGATGATGGTACCCGTCAGATGGAGATCGGTCTTTTGGGTACACTCCACAACAATCTCTCGGTCCTCAACCTTCATGCGAATAGGATAGAAGCCAATCATTTGGCGGATAGCATCGGGCACGGTCTTGTGATGTACTGATGTCGTGATGCGGAAGTCCTCCAATTCGTTGTAGAGGAAACTGATGGTGTAGTCATCAGTCTGCTCGTTCAGTTGACGCAAAGCTTCGCTAAGTGTCACATTATTGTATACATGCGTAATCTTTTGCGCAGCTACGTTGCTAAATGATAGATGAAAGATGATGAATAACAAACTCAGGTGTCTCATGGCTTACTCCACTATTATCTTGTCCGACTTCAGTTCCACGTTCACGCTCTCAAAGAGGTTGAGGCGGTGCAGCACTACATCGAGCGTCTCGTCTTGTTTCCACACGAAATAGAAACGGAGTTGGCGGACATCGTCATTCTGGAACTCCACCTCTTTATTATAATAGGCAGCTATCTGCTCCAGCATTTTCTCCAAAGGCATGTTGTCGAAGACGACGGGAGCGACCTCTCCCTCTGTCTTTTTCTCAGGGGAGATGGGAGTGGAACGCTTGATGGTATCGGATATAGATGCATATTCACTCTCTTCGCCCTTTGGAGATGGGGTGGTGGAAGGGCTCCACAGATGGATGGCTGCAAAAGCCATACCCGTGATAAAGAGTATGCCGATGATGGAAGCGGCAGTCTTGAACCAGTTGGATGTGGTGCCTGTGTGGGAGAGGTGCTTTTGCTCGAAGTCGTTCCAAGCAGCATCCACGTCTATGGGTTCTGCGGCGTGTCGGTGGCGGCTGCTGCGTTTGGCATCCACCATCAGGCGGTAGGCTTCTCTATTGTCGTCGTTGTTGATGATGTCGCGTATTTCCTGTTCGGAACATGTCTCTGGATGGTCGAGCATTTCCAGCAGTTGGTGGAGGTGTTGGTCGGTCGTCATTGTCGTTTTGGTTTTAACGTTTGAAATGATGTCTGATTTGCTGAATGCATTGGATGAGATACTTATAGGTGGTGTTCGGGTTCATGTCGAGTCGTTGGGCAATCTCGGCAATCGTCAGGTCTTCGTCGAAGCGCAGGTGGAAGATGCTGCGGTGGGGCTCTTCCAATTGCTGGTCGGCAAAAGTCTGTATTTCGTCAATCTGCTCCAGCCGTTTCTCAATGGGCTGCAGTAGGGGCTCGGTTTCCACAGGCAGCAAATGGCGCACTTGTTCGCGGAGTTGCATCTGGCGGATTCGGTTCAGACAGCTGTTGCGCACGGCAGTCATCAGGTATGAAGCCTCGTTGTCGGGTTGTGGAGGGTGGTTATTCATCAGCCGAAGAAACACATCATGGACGAGGTCTTTGGCTTCCTCGTCGTTGTGCATCAGGGTTTCTGCCAGGCGGAGCATCGCGCCATAGTGGCGGCGGAAGAGTTGTTCAAGGGTTCTTTTGTCAAGCATATCAAGTTGGTTGCTCATTGTCGCCCACTTGGGGCACATCTATATTAAGGACAAATCAGACGGGGTGTTTTTTTACGGGGGTGCCGTTTTTTTCGTAGCATCAGTTTGTCTGTGGGTGCAAAGTTATGAAAAAACAGACAACTTTCAGCATAATCTCCGAACCTATGCACTTTGTGCGGAGGCTTAATATAGTTTAAATTTCTAGAGTTTGTGGTTGGTGGGGTGGCGAAATGTTTTGTATCTGCAGAAAAATGCTTATATTTGCAGACGTGAAGCAAACAATGACTAAACCTGTAACTTTTACGGATATGAGAAGAAATGTGAAAGCCGCTTTGGCAAATGTCCTTGTCGGTATATGTGTATGGCTCTTGTCGGGCGTGGCAGCTCAGGCTGTTGGCGTCCCGCGTGAGGCTTATCCCGGTGGCCGCTGCCACTTGTTCCGCCTGCAACTGAAGGACAAGGCTGGTACACCGTTCAACCTGAAGCACCCTGAAGACTATCTCTCGGCAAAGGCGTTGGAGCGTCGCGCCCGCCAGCATCTGACGGTGGACTCTACCGACCTACCGTTGTCGCCTGTGTATCTGGGGAAAATCCGCGAGGGCGGATGGCGTATCGTGAGCCAGAGCAAATGGAACAACACCGTGCTGGTGGCCACTCCGATGAAAGACGATTTGCATCGGTTGCGTGCACTTCCATTTGTGGAGCGCGTGACGCATGTATTCTCATCGCCCGATAGCATCAATCCCTCGAAGCGTGATGCGCTTTTCATGGATGCCCAAGAACCCGACACGGCTGCAAAGACTGCCTATGGAAAGGCACACACGCAGATTGAGATGCTGGGTGGTGAGCGGCTTCATGAGGCCGGATTCCGTGGACAGGGCATCATTATCGCCGTGACGGATGGCGGATTCATGAATGCCGACGTCATCCCGTTGTTACACAATGTGAAGGTGGTGGCGAGCCGTGACTTTGTCTATCCCTCTTCAGAGGATTTCTATGGTGAGCTGGACCACGGCACAGAGGTGCTCTCGACAATGGCGATGAACCAACCGAACCTCTTTGTGGGCACGGCTCCCGAGGCGCAATACATTCTGGCACGCACCGAGGACGGACGTTCGGAGAGCGGTGCTGAGGAAGACTTCTGGGTGGCTGCGGCTGAGTGGGCCGATTCCATAGGTGCAGACGTCATCAACGCCTCGCTGGGTTACCATCAGTTTGACGGCGACTTGGGTTCCTACAAATATGCCGACCTCGATGGGCGGACTTCGCACAGCTCACGTGCTGCATCGTTGTTGGCTGGAAAAGGCATCGTCTTCGTGACCAGTGCCGGTAACGAAGGTATGGGCGCATGGAAGAAGATTGGTGTGCCGGGAGATGCCGATGGCGTGTTGGCTGTGGGGGCTGTGACCGAAAAGCGCGTGAATACAGCCTTCTCGTCGGTTGGTCCGTCGGCCGACGGACGTGTGAAACCCGACGTGATGGCGATGGGGGCACATGCGGCTGTGGTGAACGGACGTGGAAAAGTGGTGAATGCCAACGGTACTTCGTTCTCGTCGCCCATCACATGCGGTATGGTGGCTTGCCTGTGGCAGGCGTTGCCCAACAAGACTGCTGCCGAGATTATGGACTTGGTGCGTGCTTCTGCTGACCGCTTTGAGAAACCTGACAACGTGTTCGGTTATGGCATTCCCGACTTCTGGAAAGCCTATAAGCTGGGAGGAGGGGAGTGACCCACACCCGTCCCTTCCCTGAATGGAGGGGCGTAAAATCCAATAGAGAATGGAGAAGAAAGAGGTTCAAAAGTCAAGAGTAAACACTCCCCTCCCTCATAAGGAAGGGGCGGGGGTAGGTCTTCAGGAGGGGCTTGGGGAGGCTCAGCCCCTTTCCCTTTTCGAGTTGAACCAAATGGTGGCTGGCGCCATCAGCATGGGCATGCCCGATGACTATTGGGTGGAAGCTGAATTGTCGGAGACTCACGAGGTGCGGGGACATTGCTATATGGAACTGGTGCAGAAAGACTTGTTTGGCAATACGCCAGTGGCACGCGCCTCGGCCAAATGTTGGAAGTCGACGTGGATGAAGATTCGTCCGCGATTCGAACGGGTGACAGGCCAGCAGTTGCATGCTGGGATGAAAGTGATGCTCAAGGTCAGGGCCGACTTTCACGCTGCTTATGGTTTTTCGTGGATTGTCAGCGACATCGATCCCACCTACACGATGGGCGACATGGCCCGAAAGCGGCAGGAGATTGTCAACCAATTGCGTGAGGAGGGTGTGTTCGACCTGCAGAAAGAACTCGAGATTCCCATGTTTGCCCAGCGTATAGCGGTGGTGTCGAGCGAGAACGCTGCCGGATATGGCGACTTCTGTAACCAGTTGGCCGACAACGAATATGGTTTTGTATTCCAAACGATGCTCTTTCCCGCCATCATGCAGGGCGAGCAAGTGGAACAGAGCGTTATCGCCGCTTTGAACAATATTAATAATGTGGTAGATGATTTCGACGTGGTGGTCATCATACGAGGTGGTGGAGCTACAGCCGACTTGTCGGGTTTCGACACACTGGCGTTGGCTGAGAACGTTGCAAACTTCCCACTTCCCATCATCACGGGCATCGGACACGACCGCGACGAAAGCATCTTGGACATGGTGTCGCACACACGCGTGAAGACACCTACAGCTGCTGCCGCTTTCTTGATTGATCATCTGGCTGAGGTGATGAGTAGGATTGACGAGTGCCAGACGGCTGTGGTGGCATATGTGAACCGCAGGATGGAAATGGAGCGCATGCGACTCGACAGAGTTTCAACCCATCTCGCGGCGTCGTGCAAGGAACTCCTGCTGAACAAGCGTCATCGTGTGGAACTGTTGGCGGGCAATCTGCCATCGTTGGTCATGCGCAGAATGATGGCAGAACACCATCGGACGGACATGCTGGAACAACGCGCAAATGCACTTGACCCCCGCCTGCTTCTGAAACGCGGATACAGTTTCACGCTCCATGAGGGGAAGATTGTGCGAGATGCAAGTACACTGAAGCCTGGCGATGAAATAGAGACGCGCTTGGAGAAAGGGCGGGTGACATCAATCGTTAGTGGATAGAACACTAATGATATATGAAAGATTATAAATGGAATAATAAAATAGGAATAGAAGCAAAGGCATGGAAGAGATGAAATACGAAGAGGCTGTGCATCAGTTGGAGGAGATTGTGCAGAAAATGGAAAACGGCGAATACAGTATTGACGAAATCGCTGTGCAGTTGCAAACCGCACAGCGACTCATCAAGTTATGCAAGGACAAACTGACCAAGACAGAACTAGAAATCCAGAAGATTCAGGCCGAATGCGAATGATAGGTCGGCCTTAGGCGATTAGAAGTAGAGCCCCACGGCAAACGACTTGAACTCAGGTCCCTTGTCTTTCTTCAGCACGCTCATCGGAGAGTACTTGAAATAGATGCCGCCGCCCTTGCAGAAATGCACGATACCCATCAAATCAACTGTGAAAGGTCGTTGGCCAATCTTTCTTGTGGACTGATCTGTCTCAATATCTCCTTGTTCATAATAGTTGTGAATTCGGGCGTAATAGTTCCAGTTCAGTTGGGCACCCAGGGAAATGGCAAAGTTCTTGCAGAATTCTTGCTTGACGAACAGAGGCATGGCGAGAGCTGTGGTGTGGATGTTAGAGGAGAAATCATCGAGATTGGCTTCTGGGTGCAACACGCCAATCACATTACTCACCTTGTAGAATCCGAGATCATGCCCCTTCAGGGTATAGCTGCGCCAATTGAATCCCAAACCAGCAGAGAGAGTTGTCTTTGAGTTCTTCGGTGTGTAATCATATTGCATCACCGTCCAATTGATTTCCCATGAACGGAATGGAGCGAACTCCACTTCTTTTGGGACACCTGTGGGGATGTTGACACCTACAGCAAAGTGCATCGACCAGCGGTCGTCCTCATCCTTGCCCTTGCCAATCTTCACACCACCATCAGTTGACAAATCATCATCATCGTCATTTACAAAAGACGTTTCCGGATTAGCATCGTTCAGATAAACACTCTCATCCTTTTCTTCGGCATTGGCCGTCAAACCGACAGCCAGCAATGCCATTACAAGCAGTTTTTTCATCTTACCTTATTTTATGGTTAACACTTCTAGTTTATGCTGATAATTCTCAAGTTATTACTTGGGCAAAGATAGACAATTCCCAGCAAACCGACAAGAAAAGCTAGGGAAAAGTGATTTTTCGTTAGAAAATGTTGCTCAAACGCGAGAATTTGTTTACTTTTGCAAGCAAATTTTAGACAAAATCATTAAATTGTTTTTAGATGAAAGATTTGGATTGGGGTAGTCTGTCGTTCGGCTACATGAAGACCGACTACAATGTACGTTGTTACTACCGCGATGGAAAATGGGGCGAGATTGAGGTCTGCTCCGATGAGTATCTGAAACTGCACATGGCTGCCACGTGTCTGCACTATGGACAAGAGGCTTTCGAGGGTTTGAAGGCTTATCGTTGTCCTGACGGCAAGGTGCGTGTATTCCGCATGGAAGAGAATGCTGCCCGTCTGCAAAGCACGTGTCGTGGCATCTTGATGCCTGAACTGCCTACGGAGCTTTTCTGTGAGATGGTGAAGAAGGTTGTGCGTTTGAACCAAGAGTACATCCCGACTTACGAGAGCGGTGCTACGCTTTACATCCGCCCGCTGCTCATTGGAACCAGCGCTCAAGTGGGTGTGCATCCTGCAAAGGAATACATGTTCCTGATTTTCGTGACTCCCGTAGGACCATATTTCAAAGGTGGATTCGCCACAAACCCATATGTCATCATCCGCGATCACGACCGTTCGGCACCTCTCGGCACAGGTATATATAAGGTGGGTGGTAACTATGCCGCTAGCCTTTTGGCCAACAAGAAGGCCCATGACTTGGGTTATGCTTGCGAGTTCTATCTCGATGCTAAGGAGAAGAAGTTCATTGACGAGTGCGGTGCTGCTAATTTCTTCGGCATCAAGGACAATACATATGTCACACCGAAATCGACCAGCATTCTGCCTTCAATCACGAACAAGAGCCTGATGCAGGTGGCTGAAGACCTGGGTATGAAGGTTGAACGCCGCCCGATTCCCGAAGAGGAGTTGGCTACATTTGAGGAGGCTGGTGCTTGTGGAACGGCTGCCGTGATTTCGCCCATCTCGCGCATCGACGATGTGGAGACCGGAAAGAGCTATGTCTTCAGCAAGGATGGCAAGCCCGGCCAACTCTCAAAGCGCCTCTATGACACGCTGCGTGGTATCCAATATGGCGAGATTGAGGACAAGCACGGTTGGACAACTGTGGTCATTGAGTAGAAGAAATAGCCTTAGAGGCATCCTTTGATAGAAAAAACAACAAGCGTACTACCAAAATTATGGTGGTGCGCTTGTCGTTTTTTGAGAAATAATGCGTATTTTTGCATACGCTTAACAAACAAGGCATCTTGACATCAACTGACTATGGGCAAAGGAAAACTACAAAAATTCGCAGAAATGGAGACATTCCCCAATGTCTTCCAATATCCGTTCCGTGTGATGGAGAACACTTCTTTCGCGCTGAAAGGCCGTTGGCACGAGGACTATTTCAAGAACCAGAACCCCATTGTTCTTGAACTTGGTTGTGGAAAGGGCGAGTATACGGTAGAACTGGCACGGCTCTATCCGGATATGAACTTCATAGGAGTTGACATCAAGGGCGCCCGAATGTGGACGGGGGCGAAGATGGCGTTGGAGGAAGGACTGTCGAATGTGGCCTTTTTGCGTACGAATATCGAGATTATTGACCGTTTCTTCAGCGAAGGTGAGGTGCAAGAAATATGGTTGACGTTCAGCGATCCGCAGATGAAAAATGCCCATAAGCGTCTGACTTCCACTTTCTTCATGGAGCGTTATCGCAAGTTTCTGGCCGATGGAGGTGTCATTCATCTGAAGACAGACTCCAATTTCCTTTTTACCTACACCACGTTTATGGTTGCTGAGAACCATCTGCCTTTGCTTTTCCGCACCGAAGACCTTTACCATACAGATGGAATTGACGACGAGACACGGAAGATATTAGCTATTCGCACCTATTATGAATCGATGTGGATAGACCGCGGGCTTCCTATCCGTTATATGAAGTTCCGACTGCCCCACGAAGGTGTGTTGCAAGAGCCAGACATCGAGATTGAACTCGATGAATATCGCAGTTATCATCGTCCGAAACGTAGTAGTTTGGAGAAAAGCAAGTAGTCTGCTCGCCAAAAACCTTAAAAGTTGTATACAAAAACGAAAGAAACAAAAAGAGTTGCATTTTTCGAAAGAAAAGTAGTGATTTCCAAAAAAATAAGTGTATATTTGCATACATAAATGAGGGCAGGCTTATTGAAACTATTCTTCCTAACAGAGGTATTCAGTTTGTCTGACTAAAAATAGAAAATATTAAATAGACATTTCAGGCGAAAGCCGAATGAGGATACCTCATCATTCGATGAGTTTTTTATATTAATTAGTCATGTGTGCCCGTGCTCGTGAGGAGCATGGTATGCAATCAAAAAGTTGAGTTAACTAGTTAGCACCTTGTCGGGAGACAAGGTGCTATTTTTATTTCCATTATTTAAGTGCAGGCTGTATTGGGAACAGATAGAACTTGCGATCGGCTTCGTAGTCAATCATCCATTGGTCGACGATGATGTTCGGATCGAGTGCTTTGATAGAAAGCGTATGTGAACCCCAACCTAAATACACACGCACGGAATGTACGGCTTGTCCGCGCATCACTTGTTGCTTCCAACCGTCAGAGCGATAAGGCTCGTTCAGCGAAATGACTTGTGGGTTTTCTCCATCAATGCTCACCGCATAGCGAGTGGCACCGCCATTGCTGGCATTAGTGGGAATGGTGGCTATGCGCAAGATGGCCTCTCCGCGTTTGTCGATGTTGAACTTGAAGTCCATTTGTCCGTCCTTGGGCAAGGCGATGGCTTTCATGCTATGGCCCAGCATTTCGATGGGTGTGACGCCCGTAGTGGCTGCCGAATAGTCGCAAGCATTCCTGACGATACAAATTCCCTGCTTCAGTTTGGCTTGGTATTTCTCAGGTGCCCCATATTTCTGGATTTCCTCCTCGTTGAGCCGGTCGGGTAGGGCGGGCTCGCTGAAGACGGGAAGAGCTCGTGGGGCCATGCTCATGATGTTGTGCCACTTCCCACCGGCCATCTTTTGGTTGTAGTGGGCCGTGAGTTGTTGGATTTCGCGATAAGCATTGATGCTGCGGGCTGCCGATTCAAGAGCTTCGTCGTCGATGTGGAACGACTGTGGGCGTGCCAACAGACGCGACTCTTGTGCTTCCAGATGCTTCACGGCCATAGCTGCGGCTCCGTAAACAGGATATTTGATGGCAGCGAAGAAGGCGTCTTTCAGTTCTGGACGGATGTTTTTCTCGGCATTGTCCACCATTTTCTTGATTCTCTGGAAATCAGCCAGATAGCGTTCGAGTTCGTTTCCAAAGGCCAATGCGTCGAATTCGGTATTGCTTACAGGCGAAAATCCACGGTCGTACGTACGTTTGTCCAAATCCACTTGGCTCCATCCCATGAACTCGGGACGCCGATTACCCGTGAGCCTGTAGAACTCTGTCATAGCAGGCAACAACTGATCTCCCACCTCTTTGCCAAACTGTTGCCTCAGCCAAGCCAGCAAATGCTCTTGCACGGTGTTCGCATGTACATATTCTATATTCCAAGCCATGTCCATGAAGAGCGACAACCCATAGGCGGCAACCTTCGGATTATGAACTTCAGCAATCCACATGCTTTTCGCCCCCATATCGTAGGCGGTTCGCATCTCGTTGTAGATGAGGCCTGGTTGCGTGGTTGAAAGCCACAAGTAGTCGTGCGGTTGGCCTTGTGCGCTCAGGTGGTAGCAGACGCCTATTCCACCCTTCCGACGTTCGTTTGGTTCCTCGGATATGCGAGGCAGATAGCCATAATTGTCATCGCTAATAGACATTGCCACATCGTTGGGCAAACGGCTGCTACTGCCCACGACGATGTCACACGAATCTGCCACTTCACGGTTGCCTTTTACTCTTGCAAAGGCAGTCGTTCCCTCGCCCGAAGCTGGCCAAATCATGTTGGCACGTAGGCGGAGCAACAGTTCGAAAATCTTCTTGTAGGTGCGAGGCCCGATGTCGCCTTTCCTCAGGCGGGTGTCCATGCGCTCGTGCGCCCAAGGACGGAGGCTCCAGTCTTCGTTGTTCAGAGAGATGCCTCGCCACGCAACTGCGGGCGACTGGATGGTCTTGAAATTATCCGACATCACAAGTCGGTTCTGATGCTCGGGCTTCACATCACCCCACCACACCCACGGCGAGACACCTGCCAGACGCGACAGTTCGAGGATTCCGTAGGCCGTACCACGCCCATCGCTACCCATGACCACAATCCGCCTGTCGTGCACACCGATGTAGAATGTTTCCTTTTTGGCGATAATCTGCTCGTAGGGCAGGCGTTGTTTGCTCAGTTTCTTGAATTCCTTGTTCGAGAGTTGGTCTAATTCAATAATCTGGATAATGCCTTTTCCGCTATTCTCAATCTTCCTTCCCGTCACAGCCATCATGTCGCTGTTGAACATGTCGAGGGCAACCTCAACAACGGGCGACAACTTCAGTTGGCGGGTATAGCTCACGGCGTGTTGCCCATCGAACCACACCACGGTGCTCCAGGCGTGGCTGCACAAGGTCAAAAACGCAGCGCAAGCAAGTGCTCTTAATTTCATATTCTTAGTTTTTGAGTTATGAAGTAGTCAAGTTTTGACTTTAAAATGCAAATATACAAATTATTTTGCTAACTTTGCATCTTGAAATACTTAAAAACTCATAAACAATGAGTGAAAGAGTAAACAATAAGCGTTGAGATGTTTAGTACGGCAGTTCACACTTAGTACACCATACATGTACTGGATTGAAACAGCTGTTATGAACAAATAAAAGCAAATATATAACAAAAGAAAAGACATGACCCTATATCCCAAACTGATTATTGACGCGCTGGCAACTGTCACCTACGCAGGCACGAAGAAGAACCTTGTGGAGAGCAACATGGTGGCCGACACGCCCAGCATCAATGGAAATCATGTGCGCGTAGTGCTCGAATTCCCGCGTGAAACCGACCCTTTCTTGAAGTCAACTGTCAAGGCTGCTGAGGCTGCCATTCACTATCATTGCGGAAAAGACGTGGAGGTGGAAATCCTGACAGAGTTCCGTTCGAAGCCCCGTCCTGAAGTGGACAAGTTGCTTCCGCAAGTGAAGAACATTGTTGCTGTGAGTTCTGGCAAGGGCGGAGTGGGCAAGAGCACCGTAGCAGCCAATCTTGCCATTGCTTTGGCTCGCCTTGGCTATCGCGTGGGATTGCTCGATACCGATATCTTCGGCCCGTCTGTGCCCAAAATGTTCGGTGTTGAGGATGCTCGTCCCTATGCCGTTGAGGTGGACGGCCGCCAACTCATCGAGCCTATCGAGCAATATGGAGTCCGTCTGCTTTCCATTGGATTCTTCGTCAATCCCGACACGGCAACACTTTGGCGTGGTGGAATGGCCACATCAGCGTTGAAGCAGCTCATTGCCGATGCCAACTGGGGAGAACTCGACTATTTCATTCTCGACACGCCTCCAGGCACCAGCGACATTCATCTCACGCTGTTGCAGACACTTGCCATTACGGGCGCCATCATCGTTTCCACGCCTCAGGATGTGGCACTTGCCGATGCACGGAAGGGCATTGATATGTATAGGAACGAGAAAGTGAATGTTCCGATTCTTGGATTGGTGGAGAACATGGCATGGTTCACGCCCGCCGAACTGCCTGAGAACCGATACTATATCTTCGGTCGTGAAGGTTGTCGCCGACTTGCCGAGGAGATGAACGTTCCTCTGTTGGCGCAGATTCCGTTGGTGCAGAGCATTTGCGAAAATGGCGACAATGGAACGCCTGCCGCCCTTCATGCCGACACGATGACAGGACAAGCCTTTCTCGCATTTGCTCAGTCGGTTGTTACGGTGGTGAATCGCCGCAATCGTGAGCTGCCACGCACGGAGATTGTAGGAACGGGAGAGTGATTTAATAGGCTCAAAGACCACTTCTGACCGCCTCAATGGATATCTCTGACACGATTAAAGCTATGCTTTGAGGGGCCCAGAAGCCACATGTGCGGCCTTCAAAGACCACCTCTGACAAAGCGTTCTGATGCACTTCGAAAACGAGGCGCCCCTCTTCGGAAAATGGTGGTCACGAGCCATTTCATGCAATTATCGGCACCGAACAGTCACTTTTCAGCCCCCTCCGAAAAAGGCATTTTCGGGCTCAGAAACCATGCGTGGGACAATTAGGACAATTGGACATGTCTTTTTTCTACGTTCCACTTTTCAAATTCCCGCGCAAGTGGTTGATTATCAACTACTTAAAATAATTATTTAATAATAATTAATATTAATTATATATATATTAACATATATATTATTATTATATATATTATATGTATAGATGTATAGATAGATACTGATGTTTCTATCTCTATTTTCAGCTGAAAAAACAACCATTTTTGAAAGCCCCTTTTCGGGCGTTGGGCAAAAAGATTGGGCATTGGACAGGGGGGATTTTCCGAGCGTGTAAAAAACGCACTGTCCATTGTCCCAATTGTCCCAACTATTCCTTGCGCTCGTTGGTAGCAAGCTCTCTCTTCAGTCTTTCCTCGGTAGCTTTCTGCTTCAGACGCTCAATGCGCTCACGTGCATGCTGGTGGGCTTGCTGTATCTGGAACCGGTAAACCAAGCAAGTGGCGAAGAAATAAACAAGAGTCTGTATCCACAGGGCTTGGTATTCCACGGTGATGTCTGAAAGGCTGGCTCCCATGGTGTTGAGCCTTACGAAGCCGCGCACGCCAAACGTGGAGGGAAGGAGGCAGGCAATGGCCCTCCATGCTCCGGGCATGCTGCTTTGCGGCCACGATATGCCTGCGAGGAAAAGGAATGGGATGCTGGTGAAGACTACGAGCAGGATGACATTCTCACGATAGCGCACAAGACACGACAGCATCATTCCGAAGAAAATGCACGAAAGCAGATAGGGCGTCATCAGGGCGATGAGCGAACCTGGGTGCAGCATGGATGTATAGCCGAACAGGCGAGGGACTACTATTGTGAGATAGGCAGACATGACGGCGAAAATCATGAAATAGCAAAGCGACTTTCCCAGCACGATGCGGAAGATGCCGTTGTAGTGGCGTGATACGGGTACCAAGTCTTGGTATCGATTGCTCTCGCGGGCAGTTCCTGCCGAGAGTCCGATGCCGAGCAAAAGCACTTGCTGAATGATGAGTATCAACACTGGTGGGATGATGAAGTTTCCGTATCCTCCTGTAGTATTGAAAATGGGCACCTCTTCGAAAGCCAACGGCTGGGTCGATATTTGGTCTTCGCGGTCGGTTGGGTTGCCTGAAAGAGCCACTTGCATGTTCTTGCCCATTTGCGAAGCCACGGCTTGGGCCGTTTGGAAGATGGCCTTGTAGGTGAGCATGAGGCTCATGTCGCAATAGACGCCCACATGGCTTTGTTCCATGCGATTGAGTTGCGTGTCGAAGTCGGGCGGGAAGTAGAGCACACCATGCACCACTTGCTTGCCCACAAGCGCGCGAGCTTCGTCGAGACTGCTGCAATGGTAGGTTGCATTGACATCGGGTGAAGCGTTGAACAGCCGGATGAATTCGCGGCTCTTATGACTATGCGAGAGGTCTACGATGGCCACAGGCACTTCGCGCACCACTTCGTTGGTGTATGCCCACGAGTAGAGTAGGGGATAAAGCAACGGTACAAGAATAAAGAAGATGAGCACTCCCTCGTCTTTGACGGTGGAGCGCATCTCTTTTGCCCAAATGTAGCAAAGGTCGCCGATGCCTTCTTTGATTCTATGTATGAGGCTCTCTTTCATTTTTTCTCTATGGGATATATACGTATTCGAGCATGGCGCGTCGGATTTTTGTCAGTACGAAGAATGGCAGCGCTATGAAAATGGCCATTGCCATGAAGTTGAACCAGGCGTCGATGTAGGAGAATCCGTTGAAGACGCATATCTGGTAAATCATGTAATAGTGGCGAAGGGGGAACAGTTGTGCTATTCCCTCGATGATGGGATTCATAGCGAAGACGGGGAATGTGGCTCCGCTGGTGGTGAAACTGAGCATTGCCCACAACGAGCAGACACTCATCGACATGCGAAGCGAAGGCATCAAACCGAAAGCGAATACTCCAAACGCCTGTGAGGCAAGAACCGCCAGCAGTCCGAGCAACATGATGGAGAATGCACCTCCTTCGTGGGGAAATCCCAAATGGCCGAACACATAGTACAAGTGGGCATACATGATGGTGAGGAACACCAGGAATTGCGGCAACAACTTGCCAGTGAGTGCCACGATGATGTCTCCGTCTGCAAGGTCGAGCCATTCTTTTGAGCGTTTGAATTTCAGTTCCGTACCCAGCGAATAAGCGGTGATGAGGAACATGAAAAGCATCAGCAAACCAGGGATAAGCAATGTGCTCAGATAGACGTTGTAGTTGGCCCAAGGATTGTTGATGGTATGCAAGTCGATGGCGATGGGTTGCAGGAATGTCATGATTTGCTTGTCGGTGAATCCCTTCGCTCTCATCGTGGCTTGCCCTACGCCTGCCGAGCCCAGCGTGGCGATGGTTTTCAGGTCTTTGTAGAGCAAAGAGCCGGCTGTGAGGGAAACATTGCTGTAATAGAACGAAATCGTTGGTTGGCGCATGGCCAGCAAATCATCGGTGGTTCCTTTCGGGATATGGAGGAAAGCGTATATCTCGTTTCGTTGAATGGCGTTGCGTGCCTCGTTGATGTTGGGATAGTAGGCTACGACATCGCTCGACTGGAAAGCGTCAAGCCGCCGAATCAAGGAGCGTGTGGTGGTTGTTTTGTCTTGGTCGACAATGCCAACGGGCATCGTTGTGGGTTGCCCTTCGTTCATCATCGAGGTGAAGAAAACTGTCACGAGGATGGGGAAAAACACCATGCAAAAGAAATACATCGGATTGATCCGAAGTATTCCACATTCGCGCAATGCTATCTTGTATATTCGTTTCAGCATCCCCACTTTTTCAATTTACAATTAACAATTGACAATTGACAATTTACAATTCTTTTAGTCGGCTGACGCCTTTCTTAAGACTCGCTTCGCTCATATAAGCGGTGGAGCCGGGCGGTAAAAGCGGCAAAGCCGAGCGGACAATGGACAATTGGGACAATGGACAGTGCGTTTTTTCCTCTCTCCTCTCTCCTCTATTTCTTGATAATAAGCGACATGCCCGGGCGAAGACCATCGAATGCTTCTTCTGGACGTGCTTTCACCTCAAAAGTCTTCAGGTCGTATTGCCCATTGGCTTTCGTTGCTTTCCATACAGCATACGAACCTTGGTCTTTGATGTAGAACACCTTCATCTTCACTTCTTTGTTGAAAGCGGGAGAGAAAGCCGAGAAGGTGTCGCCAACCTTCATTCCGTTCAACTGGTCTTCGCGCACGTTGAACGTTCCCCACAAGTCGCTCATGATGGAAATGCTCATGATGGGCGAGCCGGTTCCGATGAGTTCTCCCACTTTGGGATAGATGTTGCTCACTTCGCCTTCCACTTGCGATATCTGGACCGTCTCCTTGATGTAACTGTTCACCTCCTGAACAGCACCGCGAGCACGGTTCACTTGGGCTTGGGCAGCGCGTTTCTCTTGTTGACGAGCACCGTTCACCGCCATCTCGTACTGGCTTTTGGCGGCTTTCTCTTGCGCTTCCAACGCCTTGTAGTTGGCAAGAGCCTCATCGCGCTTCTGGGCACTCATCACGCCTTCGTCATAAAGACGTTGCACACGCTCATACGATTTCTTGGCGATTTCGAGTCCTGCTTTGGCTTGCTGCCATAGTTGGTAGGCTCCGCTGATTTGTTCACGGCGCGCACCAGCTTGTGCCAAATCGCTCATTGCCGCAGCTGCGTCTTCGGCACTTTGAGCTTGTGCCTTCTTGGCGCGCACTTCGGGGGCATCGAGGATGGCGAGCGTGTCGCCAGCATGGACGTAGTCGCCCTCTTTTACACGTAACTCCAGGATGCGCCCAGGAACTTTGCTCGACACCCTGTATTCAGAAACTTCAACTTCTCCTTGGATGATTTCAGGCGTGCGGTCGAGCAGAAAGAATCCCATGACGCCCACGATGGCTACCACTGCGATGAATCCCAGCACGGCCAAGAGAATGTTGTTGTGTTGTGTTTTTGCTGACATATTATTATTATCACTTATTTCAATTTATCATTTTTCATTTTTAATCTTTCATCTTTCATCTTCAGCGGAGCACTCCCAACGCTTTTTGCAAGTTGATATGTGACAGACGCACTTCCACCTCAGCGTCAATCTTCTGGCTTTGAGCCATTTGCCACGCTGTCTGGGCAGCCATCACATCGGCGGCTTGAATCACCCCTTCGCTGAATCCCACGTTTGCGCAACGCAGGTTCTCCTCAGCGCTGGCAATGCTTTTCTGAGCCATCAGCAGCCGTTTATTGGCTTCGCTCACTTGGAATTTGCATTGCGCGACCTGCAAATCGATTTTCTCTTGCACATCGGTCTTTTCCATCAGGGCGATGTTGGTGGCTGCTTCGGCGGCGCGCACCTTGTATCGGCCTTCAAACCAACTCCAAACAGGAACACGAACTATGACGCCCACATTCCACGCACCAGCGAATTCTTTCTCAAAACCGTTGAAGGGATTGGGGTTGGCAACAAGGAAACCAGCCGTCAGAGCCACTTGCGGAAGATATGCGGCGCGAACAATCTTGGTCGCCTCTTTCGAGAGGTCGACGGCATTTTGCAGCATCCGAACCTCAGGTCGCGTGTCGGTTTCATGATTGTCGTTGACAGCTCCTACCACAGCAATCTCCTTGTTCTCCTCGTCAGCCAGCACAATGTCGGCACCGACAGGGATTCCGCAGAGTTGGCAAAGCAACATTTTCGCCAATGCCACGCCGTCTTCCACCTGCGTGCATTGCATCTCGGCTTCGTTCACTTTCACGTCCACTTTCAACCCATCGGCGCGTGTTGCCACACCTTCGTCAATCATCTTGTGGACATCGTCGTCCAGTTTCTTCACCAAGTCATAATAGCTCTGCGCCAGTTTCTGCTTTTGTTTCAGCGAAACGACGGTCCAATAGGTCTGGTCGATGTTGTGGAGGGTCGACTGAATGCGCAAGTCTATATCGTTGGCAGCCATTTCCTCACCGATGTCAGCCATGCGGTTGGCTGCCGTTATGGCCCCACCCAGATAGACCGGTTGGCGCACCATCAAGGCTCCTGCCCAGATGTTGCGGGTGTCGGTACGGAAAGCATCGCGCAGACTCTGGCCTATTTCATTTCCTTTCTCCACCAGGGGCGACATCATTTGCGTGAGCAGGCCACCCAACTGCTGGGCTTCCTGAGGCGTCACAATGCCCTGCTGGGCCAACGCCGCGATGGTTTGCGTGGCATTGCCAGAAAGTTTCGTGCCAGCCACAGTGCCCAGATTGCCCAGCATCTCCTTCTGGTCGCTCTTCAGCAGCGACACTTCTTTGCTTACATGCTCATATCCAGCCAGCGCGTCAACTTTCGGAAGATACTTCGTTCTGACGGCTTTGCGCGTGTTGTAGGCCACCTCTTGCTTCAGTCGCGCCACATTCAGCTGCTTGTTGTTGCGCAAAGCCAGCGCGCGGCAACTGTCGAGTGTCAACACTTGTTGCGCTTGCGACGGGAGGATGAAGAATGAAGATTGAAGCGTGCAGAACACCGCACAAAGCAGCATCCTTCCCTTCCAACTGTTCATTTCCTTATTCATGGTTGATGCAAATATCGATATCAGTCTTCCGACGATATCTCTTCAGTCAATTTCTTATATTCAGGTATTTTCTTTCGCCATCAGTTGAAGGCGAAGTTTTTCGAGCCAATCATGTTGCCGTCGGCAAAGATGCTCACGTTGTAGGTTCCGCCAACGAGTGCTTGCGACACGTTCCAATAAAGGGTCACAGGCGTCTCCTGACCACCGTATTCCACGCTCTTCTTCATCGAGCATTGCAGCGTTTTGCCTTCATAGCCGAAGCTGCCGGCATCGCCAAGAAGCGACCCTGTGGGCGACATGATGCGCACGTAGATGTTGCGCAGTCCGCTGGTTGCCGTCACATTCTTCGCCAACGCGAAGTTCACCTGCACCGTCTTGCATTTGCTCATCTGCTTTGTGTCCTTCCCGCGTTTGTCCTTGGGCTGCATCGAGATGCCGATGGCGTCCAGCTGGGCAGCGATGGCCACCTTCTCCGAAAGCGATTGCTTCTCGGTGTTCAGCCCCTCAATCTGTTGCGTAGCTTCCTGATATTGCGCCTTCACCCGCGTGTTTTCCTCCACGAGGTTCTGGTTCAGCCGGTTCAGCGAGTCAATTTCTATCACATACGAACGCAGCACAGCCCTCACCGTGGCGAGCTCCTTCTTCAGGCGGGTGATTTCCCGCGCATCGTTGGCTTTCACCTGTTGCAGCTCCTTCAGCAGCCGTTGCGTCTTTTCCTGTTCAGCCGACAGCTGCGCCACGATGGAGTCGTTGTTGATTTGCGTCTTCATCTCGCTGTATTGCAAGGCAAACTGCCGATACTCGTTCTCCATTTCCTTCTTGTCGAGCTCAGCCAGTTCCTGCATCTCTTGGTTTTCCTGTTTCTGCTTGTTGAGGTCGTTGTAGAGCCAGAAGGCCAACCCCGCCAAAGCCAGAATCACCACGACGGCGAGCGCTATCCAAAGTTTTTTCATTCCTTAATCGTTTTTTACTTTGTTCGTTTTCGAAGCAAAGGTACATGTTTTCGTCGAAACTGCAAAGCATTTTTAAGTTTCTAAATAATTAACAACTAATTTTTGTGTAATAAAAAGGAAAAAAAGGACAACGCACAACTGAAAACCCCATCTCATGCCTGTAGAATCGTCACTTTTGCCCTTTCGTGTAATCATTGCATGCTTTTCATCTGGTAAAATAAATTATTTTCCTCAGTAAAATAAATTATTTTACTTGACCAAAGGATACATATGACAAGGTCAGATGTGGCAAATGACGCTGTCAGAGCATAGGTTTGACAAGGCCAAATGCATGCTTTGGCGTTTTGGGATGCGAGGCATTCTTTTTCATAAAAAAGTGTTTCGTGTTTTCTTCAGCATTTTTTCTTTGAATAGTTTTGGAAGTTTCATCCTTTTTGTATATATTTGCGAAAAATTATTGAAACCCTTGAACCATGAAGAGAGACAGCTTCTTATATCGGGTTTTCGACCTTTATTACGATGGTTTCCGCCACATGACATTGGGAAAAACACTATGGGCGGTCATCATCATCAAGCTTTTCATCATCTTTGTGGTGCTGAAATTGTTCTTTTTTCCTAACTTCCTGAAAGCCAATGCGCCCGAAGGCGGCGAGGCGGAATATGTTTCTACGGAACTGATGAATCGCACAAACTAAAATCTATTATCATATGACAAACTTATTGCTTGACATCACAACAGGAACGATAGATTGGTCGAGGGCGCAATTTGCTCTCACAGCCATCTATCACTGGCTTTTCGTGCCGCTCACGCTGGGCTTGGCAGTCATCATGGGCATCATGGAGACTTGCTATTATCGCACGAAGAAGCGCTTCTGGAAAGACACAGCCAAATTCTGGCAGAAACTCTTTGGAATCAATTTCGCAATGGGTGTGGCTACTGGTATCATCCTCGAATTTGAGTTCGGAACCAACTGGAGCAACTATTCCTGGCTGGTGGGCGACATCTTTGGCGCTCCGCTGGCCATCGAGGGCATCATCGCCTTCTTCATGGAGAGTACGTTTGTAGCCGTGATGTTCTTCGGATGGAACAAGGTTTCGCGTGGTTTCCACCTTGCTTCCACTTGGCTTACGGGGCTTGGCGCCACCATCTCGGCTTGGTGGATATTGGTGGCTAATGCTTGGATGCAGAATCCTGTGGGTTGCGAGTTCAATCCCGACACGATGCGCAACGAGATGGTGTCGTTCTTCGAAGTGGCCTTGTCGCCTTTTGCCGTTGGTAAGTTCTTCCACACGGTCACGTCTTCGTGGATTATCGGAGCTGTCTTCACGGTTGCCGTGAGTTTCTGGTATCTGATGAAGAAACGCGAGCAGAAGATGGCTGTCGAGAGTTTGAAGATTGGTGCGGTGGTTGGATTGGTGGCTTCGTTGTTGGCTGCTTTCACCGGCCATATCTCTGGCGAACAAGTTGCCAAGTCGCAACCTATGAAGTTGGCAGCTATGGAGGCGCTCTACAACGGAGGAACCGACCAGAGTCTGACGGCTGTAGCATGGGTGAATCCTTTCAAACAACCTGACTACGCCAACGAGCAAGAGCCGTCTTTGCGTATTGCAATGCCCTATGCGCTCTCGGTGATGGCCACTCGCGACATTCACGGCTATGTGCCAGGCGTGAACGACCTCATCAACGGATATACTCTTCCCGATGGAACGAAGGAGATTTCATATGAAGAGAAAATCAAGCGTGGGCGGTCGGCCATCTATTCGCTGATGACCTATCGCAATGCGAAGAAGACGGGTAATGAAGAAACTGCCGCATCGAGTTTGAAGAACCTTCGCGAGAATATGCCCTATTTCGGTTATGGTTATGTGAAGAGCACCGATCAGTTGGTGCCTTATATACCTATCTGTTTCTGGTCGTTCCGCATTATGGTTGGGTTGGGTTGTCTTTTCATCTTGTTCTTTGCCGTCGTGCTGTTCTTGGTTTACAAGGATAAATTGGACCGATTCAAATGGTTGCCCAAAGTAGCTATTGCCCTCGTGCCGCTTGGCTATATCGCCAGCGAGTCGGGTTGGATTGTGGCAGAGATGGGGCGCCAACCGTGGACCATTCAAGACATGCTTCCCACGTGGGCGGCTGTTAGCAATCTGAATGCTGGCTCTGTAGCATTCACGTTCTTCCTCTTCCTCTTCTTGTTCACCACTATGCTTGCCGTTGAAATCAGCATCCTTCTGAGGGAAATCAAGAAAGGTCCGAAGGTCACGGTGGAAGTGGCTGAGAAGGAAGAAAGCCTTGAAAGCAGCGAATCATGAATATAGAAATCTAAACAATCAACCGTTATGACATACGCTTGTTTACAACAATATTGGTGGTTCCTGGTTTCATTGCTGGGGGCCTTGCTGGTGTTCCTCATGTTTGTGCAGGGAGCCAACTCCATGATTTTCCAGTTGGGGCGCGATGCTGAAGAGCGCCGTATGCTCATCAATTCAACTGGAAGGAAGTGGGAAATCACGTTCACCACGCTGGTTACATTTGGTGGTGCATTCTTTGCAGCCTTCCCGTTGTTCTATAGCACGAGCTTTGGCGGAGCCTATTGGCTGTGGATGATCATCCTGTTCTCGTTTGTTCTGCAGGCCGTCAGTTATGAATTCCAGAACAAGTTGGGCAATCTCCTGGGTACTCGTACATTCCAAACTTTCTTGGTCATCAACGGCATTCTGGGCCCGTTGCTCTTGGGTGGGGCTGTGGCTACGTTCTTCACGGGTAGCAATTTCGTTGTGGAACGCGACAATATCTTCCAGATGTCGCAACCTGTCATCAGCCGTTGGGCCAATGCGTCGAACGGTCTTGATGCGTTGCTCGACCCGTGGAACCTTGTTTTTGGGCTTGCCGTGTTTTTCTTGGCGCGCGTGTTGGGCATATTGTACATTATGAATAATGTGAACGATGAGAATATCCGTTCGCGCGGTAGTGTTCAACTTGTGGGCAACTCAATAGTGTTCTTGGTGCTCTTCCTTGTATTCCTTGTCCGCACTTTGCTGGGATATGGCTATGCTTATGACCCACAAACGGGTGTTGTTGGCATTGTCGAAGGAAAATATTGGCAGAACCTCATAGACATGTGGTATCTCACGGTGGGCATTCTTGTAGGTGTCGTGCTGTTGCTTTACGGCATTTTGCGCACTATAGTTTCGAAGACTTACATTGGTGGCATTTGGCCGGCAGGCATCGGTGTGGTGCTCGTGGTGTTGTGCTTGTTGCTATGTGCGGGTTGGAACAATACGTGCTACTACCCATCTAATGAAGACTTGCAGAGTTCGCTTCACATCATGAATTCATGTTCCAGCGAGTTCACTTTGCGAACGATGGCGTGGGTGAGCATCTTCATTCCTTTCGTGTTGGCATATATCGCATACGCTTGGCGGGCACTCGACAGCAAGAAGATTGACCGTGACGAAATGAAGAGAAGCGACATCTATTAAACTTCTTGAAGAAAACAAGTACATTATAAGTAAAATCGGGGCGACAAGTTTATGTCGCCCCGATTCTTCTTTATAGGAGTTTTATCAATTTCCAATTACGGCATCAGTTTGTGCCATTCAACTTTGGGTTCGTAGATTTTCTTGGAGATGGTGGCTTGGAAAGCTTTGCCTTCCTCGGTGGTGATGTCTTTTCCGTCGAGTGAGTATTCGCAGTCTTCATATACTTGCATGCAAGTGAGCTCGTGTTCACGCTGGCTGTCTTTCAGCGTGATGGTGTTCGTGTAGTAAGATGGGCCTCCGGCAGGTCCTCCTACAGTCACACGGCCGGGTGCGAGTGTCGGCCTGAAGCGGCTTGTCTCAGAGATGAGCAGTTGTGGGCCGTCGAAATCGCCGAAGGCAAAGAAGGCTCCGTTCTTGTCGTTGTCGGCTCTCATCCACACTTCGTACACTCCGTCTTGATCGATGTCTATCAAGGCCCACTTGGTGAGTCGGTCTCCGCCGTCTTCAGCTTTTTCTTCGTTGAAGAGTTGGATGAGTCGGTCTTGTTCGCCAATGCGGATGCCAGCCAGACGGAATTGGTTTCCGTCGAATCGGTAGACATGGCGCAAAACCAAGCTTGCGTCTTCCTCAATGATGAATTCCTTGGAACCTTGGGGCAACACGTAGTTCAAGTAAGGTTTCTTCAGCAATCCCTTGAAGTGGGTTGCGGGGCTGTCTTCAGGTGTGAGCTTAGCTGTTGCGGGGTCGAAGTCGTAAGCGCAGACGAACTGGTCGACATTGGCAATGGGCCAAGCCAAGCAGGCCATAAAGAGCTTGTGCCCGTTCTCACGGTCGACGACGCTGACCATCATGTCTTCGGCATCGCCCGTTTTGCTGCCAAGGGCTTCAATGTATCCCCCCGCTTTGTCGGTTTTCACTTTCAGGTCGGGGTAACCATTGGATTGTGGAACACTCTTTCCTTCGCTCTTCAACGTCAGCGTGTTGCCGATGGCTGTGGGCCATGCGTGGTTGAAAGCTTTCGCCAATTGAAGGACGTCGATGTCGCCCGATGCGTTTTCCACAGGAATGCTCAGGGCATTCCATCCTTCTTTCACCTCTTTCAGTTCATAGATGTCCTTGCGTGGTGGCAGCGAGTTGCCAGTTTCGGTGGCTACTTGTTCGGTGGAGTCGGCAGGCGCGTCTTTTTCTGCCGTGCCGCTTTTTCCTTGGTTACAAGATGTCAGGGCCAGGAGGCAGGCGGCAAGAAAAGCTGTTATGATTTTTTGTTTCATATTGGAAATGGATGTTAGAGATTATATGCAAGACTGTTTGTCGTATCGGGGCGGGATTAGAGATTCCCCAAAGGTCGCCACTGGGGTGTGAACTCAAAATCGTTGTCGAGGGATTGCATGAACTTGTCGCCCTCAGCCTCGGGTATCTCGTTGCCGTTTTTCTCCCACGAGCTGGTTCCCTCGTCACCGTCTTCGAATCCATATTCGGTGAGGACATTCCAGACGTCGCCCGGCTTGCTGCCTTTCACCGTCGTGAAACGGGAGAATTGGCAGCCTGTTCCACAGCCTCCCGACTGCTGGATGATGCCTTTGCGGAGGTATACGGTGGAATGATAGTTCTCGGTTTCGAGCAGCCATATCTTCCCTTGGTTGATGGCAAAGAAGGCACCGTCTTCCTCTTTCTGGCTGCGCAGCCAGAGCTCGGGATTGCCATCTTGGTCGATGTCTACGAGCGCATACTTGACCAACGTGTGGTCTTCGCTTTTGTACATGTCGTCGAACTCGTCGTAGAGCTTAGTCATCTTGGCGTAGTCGTCGATGGTGGTGCGGGCAAACTTGTGCTTTGTTCCGTCGAAGGCGTAGGTGTGACGGATGTACTTTTCCCATCCGGGGACAAACTCGTTGATGGTGATATCCTTGCCTGTTCGTGGCAACTTGTATTCCACAATGTTCCCCTCGAAGGAAGGCTTGAAGTCCGTCGGCGAACTCTTGTCGGGGGTCAGCGTGCCTTTTGCAGGGTCGTAGTCGTAGAACATCACGACATTGATGGTGGGTTCGACGGGCTGTGCCAAGTTCACGGCGAACAGCTGGTGCCCATTCGGGCGTTTCCACTGGCAAGCCGTCAGCGTCTGCCCTTCCACTTCGCTCGAGAGCCAGCCGTTGGGGGCGTCTACAGTCTTCTTGCCATTGATGGCGGAAGTGGGCCATGCTCGGCTGAAAGCCTCCACGAGTTGTTCGATGTTAGGGGCTTGTCCGCCGTTTTCCACGTTGATGGTCTTAGTGGTCCATCCGTCGGCAATGTTCTGCACTTCAAGGGATTTCCCCCCTTCCTGTATAGATGGTTTTTCACTGGACGTGGCATTGTTGTCGGCCGATGCGTCGTTCTTGGGATTGTTGCTGCATGCGGTAAAAAGCATGACTAAGCAAAACAGGAATGTCAAAGGTTTGCTCATACGTTTTGGTGGTTAAATGTTGTTCAGATGCAAAAATACGAAATAATATTGATATATCGCTATTTTTTTGTATTTTTGTACGCAAAAAAATGAATATAAACCATTAATGGACATGAAACGATTGATTTTCTTATGTGCGCTGTTCGCTGCTTTTGCGGCTAATGGTGCTGCTCAGGAGGCCGACAGCGTGCGCCATGAAGTGCTTTTCGAAACTACGATGGGCAACATCCGGGTGGTGCTCTACAACGAGACGCCGCGCCATCGCGACAATTTCCTGAAGTTGGTGGGCGAAGGTTTCTACGACGGCAACCTGTTTCATCGCGTGATAGCCGACTTCATGATTCAGACGGGCGACTCTACCACGCGTCACGCAAAGCCCGGGGAGACCGTAGGACTTCACTCGCCCGACTATACGGTGCCTGCCGAAATCGTCTTCCCCAAGTATTTCCATAAACGTGGCGCATTGGCGGCTGCCCGAGAGGGTGATGCAGCGAATCCTGAAAGGGCTTCCTCGGCCAGCCAGTTCTACATTGTGTATGGAACGAATTACAGTTCGTTGTCGCTCGACCGCTTTCAAGAACGGCTCGACCAGGCTACTGGCGGCACGGTGAAACTGACCGAGGACATTCGCGACTACTATCGCAAGTATGGCGGAACGCCCCACCTCGACGGGCAGTACACCGTCTTCGGCGAAGTGGTGGAAGGGCTGGATGTGGTCAGGAAAATCAATTATGTGCAGACCGACGACTATGCCCGTCCGGTTGACGACGTGCGTATTGTGAAAGCTACGGTCGTGAAATAGATAATTGTCAATTCTTTTAGTCGGCTGCGCTTTGGGATTACGAGGTTGCTTGCCTGAGCACCTACGGAGCGCAAGAAAAGCGTCCTTCTGCCGAGCGGTCCAATAGTGAAATAGTTCAATCGTCCAATTGTCAAATCCTCAGCCTTCCCAATTGGGGATAAACACTTGGCGCATCCGCCAGAAAGTGTAAATGGCTAGAGGCCATTCGATGAGCCACAGATAAGAAATAAAGTCGTATCGCGACAATAGGAAGTAGAGCAACACGGGGAGGAACGTTGGGACAAGTTGCCATGCAAGGATGGCCCACCCCAGATGTCGTAACCGCCCGCCGTAGTTGCGAATTAGCAGATATCCCGTCCATAGCAGGCTGACGATATATAGCGTGATGGTTAAGGACTGTATCGTCTGATACGTTCTGAAATGAGCAGATTGGAAATCGTGAACGGGCACCAACCAAGTGTAGAGCCAACGGCACAAACACGTGATGATGACAGCCCACAGCGTCCATCTCAACCATCGGTGTTTCTCGGGCAGATGGGCTGCTATTTGCCAAATCATCCATAGGAAAGCGGCTGTGTAGGCTATCGCGAAGGCGTATTTCATCCAACGTGCGGTAATCAGTTCGTGAAGGGCGTCGAGGCCCGAATAGCCGCTGATGGAAGTGGTCCTGGGTGCAGGAATGTTCATCAGGATGAAGAGTGCAACAATCATCCAGAACCAAGCAGCGTAGCGCTTGACTTTGTTGGAAGAAACGATGAAGTTGTTCATCTCCTATAGTTTTTTGTTGATGGATATGATGTCTATTTGTATGTGGTTCGTCAATTGGCGTCAAGTGTGGCGACCACGTATTCGGATTGAGTGCCGATGCGGAATTTTCCGCCCCAGATGCCAATGCCACTTGTCACGTAAAACTTGGTTCGTCCTCGCTCGCTGAGTCCGTAAGCATTCTCGTACATAGCGTCTTCTATCCAGCTGATGGGCCACACTTGTCCGTAGTGGGTGTGTCCGCTGAGTTGGAAGTCCACGCCTGCTTGTTCGGAGAGTTCCAGATTGTAGGGCTGGTGGTCGAGGAGAATGGTGAAAGGTCTTTGTCCTCCTTGTGGAAGGGCTTCTTGCGTGAGTTGTGCAACCGGCTTGCGCCTGCGGTTCATTCGGTCGTCGCGCCCGATGATGGTGAGATTGCCGAGTTGGGGTAGGGTTACGCTACTGTCACGTAGCAGATGTATTCCGGCATCGTTGTAGAATTGTTGGGCACGAGGCTCACCACTGAAGTATTCGTGGTTGCCCAGGCAAGCATAGATGGGCGCTTGAAGGCGATGGAACTCTTCAGCCATTCTTTCTTCGATGAGCGGTCGGACGCTGATGTCGATAATGTCGCCCGCTATCAAGATAAGGTCAGGATGCTCTGCGTTGATGATGTCCACCCATCGGGCAAGTTCCTTGCGCGGATTGTGGTATCCCAAATGAAGGTCGCTCAGCATAACGATGGTATAGCGTCCCTTTTGCCCATCATTGAGGGAATGATGGTTAGTTGGAGCAGGTTTCAAGTCGATGGCAACGCGTACCTTATTATAATAATGACAGTTGCCATAGATGAAGATGCCCAGCATTATTGCCAACATCGTGAGCGATCCTGCTGCACTCGACTTCATGAATGTGGCAGGAACGAGATGGAGCAATTGGCCGATGTGGAGCACGAGGAACAGCATCGTCAGGTAAAGCAGAACGATGATGGACGAGGTGCCTATGGCATAGACCACGCGGGCCACAGGAAGCGGCATCTTGTCGAGTCCCATGCCGAATCCCACGAAGAGCATAAGGATACAAGCAAGCATGATTGCCAGAACAAGGACTTTCCAAACCGAAGCCAAAGGAAGGATTCGCCAAACGCTCCATCCAACATAGATGCATCCCAAAATGGGGAGCAGGAAAAAAACAATTGCCCAGAGTTTCATTGAAGTGAATGTTATTGTAGCCGCAAAGTTACGACTTTTTTTGAAAAAAACACTTCGCAAGCCTTGCAAAAACAAAAATCATATTGATGTATTTTGTAACTTTGCAATCTCCAAGTTCCCTTTTTGGGAATCGTGAGGCAAATAAACAAGAGGCAAGAAAGGCTTCTACTCAACTATAACCCCTTTAACTCCTTTGACTAATGGAACTATCAGACATTAAAGAATCCCGTCCATTGGTGGACTTCGGCCCTATTGAAGACCGTTCGCGCGACATCATCAAGGTGATTGGCGTGGGGGGCGGTGGCTGCAATGCAGTCAAAAATATGTATAGTGAAGGCATAGAAAGCGTGACGTTCGCTGTTTGCAACACCGACTCGAAATCATTGGCCAGCTCGCCAGTGCCTGTGAAAATCCCATTGGGCGGCACAGGTTTGGGTGCTGGAGCCAACCCGTCGGTGGGTAGGAAGGCTGCCGAAGACAGCATCGAGCAAATACGTAAATTGCTTGACGATGGCACCAAAATGGTGTTTGTAACAGCTGGTATGGGTGGTGGAACCGGCACGGGTGGCGCTCCCGTTATTGCTGGCGTAGCCAGAAGCATGGGTATCCTGACCATCGGCATTGTGACAATACCCTTCTATTTCGAGAAAAAGAACAAGATTATCAAGGCGTTGCGTGGAGTGGAGGAGATGCGAAAGAATGTAGACGCCCTACTCATCATCAATAATGAACGCATCTGCGACATCTATAGTGACTCGCAAGTGACCATCAAGGAATCTTTCCGCCGTGCCGACCAGATTCTTTGTGACGCTACGAAGTCCATTTCAGAACTCATCACCGTAGAGGGTGACATCAACTTGGACTTCTGCGATGTGGAGACAACGTTGCGCGGAGGTGGAGGAGCCATTATGGCAATGGGACGTGCACGAGGTGAGCATCGTGTGGAGAAGGCAGTCATCGATGCTCTCGACTCTCCTTTGCTTTATGGAAACGACATCGATAAAGCAAAACGCATCTTGTTCAATATCTACACCAGCGAAGAACATCCACTATTCGTCAGCGAGATGAATGAAATCGACGCCTTCATGGACGCCCTTGACCCGAATATCGATGTCATCTGGGGTGTCAGCGATGACAACTCTTTAGGCGAGGATGCTAAAGTGACGATTCTTGCTACAGGCTTTGAGGATCATTTGGAGTTTGCGCAAGAACCGGCAACCAATATCCAAGAGACATCAGCCAATGCTCAGGCGCAATATTTCGAATCCTTGATAGCCAACCTTTACAAGCCATATAAGAAAAAGGTGTGGAACTTCGAGCGCAACGAGGCGGAAGTGGTGGAAACCGTCAGGGTGGAAGCACACGAAGTGGTGGATAGCCCAATGGAGGACATCCCCTTCACGGTAACAGTTGGCAATGATGAGGAACCAGCGCCTGTAGCTGATGAGCCTATTACTGAAGAGAAACCGATCGATAACATTCAAGAGCCTTCATCCAACATCCAAGCCACAACATCCGCCACTCCAGAAGTTGTTGTGGTAGAAGAATCTTCTGTTGATGAAACAGAATCTGTCGACGAAGAAGTTTCTGAGGCTGCGGATTCAGTCAATGAAAGAATTGAACAAACACCAGTTTCCACTCCACCCAGACAGGAGATTGGTGGCGGAGCAACACCCCAGAAAAGGCCATTTGGTTTCGTGCTTCGTGCAAAAAAACTCATGGAGAGAATCACCGAACTCACCCAAGATCCTGATGAACCCAATTGACTTTTGCGTGAATCAATGGATTTTACGGTGCTTTTGAAACTTCAAAGGCACCGTTTTTTTGTGTTTGCCAAGAATCGAGACAACCTCAAAAGGCTTGTTTCTTTATTTCCAAGATGGCTGAAAAGTGTTCCAAAAAGTTAAAACTAATTAAAATAGTTACGTAACTATAGTTTTTAGTTGCATGTATAATTTTTTTTCGTTATCTTTGTCGCTGGATATTGATAACGAGTTAGGAAAGTGTGGGGTAGGGCATGAAAGCCCGACTCACGATGTTTAACGAAATAATGAAACAAAAATGAAGAAACTGACGAACAAAGAACGCGAGATAATGGAGCTTTATTGGCAGCACGGTCCTATGTTCGTGCGCGAGTTGCTTGGATACTACGAGGAGCCAAAGCCCCATTTCAATACACTATCGACGATGGTGCGCGCTTTGGAGAAGAATGGCTTCTTGGGTCATAAGCAATTTGGAAATACGTTCCAGTATTATGCTCAGGTCTCGGAACGCGAATTTGGCAAGCAAGGCATTGCTGGAATGGTGCAGAACTATTTCGATAATTCCTACTTGAGTGTGGTATCTTCGTTTGTCAAAGACGAGAAAATCTCGGTGGATGAATTGCAGGAACTCATCGATCTCATCAAGCGGAAAGAGCAAGAGGATACTTGAGAAGACGCCTGATTTAGAGTTCACGGTTTTGAATATAAATACAATGACAACATGACGGATTTCCTCATCTACGACCTGAAGGTTGCGGTGTTGCTGGTGGTGTTCTATCTGTTTTGGCAACTGCTGGCTTCCCACGAAACTTTCCATCGGCTCAACCGAATGGTGTTGCTTTCAACGATTGTGCTATCGTTGACGCTACCTTTGTGTGTTGTAACGTTTCATAAGACGGTTGAGGTAGCTGAACTTCCTTCAAAATCCTCTACTTCGATTCTTCCGAATGAAGCGGGAAACCCTGACTTGCAACAGACAACGATAGGGGGAATTCATGAAAGGGAAGGAGTGGATTGGCGAGGACTTCTTGAAGGTCCGTCTGGTAGTGTGTTGTTCCTGCTCTATTTGTCGGGTGCTGTCTTCTGCTTTGCGCGTACATTATATTCTATATATAGCGTGCGACGACTCATTAGCAAGTGTGAACTACACGATGCACCTCAGTTGACTCAGTTGGCTGGCGGCAAGGTGGTTGTAGCTGTGGCTGAAAAAGATGTAACGCCTTTCAGTTGGATGCGAACCATCATCATGAATCAAACCGATTTTGAAGAAAGCAATGCTGCACTCTTGGCTCATGAGTGTGGGCATATTCGAAATCATCATTCTGTCGACGTGCTATTCGTTGATGTTCTAACGGCTTTGCAATGGTTCAATCCCGTAGTGTGGTTTTTGCGCCAAGATTTGCGCACCATCCACGAGTATGAAGCCGATGCAGCTGTTGTCTCTCAAGGATTCAACCGTTATCAATATCTCCAACTGTTAATCCGAAAGGCTGCTGGCTGTGGCGGGTACTCCATCGCCAACGGTATCAACGACAGTACCCTCAAAAAACGAATTACCATGATGCTAAAGAACAAAACCCCGAAGCACGGTTGGATGCGGTTGCTCTATATCGTGCCTGTTGTCGCCTTGTCGTTGGTTGCAACGGCCAAGACGGTGGTGGAATATAGGCTACCTTCACTTACTGCTGAAAGAGTTGCCAATGATAGCATTCTCGTTGCTATCGATGGTGGCGGCTGTTACACCAGTTTGGATGAACTATCAAAGAAGGTAAAACCTGAAGAAATTGACAATATCAGCGTAATCAAAGGCAAAGCTGTTGCTGATGTCTTTGGTGAAGAACGTGTTAAGAATGGATTTGTCGTCATCGAGACAAAAGCCCACAAACAGCAACTGGAACAAACACCGCCCGATACAGCTATGTTTAATGGCGAACGCGACGCCCTCGCAAGAGCTTATGCCATCCATCTGAAAGACCCGAAGCAGATAAGTGATGTGCTGAAGAAAGGAAGGGTAGCCTCGGCTCCAGAACTCGACTACGACGGAGGCTTCAATGCCTTCTTGGCTAACAATCTGAGATACCCGGCTCCGGCACGCGATTACGGTGTTACAGGCAATTTGATGATTGCCTTTCGTGTGAATACCGACGGTACTACAACCAATCCGCATCTCGTAACGAATAATATGAAAGGTGAGGTGGAGTACACGGGCTCTGTGGTATACGGTTATAAGAATGTCAATATCCAAAAGCCCAATGACGAACAGCAGAAGGATGCCGAAGATGCACTTCTTAGCGAGGTGCAGCGAGTGCTGAAGAAGGCTCCGAAGTGGAAGCCTGCCTGCAACGCTGAAGGCGAGCCGATGTCGGTCACGATTTCGTTCCCCGTCATTTTCCATCTCAAATAGTAGCGTTTCAATTAGGTGCGTAAAAGTGCCGTTACGTTTAGTTAGTTTGTTAGAGATGCATCTACAAGAAGCTCCAGCGTTGCTCGTGAAGAGTAGGCTGGAGTTGCTTTGTTCTTGTTAGGATTTGCAAAAGGAATTTCGCTCGAAATCAATGTGTCAGCAAAGGGTCGTGTTTTGTGACAAATTGTAAAGCAAAAGGCGGTTTTAAATAACCGTTTTGTTGGGATTTTTTACTTATCATCTGATTTTCCCATAGCTATGCTTTGACCGCCTCAAAGCTATGCTTTGACCGTCTCATAGCTATGCTTTGACAAGCTCAAAGCATAGCTTACACTTTGTCATTTGTATGCTCTGGCTTTTCAGTCTTTTGTAGCGGATGAAATTGGAGTCACTCTCCGCGTTTGTCGATGACCTTGTAGCTGGTGTATTGCTTGGCGGGAAACTTGAAAATGGCATCGCTGATGTTACCGCTCTTGAAGTTGGTGATGTTGATGTGAGCCCAAAACAGCGCCACTTTGATGCGTAGGTTGATGGGCACACGCGTTTGTTTGTCGATGAGTGCCTTTACGATTTTCATTCCTTTGCGTCCGGGTTTCAACTTCAGCGTAAGCAGATAACCGCCTTCAGCATTCTCAACAGAGTAGGTATAGTCGTCGGGCGAAAACTTGAAGTTGCTCGAATATTTGTCCTTCTTGTCGGATGTGGCGTCGAAGATGCTGACAGTTTTCTTCCTATTGTCCACCAATGTATGTGTAACACCATCGTTCCAAGCAACGTAGCGGCTTTCCACGAATTTACTTTTTTTCCCTTTATAGCAGATAGAGCCCCGGGCCTTGTAGACGCCAACCAAGTTAACATCATAGTTGAGTGAACATCCTTGCGCGCCAAACACCATGTTGTAGGTCCGGTCGAACATCTGTCGCGCTTGCCGCGAATTGGGAGTTTCTTGTGCCGAAAGGAAACACGGGATGGCCAACAAAATGATGGCAAACAACCAGTGGGTGTATGTTTTCATTCTTTTCAGTTATTGGTGCAGTATTTTTTGTCCGTTTGTGATAACGATTCCGCGTGTCTGATTGGGATTGATGCGGCGGCCTTGCAAATCGTATGTGGGAGCATCGTTGTCGGGTGTCATCGTTATGTTTCCGATAGCTGATGGTTCTGTCAGCTTCAGCTCCATATAGTCGATGTCGGGCATCCAGCCTGTTGCATTGCTCAAACGGATGATATTGTAACCTTTTTCGAGGTTGATGTCAATATTCCGACGTCCCACAGTGCTCCAACCGCCCGAGTTCACATTGACGGTTTGCACTTTCTTGCTGTTCACGCTGACGGTGATGTTGCGGTTTTCGCCGCTGATGTAAGCAATTGTCAGCCGATATTTTCCGCCATTGTCGGAATAGACGTTGCGCCATTGAAGGTCGTTCTGCTCGCTCTGTCCCAGCCAACCAGCCTTATAACCCGCCGAACAGTAGTCGGCTGCCTCGTAGATGCCAGTTTTTTCGGCTTGGTTGTTCTTTATTTCCTGATAGTCGCTGATATAGGCAGTTTCGGCTTCATAGCGGGTGCGTTCCAAGCGTGTTTCGCCTTCGGCTACATAGATGCGTGTTCCGTGAGCGGGAATAGTGACTTCATATTGGTTTTCAAAGTCGCCCAAGTCCTTTTTCTGGAATACGTCGCGCAGTTGAACTTTTCCTGCTAAGTCTATTTGGCTGAACTTTATCGTGGCGGCTCGTGCATTATCGTTGGGGTTGTATAAGGCAAAAGCACGTTTTGTTCCGTTCTGAGTCTCTATGTCTTTCACAAGGATGTGACAACCGTTCGTCAAACCAGCCACGTAGGCTTGTTGGTAGAGTGGGTCTTGGTTCAATGCGATGAGTTCCTTGTTTTTCAGTAGGGTGAGCGTTTGTGACTTGATGTTGGTCATATCGCAGCCAATAAGCAAAGGCGAAGCCATAATGCACCACATGCCGAAGTGTGTCTTGTCTTCCTCAACAGAGAGCGAACGGCCAACTTCGAGCATATCCATATCGTTGAAATGACCATCATGACAGTAGGCGCTCAAGTATAGGTTTTCAGCTAGAATATCCTTTACTGAGCCCCATGAGTTATTGATGTCGCCTGTAGTGCGCCACGAGAATGCAACTTCACTGACCCATGTCCCAGGATAGGCCCAACGGCAGGCATTCATGCGCACATCGGTACGTCCCGTGTTCTTGATGGCTTGACTGATGGCAGTATAACGCTGTTGCTCGTCCAGCACCAGATGGTCTTCGTTGTGATAGTAGGAACCGCCACAAAAATCAACTTTGATAAAGTCGAAACCGCAGTCGTTGAAGAAGTAGTCAGCGTCTTGTTGGTCGTGCTCATAGAGCCCTACGCCTTTTCCTGTAGCATCGCCGTTGAACATGCTGCCACAGGTATTTCGTCCTGCATCGCTGTAGATACCGGCCTTGAGCCCTTTGGAGTGGATATATTCGACAATAGGTTTCAGACCGTTCGGAAAGCGAGTCTTGTGGATAAGCAAGTGTCCGTCGGTCTTGTCGCGTCCGCCAAAATAGCCGTCGTCGATATTTATGTGGTCGAATCCCACATCTTTTAGGCCTTTCGATACCATTGCATCGGCTTGGCGTTTGATGAGGTTCTCGTTGATATTCACACCATATGTGTTCCATGAACTCCACCCCATAGTAGGGCCGTCTTGAGCCAAAAGAGTGGTTGTGAACATGAATGCGACCACTATGAATAACAGTTTTCTGTTCATTTGTTTTAATGATTTTGTTTTTGACGGTGCAAAGATACAATTTTTTTGGGAAAGTAAACGAAAGATGAAAAATATCTCGCCTTTGGTTGTGAAGATTCGAGATATTTCTTTATTTTTGCAATCTAATATATGGAAATGAACGACGAAGAGGCAAGGCTGGTTGAAGAAATTCGCACACGGGTGCAGATGCTTCAGCGTATGGGACGGAACGACCTTTTGCTCCGTGCTATCGGTGTGCCTGCGCTTGAGGAATTGCGCATTGAGGCAGCTCGTGGCAATTTGAGTCCTCTGCATATAACAAGCGACTATCGTTTTTTTCTCACCTTATATAATAATATAGAGGTGGAACTGCCCCCACTTCATAAAGCCGTCTATCTGCTTTTCCTCCATCACCCTGAAGGGATTGAATTCAAAAAGTTGGTTGACTATCGTGGTGAATTGCTTCATTGGTATAAGGAAACATCGAGATGGATGAGCTTGGCCAAGATAGAGGAGGGTGTTGACCGCATAGTTGATCCGCTGGATAATGCTATCAATGAGAAGTGTTCTCGTATCAAAAAAGCGTTTTCTGATTTGATGGACGAATATCGCGCTTCGTATTACATTATCAGTAGCCATACGAAACGTCATTTGGCGGGTTCTGCAAAAGTGTGGTATGAACGCTTAAAAGTCATAACTTTACCTCGCGAACTGGTTATTTTTGATAATTTCTCTTGATTTGTGTCAAGAATTCGGAAAATTTTTCATTTGGTGTGAATTTTTTCGTGAAAATATTTGGTGGCAATTTTATTTTGTTGTACCTTTGC